>JACRIW010000033.1 GCA_016215625.1 Candidatus Eiseniibacteriota bacterium | reverse complement strand
CGTCGCCGCGCCGGCCGTCGCCCCGTCACCTGCGCCCTCGGGCGCCGCCGCCGAGCCGGCCACGCCGGCCCCGGCCGCACACGCCGGGCCGCCGTCCGCCGCCGCGTCGGCGATCGCCGAAGCCATGGCGCAGGCGACCGCCGAGGATGCGCCGCCGCCGCTCGAAGCCGAAGCGCACGGCGCCGAGATCACGCCGCTCCCGCAGGCCGAAGTCGATCCCCACGATCCGTTCGCCGCGCTCGCCGAAGAACTCGGCCGCACGCTGCGCAAGGCATCCTGACCCCGGAGAGTCCGACATGAACTCGCTCTGGATCGTCGCCTTCATCCTCTTCGACGTGCTCGTGACCGCCGCCGTGCTGCTCGTCGTGATCCGCCGCCGTGGCGGCGTCGCCGGTGCGATCGGTTTCGACCCCAAGCAGGCCATGGGCGTCAGCCGCGAACTCGAGGCCGACGCCGAGCAGTACCTGCGCGCGAACTGGAGCGGGGATTCGACCACGCTGCCGCAGGCGCTCACGGGCCTGCTCGACCGCGTCGAGTCGAAGCTCGCCGCCGAGCACCTCGAGTTGGACCGCGAACGCCTCAAACCGATCGTGCTGCAGATCGTGACGGCGAAGCACCTGGCGGACGCGCGGGACGCGCGCGAGGCGATGAAGAAGGTCGCCTGACGCACCGCGTACGCTACCAAGCGACGAACGGCCCGTCGTGAGCGCGCGCTCACGGCGGGCCGTCTCGCGTCGGCCGATCGCTGCGCTACTTGCTCGCCATCTCGATGCCCTTCACGAGGGTCACGAGGTGATCGCGCATGGTGCTGTCCTTGGCCGCGATGCCCACGACCATGTCGAGCGCGGCCGGGTTCGTGCCGATGCGCACGAGCACCTGCTTCGCGATCTCGTCGTTCGCGAGCAGGTGTTCCACGACCTGCGCGCGCAGCGTGTCGCCCTGCACGACGCGGTCGATGGCCTGCATCGCGAGCTGCGGATTGGCGGCGAGCGCGTCGAACACCTGCGTGCGCATGAGTTCGTTGCCCGCGAGCTGCTTGCCGACGTCACCGTTGCAGCCCGCCGTGATCGCGGCCGCGACGGCGAGCATGAGGATCGTCCTTGAGCGCTTCATGCAACCTCCCGAATGGTCGAGGGGACTTTCACACACCGGACGGACGGCGGAGATGCCAGTCCGTCTTCTGCTGGTACGACACACCGATGGCGGCGAGCGTCTGCTCGCCGAACGCCGGGCCCATGAACGCGATCGAGGTCGGCAGTCCGTTCTCGCCGAAGCCCGTGGGCAGCGCGAGCGCGGGCAGACCGGCGAGGTTGCCCGCGGGAATCACCGCGGGGCCGCCACTCACGCCCGGGTACGCGTCCTCGAACTTCTTGTCGGCCGGATAGGCGACCGTGGCGCGCGTGGGCGTCGCGATCGCGTCGTAGCTTTCGAACAGCTTCGCCATCGCCGCGCGCATGGGCTTGCGTGCGCGCAGCGCCTGGATGTAATCCACCGCGGGCAGCATCAGCCCGGAGTAGCCGCCCGTGTGATCCGCGGGGCAGCGCAGCTTGGTCACGTCGCCGGACTCGAGCAGCCCGACGAACGCCGCGGCGCCCTCCGCGCTCACGATGGCGCTCACCGCCGGCCCCCACGGCTGGTCGGGGAACTCGACGTCGCGCGTCACGATGATCGCACCACCCATCGCCTTCAGCGCCGCTTCGAAGTTCTCGCGCACCGCGGGCTGCACCTTTTCCACGCAGCCCTTCGGCACCGCGATGCGCCACGGCTTCTTGTAGACGGCCGGCCCGCTCCACGGAAACTTGCGGCCCGTGCACGATTCGTCTGCGGGATCGGCGCCGGCCATCGCCGACAGCACGATCGCCGCGTCGTCGGCGGTGCGCGTCATCGGCCCGAGCTTGTCGAGCGTCCACGACAGCGCCATCGCACCGTGGCGGCTCACGAGCCCGTACGTCGGGCGGAATCCGGTGACGCCGCAGTACGCCGACGGCGTGAGGATGCTGCCGCTCGTCTCGGAGCCGATCGCGAACGCGACCAGTCCGGCCGCGACCGCGGCGCCGGGACCGCTCGAGGAGCCGCCGCTCCAGAACGCGGTGTTCCAAGGCGTGAGGCCCGGCCCGGTGAACGACGCGTCGGCGTGGTTGTAGCCCATGCCGCCGGCGAGCTCGACCATCGCGAGCTTGGCGACCAGCACGGCGCCCGCTTCGCGCAGCTTGCGCACGACGGTCGCGTCGTGGTCGAACACCTGCGTGCGGTACGGCTCGGCGCCCCACGTGGTGGGCACGCCCTTGGTCGCGAGCAGGTCCTTCACGCCGTAGGGAATGCCGTGCAGCAGGCCGCGTGAGCGGCCCGCGCGCAGTTCGGCGTCGGCGGCGCGCGCTTCGGCGAGCGCGCTCTCGCGCATGACGGTGACCACGGCGTTGAACTTCGGGCCGAGCGCCTCGAGGCGCGAGAGGCTCGCCTCGGTGAGCGCGACGGACGTGACGGACTTCGCACGCAGCTTCGCGGCGATCTCGCGCACGGGCAGGAACAGCAGGTCGGAATCGCTCATGCGCCCCTCAGGCCTTGAAGGTGACGTCGGGTTCGTCGGCGTTCGCGAACGGGATCGCGCGCAGCCGCTTGCCGAGCGAGAGATCGAAGTCGAAGTCGCGGGCGATGCTCTCCCACTGCGCGTCGGTCAACTGCGCCTTCACGCGGCGGCGAAGGACGGCGGCGAGAGCGAGCGCGTCCTGGGAGGGCGGGGCAGGCGCTGCTTGGGATGGCGGAGCCGGCGCCTCCGGTGCCGTGGCGGCGGGTGCGGGCGTCGTGGTCGCGGCGGGCTTCTTGGCCGGGGCGGGCGCGCCCTGCGCGAAGGCCTGCGAGGCGGGCGGGAGTGCGGCAGCGAGGGCCGCGGCGCCGGCGAGCTTCAGGAACTCGCGCCGGGCGTGATCCGGTGCATCGGGGGTCTGGGACATGCGCACCTCCATGGCGTTCGGCCTGCGGTGAACGTGCGCGGCAGGTTAGGACGGGTGACCCGGCCTGTCGACCCGGCCTCGGGATACGACATTGCGCTATGCCGACCGGAATACCCGGCTTATGGTTTCACCTCCCCCGCAGGACCTCTCCGGTGGCGCAGTACCACCCGGGCCACACCTCACGTTGGACCGGAGCCATTCACATGAAGCGCACTCTCCTTTCGCTCGTCGTCGTCGCACTGCTCGCGACGAGTTCGCTCGCGCAGGCCGCGGGCCTCAACCTCGCCTGGGACGACTGCGGCGCCGGCGGGCACTGCGACAAGGCGTTCGCGTGCGACGGGAACACCGGCGCGCCGTTCACGCTCGTCGCCTCGTTCGTGCCGCCGGCGGGGACGACCCGCGTCTCGGGTGAGGAGGTGTGGCTCGAGGTCTTTTCGTACGGCGGCTACCTGCCGTCCTGGTGGACCTTCCGCAATGCCGGTGCCTGCCGCCAGACGTCACTGCAGGCGAGCATCGACTTCCCCTCCGCGGGACTCACGCGCTGCGAGGACTACTGGTCCGCGATGGGCGCGGGGGGCGTGGCGTCGTACAACATGCAGTACGTGGGAAGCGGTGACCGCGCGCTGCTCTTCATGATCTTCGCGGTGCCGATCGAGACCACGGGCCCCATGGACGCTTCGCGCGAGTACTACTCGTGTCTCGTGCGCATCCTGCGCGACAAGACCACCGGGGCCGGCGCGTGCGCGGGATGCACCACGCCCATGGCGATGCGGCTCGACAAGGTGTCGCTCACGCAGCCCGCGGGAGTCGGCGACTTCCGCATCACCAACCCGGTCACACTTTCGCCGTCGTACGACTCCAGGATCGCGACCTGGCAGCACGGCAGCTACCGGTACCCGAACAGTCTGCAGTACTGGTCGTGCCCGGCCGCCGTTCCGGTGCACCGGTCCACCTGGGGCTCGATCAAGGCGCAGTACCGGTAGCCTCCACCGGCAGCCCGGACCGGCGCGGGCCGTTCGGACCATTCCCCCGCCCGAGATACCGCGTGGCAGCAAGCTCCGCCGGGCGTACCCTTCCGGCAGGCGCTCCCCATGCGAGCGCCGCGAACCGGAGACCTGCCATGCGACGCCTGCTCATTCTCGCGAGCGCACTGCTCGCACTCGTGGCCTTCCCGCTGCGCACGCACGCCTACGGCGTGAATCTCGCCTGGAACGACTGCGGCACGTTCGGCTCGTGCAACCAGTCCTTCGCCTGCGACACGAATGGTCCCGATCAGTTCCATCTTGTCGGGTCATTCGTTCCACCCGAAGGCGTCACGGCCTTCGTCGGCGAGGAGATCGTGCTCGACTTCATCGCCAACGGCGGCCAAATCCCGGACTGGTGGCAGTTCAAGAACGCGGGCACGTGCCGCACGACCGCGGCGCTCGGCAGCGTCGACTTCGTCGAAGGCCCCTACCACTGCGCCGACTACTGGCAGGGGCAGGGCGTGGGAGGCATCGGGTCGTGGCAGGTGGGCGCGGCGATCTATCCGGGGCTGACGAACGAACGCGCCCGCATGCGCCTCGCGTTCGCGATACCCACCAGCCTCGTCACGGGCCTCACTGCCGGCACGGAGTACTACGCGTTCAAGCTGAACCTCTCGAAGGCGAAGACCGTGGGCACGGGCGCATGCTCGGGCTGCAACGTGCCGGTCGCGATCGCCTTCACGTCCTGCCGGCTCGCCCAACCGCAAGGTGTCGGCGACTACATCCTCACGAACTGGCAGGACTGGGGCTTCGCGTCCTGGCAGAACGCGTGGTACGGCGTGTACGACGTCGGCTACTCCTGCCCGCCGGTACCCGTACGCAACACCACCTGGGGTTCGATCAAGTCCCTCTACCATTGAGGCGAACATGAACGACGCCGTGAGATCCGAGCCCGTCATCGTCCTCGAGACGTACGACCCGCTGTTGCCGCCAGTGGTGCAGTCGCTGCTCGAAGCCGAAGGCATTCCCTGCTTCGTGCTCAACGAGTTCACACAGGACCTGATCGGCGGACGCATGCTGCTCGGCGGCAATCCCATCCTCGGCCCGATCCGCATCGAGGTGGACGCGCAGCAGGCGGAAGCCGCGCGCGAGCTGATCGCGCATCACATCTCGACGATCGAAACGGACGAGCCCGGCGAGGAAGAAACCGAAACGCCGAACTGATGGGCGGCGACCGCCGCGCGCCGGTCAGCGCGTGGCGATCGCCATCTTCACGGCCGAACGCACGGCCTTGCGCAGGTCCTCGGGCAGCGGCCGGTCGCCGTGCGTGCGGCACGCGCCGAGCACCTGGCGGAGCGACTCGCACGTGCCCCCGCACGAGGGGCACTGGCTCACGTGCTCCTCCATGCGCTTGCACACGGTGGCGTTCAGCTCGCCTTCCATGTAGCGGCTGAGCATGAGCGCGGTGTCCGGGCAGCTTTCGGCCGGAGCGGGCGCGTCGCCGCCCTTCACGTACGGCGCGAGCTTCTCGCGCAGCACCAGCCGCGCGCGGTGCAGCCGCGACTTGACCGCACGCTCGCCCAGCCCGAGCACCTTGCCGACCTCGGCCGCGCTCAGGCCCTCGACGTCGCGCATGACGAGCACCTGCTTCTGAGCGTCGGGCAGCGAAGCGATCGCGGCCTCGAGCGCCGCCGAGAGTTCGCTGTTCTCGGCGCGGTGCGACGGGCCCGGCCCCGGATCGGGACGGTCGGCCTCGTTCGGGCCCAGGTCCTCGATCGACATCTGCCGCTTCGCGCGCTGGCGGCGCCGGCCGCAGGCGCGCTTGGCCACGATGTAGGTCCAGGTCGAGAGGCTGGATTCTCCGCGGAAGGAATCGAGCGAACGCAGGAGCGTGGCCATGACATCCTGCACGAGGTCCTCGGCGTCGTCGGTGTTCCGGCAGAAGCCCATGCTGAACCGATACGCGGGACCGGAGACCATCTGCACGATCTCACGCAACGCCTTCTCGTCGCCCGTACGGGCGGCCTTGAGCAGCCGCGTCTCCTCGGCCCGGCTCAGCGCAGCCGCACCATTGGCGGGCTTGCGTCCCGCCTTCGCGCCCGGCACCGCCGCCACGAATCCTTTGCCCACTTGCACGCTCCCACGCCACGAATCCCGTTCACCACAACACGATGGACTTCTTCCACCGACGGAACCCCATGAACCACACCCTTCCGATCCGGAATCCCCGTCCGCGGGGCGGCATGGTAGCAAAGGCGGCGGCCATCGCTCTATGCGCCGCCTCCCTGCTCGCGGCCCCGGCGCCCTCCGGCGCGGAACCGTGGACGCTCGACCGCGTCCTCGACCGCGCCCGGCAGGTGGACCCCAGCTTCACCGCCGCCCGTGCGGGCGGCGACCTCGGCCGCGCGCAGGCGAGCCAGATGTGGGCGATGCTCTCGCCGCACCTGACCGCTTCGTCCGGTTTCACGCGCACCGACGACCCCGCGGTGCTGTTCTCGCAGAAGCTCTGGCAGGGGCGCTTCGGCATGGCGGATTTCGCCATCCCGTCGCTCAACCAGCCCGACGCGCAGAGCGCGATCCAGTACAACCTCACGCTCGACCAGCCGCTCTTCAACGGCGGACGCGAGCTGACCGCGCCGTTCGTGTCGTCGCACTACCGCAAGGCGGCGACGGCCATGGAGCAGGCGCAGGTCGCGACGCGATTGATCGCCGTGGTCGAGTCCTACGTGCAGGCGCTGCAGGCGCGCGAGGGCGCGAAGGCGGCCGAGCAGTCGTTCGCGGCCGCGACGGCGATGCGCGCGGCGGCGGTCGAGCGCTGGCGCATGGGCCAGGTGCCCGAACTCGACACACTACGGGCCGCGGCGCGGCAGGCGCAGGCGCGGGTGGCCGCGATCGGCGCGCGGCGTGGGCTGGCCGTGGCGGTCGCGCACCTCGCGAAGATCGTGAAGGCGGACGTGAGCGCGGACGACCTCGTCGTCCCGGCGCCGGACGCGTTCGCGCCGGTTCCCGAGCGCGCAGGCGCATCGCGCGCGGAACTGACGGCCGCGCGTGAGGCCGCGAAGGCCACGGGCTCCGAAGCCGTCACGACCGGACTGCGGCTGCTGCCGAGCCTGAACTCGCGCCTCTCGGTCTCGAACTACAAGCCGTGGTCGGGTGGCGACTACGAGCGCCGCTGGATGGTCGCGGTGATGGCCGAGCTGCCGCTGTTCGACGGCGCGCAGCGCTTCAACGAATGGCGCGCCGCCCGCGCCAAGGCGACGCAGGCGCGTGCCACCGCCGAAGCGCTCGAGCGCGACATGGCGACGGGTCTCGCCGCCGCGCGCACCGAAGACGCGGTCGCGCGTGAGCGCGCCGACGCCGCGCGCGCCGGCCGCGCCGCGGCCGAGGACGCGCTGCGGCTGTCGTCGCTGCGCTACCACGCGGGCCTGCTGCCGCTTTCCGAACTGCTCGCGGCCGACGCCGAGGCGTCGCTCGCGCGTTCCTCCGAAGTCGAAGCGTCCGGCGCCGTGATCCTGGCGCACTACCGGCTGCTGCACGCCATGGGAGACTTGAAATGAACATCATGACGAACCTCCGGTTCGTTGCGCTCGCGACCGTTTCCGCGATCACGCTCGCCTCATGCGGCGGTGGCGCCTCGCACGAAACCGCCGAGCGCGATCTCGGCCCCGCCGTGAACGTGACCGTCCTTCGCGCGACGTCCGGTTCCCCCGACGCGCTGGTGCTGCCGGCGCGCGTGACGGCGCGCGAAGAGGTCACGCTCACCGCGCGGCTCGGCGCGCGGCTCACGTCGCTGCCGCTGCGCGAGGGCGACCGCTTCCGGCGCGGGCAGACGCTCGCGACCTTCGACGCGCCCGAGACGCGCGCGCAGTTGGACGGCGCCCGCGCCGGCCTCGCCGCCGCGACGGTCGCGCGCGACATGGCGCGCAGGCAGGAAGCGCGCATGGACTCGCTTTACGCCAACCGCGTCGCCGCGCTGCGCGAGTTGGAGGGCGCGCAGGCCGAGCGCCGCGGCGCCGAAGCCGCGTGGGCGCAGGCGAAGGCGCAGGTGGATGGGCTGCAGTCCGGCGCGACGCTCGAGGCGCCGTTCGACGGCGTCGTCGTGCGCCGCCACGCCGACGTCGGCGTGACCGTGGGCCCGGGCATGCCGCTCATGGACATTCGTTCGAGCGACGTCGGCGAGATCACGGCGAGCGTGCCGGAGTCGGAGCTTTCGCGTCTGCAGTCGGCCGGCGCCTCCGGCGCCGCGCGGGCCGAGTACCAGATCGGCGACGGCGACTGGTCGGCCGCCACGCTCGTGCGCGTGGACGGCATGACGGACGCGAACACGCGTTCTCGAGTGGCGCGCTTCCGCCCCGCGAGCGGCGCGGCGCTCGAAGCCGGCGCGTTCGCGCGCGTGAGGCTTTCGGGAGACTCAGGCGCTTCCGGCGCCGCGGTGCCCCTTGCGCTGCGCGTGCCGGTCGGCGCGCTGGTGACGCGCGGCGGCCTGACCGGAGTGTTCGTCGCGGAAGGCGACGTCGCCCGGCTGCGCTGGCTGCGCGTCGGCCGTACGAACGGCGGCACGGTCGAAGTGCTCGCCGGGCTCGCCTCCGACGACGCGGTGATCGTGGACCCGAAGGGCCTCGCGGACGGCCGCAAGGTGAAGGTGGCGTCGTGAGCAAGAAACTCCACACCGTCGGCCTGGCCGGCCGCATCGCCGGGATGTTCCTGCACTCGAAGCTGACGCCGCTCACGGTGTTCGCCTCGATCCTGCTGGGACTGCTCGCCACGGCGACGTTGCCGCGCGAAGAGGAACCGCAGATCAAGGTGCCCATGGTGGACGTGATGGTCGCCTGGCCCGGCCTTCCGGTCGGGCAGGTCGAACGCCAACTCACGTCTCCACTCGAGCGCGCGCTGTGGCAGATCCCCGACCTCGAATACCTCTATTCGATCTCGCGTGACGACGGAGCCGCGCTGATCCTGCGCTTCAAGGTCGGGTTCGATCCCGACCAGGCGCTGACCCGCGTGCGCACGCGACTCGACGAAGCGAAGGGCACGCTGCCCCCGGGCGCGTTCGTCGCGAACGTCTCGCCGCGCGCGATCGACGACGTGCCGGTGCTCGCGCTCACGCTCGCCGCGCGCGACTCCGCGACCGACCAGTCCGACCTGCGCCGTGTCGCGAGCGAACTCGCGGTCGAAATGCGCAAGGCGCCGGGCGTGGCGCGCGTGAAGATCCTCGGCGGCGAAGCGCGCATGATCTCGGTGGCGCCCGATCCGGCCCGCATGGCGGCCGCCGGCGTGACCGTGGACATGCTCGCGCGTTCGCTCGAAGGCGCGGGGCTGTCGCTGCCCGCAGGCGACTTCGTCGGCGGCGGCGTGCGCAGCACGCTGCGCGCGGAATCCCCGCTGGCCAGCGCGGACGAACTGCGTGCCGTGATGGTGCCGTCGAGCCGCGGCCGGGCGGTGCGGCTCTCTGAAGTGGCGAAGGTCGCCGACGGTGCCGTCGAGCACACGAACTACGTCTTTCTCGGCGACCGCGAGCACGGCTCGCGGCCGGCCGTGACGGTCGAGGTGGCGAAGCGCCCCGGCGTGAACGCCACGGACATGGTGCACTTCCTCCACGGCCGGGTCGCGGAGTTGAAGCCCGCGCTGCTCGCCGGCGTGGACGTGACCACGACGCGCGACTACGGCGAGACGGCGAAGCACAAATCCGACGACCTCATGGTCCACCTGCTGCTCGCGACGCTGTCCGTGATCGTGCTCATCGCGCTCGCGCTGGGCCGGCGCGAGGCCGTCGTCGTCGCGATCGCGATTCCCGTGACGCTCGCGCTGACGCTTTTCCTCTACCGCTTCCTCGGCTACACGCTCAACCGCGTCACGCTGTTCGCGCTCATCTTCTCGATCGGCATCCTGGTCGACGACGCGATCGTCGTGGTCGAGAACATCACGCGTCACTTCGCCATGAAGGACTCGCGCGACACCGACACGCGCGTCGTGGAGGCTGTGGACGAAGTCGGCAACCCGACCGTGCTCGCCACGGTCGCGGTGATCGCCGCCATCCTGCCGCTCGCCTACGTCGGCGGGCTCATGGGCCCGTACATGAAGCCCATCCCGATCGGCGCGTCGCTCGCGATGGTGTTCTCGCTGCTCGTCGCATTCATGGTGTCGCCGTGGGCCGCGCGCCGCGTCCTGAAGGCCACGGGCGGCCACGCGCACGAGGAGAAGGAGTCGAAGCTCGACGTCCTGTACCGCGCGTACATGGCGAAGCTCATCGACCGCCCGAAGGACCGCCTCGTGTTCTTCGGCGGGCTTTTCGCGTTGCTCATCGCGGTCATGGGGCTGTTCGCCGTGAAGCTCGTGACCGTGAAGATGCTGCCGTTCGACAACAAGAGCGAGTTCGAAGTACTCGTGGACATGCCGCCCGGCACGCCGCTCGAGCGCACGCTCGCCGTGGCGCAGCAGATGGCCCACGAGATCGAGAAGCGCTCCGACGTCGAGCACGACGTGATCTACACGGGCCTCGGTGCGCCGCTCACGTTCAACGGCCTCGTGCGTCACTACGACTTCCGTACCGACCCGCGCTTCGCGTCCATCCAGGTGAACCTCGCGCACGGCAAGCACCGCAAGATGCTGAGCCACGAGATCGCCAAGGAAGTGCGCGTCGCGCTCACGCCCATCGCGGCGAGGACCGGCGCGAACGTGAAGGTCGTCGAAGTGCCGCCCGGGCCTCCCGTGCTCAGCACGCTCGTCGCGGAAGTTTACGGCCCCGACCTGAAGGGCCAGCAGGATTTCGCGCGGCAGGTGCACGGCGTGTTCAACCGCCTCGACGGCGTCGTGGACACCGAACTCATGCTCACGGAAGGCCAGCCGCGCACGCGCCTCGAAGTGGACCGCGACCGCGCCACGGCGGCAGGCCTCGCCCCCGCGCAGGCCGCGGCCGCGGCGATGACGCTGTACGCCGGGCAGACCGTGGGCACGCTGCAGGCTCCGGCGGAGCCGGACGCCGTTCCCATCCAAGTCCGCCTCGCTCCCGCCGACCGCGCCGACCTGTCGGCGCTGCGAGCGCTGCGCATGGGCGCCGGCGCCGGCACGCCGCTGTCCGAACTCACGCGGGCACGGCGCGACTCGACGCCGCCGGAGATCATGCACAAGAACCTGCACCGCGTCGTGTACGTGCTCGGCGACGTCGCCGGCAAGATCGAAGCACCGGTATACGCGATCGGCTCGCTGCGCGCGGCGGTGGACAGCCTGCGCGGCCCCGACGGCAAGCCCGTGCACCAGATGACCACGCAGCTGCCCGACTCCGACGAGGGCTACTCGCTCAAGTGGGACGGCGAGTGGCACATCACGTACGAGGTGTTCCGCGACATGGGCGCCGCGTTCGCCGTCGTGCTGCTGCTCATCTACGTGCTGACGGTCGGCTGGTTCAAGAGCTTCGCGACGCCGCTCGTGATCATGCTGCCCATTCCGCTGTCGCTCGTGGGCATCCTGCCCGCGCACGCCGCGGTCGGTGCGTTCTTCACGGCGACGAGCATGATCGGCTTCATCGCCGGCGCCGGCATCCAGGTGCGCAACTCGATCATCCTCGTGGACTTCATCGAGCTGCGCATGGCGCAGGGGCTGTCGCTGCGCGAGGCGTGCATCGACGCCGGCGTGATCCGCTTCCGCCCGATGGTGCTGACCGCCGCGGCCGTGATCGTCGGCGGCGCGGTGATCCTGTTCGACCCCATCTTCCAGGGACTCGCCGTGGCGCTCATCGGCGGCGCGTTCGCCGCGCCGGTGCTCAGCCGCGTGGCGGTGCCCCTCATGTACTACCTGCTCCGCAAGGACCAGGTCGCGAAGCAGGAGGCGTGATGAAGCTGATCATGATGTACGCCGACGCCAACCGGCTCGACGCCGTCCGCAAGTGCCTCGAGGAGCTGAACGCGCCCGGCTACACCGTGCTGCCCGTGGAAGAAGGCGCCGGCAAGACCGGCGTGCACACCGGTGACCGCGTGCATCCCGGCGCGCTCGCGCTCGTGATGATCATCGACGAGGACGCGCCGGCGACGGCGCTGTTCGAAGAACTCGCCCGCCGCCGCGAGACGGTCGGCGACCACATGTCCAAGTTGTTCCTCATGCCGGTCGAACGATCGGCGTAGACCCTCACGCAAGGAGTTCGCAGTCATGACCATGAACGAGGCCCTTCGTGCGATCGCCGGTTTCTTCGTGATGGCGTCCGTGGCACTCGGCTACTTCGTGAATCCCTGGTTCTTCGCGTTCACCGCGTTCGTCGGGCTCAACCTGTTCCAGAGCGCGTTCACGAAGTGGTGCCCGATGATGGCGATCCTGAAGGGCGCGGGGCTGAAGGGGTGAACCGCGCGGGCCCGCGCGCCCGTGTGAACACGTGACCTGCCGCGCCCGCCGGAGCACCGGTGGGCGCGCCGTCGCTCCTGTCGCGTCCACCGAAACTCGCGCGTCCCCACACGCACGGCATGGGAAATTTCGCGCAGGGAGCGCCATCGGGCGAGATTCGTTGCTGCGCCGCGGCCGCCCTTCGCTAGACTCGTCACCGTCCATCCTCGCGAATACACGGCATACGACCGACCGCATCGCTCGACCCATTCGCCGAGGATCCTCATGATGTCGCGTCTTCATTTCGTTCGCGCCGCCGTGGCGGCGCTCGCGCTCGTCCTGATTCCCGCGCTCGCCGGCGCCGACTGGCCCCGCGACCCCGGCACCGGCGGACTCGCCGTGTGCACGTCGACGAACTTCCAGTGGGACCCGTTCGTCGTTCCCGACGGATTCGGTGGGGTCCTCATGGCCTGGACGGATGTCCGCTCTGGAACGTCCGACATCTATGCGCAACGCATCAACGCGCAGGGTGTGGCCCAGTGGACCGCGAACGGCGTCGTCGTCTGCAGCGCCAGCGGCAACCAGTCACTGCCCGAGCTCGTACCCGACGGGACCGGCGGTGCGATCGTCGTCTGGGAAGACGTGCGCAGCGGGAACTCCGACGTGTATGCGCAACGCATCAACTCGTCGGGCACGCCCCAGTGGACCGCGAATGGTGTCGCGATCTGCACGGCTGCCAACTCCCAGAGTTCGGTCAGCGTGGCCTCCGACGGGGCGGGAGGCGCCATCATCGGCTGGCAGGATTATCGCGCGCTGAACAACGACATCTACACACAGCGCATTTCCTCCGCCGGCGTGGCGCAGTGGGGCGCCAACGGCCTCGCAGTGTGCACGACGACCGACTCCCAGACCGAACTGGTCATGTGTTCGGATGGCGCGGCGGGCGCCTATTACGCCTGGACCGACGCTCGCAACTACGGCACGAACAACAACGACATCTACGGCCAGCATGTTCTCGCGAACGGCACCGCCAACTGGGGAGCGAACGGGGCGGCAATCTGCAGCGCCACGCTGGCGCAGGCCGCGCCGCAGCTCGTGCCCAACCAGAACGTCGGTGTGACGGTGATCTGGGTCGACTACCGGAACGGCAATGCGGACATCTACGCCGAGATCATGAACTCGGGCGGCAGTTGGCTCACTTCGGCGCGCGAGCTCTGCACCGCGACGGGCGACCAGACGACGCCGCTCGCGACGAGCGACGGATCGGGCGGAGCGATCGTCTACTGGCGCGACTTCCGCACGGACATCAACGGCGACCTGTACGCGGCTCGTTTCACGGCGGCGGGCGGCATTCCCTGGACCGCAAACGGCGTGTCGATCTGCACGACGACCGGATCCCAGTACACGAAGGCGATCCTCCCCGACGGAGGCGGTGGGGCCGCACTGATGTGGTCCGACTATCGCGATGGTGCGGCCGACGTCTACGCGCAGCGCGTCAACTCCTCGGGCGTCAATCACTGGACGAGCGGCGGCATCGCCGTCTCGACGGCGATCGACCATCAGGTGGGAACGTCCATGGCCGGACTGGGTGACGAGGCCTTCGTCGTCACGTGGTACGACCACCGGTCCAGCACGTGGTCGGACATCTACGCGCAGCGCGTGGACAAGTACGGCAAGCTCGGCGACGCCGCGCCCACGATCACCAAGGTGAAGGATGTCCCGAACGACCAGGGCGGCGCGGTGAAGGTCTCGTGGAACGCGTCGTACCTCGACGCCGATCCCACGTACGGCGTGCTCGAGTACCGCTTGTTCCGCAGCGTGCCGGGCTCCATCGCGGGGCTTGCGGCGCGACGCGCGACGACCACGGACTCCGACGTCGCGGCCGGGACCGGCGCGCTGCTCGTGACGCCGAATGCGGCGGTGGCGACCGCGTGGGAATACGTCGGCACGCAGGCGGCCGAAGCGCTCGACTCGTACAGCCGCGTGGTCTCGACCACGAGCGACTCGATCGGCGGCAGCAATCCGCGCACGTACTTCATGATCGAGGCGCGCTCGTCCACGAGCATCTCGGCTTCGCGCTGGTTCTCCCAGCCCGACTCCGGCTACTCGGTCGACAACCTCGGGCCCGCGACGCCCGCGCCGCTCACGGGCCAGTACGCGGCCGGAACGACGCGTCTGCACTGGAATCCGAACGCCGAAGGCGACCTCGCGGGCTATCGCGTCTACCGCGGCTCGAGCGTGGCGTTCGCGCCGTCGCCCGCGAACCTCGTGATCGCGCAGCCCGACACCGGCGCCGCCGACGCCGCCGGCGCGCCGTACGTGTACAAGGTCACCGCGGTGGACGTGCACGGCAACGAGTCGCCTGTCGCGACGCTGATCCCGTCGGGCACGCTCGGCACGGAGGGCGCGCCCGCGACGCTCGAGTTCTCCGCGCCGCGGCCGAACCCGGCACGCGGCAAGACGACGCTGCGCTTCTCGCTCACGACGCGCGGCCCAGTGAAACTCGCGCTCTACGACGCGGCCGGCCGTCGCGTGACGACGATCACCGAAGGCGTCATGGAGGCGGGCGCACACTCGGCCACGCTGCAGTTGCACGACGCTTCCGGCCGAGAACTGCCCGCCGGGCTCTACCTCGCGCGCTTCGAGGCGGAGGGCCGCACGATCACGCGGAGAATCGTCGCCGTGCGCTGACGCCGCGAAACACATTCGAACAGACGCACGCCGCGCCCGCCGGGACATCGGCGGGCGCGGGGTCGTTTCGTGCGTGCGGCGATCGAGCGATCGCGACGCCCGCTACTTCTTCTTCGACCACTGCTGGATGAGGTTCTCGAGGTTCTTCTTGTTGCCCTCGTCCGGCGCCTGCGCGATGGCCTTGCGCGCGTAGGCAATCGCCTGCGCGTTGTTGCCGTCGATCGCCGCGGCACGCGCGAGCCCGACGTTGACCGGCCACTGGTTCGGGAAGCGCTTCGCGTTGGCCAGGAAGATGCGCTTCGCCCCCGCGGTGTCGCCCGCGAGCATCAGCGAGCGCGCGTACTGATGCACCTGCGGCGCCGTCGCGTCGCCCGCGGCCATCGCGCGATCGAACGTCGCCGCGGCTTCCGCCGGCTTGCCGTTCAGCGCCTGAAGCTGCGAGAGGATCGAGAGCGTGCGGAAGTTGGCGACGCCCGCGAACGGGTCGTTCACGGCCTTCGTCGCCCACGTCAGCCCGTCCGCGACGTACTTGTTCTGCTGCAGGCAGAACTCCGCCGCGTCGGCGTACGTGTGCCACGTGAACGCCTGCGAGTTGCGGAACTCGTCACGCAGGTTGGCCACGTAGATCCCGACCCAGTCGTCCACCGAGACCTTGATCGGAACGCGCAGGTTCTCCCACTCCAGCGCGACCGTCGCGTGATCGTGACCGCGCTCGACGAACTCGTAGGTCAGCCACTCGCGGTATTCGCACGCTTCGGGCTTCACCTTCACGCGCAGCTGGTCCTTGGCCGGGTCGTACCAGAAGCTGCCCCAGGCCTTCGAGTCCTTGGAAAAGATCACCGTCCACTCGTCCTTGCCCGGAATGAAGTGCAGGCCGTACGAGCCCGCGGGCAGCGCCTGCCCTTCGATCTTCACGTCGTGCGAAGTCGTGAACACGGTGTTCTCGTTGGCGCCGCCGCGCCACGGGCATTCCTTGCAGTCGTTGTATCCCAGGTCGGACATGCCGTAGGGCACGAGCTCGCCCCAGATGTGTCCCTTGCGATCGGCGCCGTCGGGGCCGTGCACGTCGGGACTGTTGTAGTCCACCGACAGCTGCACGAGTCCCATGGACTGCGTGACGGTCGAGTGCGGGTTGTCACCGGAGGGCGGCAGCGTGACGTCCTTGGCGACGGCGGCGGTGGCGGTGGCCACCGCGATCACGAAGACGGCGGCGAGTGCGGCGGAAAGCAGTGTGCGGCGCGGCATGGGAGCGCTCCTCGAATGGGACCCGGTCGGGGTCGAACTGCGCGCACCATGGGAGCGCCCGCCTCGGGCGGACAAGCGCGCGCCGACCAGCGCACCGGCCGCCGCGGCGAACGCGGGTGTCCCCCACTTCGGCTAAGCTGCCCGGCATGTCCCGACGCCCGCACCAGCTCTCGAAGTCGCGCTTCACCGCCGGCCTGCAGTGCCACCGCCAGCTTTGGTGGCGCACGCACGAGCCGGACGCCCCCGAGCTCGTGCCCGACGCGGGCACGCAGGCGATCTTCGACACGGGCACGCTCGTCGGGGAGATCGCGCGCGATCACGTGCCCGGCGGCACGCTGATCGATCTTCCCTACGACGATTTCGCGGGCAAGCTCGCGGCCACGAAGGCCGCGCTCGCCACGGACACGCCCGCGATCTACGAAGCCTCTGTGTCCGCCGACGGCGTGTTCGTCGCGGTGGACATCCTGCAGCGCGACGGCGACGGCTGGCGCCTGGTCGAAGTGAAGTCCTCGACGAGCGTGAAGCCGCAGCACGTGCCCGACGCCGCGATCCAGGTGCACGCGCTCCGCGCGGCGGGGCTGACGGTCACCGGCGCCGAGGTCATGGTGCTGAACTCCGCGTGCCGCTACCCCGATCTCTCGAATCTCTTCCGGCGCGAGGACGTGAGCGCGGACGTCGAAGCGTCGCTCCCCGCGGTGGCGGCGGAAGTGAAGACGCAGCTCGCCGTGCTCGCCGGCCCGCTGCCCGAGGTCGAGACCGGACCGCACTGCAACGCGCCGTACGCCTGTCCGTTCCGGTCGCGCTGCTGGGCGGAGGTGCCGGAGCATCACGTGAGCACGCTGTACTACCAGAGCGCGAACGCTCAGAAGTACCTCGACCAGGGCTGGGTCACGATCTTCGACCTGCCCGACGGCTCGGTGAAGAACCCGACCGCGGACCGCCAGCGCCGCGCCGTGCAGGCCGGGCGCATGATCGTCGAGGGCGCGCTCGCGCGGTCGCTCGAGCGCTTCCGTGCGCCGCTCGCCTACTTCGACTTCGAGACCGTCATGCCCGCGATCCCGGTGTGGGACGGCTGCGGGCCGTACACGCAGGTGCCCGTGCAGTTCAGCTGCCACGTCGAAGCGGAAGACGGCACGCTCACGCACCACGAATGGGTGCCGGAAGGACCGGGCGATCCGCGCGCCGAGGTCGCCGCCCGCGTGGTCGAGGCCTGCCGTGGCGCGGCGTGCGTCGTCGCGTACAACTCGACGTTCGAGAAGCGCGCGCTCGAGCATCTCGCCGCGGCCGTGCCCTTCCGCGCCGCCGAGCTGCGCGACGTGATCGCGCGCATGGTCGACCTGCTGCCCGTCGTGCGCGACCACGTGTACCACCCGGACTTCGGCGGCAGCTTCTCGATCAAAGCCGTCCTGCCCGCGCTCGTGCCCGAGTTCTCGTACGAGGGACTCGAGGTCGCGAAGGGCGACGACGCCGCGAACGTGCTCGCGACGCTGCTGTTCGCGCCGGAGACCATGACGCCGCTCGAACGCTCGGCGCGCCGCGAGGCGCTGCTCGAGTACTGCAAGCTCGACACGCTGGCGATGGTGAAGATCCTGCACCGGCTGCGGGAGCTCGCCGCAGCCGGCGCAGGCGCCTGAGTCAGGTCGTCACCGGTACAGTGTCTTGATCCGTCCCCACGTCGTGGGCTTCGCCTCGGTCGGCAGCGTCGCGGGGCGGAACTCGAGGTCCACGATCTTGTCGAGCGAGTTCGTGGCGAGGAACGCCGGGTTCAGCTCGGCGAAGGTCACCGGATCGAACTCGTGCACCTGCGCGGTCACGCCGTCGATGATGAAGACGTGGCCGTTCACCGGGCTGAGGTCGATGCCGTGCGGGCGCTGCCAGCCGGTGCCCGCGAACGAGCCCAGGTGCGGATACGCCGGACCGGGGCCGAAGCGGTGGCACATGTTGCTGCCCATGCACGTCACGAGGATCTCGCCGCTCGGCATGAAGGCGACGTCGTTGCAGCGGTCGCCGGCCACCGGCATGGACCACGCGCTCAGGATCACGCCGGTGACCGGGTGCAGCTCGAACACCGTGCTGTTGCCGTAGCCGCACACGTACAGGTTGCCGTTCGGGCCGTAGCGCATGTCCGACGGCAGCGTCAGCGCCGGCAGGTTCGCGAACACGCCGATGGGTGCGCCGGTGACGCCGTCGAACTCGACGACCTTGTCGGCGTTGCTGAGCGTCGCGAGCACGTTGCCGTTGGGCCGGTAGAGCGCCGACCACATCCAGCCGCCGCCGGGGTTGTACGTCTTCACGAACGCGCCGGTGGTCGCGTCGAACTCGTTCACGCCGCCACCGAAATGACCGACGAGGAACCGATTGTTCGTCGTACCGAAGTGAATGGCGAGCTGGCCCGAAGCCGGCGCGACCGACGATGCGTGCGGGCCGATGGACGCGCCGGTCGTGCCGACGTACGCGCGCACGACGTTCGAGGCGTCGCTGGTGACGTACAGGTCGCCGATGCCGCCGGCGGCGAAGGCGGGCGCGCCGAGCGCGACGCCGAGCGCGAGCGAGAGGAACGGAGTGAACAGGAGTCGACGAATGGTCATGAGGCGGCCTCCGAGTGTGGGGGGTCGGGAACCGCGGGCGCGGCCCCGGGCGACGACACGGACGGCCCGCACGGTGCGCGAGCTGGGGAAAGGCTAGCGGAAGGCGCGCCCGCGGCCATGTCAATTTCGAGCGGCCGGGCCCCCGAAAGGAGCCCGGCCGCGTGAGAACGTCGCCGCGGCTTCAGTCCGCCAGCGTCGACAGGTCCCCCGGGTCCTCACCCATTTCGACGGCCTTCAGGTACCGGCGCACGATCTTGCCCGACCGCGTCTTCGGCAGCGACGGCCGCAGTTCGATGTCGGACGGCTGCGCGATCGGGCCGAGGTCCTGGCGCACGTGGTCCTTGAGGCTCGACACGAGCCCGGGACCCGCCGTGACGCCGGGCTTGAGCACGACGAACGCCTTGATGCGCTCGCCCTTGAGCGCATCGGGCAGGCCGATCACCGCGCTCTCGGCGACGGACGCGTGGCGCAGCAGCGAGCCTTCGACGTCGGCGGTGCCGATGCGATGGCCCGCGACGTTGAGCACGTCGTCGGAGCGGCCGAGCACGGCGAAGTAGCCGTCTCGGTCGCGCACCGCGATGTCGCCCGCGCTGTAGCAGCCCGGCACCTGCTCCCAGTACTTCTCGTAGCGCGCGGCGTCGCCCCACACCGTGCGCAGCATGTACGGCAGCGGACGGCGCAGCACGAGCAGCCCGCCGTGCCCGTCGGGCAACGGATGACCGTTCGCGTCCACGACGTCGGCGACCACGCCGGGCATCGGCTTGCCGACCTTGCCCGGGCGCGCTTCGTACGTGGGCAGCGTTCCCAGCACGGGCGCGGCGACTTCGGTCTGCCACCAGTTGTCCACGACGAAGCCCTTCGACTGCCCGGCGAGGTACTTCTGCGCCCAGAGGTGCGCCTCGGGGTTGAGCGGCTCGCCCGCGCACGCGATCAGGCGCAGGCGCGAGAGGTCGTACTTCGACGGCACGTCGCCGCCGTGGCTCATCCACATGCGCACGGCGGTCGGCGCCGTGAACATGATGTTCACGCCGAAGCGCTCGCACAGTTCCCACGTCACGTCCGGCGACGGGTAGTCCGGCACGCCTTCGCGGCAGAACACCGTCGCGCCGATCGACAGCGGCCCATACACGATGAACGAGTGCCCGACGATCCAGCCGATGTCCGACGTGCTCCAGTAGATGTCGCGCTCGCCGATCTGGTAGAAGGCGCGCGCGAGGTAGTGCACGCCCGTCAGGTAGCCGCCGGTCACATGCACGACGCCCTTCGGCTTACCCGTCGTGCCCGACGTGTAGAGGATGAACAGAGGATCTTCCGAGTCCATCGCCTCGGGCTCGCAGTGAATCTCGCGCGCCGCCTGCACGTCGTAGAAGTCGTGCTCGCGTTCGGAGTCGAACTGCACGGGCGCGTCGCCGGGGCGCGAGCCGCGACGGTGCACCACGACGTGCTCGACGAACGTGAGGTCGCGCACGGCCTCGTCCACCGTGGGCTTGAGCGGCAGCTGGCGGCCGCGCCGCATGGTCCAGTCCGAGCACACGATCACCTTGGCGGCGCAGTCCTCGATGCGCGACTTGAGCGCCGCCGTGCCCATGCCGGCGTACACGACCGAGTGGATCGCGCCGATGCGCGCGCACGCGAGCATCGTGACGATGCCCTCGGGCACGAGCGGCATGTAGAGGATCACCCGGTCACCGCGCTTCACGCCCATGCGGCGGAGCGCGTTGCCGAAGCGGTTCACCTCGCGGTAGAGCCGGTTGTACGTGTACGTGTGCTCCTCGCCGTCCTCGCCGACCCAGATGATCGCGGCCTTGTTGCGGCGGTCGGAGTACACGTGGCGGTCGATGCAGTTGACCGACGCGTTGAGCTTGCCGCCGACGAACCAGCGGTGGTTCGGCGCCTCGAACTCGAGCACTTTGTCGAAGGGCTCGATCCAGTCGAGCTGGTTCGCCTTGTCCGCCCAGAAGCGCTCGGGATCGCCCAGCGCGTGCATGCGCTCGATCGCGTCGGTGCGCAGGTACGCCTCGCGCGCGAGTTCGATGGGCGGCGGAATGATGACTTCGTCGCGCGCCAGGCGCGCGATGGCCGCCCGCTGCGAATCGCTCAGTTCGAGGGACGGCGCGGAAGCCGGTTCACCGGATCGGTCACGGTCGGACATGACGGCACCTCGGGGTCGGGATGGGCGACGACGACCGAGGGATGCTAGGCCCGAAGTGCGACGGGGCGCCACCGAGTTGTGGCGCCCCGCGCGACTGGTACTTGTGGAGTATTGCGGCGCACGGCCTCAGTGCTTCAGCACTCCCGCCACGATCAGCATCGCGATGGCGACGCCCATGAGACTCTCGCCCGCGATGAGGCCGGACGACACCGGCACGACGTACTTGCGCGCGAACTCGGGACTCGTCTGGTTCGCGATCTTCGCGCCCAGCGCACCGACGAACATGGCGATCGCGTTGCTGCCCGGCACGACCATGGCGATGCCGAGCCCGCTCGGTGACGGCACGTACGACTTGAGCGCCTTGGGCGCGAACCGCTCGAGCAGCGCGAGCGCGACGCCGAGCGCGAGCCCGATGCCGATACCCTTGCGCGCGAGCCCGTCGAGCGCGCCGAGGCCCCCGGCGAACGCCTTCGACACGCCGGCCCACACGAGACACGACGGCGCCGGCCAGGCGTCGGTGCCGAGCACGGTGGGATCGGGAATCAGGATGTTGAACGCGGGCACCACGACCGCGGCCCCGGCGAGCACGCCGAAGAGCTGCGCGTAGAACTGCGCGCGCGGGCTCGCGCCGAGCATCCAGCCGGTCTTGAGCGTCGTGAGCAGGTCGGCGGCGTGCAGGCCGATGCCGCCGGTGACGTTCGCGCTCATGATGTTGCCCGACAGGTTGCCGGGCGTCATGGCGCCGTACACGAGCTGCGTGACCGGCCCGAGCGCCTTGGTCGGCGTCACGTCCGTCTCGCCGGTGACGCGCGAGGCGACGAAGCCCATCACGACGGCGAGCGGCACCGCGATCACGCCCGCCCACCACGGGATCTGGAACAACTGCGTCATGAGGAACACGACGATCGGGCCGAGGACGACGAAGCCCGCCGGGAACCACCAGCCCGGGCACTCGATCTCGTCCATCGGATCGGCGACCGCGTCGGCCTTCTTCCCGAAGATGCCGGCCATGCCGCTGAACGACCGGCTCACGCTCTTCCAGTCGAGCGCGAACGACGTGAGTCCCGACGCCACGAGGATCGCGGCGCCCGGCCACACGGTCCATCCCACGATCGCCTTGTAGCTCACCGTGGCGATCACGCCCTGGGCGACGAGCGCGGGCGCGAGGAACGCGTACGTGAGCAGTCCGCCGAGGAGCAGCGACCAGCCGGTGCGGAAGCTCATGAGCGCGCCGGCGCCGATGAGCACGACCTCGGTCTTGAGCGCGAGCGTGTAGTCGGACGCGGGCCGGCCGCCGATCATGAGGGACCCGAGCGGGAACGTGCCCGGCAGGTTGAACGGCATGAACGTGCCCTTCGCGTCGCGGAACCACGCGACGGCCGCCGCGAACAGCGCGCCGAGTCCGAGCGCGCGCGCCTGCTGGAGGCCTTCGCCACCGCCCGAGCCGTCGGCCGCGCCGTGGATCGCGCGCAGCGTCTCGGCCGTGGCCTTGCCCGTCGGGAACGCGAGCCCTTCGTGGTTGATCAGCTGGCGCTTGATCGGGATGGCGGTGAACACGCCGAGCGCCGCGATCGCACCGAACCAGAAGATCATCGCGGTGGGGTCCGGGCGCAGCGTCGTCACCATGAGCAGCGCGCCGAACGCCGCCATGTTGCCGCCGCCCGTCATGAAGCCGGCGCCGGAGGACACGGTGATGAGCGCGTTGTTCTCGAGCGCGCCGAGCGGGCGGACCGGGCGGCCGAGCGCGGCCGTCACCCCGTGGAAGAGCTGGAAGAGCGCGAACGAGAGGATCGCCGCCGTGATCGTGACGCCCATGGACCAACCGGTCTTGAAGAACACGTACAGGTTCGACAGGCACATCACGGCGCCGATGGCCATGCCCACGAGCACGGCGCGGATCGTCAGCTGCGCCGCGGCGGGCTTGTAGAGGTTCTCGCGCCACCAGCGTTCGGGATTGTCGGGTGCGGCGTCACGCGGATCGATCATCGATGGCTCTCGTGTCGGTGTGGGGTGCCAGCGAGCGGAAAGGAACGCGGCAGTCTAACCACACCGGGGGCGGGAGTCGCGACTATTCGATGGGACCACGCTCCTCGTCGGGACCCGGGTGGACGGCGCTCTCAAGGTCGCGAGCGATCAGCGTCAACAGCGTGCGGAGGACGAATGCGAGGAAGACCACGCCGGCCGCCGGGACGAACGCCATGAGCCACTCGCCCTCGTACACGAGTCGCGCCGTACCGAAGAGACACAGCAGAAGGAGCGCGAGCAGCGTGAGACCGAACCACACGGCCTGCATGCGCGCGGGCAGCAGGTGCAGCCACCAGTCCATGGAGGTGCCTTTCCGGGGGACGTGCGGATTATTCGGGGACAGGCCCCACGGGTAAAGCGAAAAGGCCCGGCCCGAGCGGCAGGACGACGGCCGCGTGCGGAATGGCGAAAGGCGGGCGGCTTTCGCCACCCGCCTTCATCGCTCCCGCCTGCACCGGCACCTCAGGCCGCGAGGCGGTGCTCCACGCGCGCGAGATCGGGGATCACGATCACGAACAGCGTGCCGAGGCGGTCGTTGCTCACGAACTGGACGTCGCCCTTGAGATAACGCTCCGTCAGCAGCTTGACGCTGTACGTGCCCACGCCCCGGCCCTCGCCGCCCTTGGTCGAGAACGACCGCTGGAAGATCTGCAGCTGGACCGGCTGTGGGATCACGCCCTCGTTGTGCACCGAGACCGTCAGGTCGTCGGAATCGAGTTCGGCGCTCACCGAGACCGTGCCGCCGTCGGGTGTGGCCTCGAGCGCGTTCTTGAGCAGGTTCGTGAGCACCCGGCCCAGCAGCGAGGGATCGGTGTGCAGCGTGCCCTTGCGCACGTTCTCCAACTCGACATGCCGGCCCTGCCCCACCGGATGGTGGCGGAGCAGCGAGACCTGCGAAGCGATCAGCTCGGCGACGTCGACGCGCCCGACCTGGACGCCGAGCGCGCCCTGCTCGGCCGCGAGCAGCTGGCGCTGCGACTGAATCTGCTCCACGGCGAGCGAGGAGAGCCGCGTCAGGTCCTGCTTCAAGCTGGTTTCCGTCTCGAGGTCGGGCTGCTCGCTCGCGAGCATTTCGGCGAGACCTTGAAGACCGGCGCAGGTGTTGAGCAGGTCGTGGAAGAAGGTCCTCTCGAGCACGGCGCGGCGCTTCTCACCACTGATGTCCTCGACGGCGACGACGACGTATTCCTGGTCGCGGATCGGGAGCCAGCTCGCATGCACGCGCAGATCCATCGCACCCACGCCCATACGGCCGGACGTCCGGATGCGGCACTCATGCGTGCTGCGCTTGCGGGTCGAGAGGCATTCCAGGATCGCGCCCACCGCTCCGCATTGCGAGCAGGCGTGTGTCGTGCCGCACCCGCCGGGCCGCTCGCTCGCGCGCACGCATTGGAGCAGTTCGCCCGGGCGCATGCCGACGACGCGATCGGCGTCCGCGGGATCGAGCGTCTCGCGCAGTTGCTGGTTGGCGAGAAGCACCTGGCGGTGGCGATTGAGGATCATCGCCGCGCCGGGCATGGCTTCGAGAAGCGCCACGGCCGTGGTGTCGGCGAGGAAGGCGTCGCGTTGTGCCTGCAACCGGTCCGGCTCGAGGCGCGTCGCCGAGGCGAATGCGGTGTCGTTCACGGTCAGACGGGTGTTCATCCCACTCTCCGCTCCGAGGGAGGTTCGGTGGGAGTTGTCGGCGGGAGTGCGGGTCGCCTGAGCCGCTTTCTGCCGCCCCGGTGACGTTTCGCGCCATTCGGGGCGCGCACGTCCCGGGTGTGTCAGGAAGCGTGGATGCGCAGCCCGGTGACGGTCTCGGCCAGCGCGTTGGCGCCCGCGAGCACCAGCCGCTGCGCCCCCGGCCGGCCGCCCCGCGCGTCGAACAACCGGATGCGCAGCGGCCCGACCTGCACGAAGGCGTCCTCGTACTCACGCGTGACCGCGCTCAGTTCGAGCCACTGCCGCCACAGTTCGAGCGCATTCCCGACGTCCCCGACGGCGATCTCGATCAGGGCCACGGAGCGGGCGCCGTTCGCATGCACGCGCCGCTCGGGCGCGCTCGGGATGCGCCGCTCGATCGGCGTGACGTCCTCGATGAGGAACGGAATCTCGCGCGACATCGGCAGCGCGAGTTTCCACGCGAGCCGCACGCCGTCGGGACGCTCGCGCCCCATGCTGAACGGTCCGTCCACCGGCACGCCGCGCAGCTTGGCGGTGTTGACGTAGCGCTCGAGGCCCTGCGTGCGGAACACGCAGTCGGCGACGCCGAAGGGCCCGAGGAACGCGGGCAGGAATCTGCGGCCCAGCGCGTCCACGTCGCGCCACGAGCGGCGCGCGCGCAACTCGTCCCGCAGCGCGGGATCGCGCAGCGCGATCAACTCGACGTACGTGCCGTCCTCGAGGATCACGAGCGCGTTCTCGGTGGGCGTGCCTTCGTGGCGGCCCCCGGCGGTCACGGTGAAACCGGCCGCGGCGAAGTCCATGCAGGCGTCGGCGAGCGACGGCACGGTGACGAGTGCGTGATCGAAGGACAGCGGCATGCCGGGCAAGTTGCCACGCACGAGCGGCCGGGTCCAGTAGGCCGGAAGTCGCACACGCGGCGTTCCGTGGACACCCGGTGCGACCGCCGCGATCGGGTGGTGCGCAGGCGCCGAGATCGAGCGGTCGGGCGCACCAAACCGAAGGCCGCCGCGGGCGTCTCGCCCCCGGCGGCCTGGTCCGTTCGTCGCCGCGCGTCTACTTGCGCAGCGACTTCAGCATCGCGTCGAAATCCTTCTCGGCCGCGCGCGCCGTCTTTTCGGGGCCGGTCATCTTGAAGAACACCGAGCCCTGCGGACCTTCGACGATCGCGCCGACGAGGCGGAACGCCGACTTCTTGTCCGTCGCCTGCATCATGGGGCCGGACGGCGCCGTGTAGGTGCCGTTCACGGCGACGCGGTGCACCTTGAACTCGCCGACGTTGAAGTTCGCGCGCTCGGGCTGGCCGGGGTTCTCGAGCTGGCCGATCCAGCGGTCGATGTTCTCGTCGACGCCGCCGCCCTGGCCCTGCCCGAAGTAGAACACCGCGCACTCGCCGTCCTCGGCGTCGCCGCCGGACTTGGGCACGCCGTACGTGGCCACGCGCATCGAACGCGCGCCGAGATCCTTCCACGTCGAGGGGGTCGTCCACTCGACGCCCGGGTGCGGAGCTTCCTCGGCCGGCATGCCGGGCATGGCGCCGCCACCCGCGTGCGGGTTGGCCGGATCACCACCCATGCCGCCCATGTCACCGCCGGCCTGCTCGGCCGGAGGAGCCATCTGCTGCTGCGCAGGGGCCTGCATCTGCTTCTGCCACACGATGCCGCCCACGAAAGCCATCACGACGATGAAGCCGATGGCGAGAGTGCGAATGTTCATGACTCGGAATCCCTTTCGGAAGGTCACCGCGCAGCCTGCAGGCGTGCCGAGGGGGGGGCATGAACACGCCGTGAGCTGGATTGCGGGATGGAACGCGACTGCCGGTGTGAGACGGCGGCAGTCTGCCGGATTCGGGCGCGATGTTCTAGTGAGCCGGCGGCAGGGTGCCCGGGCCGGCCGGGCGGCGCAGCTCGACGACTTCGACGGGTTCCGCCCCCACCGTCCGGCGGGTTCCTTCCACGAAACCGAACGAACGGTAGAGCGCGATCGCCGGAGCGTTGGCGACTCCGGTCGAGACCACCAGTTCGCGGCCGCCGCACTCGTGGACGAGATGCGCCACGAGCGAGCGCCCGATGCCCTGGCGGTGATGGGCGGGCGTCACGGTGAGCGCCCCGACGAGACGTGCGTCCTCGCGGCTGCGCTCGAGCGTCACCGTGCCGAGCAGCTCTCCGTCCCGCACGGCCGCGAACACGCGCCCGTCGATCGCGGCGACGTCCGCGGCGGTGATCCGCGCGGGCGGGAAGTCCTTCACTCCGAGCCAGTCCGCCTCGACGGCGTAGGCTTCACGCTGCAGGCGGGCGATGCGCTCGGACATGGCGGGCTCACGGTGCTCCAGCAGGACGACTTCGAACGTCATTTCGACAACTCCTCGAGCGTGCGCTCGATGCGGCGGTCGGGCACGAGCCACATGATCGCCACCGACACGTAGAGCACGAGCGAGACGACGGGCTGGAAGAACGCGCACACGATGCCGAGCGAATACGCCCCGAGCGACGTGTACTCCTTGGCGGCGTTGCCGATCGCCTTGGCGAGCACCGAGTCGTTGCCGTGCCGTGCCACGAGCGATTTCGCGAGCAGCCAGTACGCGAAGCCCGACATGAGCAGCACGAGCCCGTAGAACGCGATCGGTCCGCCGTGCAGCCCGCTGTGCCCCATCCACGACGTCGCGAAAGGCACGAGCGAGAGCCAGAAGAGCAGGTGCAGGTTCGCCCACAGGATCCGGCCGTTGACCTTGTGCACGGCCTGCAGCATGTGGTGGTGGTTGTTCCAGTAGATCCCGACGAACACGAAGCTGAGCAGGTAGCCGAACAGCGTCGGCAGGACGGTCACGATGTCGGGCAGGTCGTGGCCCTCGGGCACGTGGATCTCGAGCACCATGATCGTGATGATGATCGCGATGACGCCGTCGCTGAAGGCCTCGAGCCGGCCCTTGGTCATGTACGCGTTGGACATGGGACTGTGCTTCCTCCGGTGGGGTCAGCCGCGCACGAGCGCGAGCAGGAATCCGTCATAGCCCTTCGCGCCGACGGTCTGGATGGCGGTGGCGCTCACCCGCGGCTCGCGGGACAGCCGTTCGATGGCGGCGCGCGTCCCGAGCACCGCGGAATTTTCGCTCGCGGCGTCGATCACGCCCCCTTCGCGCACGACGTTGTCGAGCACGAGTACGCCGCCGTCGCGCAGGAGCTTCAGCGCCCAGTCGACGTACACGGGATTGCCGGGCTTGTCGGCGTCGATGAACACGAAGTCGAACGGCTCCGCGCCCTCGGCGTGCAGCGCGGCGAGCGAGTCCGCCGCCGGGCCCTCGCGAAGTTCGATCGCGTGCGCGAGCCCGGCGCGCGCGAAGTTCGCGCGCGCGACCGCCGCGTGCTTCGCGTCCAGTTCGAGCGTCACCACGCGTCCGCCCTCGGGCAGCGCGCGCGCCAGCCAGATCGTGCTGTACCCGCCGAGCGTGCCCACCTCGAGCACGCGCTTCGCTCCGTGCATGCGCGCGAGCAGGTGCAGCAGCTTGCCCTGCGCGGTGGACACGGCGATCGCGGGCAGGCCGCCCGCGTCACACGCGGCGAGCACCTCCTGCATGCCGTCCTCCTCGGGGACCAGCTGTTCTTCGATGTAGTCGTCCACCGCCGCCCACAACACGGTGTCGCGCATGGGAGTGCCCTCCGGACCGAAACGGGAATTCCGGTTCAGGGCACCACAGCGCGGCCCCGGCGCCAAAGGGTTTCTTTCGCCCCCCGCCGGTGGGGGCGCCGCCGCGGCCGGCGAGTTCGGTGTTCCCCGCGCCGTGCGCGCCCGCCTATCATCCACGCTGCGCGACACCCGCCGGAGCACTCGCGGCCGGCACGTGCAATCGACCCATGCCCTCGGAGAGTCTTCATGCGACACCCATCCCCTCGGACGGCAGCCGCGCTCGCGGTCGTCGCGCTCACGCTGGCCGCCGGCGCCGCCCGCGCCGCACTCGCTCCCGGAAACGCACCGGCCCGCCCGCGCGCGGGCGCCGAACTGTCTTCGGCGTACGAGCGCATGCTGCGCGACCAGTTCGAGCAGGGCGCTCCCCTGTCCCGCGCCGTGATCGCGCGCTGGGGACTCGACGTGCGCGGTGAATCGGAGCGCACGGCGGACCTCGACGCGACCGGAGCCGCGCGGCCGTTCGGCTCGGCCCGCGCCCAGGCGGTGTTCATGGGCACCGACCGGCGCGCGAACGATCCCACCGGAGACGCCAGTTGCGCGGCGTGCGCCGGGCGCCCGCTCGGCCAGGCGGAGACCACGATCGCCGCGTTCGGGAACCGGCTCGTCGCGGGCTGGAACGACGGCAAGGGCTTCTGCCCGCCGAACGGCGCGGTGCAGGGCTACGCCACGTCCACGGACGCGGGTGTCACCTGGATCGACCGCGGCGACGTGCCCGCGCTCGCCAGCGGCGGACGCTATCGCGGCGACCCGGTCCACTTCGTGGACACGAGCAACGGCACGTTCTGGATCCTCGGTCTGTACGAAGGCGGCACCCCCGGCTCCGGGCTCGCGATCCTGAACGGCCACTTCTCGGGCTCGACGTGGATCGTGGACGGCAACCGCCAGATCGCCGTCGGCGGCGCCGACTTCCTCGACAAGGAGTGGGGCGCGGTCGATCCCGCATCCCACAACCTCTACGTGAGCTACTCGCGCTTCGTCGGGGGCTCGACGTCGCAGATCGAGTTCATCCGCTCGACCGACGGCGGCGCCACGTGGAGCGTGCCGCAGGTCATGCACGACGCGTCCCAGAACAACAACGTCCAGGGCTCGCGCCCGGTCGTGGGGCCGGACGGCGAGGTCTACCTCTACTGGTACGAGTACGGCTTTCCGCTGAGCCGCCACCACGTGCGCAAGTCCACCGACGGCGGGCTCACGTGGGGACCGGACGTCGTCGCGGCCAGCTTCTACGAGAATGGTTTCAGCGGCGGGCCCGGCTACCGCCGCGGGTTCTCGCCGACCTTCGCGAGCATCGCGGTCGACCGCAGCAGCGGACCGCACCGCGGGCGCGTGTACCTCGCGTGGGACGAGGCGGTGAACTTCTACGACGCGCCGGCGCCTTCGCTCGGCGATCGCAGCGAGGCCGAGGCGAACGGCAACTTCGCGAACGCGACGCCGTTCACGGTCGGCCACGTGCTGCGCGGCGCGCTGACGTCGTCGTCGGACTCGCTCGACCTGTGGCGCTTCTCCGGCACGGCGGGACAGACGCTGTACTTCCGCTGCGACTCCGCGACGGCCGGCGCCACGTTCCAGCTGCGGCTGCAGAGCGACTGCGACACGACGCTCTTCCAGAACATGAAGTTCGTCGCGTTCAACCAGTCGAACTTCCCCGCGGTGGCCTACACGCTGCCGCACACGGGCACCTACTACCTGCGCATGTTCCGCTCGGCCACGGGCACGGCGAACTACCGCCTGCTCACGTCGTGGGACACGTTCAGCCCGGGACAGCGCGCGATCGACCACCGCGACCAGTTCGCCGCGTACTCCGACGGCGGGGTCACGTGGAGCACTCCCCTGCGCATCTCGAACAGCGCCGCGGGCGCCGACGGCATCTTCCCCGAGATCGCGGTGGACGGCCTCGGTCGCGTCTTCGCCTACTGGCACGACTGGCGTGACGACGCCGCATGCGGCGCGTCCTCGACCGAGTACCTCGTCGCCTCCGCGGCGGGTGGTACCGCGTGGGGCCCGAACCGCCGCGTGTCGGACGAACTGTCGTACTGGTCGATCAACGCCTGCGGCAGCGCCAACCAGGGCGACTACCAGGGCATCACGACCGACGGCATGGCGGTGATCCCGTGCTGGGCGGACGCACGCTCGGGCGACGCGGACACGTACGTGGACCGCATCGTGTTCGACACGAACCCGGGCTGCCCCGCGCCCGTCGCGGTGGCCGCGGGCGGCGCGACGCAGCCGCTCGTCTTCACCGTGCAGAACGCGGGCAACACCGACGCGCAGGTGCCGTGGCAGTTCGAGGACACGAGCGGCTGGCTCGTGTCGGCCACGCCCGGCGTGAGCGGCGTCGCCGGGCTGGCGCCCGGAAGCACGCTGACGGTGAACGCTTCGTTCCAGCTGCCCGCGAACTGCACGCCGGCCGCGACCACCGTGCGATTCCTCTCCTGGAACTTCGACCTGTGGGTGAACCCCGCGCTCGCCGAGGGCCGCGACACGTGCACGGTGACGCTGCGGTGTGGCTCGCTCTCGGTGCCGGACGGCAGCGTGCCGCTCGAACTCGCCGCGCCGCGGCCGAACCCCGTCTCGGGCCGGACGCAGCTGCAGTTCACGCTGCCCACGAGCGCGAACGTGAGGCTCGCCGTCTACGCGGCCGACGGGCGGCGCGTGCGCGTGCTGCGCGAGGGCGCGACGCCCGCGGGCCTGCACCTCGTGTTGTGGGACGGCCGCGACGACGGCGGCCGCGCCCTGGCGCCCGGACGGTACTGGGCCCGGCTCGATGCCGGCGACGAAAGCCGCAGCCGCTCGCTGACGCTGCTGCGCTGATCGCTCGAAGCGAATCCCGAACGGCCCCGTCGCGGCGCACCGCGGCGGGGCCTCGTCGCGCCGGCGCCCTTGCCGGCGCCCCGCTTGTCCGCGGCGGGGCCGCTCCACTACCTTGCCGTTTCCCGCTCCGATCGCCGCGTTCGCGGCTCCGAGCCCACCGACCTTCGAACGAGCCGACGCCCATGAGCACGAATCGCCACGACCAGTTCCTGCCCGACCTCGAATGGCGCGGGTTGCTGCACCAGATGACGTCCGACGACCTGCGCGGCGAACTCGCGAAGGGACCGGTCACGGGCTACATCGGCTTCGATCCCACGGCGGCGAGCCTGCACATCGGCAGCCTGCTGCAGGTGCTCGGCCTCGTGCGGCTGCAGCGCGCGGGGCACCGGCCCATCGCGGTCGTCGGTGGCGGCACGGGCCTGATCGGCGACCCGAGCGGCAAGACCGCGGAGCGCCAGCTGCTCACGCGCGAGAAGCTCGACTTCAACGTCGCGGGCATCCGCAGGCAGCTCGAGCAGTACCTCGACTTCGAGGGGCCGTGCGCGGCGACGCTCGTGAACAACGCCGACTGGCTCTGCAACATCGGCTTCATCGACTTCCTGCGCGACGTCGGCAAGCACTTCTCGGTCAACTCGCTCGTCGCGCGCGACAGCGTGAAGCTGCGTCTCGAGGCGCGCGAGCAGGGCATGTCGTTCACCGAGTTCTCGTACGTGCTTCTGCAGGCCTACGACTTCCTCAAGCTGTACGACCTGCACGGCTGCACGCTGCAGGTGGGCGGCTCGGACCAGTGGGGCAACATCGTCGACGGCGCGGATCTCATCCGCCGCCTGCGCGGCGCTTCGGCGTTCGGGCTCACGCAGCCGCTCGTGACCAAGTCGGACGGCAGCAAGTTCGGCAAGTCCGAGGGCGGCAACGTGTGGATCGACGCCGACCTAACGCCGCCGTACGTGTTCTACCAGTACTGGCTCAACGCGTCGGACGACGACGTGAAGAAGTACCTGCGCTACTTCACGCTCATGGAGCGCGAAGCGATCGAGGCGCTCGACGACGAGGTCGCGAACCACCCGTCGGGCCGCGTGGCGCAGAAGACGCTCGCCGACGAAGTCACGAAGCTCGTGCACGGCGACGCGGGCGTGGCCGAGGCGAAGCGTGCGACGGCGGCGCTGTTCGGCGACGGCGACCTGCGCGCGTTGAGCGCGCAGGAACTCGAGCGCGCGCTCGCGGGCGTGCCGAGCGTCGAGTTCCCGCGCGAGAAGCTCGGGACGCCCGAAGCCTCGCTCGCGTCGGTGCTCGCGCTCGCGAAGCTGGCGCCGTCCAAGGGCCAGGCGCGCACGCTCATCACGGGCGGCTCGCTGCGCGTGAACGGCGTGAAGCGCGACCAGCCCGAGCAGGTGCTCACCGGCGAGGACGTGCTCGGCGGCGGGCTCGTCGTGCTGCGCAAGGGCAAGACGTACGGGGTCGTGCGCCTCGTCGACTGACGCGGAACCCGCGAGACTCGCGGCCGCCCCGAACAGCACGGGGAGGCCTCGGCCTTCTGCGCCGCCCCCCACAGCCGAGGGCCGCCAGTCTCGGGCATAGGGCGCGTTCCGCCGGGCATTTCCATCGGGCGCCGTGCCCGGCCTGCCACGCTCCCGCTCGCCGCATTCGCGTCGCGCCCGAACGTTTTGACCCTGCCGCACCGAGGCCACCCGGCCGATAACGACGGGACCGGGAATGGCGGCAGCCAGCCGCCGCTACCCGAGCGCTTCCACGTTCGAGGGAACCCGTGGATCTCGGTGATCAGGCGCCATCCACCATGCACGCGACGGCCGCGGCCGACCAGCCCGTTCCGTGGCGCGTGCTCGCGCCCGTGCTCGTACCGGCCGTCGCGATCGTGGCCGCGGTCATCCTGATGGAGCGGTTCGCGCATGCACCGGCGTCACCTGTCCTGCTCGACAACGTGCACTGGACGGTTTAGTACGTCGCGGCGGCCGCGATCGCCTGGCTCGCGGAACGCCGTGCGGGCGCCTCGCGCCGCGGGGCGCTGCGAGCGTACGCGATCGGGCTCACGGGCTACGCGCTCGGTCAGGTGCTCTGGGATCTCCAGGTCGCGACGGGACACAACCCGTTCCCCGCGCCTTCGGACGCCTTCTACCTCCTGTCCGGAGTGTGCTGCTCGATCGGCCTCGTGCTCGACATGCGCCGGCTGGCCGACGGTGGCCGCATCCGGACCGTCGCACTCGACGCGGGCAACTTCGCCGTGGCCGCGCTCACGGTCGTGCTGGCGCTGTACTTGCCGCTGCGCGGCACCTACACGCTGCTGCAGATGGCCGTGCTCGTCGCGTATCCGATCGGCATGCTCACGGCGGCCTGCCTCGCGTTCACGCTCGTCCCCGCACTTCGCCTGCGAGTGGACTTCGGCTGGGCGCTGGTCGCCGGTGCGCTCGCGGCGAACGGCTGGCTGTGGATGCGGTGGAACGCGCTGACGCTCTCCGGTGGGCTGGCGGACGGCACGTTCTACAACGCCTGCTTCTCGATCGCCGCGATCGCGCTCGGCGTCGGCATCGCGCGCTGGGTGCCACGGGCGACCACGCGGCACGCCCTCGCGCGGCGCTACGACGCGCTCATGCGGCTGCTTCCGCTCGCGGCCGTCGTCGGCGCGTGCATGGCGATGCTCGTCGCATTCACCCTGCCCGACGTGCCCACGATCGTGCAGCAGACGTGCGGCTGGGGCGCGGCGGTGGTGTTGACCCTCGCTTTCGCACGCCAGAGCCTGCTCGTGCACGAGCGCGAGCGCATGCTCGAAATGGAACGGCAGTTCCGCACGCTCTTCGACTCCGCACCGGAAGCCATCCTCCTGATGGACGCGGCGAAGATCGTGGACTGCAACGCGAGCGCCGAGCGCATGTTCGGTATCCCCGCTTGCCGCATGATCGGGATGGTGCCCTCGCAGCTCTCGCCCGAGCACCAGGAGGATGGCAGGACTTCGCTCGATGCCGCGACGGAGCGCATTCGCGCGGCCCTCGACGGCGAACCCCAGAACTTTCGCTGGCGGCACGTGCGCGACGGCGACGGCCCGTTCGAGGCCGAGGTTGCGCTGCACCGCGTGGAGCTGCCCGGCCGCACACTCATGCAGGCCGTGGTGCGCGACGTCACCGAGCAGCTCGAGAACCAGGCCCAGCAGGAGCGGCTGGAAGACCAGTTGCGCCAGGCGGCCCGCATGGAAGCCGTCGGCCGGCTCGCCGGCGGCGTGGCGCACGACTTCAACAACATCCTCACCGTCATCCTGGGCACGTCCGAGCTGGCGCTCATGAAGCTCCCGGCGTCACACGGCCTGCGGCGCGAGCTGGGCGAAATCCGCAAGTCGGCACAGCGCGCGGCGGCACTCACGGCACAGCTGCTCGCGTTCAGCCGAAAGCAGGTTTCCACGCCCGTGCCGTGCGACCTGAACGCGCTCGTGAACGGCGCGCTCGGCATGCTGCACCGGCTCATCGGCGAAGACGTGCGCATCGAGTTCGAGGCCTCGCCGTGCCTGGGCACGGTGCTCGTGGACCGCACTCAGTTCGAACAGGTGCTCATGAATCTGGCGGTCAACGGCCGCGACGCGATGCCGCACGGCGGACGGCTGCTCGTGCGCACCGGCACCGGGGAGTTCCGTGAGAGCGATCTTCTCGATCACCCGAACGCGCGCCCCGGTCGTTTCGCCAGGCTCGAGGTGAGCGATCAGGGCAAGGGCATCGCGCCCGAGCTGCTCCCGCACGTGTTCGAGCCGTTCTTCACGACGAAGGAGTTCGGCAGCGGCACCGGGCTGGGGCTGTCCACGGTCTACGGCATCGTGCGCCAGGCGAACGGCTTCATCGAAGTGCAGTCCACCGTGAACGAGGGAACGTGCTTCACCGCGTGGTTCCCGCTCGTCGACGGGGCCGCCGCACACACTCCCGCCGCGGAACCCGCCCCACAGCGTGGCAGCGCGGAGCACATCCTGCTCGTCGAGGACGAGCCGGTCGTGCGGGAACTCGCGCGGCGCATGCTCGGCGACCTCGGCTACCGCGTGACCGAGGCTCCCGACGGGGCCGAGGCGCTGAAGCTCATGGCCCGCCCCGGCGCTCACGTGGATCTCGTGCTCACGGACGTGATCATGCCCGGCATGAGCGGCAAGCAGCTTCACGACCGTCTCGCACGCGAGCATCCCGGCCTGCCGACCCTGTTCATGTCCGGCTACACGGCGAACGTGCTCGACACGCACGGAGTCGGCACCGACGGCCCGGCGCTCCTGCAGAAGCCGTTCACGCTCGCCGAGCTGTCGGCGGCGGTGCGGCGTGCGATCGAGCGCGCGAAAGTCGGCGGCGTTCGCCGGAGGACTTGATCTCGAGTGAAGGCCCGCTTGCTGCTCGGAGGTCGCCGCGACGCGTTCTCCGGTCCGCCTGCGTGAATGCGAACGGCGCCGGGTCGCCCCGGCGCCGCCCTCTCGCACGTCGATCGTCGCGGGCCCCCGGCCCGCCCAGGCCCTACATGTGCGCGATGATGTTGTCCCCGAACTCCGAGCACTTGATCTCGGTCGCGCCTTCCATCTGGCGGGCGAAATCGTACGTCACGCGCTTGCTGCCGATCGCGCCGTCCATGCCCTTGAGGATCAGGTCGGCCGCCTCGTTCCAGCCCATGTAGCGCAGCATCATCTCGCCCGACAGCACGACCGAACCCGGGTTCACCTTGTCGAGGTCGGCGTACTTGGGCGCCGTGCCGTGCGTCGCCTCGAACACGGCGTGGCCCGTCATGTAGTTGATGTTGCCGCCGGGCGCGATGCCGATGCCGCCGACCTGCGCCGCGAGCGCGTCGGAGAGGTAGTCGCCGTTCAGGTTCAGCGTCGCGATGACCTGGAAGTCCTCGGGGCGCGTGAGCACCTGCTGCAGCGTGATGTCGGCGATCGCGTCCTTGATGATCACCTTGCCCGCGGCGACGGCGGCCTTCTGCTCGGCGTTCGCGGCTTCCTCACCCTTCGCGGCCTTGGTCTTCTCCCACTGGTCCCACGTGTACACCCTGGCGCCGAACTCGCGCTCGGCGAGCGCATAGCCCCAGTTGCGGAACGCGCCCTCGGTGAACTTCATGATGTTGCCCTTGTGCACGATCGTGACGCTCGCGAGCTTCTGCGCGATCGCGTACTCGATCGCCGAACGCACGAGGCGCTCGGTGCCCTCGCGCGACACGGGCTTCACGCCGATGCCGACGCTGCCGGGGAAGCGGATCTTCTTGTACTGGCTCGGGAACTCGGCCTTGAGGAACTCGATCACCTTCGCCGCTTCCGGCGTGCCCTCGGCGAACTCGATGCCGGCGTAGATGTCCTCGGTGTTCTCGCGGAAGATGACCATGTCCACCTTGCCGGGGTGCTTCACCGGCGACGGCACGCCCTGGAACCAGCGCACGGGGCGCAGGCAGACGTACAGGTCGAGGATCTGGCGCAGCGCGACGTTCAGCGAGCGGATGCCGCCGCCGATCGGCGTCGTGAGCGGTCCCTTGATGCCGACGAGGTACGTGCGGAACGCGTCGAGCGTCTCGTCCGGAAGCCAGTTGCCGGTCGCGTCGAACGCCTTCTGCCCCGCGAGCACTTCCTTCCAGACGATCTTGCGCGTGCCGCCGTAGGCCTTCTCGACGGCGGCGTCGAGCACGCGCACGGACGCGCGCCAGATGTCGCGGCCGGTGCCGTCGCCTTCGATGAACGGAAGAATGGGATGCGTCGGCACGACGAGCTTGCCGTCGCGCAGGGTGATCGGTTCGCCCTGGAGCACGCTCATGGGTCATCTCCTCGGAAAGCCCGCGATGCGCACGGGCGAAGGTCGCGGTTTCAATCGGCGTCCGGCCGGAGCCGGCTGGACTGCCGATACGGGAAGATCTCGATCACCTCGCCGCGGTGCACGCGCTCCTGCATGCGGCGCCAGAAGTCGGCCCGCAGCAGATCGGCGTGCGCGGAGAGGAATGCGGCGAGCAGCTCGCCCCGAAGGCCCAGGAACGCGCGGAACTCCTCCGGGAAGACGTCGCGCTCGTCGACAAAGTACCACGGTTCCGCGGCGACTTCCTCGTCGCCCCCGGACGCCGTGGGCAGGTCGCGGAAGCGGCATTCGGTGACCAGGCACAGCTCGTCGTAGTCGTAGAACACGAGCCGTCCGTGCCGCGTGACGCCGAAGTTCTTGAGCAGCATGTCGCCCGGAAAGATGTTCGTCGCGGCGAGGTCCTTGAGCGCCTGCCCGTAGTCCACGACGGCGTCGCGCGCGGCCTCGGGCGCCGCCGTCTCGAGGAACACGTCGAGCGGCACGAGACGGCGTTCGGTGTACAGGTGCGCGATCACGACGCGGTCGCCCTCGAGCCGCACGGTCTCCGACGTGCTCGTGAGCAGTTCCTCGAGCAGCGCGGGCTCGAAGCGGTCGGCGGGGAACTCGAGGTGCTCGAAGCGCTGCGCGTCCACGAGGCGCCCGGCGCGGTCGTGGCGGTAGACGATGTCGTACTTCTCGCGCACCTGCGCGTGCGTGACGGTCTTCGGGAACTCGAAGCGGTCGCGGATCACCTTGAACACGACGTCGAATCCGGGCAGCACGAACACGGCCATGACCATGCCGCGTTTGCCGGGGGCGACCACGAACTTCTCGTCCGTCGCGTTCAGGTGCGCGAGCAGCGAACGGAAGAGCTCGGTCTTGCCGTGACGGTGGAAGCCGAGCGAGTTCCACAGGTCGCTCGCCGGCTTGCGCGGCATGAGCGTGTGCAGCCAGTCCACCATCTCGCGCGGGTCGTCCACCTCGACGAAGAAGTACGAGCGCGCGAACGAGAACACGACGCTCACGTCGTTCTCGGTGAACAGAGCGGCGTCCACCACGATGCGGCCGCCGCGGTTGAGCAGCGCGATCACGAGGGGAACGGAGCCGTCTTCGGCGTGCAGCTGCCCGGCGACGTACGCCCCCTTGCCGCGGAAGAACGGCGCGCGGACGACCTCGATCGCGCGCACGCGGCCCGGCGTGAGGTGCGGCTTCACCGCCTCGGCGAGGCGCGCGCAGTCGCCCTCGAGATCGTCCCACGGCGCGTCGAAGCCCGCGCCGAGCAGCACCTCGCGGAACGCTTCGGCGAGCGGCCCCGAGCGCTCGTGCACGCGTGTGTGGCTCCAGGGTGGGCGATGCTCGGCCGGCGCCGCCGAAGAGGCCACGAACTCGACGTCGGGCGCCACGCCCACGGTGTGGAACACGCGCCGGACCGCCGAGTTGAAGAACGTCTCGGCCAGCTCCTCGTCCGGACGCTCGCCGACGCGCGCCTCGAAGGCGGCGCGTACGGCGGTCCACGTGGGCCGGTCGGAGAATCGCTCGCCGAGGATGTCGCGCAGGCCCGTGAGCGCGCCGTTCACCGCGTCGTTGTAGAGGTCGAGCCGCCGGCTCGAATCGCGCTGCATCGCGTGCCAGTCGGCGTGCTGGAAGTGCTGCCGCGCCGCGCGCGAGAGCGTGCGGAAGCGGCTGCGATAGCCGAGGAACGCCTCGGCGATGACTTCGGCGGCTTCGTGCGCCAGCGGAGAAGCGGCGGATCGGTTCATGTCGGGCGCGAGTGTAGCTTGTCGGACGCGGTGCTTGCCTCTAACTTCCGGCACTGGCCCGCCGCATCTCACGCCGCACCGAGCCAGGGAGAGCCGCTTCCGGCCGTGTCCGACTTCATCCAGTTCGAGAACGTCTCGCGCCAGTACGGCTCCGTGCTCGCCGTGAACGACGTCTCGCTCGGCATCGGCAAGGGTGAGTTCTTCTCGCTCCTCGGCCCGAGCGGCTGCGGCAAGACGACGCTGCTGCGCATGCTCGCCGGCTTCGAACGCCCGGACTCCGGCCGCGTGCTGCTCGACGGGGTGGACATCACCGAACTGCCGCCCGAGCGCCGCAAGGTCAACACGATCTTCCAGAACTACGCGCTCTTCCCCCACCTGTCCGTTCGCCGGAACATCGCGTTCGGCCCCACGGTCGCGAAGCGCCCGCGGCGCGAGGTGGACGAGGAAGTGGACAAGATGCTCGCGCTGATCCAGATGCGCGACCACGCCGACAAGCGCGTGGACCAGATCTCCGGCGGCCAGAAGCAGCGCGTCGCCATCGCGCGCGCGCTCATCAACAAGCCGGCCGTGCTCCTGCTCGACGAGCCGCTCGCGGCGCTCGACCTCAAGCTTCGCCAGCGCATGCTCATCGAGCTCGACATGGTGCACGACCAGGTCGGCATCACGTTCGTGTTCGTGACGCACGACCAGGGCGAGGCCATGAGTCTCGCGGACCGCGTCGCGGTGATGAACCACGGCCGGATCGAGCAGCTCGGCCGCCCCGTCGAGATCTACGAAGCGCCCCAGACGAGCTTCGTCGCGGCGTTCATCGGCGACTCGAACTTCTTCGAAGGCGTGGTGGCGGAAGTCACCGACGTCGAGCACGTGCTGCTGCGGATCGACGGTTTCGACGACCTGCGCGCGTTCAACGACAAGGGTCTGCACGAAGGCGACCGCGTGTTCCTGTCCGTGCGCCCCGAGAAGATCCGGATCTCACGCGAGCAGCCGCTCGGCGGCCCCGACCACAACACCACTCGGGCCGTGGTGGACGACGTCATCTACCTCGGCACGCACACGCGCTTCTGGCTGCGCGCGGGCGAATACCGGATCGCGGTCGAACAGCAGCACAACCGCTTCGTGCTCGACGAGCAGCCGATCCGCTGGAAGGACGAGGTCTGGCTGCAGTGGCACGTGGACGACGGCTTCATGCTCGAGCGCTACGCCGAGAGCGACGAAGCGCTCATGGCGATCCCGCCGCAGCGGGTCGGCGAGTCGAACGCGGGACTCGAGGACGGCGGCCGTGGCTGAGACACGCGGCCTGCTCGAGCGCCGGCACGAACCCTGGATCACGCTGCCGTCGTTCCTGTGGCTCGTCGTGCTGTTCACCATTCCGGCGGCGATCGTCTTCGCGATCGCATTCAAGCCGTCGGACCCCTTCGGCGGCATCGGCGCCGGATGGACGCTGCACACGCTCGCCAGCCTCGGGGACCCGAACTACCCGGCGATCCTCTGGCGCACCGTGTGGCTGTCCGTGGTGACGACCGTGGCGTGCCTCGTGCTCGCGACCCCGACCGCGTACTACATGGCGCGTGTGGCGCAGCGCTGGCGGCCGCTGCTCGTGCTCGCGATCATCGTGCCGTTCTGGACGAGCTTCCTCGTGCGCATCTTCGCGTGGAAGGTCGTGCTGCACCCGGAGGGTCCGCTCAAGCACGCGCTCGCGGCGCTCCACCTCGTGCCCGCGGACGGCTCGCTCCTCTACCACTCGGGCGCCGTCCTGCTCGTGCTCGTCTACACGGAGCTGCCGTTCGCGATCCTGCCGCTGTACGCCGCGGCGGAGAAGTTCGACTTCCGCCTGCTCGAGGCGGCGCGCGACCTCGGCGCGGGCCCGTTCCGCGCGTTCTGGATTGTGTTCCTGCCCGGCATCCGGCGCGGGCTGCTCACGGCGACGCTCGTGACGCTCATTCCCGCCCTCGGCTCGTACGTCGTGCCGGACCTCGTCGGCGGCCCGACGAGCGAGATGCTCGGCAACAAGATCGCGCAGCGCACGTTCTCCGACCGCAACCTGCCGCACGCGAGCGCGCTCTCGGCGCTGCTCGCCCTCGCCGTGCTGGTGCCGTCGGTGCTCGCGATCACGCTCTCGCGCCGCGGCGACCGCTCGGCGCAGGTGAAGCCGTGAAGCGCAGCGTCACGCCGTTCGTGATCACGGCCGCCGTGCTGGCGTTCTTCTACCTGCCGATCGTCGTGCTCGTCGTGAACTCGTTCAACGCGTCGCGTTTCGGCGGCGAGTGGAACGGCTTCACGCTGCAGTGGTATCGCAAGCTGCTCGCCTCCCCGGACATCTGGCACGCGCTCGGCAACACGTTCACGATCGCGGTGCTCGCCACCGTCGGCTCCACCGTGCTCGGGACGACGGCGGCGTTCGCGCTCGACCGCTACCGCAGCCGGCTCCAGGACGCGCACTACCTGCTCGTGTACGCGCCGCTCGTGATCCCGGAGATCCTGCTCGGCATCAGCCTGCTGCTGTTCTTCGTCGCGCTCGGGGTCGAGCTGAGCTACGTCACCATCGTGCTCGCGCACGTGACGTTCTGCGTGAGCTACGTGGCCATGGTCGTGCTCGGACGGCTGCAGGACTTCGACTGGTCGCTCGTCGAGGCCGCGCAGGATCTCGGCGCCTCTCCCTGGGTGGCCGCGCGCGACGTCGTGCTCCCGTTGCTCGCGCCCGGCATCGCCGCCGGCGCGCTGCTCGCGTTCACGCTGTCCGTGGACGACTTCGTGATCACGTTCTTCACGGCCGGCCCCGGCACGACCACGCTGCCGCTGCGCATCTACAGCATGATCAAGCACGGCTCGCCGCCGCTCATCAACGCGCTTTCCACGCTGCTGCTCGCCCTCACCACCACGACGGTCTGGCTCAGCCAGCGCCTGCTCAAGGAGGCCCGGTGAATCGACTCCTCTCCCGCGTGCTTCTTCTGTGCGCCGCCGCCGCGATGCTCGCCGGCTGCGCGAAGAAGGAAGCACCCACGCTCCACGTGTACACGTGGGCGGACTACGTGAAGCCGGAACTCGTGCAACGCTTCGAGAAGGAGCACGGCTGCCGGATCGTGATCGACACGTTCGACTCGAACGAATCCATGTACGCGAAGCTCAAGGCCGGCGCCTCCGGCTACGACGTCGTGACGCCGTCGAGCTACCAGGTCGCGATCATGGCGCAGCAGGGCATGCTGCTCGACCTCGATCACGCGCTGCTTCCGAACACGCGCAACGTGGACGCCGAGTACCTGACGCTCGCGATCGATTCGTCCATGGCGCACAGCGTGCCGTACATGCTCACGAACACAGGTCTCGCCTACCTGAAGTCCAAGGTGAAGGACGCGAAGCCCACGTGGGCGATGCTCGACCGCGCCGATCTCAAGGGCCGCATGACCATGCTGAACGACATGCGTGAGACGATCGGCGCCGCGCTGAAGTTCCTCGGCTACAGCCTCAACACCACGGACGACGCCGAGCTCGACGCCGCGCGGGACGTGGTGATCCGCTGGAAGAAGAACCTCGCGAAGTTCGAGAACGAGCAGTACAAGGGCGGCATCGCGTCGGGCGAGTTCCTGCTCGTGCACGGCTACAGCGGCGACCTGCTGCAGGCGCAGTCCGAAAACGCGGACATCGCGTTCCTCGCACCCGCCGAAGGGCTGTCGATCGCCTGCGACGACCTCGTGATCCTCAAGGACTCGAAGCAGCCGGCGCTCGCGCACGCGTTCATCGACTTCCTGCACGACCCCGCCGTGGCGGCGGAGAACAGCGAGTTCATCAGCTACCTGTGCCCGAACTCCGCGGCCTACGCGCTGCTGCCCGCCGAGTTCATGAACAACCCCGCGGTCCGGCTGTCGCCGGAGGTGCGGGCGAAGTGTGAAGTCATCCGCGACCTCGGAGCGGACAACGCCAAGTACACTCGCGTCTGGGACCAGATCAAGGCCGCGCAGTAACAGGGAGACCACATGTTCACTCACAAGCAGCGAAGCATCGCCGTCTGGCTGCTCGCACTCCTGCTCGCGGCCGCCACGGCGGCGAGGGCCGACGAGCCGGCCGCGGAGGCGGAGGAAGACGATTCCGTTCCCGCGGGCCTGTCGTACGCGCTCGAGGCGACGGCCTCGAACCACCACGTGAAGGGCGCCTGGTTCACGCCCGATTCGAGCTTCGACTGGAGCGAAGGCTTCGCTCGCGCACGCGTCTTCTACGGCTTCGGCAAGGGCGCGCACGTCACCGCCGGCGGCGTGGTCATGCGCACGCAGGGCACGGACTATTTCGGGACGCAGGACGAGAACGACGGCCTGCTCGACCAGCTCGCGCTCGTCGTGCCGAACGCCGGCGAATCGGGTTTCGGCTTCACGATCGGCCGGCAAAGCTTCACGCTCGGCGACGGGTTCCTGATCGCCGACGGCTACTACGACCACCGCGCGGCGCTCTGGAACATCCCGCTGGCGTTCTACGACGGCGTGAGCGCGAACTGGACGCAGGGGCCGCACCACGCGACGGCGTTCGCGTTCGACGTCTCGCCGTCGTTCGGCGATCCCGGCGATCCGCTCGAAGGGTTCCTCGCGGGCGGCGAGTTCGGCTGGACGCCCTCGGAGGGCAACGACCTCGCGCTCGGCTTCGTCCGCATGGACGAGACGAAGACCGACAGGACCCCGTTCGCCGTCACGGTCCGCGGCTCGAGCACGCGGGGCCCGTGGGTGATCGGCGGCGAGTTCGTGTTCGAAGGCGGCTCGATGGGCGACGTCGATCTCTCGGGCCGTGGTGGCCATGCCGAGGTCGTCTGGACCGGCGAGGGCCGCTTCAAGCCGACCGTGAAGCTGCAGGGCTTCTGGTTCTCCGGCGACGATCCGGCGACGGACACCGAGGACGAGGGGTACGACCCGTGGCAGTTCGGCTGGTCCGACTGGTCGAACTGGTACGTGGGCGACCTGCTCGGCAGCACGGTGCTCACTTCGAGCAACATGCGCACGCTCCTCGCCCAGGTCGGCCTCACGCCGCGCGAGGGCACGGGCTTCCGCGTGCTCGCGCACCGGTTCGACCGCGTCGAGACCGAGGGGGACTCGCCGTTCGCCTACGAGTTCGACGCCGTCGTCGACCAGGAACTTCCGCACGGCCTCAGTGCGTGGGTCATGGGCGCGTACGCGATGCCGCTCGACGCCGCGAAGGTCGAGTTCGGTTCCGAGAACTCGATGCAGCTGTTCGCCGCGCTGTCCTGGAAGTTCTCGGGCAAGCTCGCGCAGTAGTCCCGCCGCACGAGACACGAAGAGCCGGGGCGCCATCGCCCCGGCTCTTTCGTCTTCGGGTGGTGCAGCGTGATCGAACGTCAGCGAGCCGCGGGCAGCACCATCGCCGCCAGCGTCGCGTCGAACGCGCCCTCACGGCTCGCGTACTTCTGCGTGGCCGCTTCGGGCATGGGCACGAGCGTGAACTTCAGGTCCTTCTTCGCGCCGTCGCGGCGCACGGTGTAGGTGACCTGCGAGCCGGGCGCACACGACGCGCCCGCGGAGCACGAGGCGGCGCACTTGCCGCCCGAGAGTTCCTTGCCGTTCACGGCGAGCACGATGTCGCCGGCCTTCAGCCCCGCCTTCGCCGCAGGGCTTCCCGCGGCGACTTCGGCGACGGAGACCGCGCCCGAAGCCGTGCGCTGCAGGCAGGCGCCGTTCCAAGCCATGGCGCTCTTTCCGCCCGAGCAGTGCGCTCCGCCGGCGAACGCCGGTACGGCGAGCGCGAGCATCAACACGGCGGCGGACGATGCGACGATCTTCTTGATCATGCGTGTTCCTCCAGGTCGGGATGGTCGACGGCCGGAACGATCGGCCACGCGCGTTGGCCGTGCACGAATGGTCCTCCCCATGGGCGCGGCCGTGTGGACGACCTCGACGAACGCGCACGAGACGGCGACGAACGCCGCTCGGCCCGCGTCGCGAGCACACCACCGGACTTCTCCCGGACAGACGCTGGACTCGCGCCTGACCGAATCAGTCGATCGGGATCTCGAAGCGCCACTGCTCGATCGTGAGCGTGGGTTCGGCCGCGAGGTGCGCGAGCAGGCGCCGCGCGGGAGCGTTCGCCGCGGCGGTGCCTTCGTGGTACGTGCGAGCGCCCATCGCGGCGAGCACGACGAGCGCGTGCATGAGCGCTTCGGCGGCGAGACCGTTGCCGCGCGCTTCCGGTGCGACCGCGAGATAGAACAGGCTGCCGACGCCGGTCGCGGGACGGTAGCTCGGGAGCACGACGACGGCGTCACGGCCGTCGAGCGCGCCGACCTGCACGCATTCGGAAGACTGCAGGGCGCCCGCGTCCTTCGTGCGCTGCAGCAGCATCGCGAGCGCGTCGTCCGAAGGGTCGTGATCGGGGTCGCCCTCCGCCGCGCGCGTGAGCAGCGCAGCGACGGCCTCGAGCTCCGGCCCCGGCACGCTCGCGACCGAGCGCCAGGCGAGACGGCGCTCGCGCGCGACGGCCGTGAGCGAGGCGATCGCCTCGGCGAGCGGCAGCACGTACTCGAGGCGCTCCTCCGCCGGCGAGAAGCCGAGCCGCTGCAGCGCCTCGCGCTGGCAGGCCGCCCGGCGTGGCGCGAGTCCCGCTTCGTCACCGGAGCGCGCCGTCACGAGCCGCGTACCCAGCAGGCGGACTCCCGAGGTCGAAGCGTCCGCGAGCTCGCGCGCGAACACCTCGTACCAGGTGTCCGCGGACGGCACGCCGGTCTCGCCCTCGACCCACGTGATGCGCAGGCCGCGGTGACGCGGCGTGAGCGGCGCGTGCTCCACGGTGGCGCAGACCGCGCCACCGGCGCCGCACACGGTGATCACGACGCGGCCGATTCGACGAAGCGCCCGGTCGAGCGGTCCTTGCGCACGTTGTTCCAGTCGAAACAGCGGCCGTTCATCGCGACGTACACGCCTTCGGGCATGCTCTGCGCGAACGCGAGCGCGCTGCCGAGATTGAAGAGCCCGTCGGACGAGCCGAACGTGTAGGGCACCATCGCGCCCGTGAGCACGATCGTCTGGCCCTTCACGCGCTCGCCGAGGTAGCGCGCGGTGACTTCCATGGTGTCCGTGCCGTGCGTGACGACGATGCGTTCGCCCTTCGCGGCGACGCACGCGCGCAGGATCTCCTCGCGGTGCGCGTCGGTCATCTCGAGGCTGTCGATCATCATGAGGCGCTGCACTTCGAGATCGAGCTGGCAGCGGCCGAGGCGCAGCATCTCGCGCAGGTGCGAGTCCTTGAAGAACAGCTCGCCGTTCAGTTCGTTGTATTCCTTGTCGAACGTTCCGCCCGTGACGAGCACGCGGATCTTCATGCGGTGTTCCTCCCCTCTCGATCGCACTTCACGCGGCGCGGCGCACGGTGTCAAGGGCGCGCGGTCCGTCAGTACACGAACGGAATCAGCTTCCGCACGCGGCGCTTGTACCGTACGTAGCCGCTGAACCGCGCGCCGAGCCAGCGCTCCTCGCGCCGCGACTTGGCGTCGAGCAGGACGAACAGCGCGAGCGCGTAGCCGAGCGTGAAGAGTCCGCGCGTCCAGAACGCCCAGCCCAGCGCGAGCAGCAGCACGCCGCTGTAGATCGGGTGTCGCACGAGCGCGTAGGGCCCGGTCTCCACGAGGTGGCTGTCCTCGCGCGGATACGGCAGGGGCGTGAGCGCGCGCCCGAGGCTCAGGCTCGCGGTGAGCGCGAGGAGTCCGCCGACGCCCATCAGGCCCGCTCCCGCGACGCGCCAGAACTGCGGCCAGGGCCAGGCCGGGATCCACGGCAGCGTGCGCGGCCCGAGCGCGAGCAGCGCGAAGAGCGCCAGCTGCGCGACCACGAAGCCTTCGCCTCGGGAACCTCTCCACCACGCGTGGGCCATGCACGTCCTCGGAACGATCGACCGACGGTCGCCCGGGCGCCCTCGGGCGCAGGAAGTCTCGCGCGCGCCGGACGGCGGGCGTCCGCAGGGCGCGCACGTTAGCACCGCCGCCGGCGAGCGCGCGACGCGCCGATGGCGAGGCCGCCTCGCACGCGCGCTCGACCGCGGCGCGGTCGGGCCGCTCAGGGCGCGGCGATCGCGGCCTTCACGTGATTCCGGAGCCACGAAAGCTCGCGGCGGCCCTCGGTGACGTAGCCGGACGCGCGGCCGCCGGTCACTTCGAGCGCGCCCATCTCCCCTTCGCGCACTCCGAGCCGCCCGCGCCAGCGCGCCAGGAAGAGCACATAGCGCCGGTCGGGGAACAGCTGCGCCGTGTCTTCGATCCACATGCCACCGCGTCCCGGCACGTGTCCCCCGGGCGTCCAGACCTCGAGCGTGTCGCCGGAGCGCGCGTCGCCCTTCCAGCTCTCGCGCACGAGGAGCGTGTGCCGCGTCATCACCAGGAGGCCGTCACGCGAGAAGGCGGAACTGTCCGACACCTCGACGCCCGTGGATCGCACGACGTCCGCGACGACGATCGTGTCGGCGTCGCGGGACATGAGTGCGAGCAGCCCGTCGGGCTTCGGGACCCCGACGAGGATCGCGTGGGCGGCGGCGGGAGCGAACACCGCGAACAGGGCCGCGTGAACCGTGAGTCGGCGGGCGAGCGACGGGGCATGCATGCGTGCGTCCTCCCCCGGTCGGCTGCGTGGAGCCTACTCCTGTGGCATTCCGGCAGCCGCTACAAAATGCGCGTCATGAACACGCTGTTCGGGTCGAGCACGTAGTCCGCGAACGGCCCGCAGGACTCGAAGCCCGCACGCGCGTACAGGCGGCGGGCGGGCTCGAACTCCGGTTGCGAGCCGGTCTCGAGGCTGAGCCGCGCACAGCCGCGCCGGCGCGCCTCCTCGAGGATGTGCGCCAGCACGAACCGCGCGACGCCCTTGCCGCGGTGCGCGTGCGCCGTGCGCATGGACTTGATCTCGCCGTGCGCGGCGTCGAGCTGCTTGAGCGCGCCACAGCCGAGCAGCGCCTCTCCCTCCCACACCGTCCAGAACGAGATCTCCGGGCGGCGCAGCGCGTCCAGGTCGAGGGCGTGCACGCTTTCGGGCGGCGAGATGCGCCGCATGTCCGCGAGGTGTTCTTCGAGCAGCGCGCGGATCTCAGGCCCGCGCAGGTCGTCGAGGCGCAGGATCACGCGGTCCCCTTGGCCGCGCTCTTCACGCCCACTTCCTCCGCGAGCGTCGCGGCGACTCGCGCGATGAGGTCGAACGGCATGGGCGCGGAGAGCGGGAATTGGAGATTGCCCTTCGGCCCTCGAAACGGCGCCAGTTCGGTGGCGAGCGCCGCGTCTCCCTTGACGGGCGGGTAGATGCCCACGTGCTGCTTGAAGGCGGCGTAGTAGAAGAACACCTTCTTCTTCTTGAGCGCGGGCATCTGGTAGCTGATGCACTCGGTCGCGTCCGGTACCGCGGCGAGCGCGCGCCGCCGAATCTCTTCGAGAACCGCCCGCACCTCCGGCGCGGCGGCCGCGAGGTACTCGTCGACGCTGGCATGTCGTGCACGCAGGGGCATGGCCTCTCTCTCCGTCTTCCGCCTTCAGCCGGCGGACTTCATGAGCGCGCGGATCTTCTCGACCGTCGCCCAGTTGCGTGTGGTGAATCCCCTGCCGGACCTGCCGACCTTGCCGAGCACGGCTTCGCCCGCCGCGCTCTCGAGGATGCCGTTCGCGCAATGCAGCCACGCGGCGTGCTCGCCAAGCAGGAGCGCCTCGCCCTTCGTGAGCAGTGGCTTCAGCACTGCGAGCGACTTCAGGTCCGCCGGGTCCTGCGCGAACACCGTGAGCAGGCGCGAGAAGTCGGCCGCCTTCGCGGCGAGCGAGTTCTCCGCGGCCATCGCGTCGAGGTCGGCGGCGGACTTCACGATCACCGGAACGTCGAAGCCGAAGCGCTTCTCGATCGCCGCGGCGATCACCGCCGCCAGCTTCGGCGCGGCGCCACGCGGCGCGGCGAAGACGGCGTTGCCACTGTTGAGCAGCGTCTTCACGTCCACGTGCCCGAGCGACTCGAGCAGCGCGCGCAGGTCCGCCATCGGGACGCGCTTCCCTTTCCCGACGTTGATGCCGCGCAGCAGTGCGACGAAGCCCGCGCTCACCGCAGTTCCTTCCGCACGACGAGCTTGAGGCCCGACCACACCTCGGTGACCGCGCACACCTTGATGTCCACCCAGCCCATCGGCAGGCAGACGGCGCGGATCACGTCTTCGGTGACGTCGGTCGGCACCCGGGACGTCTTCTTCGGCCACGACACCCAGACCGCGACGTCGGGGCGGAGCTTCGCGCGCAGCGCCTTGAGGTTCTTCTCGAGCTCGGCGCGCTTCGTCACGAAGACGTGCGCGACGTCCGTCTTCGCGCTCGCAGCGCGTGCGAACGCGACGTCCTCCGGCAGAGGCGCGAGCCACGCGCGGTACTCCGCGGGCGCGCCCATCGGCAGCACGGTCGTGCCTTCGGCGATGCCGAGCTTCTTGGCGAGCGGAGTGCCGGAGTAACCGGGGGGCGCGGGCATGGGCGGGAAGATTCCACAGGTGGCGCGGATTGAAAACCTCCGCGGTCGCCGCAAACCACACGCATGACTGGCGCCCGCCGCGCGGACTTCCTTGCGCGGGCCCGTTTCCCTCCCGTGGCGAACCTCAGGCCTGCTTCCCGAGCGGCTGCGCGAGCCCGATCAGGATGCCCTCGGGGCCGCGGATGTAGCAGAGCCGGTAGACGTCCCGGTAGTTCACGACCTCGTCCACGACCTTCGCGCCGTGCTTCTCGAGCCGGGCGAGCGTGTCGTCCAGGTCGTCCACCGCGAACATCACGCGCAGGTAGCCGAGCGAGTTCACCGGCGACGTGCGGTGATCGCCCGCGATCGCCGGCGCGTCGAAGCGCGAAAGCTCGAGCCGGCTGTGGCCGTCGGGCGTGCGCATCATCGCGATCTCGACGCGCTGGTCGCGCACTCCGGTGACGCGCCCCGCCCACTCGCCTTCGATGGGCATGCGCCCTTCGAGCGTGAGACCGAATTCCGTGAAGAAGGCGATGGCGGTGTCGAGGTTCTCCACCACGATGCCGACGTTGTCCATGCGCTGGATCGCCATGAGGCCTCCCGGGTGTTCTCTGCCGGCGCCCGGCCCGTTCACCGGCGCCGCAGTCCTCCACTCACGAACACGAACGTGTCTTCCCCGCTCCACACGTGCCCGGACCACGACTGGTAGCCGCGCAGCCAGAGCTCGCCTTCGATGCGGCGCAGGTAGAAACCCTTCGGCACTGCTTCGTCGTCGCACAGCGGCGCCGACGCGACCGTGAGCGAGCCCGGCGGAGCGCGATGCTCGGTCACCGGCCGCCCGATCGCGCCCTCCGGCTGGTCGAGCAGCGCGAGCCGAAGGTGCGGCGCGAGCTCGAGCGGGCACAGTTGCAGCCCGCGCTCGGCCGCGCGCGCGACGATCGCGTCGAACGTGCCGCCGTTGGGCAGGCCCAGTTCGGCGGCGGTCACCGCCACGGACACGACGGGCACGCGCTCGCGCGAGGTCGTGAAGCGCTCGTCGCCGAAGAGCGCTTCGGCGAGCGGGTTCAGCCGCACGCCCGCGGACGCGAGGTCCGCGAGCAGTTCGGGCTTCTCCCGCCCGCCGACGTGCAGCGTGCGGATCAGGCGTTCGCCTGTGCGGGTGGCTGCCAGAGCTCGATCCGGTTGCCCTCGGGGTCCATCACCCAGCCGAACTTGCCGAAGTCGTCCGCATGCGTCTTCTCGTCCACCGCGCAGCCGGCCGCGCGCAGCGAAGCGAGCAGCGCGTCGAGGTCGTCCACGCGGTAGTTGATCATGAAAGAGGCCGTGCTGGGCGCGAAGTGCTTCGTGTCCTGGGGAAACAGGCTCCAGGCGGTCGCGCCGTCGGGCTGTGGAAGCTCGGGCGTCTGCCAGTGGAACACCGCGCCACCCCACTCGCTGATCTCGAATCCGAGATGCACGCGATACCACTCCTGCAGCGCCTTCGGGTCACGCGCCTTGAAGAACACACCGCCGATTCCGGTCACGCGAGGGGACATGAGCGACTCCTGGGGTGGAACGTCATTCGTCGCCGGGCACGGAACCGTCGAACGCCTGCCACTTCCAGGCGTGTCCACGCTTCACGAGCACGACGAGGTAACGATAGTCGGTGTTGCTCGAATGGCCGTCGGGCGCGGTGCGGAACATCTTGCCGTCCACGTACGCCCAGCCGAAGTGGCCGTCCGAACGAATGGTGACGTTCGCGAGATCGAAAGAGAACACGAACGGCATCGAGAACAGGAAGCGGCGGAAGCGCCGGATGCCCGCGTGCCCGTGGAAGACTTCGGGCTTGCTCGAGCCCACGAACAGCAGTCGGTCGTCCGCGTCGTCCCACAGCGACATGAACGCGGTGGTGTCGCGCCGCGCGCAGGCGGCGTTGAGCGAGTCGAGCGTCGCGCGAATGGCGAGCGAGTCGGCGTAGGCATGCGCACGGGCGCCGGCGTGCGCGGCCGGTGCGGTCGCGAGCGAGACGAGCGATGCGAGTGTGACTGCGGCGGCGAAGCAGGTGAAACGGCGGAACATGCGCGGCCTCTCCATGGGTGTGCGAGGGACACGCAGGATTCCACACGGCGGCGCGGGCGCGAAACCGAAAACGCGCCGCGGCGAGGAACTCAGGCTGCGCCCGTGCCCGGCAGGACCATCAGGTCGGAGACCGATTCGAGCACGATCTCCGGCAATCCTTCCGCGATCGCGTCCTTCATGGCAGCGCTCGCCTCGGGCGCGCCGGAGGGCAGCGCGAACGCTGCGGCGCGCGCCTCCGCGCTCGGCCACTGCGCGTAGCTGTACCAGAGCCCGTCCGGCCCGCGATGCAGCCGCGACCCGAGCGAGCCCTTCCGCCGCAGGTCGTGCGAGACCGCGGTCCAGGCCTCGACGAACGCGGCTTCCTTGCCCGGATGAATGCGCCAGCGATAGAGGACGGAGAAGCCGGGGCCGGCGGCCGTCACGCGCTCGCCGGTCCGGCCGGCCGCGACAGCGCTTTGCGCGCGGCGCTGGATCAGGTCCCAGCGGTTCCCGCACACGTCGAGGAACACGGCCACCGTGCCGTACGCCTCCCCGCGCGGCTCCTCGGCGAACACGACGCCGTGCGCCTTCATGTGCGCGTGGTCGCGCGCGAAGTCGTCCGTCTCGAGGAAGAATGCGACGCGACCGCCGGCCTGCGCGCCGATCGCGGATGTCTGTGCGTCGTTCGCCGCGCGCGCGAGCAGCAGCGACGCGCCGCGACCGCCCGGCGGCGCGACCACAAGCCAGCGCTTGCCGTCCTCCAGCACGCGGTCCTCGATCACGCCGAAGCGAAGCGCGCCGCTGAAGAACCGCAGCGCCTCGTCCTGATCGCGTACGACGAACGTCACCATGGCGAGCGAGGGGGACATACGGGTGCGTGCTCCCGGTACGACGGCGTGGCCCGTGTGGGCGCGTGAGCGGCGAAGCGAGGCGGAACCATAGGACAGCGCCCCGGCGCGCAGAAGCGGTTTCGCGAAGACACGAAGGCCCGGCGCGTTCGCACGCGCCGGGCCCCGTCACTCACCGCGGGCCGGAGGCCCGCACCGGATCTAGCTCTTCGCCAGCCCCCGCAGCACCGTCTGCAGGATGCCGCCATTCTTGTAGTAGTCCACGTCCACGGGCGTGTCGAGACGGGCGATCGCCGAGAACTCGAGCACCGAGCCGTCCTCACGCGTGGCGCGGACCTTCACCTTCTGGCGCGGCTTGAGCTCGCCGGTCAGGCCGAGCACGTCGAACGTCTCGCGCCCCGTGATCCCGAGCGACTCGGCGTTCTGCCCCGCCTCGTACACGAGCGGCAGGATGCCCATGCCGACCAGGTTCGAACGGTGGATGCGCTCGAAGCTCTCGGCGAGCACGGCCTTCACGCCGAGCAGCAGCGTGCCCTTCGCCGCCCAGTCGCGCGACGAACCCGTGCCGTACTCCTTGCCCGCGAGCACCACGAGCGGCGTTCCCGCGGCCATGTACTTCGCCGACGCGTCGTAGATCGGCATCTGCTCGCCGGTCGGGAAGTGCACCGTCACGTTGCCCTCGGAACCGGGGACCAGCAGGTTCTTCAGGCGGATGTTCGCGAACGTGCCGCGCACCATGACCAGGTCGTTGCCGCGGCGCGAGCCGTACGAGTTGAAGTCCTTCTTCTCGATGCCGCGCTCGGCGAGGAACTTGCCCGCCGGGCTCGCCAGCGCGATGTCGCCGGCCGGCGAGATGTGATCCGTCGTCACCGAGTCGCCGAACATGCCGAGCACACGCGCGCCCTTCACGTCCGACAGCGGCTTCGGATCCATCGACAGGCCCTGGAAGAACGGCGGCTCGTGGATGTACGTCGACTTCTCGTCCCACTGGTAGAGCTCACCCTCGCCCACGGGAATCGCGTTCCACTTCGGGTTCCCGTCGAACGTGTTGCCGTAGCTCTTCGCGAACATCTCCGGCTTCACGCTCGCGGCGACCGCGTCGGCGACTTCCTTCTGCGTCGGCCAGATCTCGCGCAGGAAGACGGGCTTGCCGTCCTTGCCCGTGCCGATCGGCTCCTTCTCGAAGTCGATGTCCACCGTGCCGGCGAGTGCGTACGCGACGACGAGCGGCGGCGACGCGAGGAAGTTCGCGCGCACCATCGGGTGCACGCGGCCTTCGAAGTTGCGGTTGCCCGAGATCACCGCAGCGG
>JACRIW010000001.1 GCA_016215625.1 Candidatus Eiseniibacteriota bacterium | reverse complement strand
CGTGAGCTACGCGGGCAAGGCGATCGGCTTCGCGCCCGCGACCATGGCGAACCTGTCCGCGCGCGTGAGCGGTGCAGGCGTCACGCTGGGCGCCGAGGCGCACCACGCGGGCCGCATCTACGTGGACAACACCGAGAGCGAGGCGAACTCGATCGCGCCGCGCACGACGTTCGACCTGTCGCTTTCCGCGGCGCGCGGGATCGCGGGCGCTCGCGCCGAGGCGACGCTGCGCGTGCTCAACGCGACCGACGTGCGCTACGCGACCGGCGGCTGGATGGACTACGACGAGAACGGCAACTACGGCCCGCTGCTGCTTCCCGCGGCGCCGAGGAACTGGCAGTTCGGCCTGCGCGTGGACTGGTAGGCACGGCGGCCACCGCCCGGCACGGCCCGCGCGCCGGAGGCGCGCATCGCCGACAAGAAACAACCCCCGGTCGCTCGCGCGGCCGGGGGTTTTCGCGTCTGCTGCAGCGAGGGCCTAGCGGACTTCCGCCTCGCACTTCACGAGCGTCAGCTTCTCGGTCGTCGCGCCGCTCTGCGAGCCGGCCGCTTCGAGCGCCTTGAGCACGTCGAGGCCTTCGACGACTTCGCCGAAGATCGTGTGCTTGCCGTTCAGCCACGGCGTGGCGACGAACGTGAGGAAGAACTGGCTGCCGTCGGTGCCGGGGCCGGCGTTGGCCATGGACAGCAGGCCGGGACGATCGTGCTTGGCCTTGTCCGAGAACTCGCCGCCGAAGCCGTAGCCCGGGCCGCCCATGCCGGTACCGGTCGGGTCGCCGCCCTGGGCCATGAAGCGGGTGATCACGCGGTGGAACGGCGTGCCGTCGTAGAAGCCGAGCTTCGTCAGGTAGAGGAAGTTCGTCACGTGCATCGGCGCGATTTCGGGCATGAAGCGGATGACCACGACGCCCTTGTTGGTCGTCATGCGCACGAAGTACTGCTTGCCGGGCGTGAACGTGACCGCCTTCGGCATGGGCAGCGAACCCTTCCAGTTGGCGTTCGACTTGTTCACCTTCGCAGCGGCGATCTGCGCGTCGATGTCGGCGATGGCCTTGTCCGAGGCGCCGGGCTTGGCGGCGGCGGCCGGCTTGGTCGGCTGCGTGGGCTTCACCGGCTTCGCCGGAGCGGCGGCGAACACGACGGCGGCGGCGCTGATCGTGGCGACGGCGGCGAGAAGAGCGACCTGCATGCGGAACGACTTCATCGAGTAAGGCCTCCGAAGAGTATGGGGAACGAATGCCGGCCCCGCTGAGGATGAGGCGCGGCGACGCGAGAGCATGATTTCAGCGACCGCCCGAGGGCAAGTCAGGTCACTGCAAGGACACGATCCGGGCCGTGCCCGACCGCCCGCCGGCCGACCAGCGCAGCAGGTAGACGCCCGGCTTCACCCGTACGCCGGAGGCGTCATGGCCATTCCACGGGATCACGTGCTCGCCCGCGGACAGCCCGCGGCGCGACAGGTCCGCCACGCGGCGGCCCGTGACGTCGTAGACCTGCGCCCGCAGGTCGCCGGCGGCGCCGAGCACGAACGACAGCGCGGTGCGGTCGGAGAACGGATTGGGGGCGGCGGCGCGCAGCGTGGTCACGCCGGACGGCGCGAGCGCTCCGGTCCCGGCGATCGCCAGCCGCAGCCGGCGCGCGTCGGAGCCGAGCGCGAGCGTGACGACGTCCCCGTCGCGCACGGCGCGCGACCAGCCCGCCGCCGGATCGGACAGCGTCACCTCGCGGTCCGAGGACACGCCCTCGAGCGAGACGCGCAGCGACGCCGGAGCGAGCGCGGTCGAGGACGAGGCGAAGACGTCGTATGCGAGCGCGCCTTCGTCGGGGGCGGCGACCGCCGAGTACTCGGCGCCGTCCACGGCGGTCCACAGCGACAGGTCGCGTCCCGGCGAGACGGGCACGCGCGCGTACGTGAGCGCGCGCGCACCGGCGCCGATCGACAGGTGCGCGGCGGGCGCGCCGTCCTGCGTCAGTTCGAGCGAGACCGTCCAGTCGCCCGCGGCGAATCCCGGCTCGAGCCCGGTCGCGAACGCGCCCTGGCTGTACTCGAACGGCACGCGCAGCGAGACGTTGGCGGGCGTGCGCTTGAAGACCCAGTACGTGCGCCCGGAGAGCATCGTGTTCGCCGGCTGGTAGCCTCCCGCGGCACTCCATCCCATCACCACCGGATCGGTGTTCGGCTGCGACGGCGACACGAGCGCGTCCCACGAGCCCGTGCCCGAACGCACCTGCAGCGCGGAAACCGCGACGGGGAAGCGGAACGGGCTCGCGATCTGGTTCCAGCCCGTGGATTCGGCGGTCGCCGGCGCGAGCGACATCGTGAAGTCGCTCTCGGAAACCGCCGTGCCCGAGAAGCCGAGCGTATCGGCCACCTTGGTCGCGAACCACCAGCTCTCGCCCGGTTGCAGGTGCACGAGGTCCGCGGGCGGCACGTCGTAGAGCTTGGCGACGGGATCCCAGCGGCCGAGCCGCCAGCGCGTCGCGTCCGGCGGCCACACGTCGTCGAACACCACGGACACCGAGTCGTTCGCGAACGTGAACGGGAACGAGATGCCCTGGAACGCGTCCGGCGTCGTGACGATTTCCGACGTGATCGGCTGGTTGTCGAACGAGACCACCAGCGTGTGGTTGGCCGTGACGTCGTGGAAGGTGAGGTTCGGCACCGCCGCGTAGCCCACGCCGTCCGCGATCATCGTGGTCACGTGGTAACTGCCGTTGCCCACCGCGCGGAAGCGCAGCGAGTCGTGTTCGGCCACGATGTGCGTGCCCGGGCCCGGCGTGAGCGTGCCGTTGGCGCCCGCGGTCGCGACGACGCGCCAGTAGGCGCCGACGACGCGGTTCGGCCCGAGGCGCTGCGCGACGAGGTTCGTGTCGGGGGCACCGCCGGTGTCGGCGTCCTCCCAGACCGTGACGAAGTCGCCGGTCGGAAGCAGCGCACCCGCCGCGGCGCCACGGGCGCGCACCGTGGCGGGCGACAGCGTGACGGGCGTGCTGCCCATCGGCAGCGTGCCCGCGGCGACCACGTGCTGCGTGCGCACCGCGCCGCCGTCCGTCCACGTGACCCACGCGCCGTCGGCGCCGTCGGAAACCGCGCTCACGCCGGAGGCCGCGGCGGGCGCGGGCGAGGCGAGCGCGAGGCCGTTGGTACCGCCCCACACGTCGGCGCCGGAGGACGCCAGCACGCGCGCGCGAATGTCCGTCGCGGAGGCGTAGACGAAGAGCGCTGCTCCGCTGGCGCGCGTGAACACCGCGACCGGCTGCATGGGCGGATCGACGGGTGAAATCGCCACGCGATTGCCCCCCGAGTAGGTCGAAACCCCGTTCACGTCCAGCCGCTGCGCGTAGACCCCGCTCGGGCTCGGGGATGTATCGATGGGGTCTTGGAACATGATCACGGTCGTGCCGTCGGACTGGCAGGCCAGGCGGCCGCGTGCAGTCGAGCGCGTACCATCGATCGAGATGCCACCCCTTCCCCACAGCGGAGCGCCGGCTGACGACAGGCGCTGTACGAACACCTGCACGTTGCTCGACCGGTAGTCGTTCCAGCACAGGACAGCCCCACCCAGACGGTCTGCCACGATCTGCGGGGTTTCCCTCAAACCCGCCGAGTCACACACCATCACGCCGCCGCCCCCCCACCGCGGGCTGCCGTCTGGGCCGAGGTGCTGCGCGTAGATCCCAGTGCTGTCGACCGTCACTCGTTGCCATGCCACGAACACACCGCCAGTGCCGTCGGGTGCGATGGAGGGCGAGTACTGCGTTCCGGTACCGGTCCCGACGCGCACACCGTTCTTCGTCCACTGGTGCGAGCCCGACGCCACGATCCGGTTCGCGAAGATCGCGCGAGGAGCGCTGCGCAGGTCCGACCACGCGAGCACCATGCCGCCGACGCCGTCGGCGGTCGCGACGAGGCCGGCGACCGCGGAATCCGGCGGTCCGACCGGGAAGCCGATCGCGCTTTCGGCGACGCCGCTCGAGTCCACGCGGTTCGCCCACACGCCCGACGTGTCGCGCCGGTCGGTCCACGCGACGTACACGCCGTTCGGCGCGTTCACGAGGATGGGTCCGGTCTGCGCCCCGGCCGAACTGGCGACCGTGACGGGTGCGCTTCCCCACGCGGCGAGGGCCCGCGGAGCGAAGCCCGCGGCGAACGCCGCGCCGAGAACGAGGAACACGAGCGTGCGCTTCACGGTGGGGCGAAGGCGTGCGTGCATGATCGGGGGTGATCCTCTGGCGCGCGGGAGACGGAAACCCTCGCACCGGTGGATTTCTGGTAGCTTGGCGCGCGGCATCGTCGATGGGCGGCGTCCGCGCGGAATCCGTTGCCGCGCTGCCGTGATCGCCTCGACGTCCTGCCGGGCCGTGAATGGGACGACTCCGCGAGCAAGGTGCGACGGGAAGCGCTGGGAAGCAAGCGCGAACACTCCCCCGCCGAGGCTCGGGGGGAGCTCCGTTCGACGCCCCGGCCGGTGGCCGCGAGGGACGCGGCCGGAACGGCAACCCGTATCGCCGAGGAGTCCGACATGAGCTCGATGCCCTGGCGCATCGTCGTCATCACCGATGTGGGCGTGGACAGCGGCAATCCGGCCGAGATCACCCCGGGCCCGAAGGGCGCCGACGGCTGGTTCGCATCGCTCGGGCTGACGCTGCCCCTGCCCGGCGCCGGCACTCCCGACACCGTGCTCCACGACCCGAAGACGCAGCGTGTCGAGGCCGCCTGGCGGGGCCTCAACCTGCTCGCCTCGCACGCCGCCGAGCCGCTGCTGCTCGAGGCGCTCTCGGTGCCGCGTGCCCAACTCGTCGCGCGCTTCCGCGAGGAAGTGTACGAGCCCGCGCTCGAGTCCGGCGCGCCGCCGCTCACGATGGTCGTGCTCGACTTCGACTTCACGCACAAGGCTTCCGACGTCGCCGACCTCGCGGCGCTCGGCGCGATGGCCGCCGACCTGCAGGCCTGCATCGTCGCGCATGCGCACGCCGGCATTCTCGACCTGCGCTTCCTCGTGCAGGCTGCGGCCATGCAGGAAGTCGCGAGCAAGCTGAACAGCCCGGCGCACGCCGGTTTCGCCGCGCTGCAGAAGTCGGACGACGCGCGCTGGCTGTCGCTCACGCTCAACCGCTTCCTCCTCCGCGAACCGTTCGACGGCGAAAAGTGCACCGAGTCGAACCCCGACTCCTATCTCTGGGGCCGCGGTGGCTGGCTGGTGGGCGCCGCGCTCGCGCGCAGCCTCGCCGCGCACGGCCACGCGCTCGACCTGTCGGGCGCGGGCGGCCGCTTCGAGAACATGGCCACGCGCGGCTATCCCGTGAAGACGAACGAGTCGCAGGCGCTCGCGACCGAGATCCCGTTCGGCGAGATGCAGATGCTGCTGCTCGCGCACGGCGCGTTCGCGCCGCTCGTGGGCGCGCTGAACGCGTCCACCGTCAACCTGCCTCTCGTCACCACCATCCACCGCCTCGCGCCGGGCAAGCTCACGCTCGAGGGCACGCTCTCCTACCAGCTCACCGCCGGCCGGTTCGCGCAGGTGTGCGGCGCGATGCTGTCCGAGGCGCCCACGGGCGCGAGTGACGAGGACGCGTCGGCCTGGCTCGTGTCGCGGCTGCGCGCCGATCTCGGCGGGCTGCTGAAGGACGCGGCGGAGGACGCGCTGACGGTGGTGATGGAGAAGGACGAGGAAGGTGCGCGCACGGCGGTCGTGACGCTCAAGCCCGCGCTGACGCTCGAGGGCAAGAATCCGGAGTTCGTGCTCGGGCTGCCGATCGCCTGAACGTCCGCCGGCCCCGAACGCCTCGCGGCGCGTCGTCCTCACCGGACGGCGCGCCGCGAGGCGTTTCGGGCGCGCGCGCGCTTCAGTCGAGCAGCAGGAACTCCCGCCGCGTGCCCGGCCATTCGTCGCGATGGCGGCCGCGCAGCAGCGTCTCGTGCCGCGACTGGAGATCGAGCGTGTTCGCGCCGTCGAGCGACTGGCCCGCGTCGAACCCGCCCGCCCAGCGCCGGCCCTTCTCCCACACCGAACGCTTCTCGCCCCACAGCGCCTTCGCGCGCGCGGCATCGACCAGGATCGCCTCCGTCTCGCCCTCGGCGGCGTCGCCTGCGCGCGAGGTCGGCAGGTCCTTGCCCGCCATGCGCACGAACGCGGCGCCCGCGGCCTCGGCGTCCTTCGCGTCCTTGCCGGCGAGCGCGGCGACCAGCCATTCGAAAACCACGGGACGGCCCCATGCGGCGGCGTACGAGAACCGCGCCGGCCCCAACGCGGCGTCGTCCGCGACGCCCTTCACGAGCGCGGCGTCGCCGCTGCCCGCGAGCAGGCATCCCACGAGCACGCCTTCGGCCCGGTCGCCGCGGCGCGACTGCGCGCACGCGCGGCCGTGCCCGGCCACCCACGGCGCGCGCAACCACGCGCCCGCCTCGATCGCCTCGCGGCGCACCGACGCGTCCTCGTCTTCGCGCGCGAGCGGCTCGAGCGCGGCGGCCTCGGAAGCCGTCCAGGCGGCGACGCGGCACGCGCCCGCACGCACCGCCGCGGACTCGTGCGCCAGCCACTCGCGCAGCGGCAGCTTCGGCAGCTGCGCGCCGTGCGCGGCGAAGACCTCGGCGTACACGACCGCCGCGTCCGGCGGCACGGTCGTCGCGAGCGCGAGGCGCTTGCCGTCGAGCGCCGGAGACGGCCCGCGCAGGAACGCTTCGCGGATGCCGTCGCGCGCCGCGGGCTTGGCCGAGCCGATCGCGTCGAACACGAGCGCGTGCCCCGCGGCGTCCTTCGCGCACAGCAGCACGTGCGCGGCGGCCGCGGCGAGCGCGCGCTCCTTGCCGGCGAGCGCCTCGCCCAGCAGCTCGTGCGCGCGCTTGCCGCCGACTTCCACGCCGAGCGCGTTCGCGCGCATGCGCTCCCGCAGGTCACGCAGGTACCGCACGGTCGCGCCCGCGATCCCGCGCGCGCCGAGCGCCTGCATCCACAGGAACTCGAGCTCGTCGAGATGCTCGGCCGGCAGGTCGTCCACGAACACACGAGGCGGACGCTGCGGACGGGCCGGACGGCGGGAAGCGGTGGTCGCGTTCATGGCGCTCAGTTGATGTGCACCGTGCCGCCGCGGATCTTCTGCGTGCGGCGCGCGCGGGAGAGGATGTCCTGCCCCTTCACGATCACGCGGCCGTCCGCGTGCAGGTGAATGGAGCTTTCGCCGCAGGACAGTTCGAGCTCCTGCTGCGCGACGAGTTCGAGCCGTTCGGGCACGGGCTTCGGCTCTTCGACCGGCGCGTGGTACGGCGCGAGCAGGCCGAGGATCACGCCGAACGTCTCGCCCGCGGGCGGCGGCAGCACGAGCACGCGCGCGCCGAGCGCGAGCGTGAGCGTCGCGCGGTCGGACGTCTGCAGCACCTGGCAGCGCAGCCGCACCGGCGGCTGGCCCGGCAGCACGACGCCGACTTCACCGCCTTCGGCGAGCTCGATGACCGAACCCATGCGGGCGCCCTGCGTGTTCGCGAGAATGTCGGTGGGATTCATGGTGTGGGCTCCGGTGACGGGTTCGGGCTTCAGGCGTGCCGAGCGGAAGGCGCGCCCACGATCTGGACGGCAACGGGCGCGCACTGCAGCGCGCCGAGATAGGCGGAGACGTAGTACGTGCCCGGGTTCGCTTCGCGCTTCGCCATCGCGAACACGTCGGCGGCGAACCAGCCGCGCTGCGTGCCCGCGGGCCCTGGCTCGGTCGCGAGCCCGACGCCGTCGGCCATGGGACGCACGGCGAAGCTGCGCTGGGTCGCGCCTTCGACGACGAACACCGTGAGCGCGGCGAACGGATCGCCGTTCGCGATGCCCTCGATCGACTCGCCGATCTGGAACGCGCCGGAGACGACGAGCGACGCCCGCTCGGCGAAGGGCGCCGACGGCGGCACGCTCAGCACGAGCGCTTCGCCCTCTCCCGGCAGGGCCGGGGACTCGGGCGTGCGCTCGAACCAGGGGCTTCGGCTCACTTCACGACCTCGAAATCCACGGGCGCGGACGCCCACTCGTTGACCGTGAACACGACGCGGTACTTGCCCGGCCGCCCCGGCGCGTGCCACGCGGGGACGAGGTTCACGTTGAAGTAGCCGCCGAGCACGCGTGCGGGATCCGCGGGCGGCGCCGGCGGAGGCACCGGCTCGTCGTCCTCGAACTCGTCGGAGACGAAGTGACCCTGGAACGTCTCGTTCGTCCCGAGGTCCCGGACGAGGAACGCGATGCCGTAGGGGAACTCGGGCAGCTTCGCGAACTCCGCCGCGGTGAAGGCGTACGCGCCGCACACCGGCACGCGCGTCGTCACGCGGCCGAGCGCGACTTTCTTCGGCATCGCGATCGCGATGCCGCGGAACTTCGCGAAGTCCACGTCCGGGGAGCATGCGTTGGACGTGCGGGTGTCCAGCTCGACCTTCTCGAAGGCCTCGTCGCTCACGGCCGTTCTCCTCGCCGGCGGCTCACCGCCGCATCCGTACACCGCGCTCGCCGCGACGACCAGCGCCGCGACCCACCAGGCATGTCCACGCACGAGTCGCACTCCCGTTCGATGCTCACGTCGACGGCCACGGCATTCGCGCAGCAGCCAGGTTCGCGCGCTTCACGATCTTCGCGCACTCGGGGCAGAACGTGTGCGGCCGGGCCGAGTGCCCCTCGTGGAACATGACGCACTGCCCCTTCTTGTAGTTCGGCGCGGTTCCGCCCGCGCCGTGGCGGCAGTGTCCGCCCGACCCACGGTCGTAGTACAGGTTGTTCGGGGGCGGGGACGCCACGGGTTTCGCGTCGGCCACTTCGTAGTGGTCGTACGCGGGACGCACGAGCCCGAAGCCGTGCCCCATCTCGTGGATCATCGTGCCCTGGCGGGGACCGACGGGCTTCGGCCCGCCCGTGCGGCCGCGGTTCGCGATCACGATGAAGCCTTCCGATTCGATCGCGAAACCGTTCGGATACTTGCCGAACCGGACGTTGATCTTGAGCGTGACCGGTCCCTTCTTGAACTCGTCCTTCAGGGCCTGCGTGTACGGCGCATGCTCGGGGAACTCGAGGCGGATCTCGCGATCCCCGACCCGCTTCGCGAACTGCGTGACGTCGACGTCGAAGCCGGCGCCGGTCATCTTGGCGCGGCAGAACTCGCCGCCCTCGTCCCAGACGAAGTTCGGGCTGCGCATGGCGAGATCGGCGTCACCGATCGTCGCGTTCATCTGCGTGTTCGGGACGACGGTCTCGGCCCACGTCTCGGAGCGGATCTTGTCCACGAGCAGGACGCGCGCTTCCTGCTTCGATTTCGTGACCGCCCAGCGGTATTTCTTCCAGTCCTTCTTCGGCATCTTCTCGATGTGCGCGATCTTCTCGCCGCCCGGCGGCGTCACGCGCTGCACGATGGTGCCGTGCTTGGCGTATTCGCTCTTCACCGGGCCGAGGTCGGGCACGAAGGCGGAATCCATGTACTTCATGGAAACGTGGATCTGCCGCCACACCTCGAACTCGTCCGCGACGGTCGCACCCGAGCCGTCCGGCTTGAGGCTGACCTTGACCTTGAACTTGTCGAGGCCGGCGCACGAGAGATGGAAGTAGTCGTGCTTGCACTCGCCGTCCTTGTCGGTCGGGAGGCAGATCTTGTCGAGGCAGCCGAGGTAACCGGCGCGATCGAAGCGTCCGAGAAGTTCGAGCGGCGTGTTCCCGCCGTCCGCTTCGAACGTCCAATAGAGCTTCCGCACGGCCTTCTTGTTGATCTTCGCCGTGACGTTCGCGCGGATGTCGTTCGGCCCGAGGTTCACGATCTTCTTCGTCATTCCGAAGGCTCCGGTCCCGACAGTTCCATCACGAGATCCGTGATCGACGGCTCCTGCCCCGGCGGGTCCACCGCGGGCAGGCTCACGACGACCATCGGCGGCTGCAGTTCGGGCATCGGCGGCGTGTTCGGGCTCGCGTTCTTGTTGCCGAGCATCGGGTCGAGCTGGCGCGGCACGCTCTTGCCGTCGAACTTCACGTCGAACGAGAACATCACGAACTCGGCCTTGCCCTTGATCGTGTTCGACACCATGCCGCCACCCGCGCTTCCCGCCTCGTCGCCCGAGCTCATGGAGAAGTTGGCGCCCTGGATCATCACGGGATTGCCGTCGCACTTCACCGTCGTGCTGCCCTGCGCGGTGTCGCTCGACTGCGCGATGTTCGGGTACGGAATGGGAATCGGGCTCGGGCTCGGCGGTGCCGGCGTCTTGCACACGTCCGGGAAGAACGTCGCCATGCCGTTGCTCGACGCGTGCACCACGGTGCGGAAGTTGACGACCACGGTCGCGGGCATCGTTACGCTCCCTTCACGGCGTGCAGCAGCATCGCCGCGCGTTCGGGTCCGTCGGAAGAGGCGAGCAGCAGCGCCGTCGGCGCGGGCGCGAGTTCGCGCTCGAACGCTTCGCACGCCATCGCGGCGGCGAGCGGCACGCTCGCCACGCCGGCGTCGCCGAAGCTCTGCGCCGGGAACCACAGTTCGTGCTCGCCGCCGACGAGCGCGTCGAGCCGCACGAGCGCGAGCGCCCATTCCTTCGCGCGGTGGCGCTCGCCGTTCTGGTCGGACAGCAGCCAGGGTTTCGCGGCCGGGCGCTTCGTGCCGAGCGCGGCGCGGATCGCCTCGCACAGTCCCTCGGCCTTCGACGGCGTCGCGTCGCCGAGCGGATGCGGCTCCTCGGCGAGCCCGATCGCGCCGATGCGCGCGCGCGCCGTCGCGCCGCGCCGCGCGGCCGCGCCGGCTTCCTCGAGCACGAGGAAGACCGCCGCTTCGCCGGGCATGTAACCGTCGGCCGCGCGCTCGCTGCGCAGCCGGAACGCTTTGTCGAGCCGCGCGAGTTCGGCCATGTCCGAGAAACCGTCCACCGCGCCGACGACCGCGAGTGTGCGCTCGCCGCCCGCGATCTCGGCCGCCGCGCGCTGGATCGCGAGCGCGCCCGAGGCGTGCCCGCGCGCCGTCACGCGCGTCGCGGCCGCCTTCGCGAGACCGCCGCGCACGTGCAGGTCCTCGATCACGCCGGCGCCGAAGCTCTCGATCGTGGCGGGCGCCGCGGGCGTGCGCAGCGCCAGGTGCAGCGACACGTCCTTCCAGTCCTTCGCCGTGAGCTGCGCGCTCGTGAGCGCTTCGTCGAGCGCGGGCAGCGCGATCGTCACGAGCCGCTCGCGCGGCGGGACGCCCGTCCACGCGACCGCGGCGGCCGAAGCGCGCATGGGCGTCGGCGGATCCCATTGCTCGTCCGGCCCCATCAGGAGCAGGTCTTCCCACTCGGTGATGCGCGCGAAGCCCGCGCGCATCGCGGCGTGGCTCTGCGCGGTCTGGCCGAGCCCCGTGAGCACGCCCACGCCGGTGATCACGACGGCGTCAGCCACGGGCGCCTCCCGCCGGAGCGGCGGCATCGTCCTCGGCCGGCGCCGGATGCAGGCGGCTCTCGATCTGCACGAGCTGCACGCTCGTGATCGGGTGCGGCGCGGGCACGCGCACGCGCCACGTGAGCGTGACCTTCTCCTCGGACGGCATCAGCACGACGGTGTCGAGCACGGTCATGTGCGTGGCCACCTTGTCGCCGGGCGTCAGGATCTTCACCTCGACCGTGTCCTTCGGCAGCTCGAACGACAGCGGACCTTTCGGGTGCATGCCCTCGATCGCGATCTTCTCGCCACCCGTGAAGTACTTCGGCGACTGCAGCGCGGGATGCGCCTGCATGAAGAAGGCGTGATCGAAGTCCTCGGGCAGCAGCGGCATGCGGTCGCGCTCCCACGCGGCGTCGTACGTGCCCGCGAACGAGCGGCGCGGCTCCCACGACGGCGCGACGAAGCCCCAGCACGCCGGCTCGGGCCGCGACTTGAAGTTCTTCACGGGGTCGTCCGGCGCCTCGAGGTTCGGCAGCGGCTGGTCGATCGCGTCCTTGTCGTTCGCCCACAGGCCCGCGCCGACGGGATTGCCGTCGCAGCGCACTCCGGGCTTCCTGTCCTCGCCCTCGCGCGCGCCGCCCCAGGCGCGTTCCCACACGAGCGGCATTTCGCGGAACGGTTCGGGCGAGCCGATCGACGGACCGAGCAGCCCCTTCTTCCACACGCGGTCGCCCGTCACGAGCAGCGAGGCGGCGATCGCGCCGGCGCGCACCTTCACGGTCATCTGCGTGACGCCCTTGCCGCCCGGCGCGAACGCGCTGCCGGTCACGACCACGTCCGTGCCCGGCTTGAAGAGCGCGAAGTCCGTGCCCGCGGCGATGCCCGACTCGCCCGGCTTGCCGGCGTACTCGTCGGCGAAGACGAGCGGCAGCGGTTCGGCGAGCTCGAGCTTGCCGCTCTTGCCCAGCGCGAACGTGCCCTTCGCGACGCACACGATCACGTCCCCGCCGTCCGCGTCCGTCTGGATCACGGCGGTGGCGTCGTAGCGGGTCGCGTTGCGGATGCCGAACATGCGGGGCCTCGGAAGCGAACGGGTCAGTTCTGCGCGACGGCCGAACCCTTGACGGTGATGTTGCCGCTGCCCTTGATGTTGATGTTGTTGCCCTTGATCTCGATGTCGCCGTTCTTCTTCAGCGTGATCGAGGCGCTGCCGCACTCGAGCTTGATCTCGTCGCCCGCCTTGATCTCGAGGGCCTTGCCCACTTCGATCGCCGAGGCGCCCTTCAGGTCCATCGCGTGGTCGCCGTCCACGGACAGCGAGTCCGCGCCCTTCACGACGACCGAGTGCCCGCCCTTCACGTTCAGCGAATCGTCCCCGTCCACCGCGACGCCGCGGTTGCCGGTCACCGCCACGTTCTGCGCGCCGCTCACCGAGAGCGAATCGTCCGCGCCCACGGTCGTGCTCTGCGCGGCCTCGAAGGCGTTCGACACGGCGCCCGTCACCTTCACGGCCTGCGCGCCCGACACGGTCAGGTTGAGCGACCCGCCCACGGTTTCCGTGAGGTCGCCGCCGATCTTGATGGTCTCGTTGCCGACCACGTCGACCGACTCGTTCGCGCCGACCTTCCGCGTGCGGTCGTTCTTCACTTCCATCTTCTCGTCGTGCCCGACCGTGTGCGTGTGGTCGTTCCCGATGCTCTGCGTGCGGTCGTTGAGGACCTGGATGTTCCAGTCCTTCTGCGCGTGCAGGAACACTTCCTCGCTGCCCGCGGCGTCCTCGAAGCGCAGTTCGTTGAAACCGGCCCCACCCGGCGACGAGTACGTCTTGAGGGACGTGCGGGTCTTGTCGCCCGGCAGGGAGTAACCGAACATCGCCGAGCCGTTGTAGACGTGGCCCGTCACGATCGGCCGGTCCGGATCGCCCTCGAGGAAGCTCACGATCACTTCGTTGCCGATGCGCGGGATCACCATGCCGCCGTAGCCGGTGCCCGACCAGGGCTGGCTCACGCGCATCCAGCACGACGTCTTGTCGTCCTTCTGCCCGAGCCGGTCCCAGTGGAACTGCACCTTCACGCGGCCGTGTTCGTCGCAGTAGATCTCTTCGCCCGCGGGGCCGGTGACGACGGCGGTCTGCGGGCCGTCGACGACCGCCTGCGGCGTGACCATCGGCGCGCGGTAGAGCACGCCGGACGGGATGGCCTCGAACTCGGCCTCGTACATGCGCTCGGCCTCTTCGTGCTCGCCGTCCTCGTCCGGCACGTCGGCCACGGCGTCGGCGCCGCCCGCCTGCGGCTGGCGGCCGACGTGCTTCACGCGCAGGAGCAGGTACTCCTGGTTCATGTCGTCGCGCGGGTGCTCCTCGAGCGTGAACTTGTGCCCGCTCACGAGCCGGCGGCAGTCGCTCTCGCCGACGAGCAGGTCGCGCTCGGCGCGCAGCGACTCCATGCGCACCGTCGAGCGCTCGCTGCCGTGCCCCGTGTCGATGTAGCGGCCCGGAAAGTCGTAGATCTCGTACGACGTCTCGGCGTCCCCTTCGACCTCGGACGCGAGATCGAGGTCCACCTTCGTGAAGTTGTAGTCCGTGAGCACGACCTTTCCGGGGCGCAGCGAGCGCGAGTAGCGCGCGACGTTCACGCTCTCGGCCACCGACTGCATGCCCGAGTCGTCCTCGCGGTACGGGATGTTCGTCTCGCCCGGGATCACGCCGTACGCGCCGGTGTGGTCGGCGATCACGAGCTTGTGACCCGAGTCGGAGTGCTCGAAGAAGTAGAACATGCCGTCTTCTTCCATGAGCCGGCTGACGAACGCGAAGTCGGACTCGCGGTACTGCACGCAGTATTCGCGCGGGTTGTAGGAACCCTGCAGGTTCAGCGAGAAGTCCTCGCCCTCGGCGAGGCCCGCGTCCTCGAGCACCTTCTTGATCACGTCCGGCGTCGAGAGGTCCTGGTAGATGCAGCAGTCCTGCCGCAGCCCCAGCGTCCAGAAACGCGGCACCACGGTCGCCGTGTAGGTCGTGGACTTCGGGTTGGTGCCCGTCTCCTCGAACCGCCCGACGATGCCGTGCAGGTGGCGCGGTTCGTCGTTGTCGGTGTGGATCGTGAGCAGGGCCGGCTTGCCCAGCGCGTCGTCGAACGCCAGTCCCGCGGCGTCGCACGACAGCTTCACCTCGAACTCGAACAGCTGGGACACGCCTTCCCGTCCCTCGAAGCCGAGCACGAGCAGCTGGTCGGAAATCCCGTCGATCGCGAACTCGAAGAATGCGCTGCTGGCAGGACTCATGGGTGACTCCTCAGTTCGCGGCCTCGACGAACTCGACCTGGAAGCTCTCGTCCTCGGCGACCGTCATGCGCACGGCGCCCGGCAGCGGGCCCTGCGTCATGCGTTCGAGCAGCGCCGACGAAAGCATGGGAAGCAGGTTCTGGTTGATGATGTGGTCGATGTTGCGCGCGCCGGTCTCGACCTCCGTGCAGCGGTTCGTGATGACCTCGATCATCTTCGGGTCGAACTCGAGCTTCATCTTGTGGCTGTCGCGGAGCCGGCCCTCGATCTTGCGCAGCTTGAGCTTGACGATGTCCGACAGGAACTCGGGCGCGAGCGTGAGGAACGGCACGATCTCCATGCGCGCGAGCAGCGCCGGCTTGAAGAACTCCGACAGCGTCGGGCGGATCGCGGCGACGAGCTCCTCGCGCGTCGGCTTCACGGGCGAGCTGCACATCTGCGTGATGACGTCCGTGGCGAGGTTGCTCGTGAGCAGCACGATCGTGTTCTTGAAGTCGATCACCCGGCCCTCGCCGTCGGCGAGCGTGCCCTTGTCGAACACCTGGTAGAACAGGTTGAGCAGGTCGCGGTCGGCCTTCTCGACCTCGTCGAGCAGCACGACCGAGTACGGACGCTGCCGCACGGCGTTCGTGAGCACGCCGCCCTCGCCGTAGCCGACGTAGCCGGCGCCGGTGCCGATGAGGCGCGAGGCGCTGTTGCGTTCCTGGAACTCCGACATGTTCACGACGGTCAGGAAGCGCTCGCCACCGAACATGAGGTCGGCGACCGTCGTCGCGAGCTCGGTCTTGCCGACACCCGACGGTCCGACGAACAGGAACACGCCGATCGGCGTCTGCGGGTTCTTGAGGCCCGCGCGCGCCGCGCGCAGGCCGCGATCCACGGCTTCGATCGCGTGGTCCTGGCCCTTGAGGCGCTCGGCGACGCGGTCCTTGAACTGCAGCGTGGCGGCCGCCTCGTCCTTCACCATCTTGCTCACCGGGATGCCGGTCCAGCTCTCGACGACCTGGCCCACGAGCCGGGCATCCACGTCGAGCGGCACGAGCGGCGAATCGCCCTGCACTTCGTTCAGCTTCGCGAGCGCGGCGTCGAGCTCGGCCTGCGACGGCGCCTCGCCTTCGCCCTTCGCGGCGGCGTCGAGCTTCGCGCGCAGCGCGAGCACTTCGTCCACGACGGCCTTCTCGCGCGCGTGACGCTCGACGAGGTCGTTCTTCTGCGCCTCGAGCTCGAGGTACTCGGCGTCGAGCTCGGCGATGCGGTCCGACTGGGCCGCGCTGCCGCTCATGCGCGAGTCGCCCTGGAGCGCGAGGCGCTCCTTGTCGATCGCGTACATGCGGCGCTCGATCTGGTCCACGGCCTCGGGTTTCGTCGCGCGCCCGATCTTCACGCGCGCGCTCGCGGTGTCGAGCAGGTCGACGGCCTTGTCGGGCAGCTGGCGGCCGGCGATGTAGCGGCTCGAGAGTTCCGCCGCCGCGACGACGGCCTCGTCGAGGATGCGCACGCCGTGCGCCTTCTCGTAGGTGTCGCGCAGGCCGCGCATCATGACGACCGCGTCGGCGGCCGAGGGCTCGTCGAGCTTCACGAGCTGGAAGCGCCGCTCGAGCGCGGGATCCTTTTCGAAGTACTTCTTGTACTCGCTCCACGTGGTCGCGGCGATCGTGCGCAGCTCACCACGCGCGAGCGCGGGCTTGAGCAGGTTCGCGGCGTCGCCCGTACCCGCGGCGCCACCCGCGCCGATGAGCGTGTGCGCTTCGTCGATGAACGTGATGATCGGCGTCGGTGACGCCTTCACTTCCGCGATCACGTTCTTCAGGCGATTCTCGAACTCGCCCTTCACGCTCGCACCCGCCTGCAGCAGGCCGAGGTCGAGCGACAGCAGGCGCACGTTCTTGAGCGAGTCGGGCACGTCGCCTTCGTGGATGCGCAGCGCCAGCCCTTCGACGACGGCGGTCTTGCCCACGCCCGGTTCGCCGACGCAGATCGGGTTGTTCTTCCGGCGGCGCGACAGGATGTCGACCATCTGCCGGATCTCGCGGTCGCGGCCGAAGACGGGATCGATCTTGCCTTCCTTCGCCTTCGCGGTGAAGTCCACCATGAAGCGCGCGATCGCGGACTCGCCGCCGCCCGGCACGCCGCCGCCGGCACCGGCCGGCGCGCCACCGCCGCCCGATCCGCCCGCGCTCGGCAGCGCCGCGGCGATCTCGGCGTTCTCGCGCGAGGTCGCGGTGATCGCGTCCATGTCGCGCGCGAGTTCGTCCTGGCGGAGCTGCTCGAAGAGCGACGAGAAGTCTTCACGCGAGTAGCGCTCGCTCTGCGCCGCGAACGTCGCGAGCAGCACGCCGGAGCGGATCAGCGGATGGCCCATCTTGACCGACGCGCCCATCCACGAGTCGCGGATGATGCTCGTGATCATGTTGCTGAAGCCCGGCCGGTCCGAGTTGCCCGTGCGCATCATGTCGAGGTTCTTCTGCAGCATCCGCTGGAACACGGCCTGAGAAATCTCGAAGTGACGCAGGATCGGCGCGACGTCGGCGGCGGGGTCCTCGAGCAGCTCGATGAGCCAGTGCTCCACCGTGATCTCGAAGTGACCGGCGGTCATGCATCGGCCCGCTGCCGCATTGAGCGTGTTGCGGAGCGTGGGATCCAGCTTGCGCATTAGGGACCTGAGGTCAATCTGCATGAATCGCTTCTCCCCTATGCCGCGCGGGTCGCGGTGGTGTGGGTGCTGCCGGTGCCGCCCGGAGCGGGCGCGCGGAAGCGGGAGACGCCCTCGCGCGTGTCGGTCGGTGAAATCCAGGTGGTCTGTCCGAGGCGCTGGCCGCTCTCCGGCGACAGCCGTGCGGCGGGGCGCTGTTCGGCGTTCAGGTGCAGTTCGATGTCGAAGTCGAGCGGGTCCTTCACGTACAGGCGCACGAGCGCCGCGAGCTGGCCGAAGTGCTCGTTGCCGGGCAGGAAGCCGTCGAACTCCTTCCGGTCCATGGGCCCGAGCGCGACGCGGAACTGCGAGCTCGCGTCCATGCGCGACGTGCCGATGCACGTGTCGCGGCCGAGGCCGCCGAGCGCGTCGTTGCGGCGCGGCGCCGTGTTACGCGGCGCCGACAGGAACAGCTGCTGGTCCACCGGGATCGCCATGCGGCGAGGGATGCAGGACGAGACGAGCACGCCGACGCCGGGGAAGCACGCACGCAGCAGCTCCTCCAGCCCGCTCGCCGAACGCGTGCGCCCTGCGAGCATGCCGAGCCCGCGCAGCAGGTGGTCGAGCGACACGCCGGACTCGGCGCGGCGCTGCTCCGACTCGAGCCCGGCCAGCGCGAGCACGCGCGAGGTGAACTCGTCGGTGCCGTCGGGACGGAAGCGCAGCGCGTGGCGGTACTTCTCTCGCGCGCGGAACTGGAACGACAGCATGCGGTGCTCGAAGATCGCGAGGAAGTCGCGCACCCGCAGACCTTCGGGGTCCTGCGTCTCCCACAGCACTTCCTGCACGTAGTGCAGCGGCAGCGGCGACGCCGTGCCGAGCAGGCCCATGAAGTTCACGATCGCCGTGGCGCGCGCCGAGCCGCCGGGCCCGACCTCCCACTCGACCGATTCGACCTCGGCGGCCGGAAATCCGAGCGAAGGGTTCGAACGGAAGAACACGCGTTCGGCGGCCGGGTCGGAACCCTCGCCGGGACGCTGCTCCGGCTGCGTGCTCTCGATCAGCTCGCGGACGAGCGGATGGAACTCGTAGGCACGCGGGCTCTGGCGCGTCGCGTCGCTCACGCGCGCTCCCGTCCGAGCCGCGCCGGCCATTCGAGCGGCAGCCGCCCCTCGTCGTAGCGCACGCGCAGCTGCGTGAACGTGTTGATGCCCGCCTGCCCGGCGAGGAACTCGTCGAGCACGCTGCCGAACAGGAACAGCTGGCCGATCCCCTCGAACGGGTCGGGGTCCACGTCCACCGTGACGCGCGTGCCGCGGATCATCCCGCCGCCGTAGAGGCGGTCGGCGGGCACGGGCGTGACGCCACGGATCCCGCGGATGCGGCGCTGGATGTCGCGCGTCGCGCGCTCGTCCTGCCCGCCCATCACGAAACCCTTCTCGGAGCGGCCCGGCGCGCCGGCGTTGATCGCGGCCATGAGTTCGAGCATCGCCTTGAGCGCGTCGCCCGACTGGAACGCCTGATGGCTCGCGCTCAGCAGCGACAGCAGCCGCCAGAGCATGCCGATGCGCAACGGCGGCTCGACCTGCGGCGTCGGCTTCGTGATGTTCTCGAACGTCGCGACCGTCGGGCTCGTGTCCGACGTGCCCTTCAGCGTGCCCACGTCGAGCGCGCCCGCGGCGCGGCCGTTCGTGCACAGGAGTTCGAACGAGGCCACGCCCTCGAGCGCGGCGCGCGCGCGGCCGTCCGGCTGCACGACCGTCACCCACGTCTGGAAGCTCTCGTGGTCGGCGGCGAGCTGGCGGCGGGCCGTGAAGTACGCGAACGCCTCGCGGAACACGTCGGGTGCGAACGAGTAGAACCACGGCACCGGGCGCTCGACGCGGTCGGCGGCGCGCAGCGTCATGTTCTCGATCCAGGCGATGTCGAGACGCGACTGGTCGCGGCCCTGCGGACGCACCGGCCAGCTCGACTTCGTGCCGTCGAGCGTGACGGGCTCGCTCACGTGCGCGAACAGGTTCGCGACGGGCGTGCAGAACAGCCGGATGTCGCCCTTGCTCACGCGCATCGCCTGCGACGGCTCGGTGTCGAACACGATCCGCACGGTGAAGCGCGACTTCACCTGCGCGCCCGCGAGCTTCTCGAGGCCGACGAGGTCCACGAACCCGAACTTCTGCGGGAAGACGAAGTACTCCTGCAGCAGCCGGTATCCGGCGGGCACGCCGTCGGGGTACGGCAGCACGGCGTCCTCGCGCGCGAACCCGACGGGTTCGATCGTCAGCGAGACGGGCGTGTCGTCCTGGTCGCCCCACGCGGTCGCGTGCTTCAGGTGCCGCAGCAGGTGGTGGTAGAGCAGCCGCGAGTGGCGCGAGTCCTCGTGCAGGAACAGCCGCAGCGAGTCGAGCGTCAGCGCGTCGTACTTGGCGCCACCCGTCAGCGAAAACTGCAGCACGAGGCTGCTCTCGCCGGACTTCGTCACCTCGAGCGCGGACGACTCCAGTTCGAGGGGATGCAGCGTGACGTCCCAGCACGTGCGGAAGCGGAACTTGAGGGCGGCCGCCGCGTCGTCGCTGCACACCTGCGCGCCGCGCGGGACCTTGACCGAGCCGCGCACCGCGCCCGGCTTGGGCTTGAACTGTTCGATCGCGAGCGAGGGCACGGGCCGCAGGAAGTTCGGCCACATGAGCTGGAAGAGTCCGTGCGTGAGCTCGGGGAAATCGTCGTCGAGCGTCTGCCGCACCTGGGCCGCGAGGAACGCGAAGCCCTCGAGCAGGCGCTCGACGTCGGGATCCTGTCCCGGCTCGACGAGGTGGGCGGCTTCCTGGTGGGAAGCGCCGAACTCCTGCGCGAGGCGGCGGATGTAGTCGAGCTCTTCGTCGTAGTAGGAGGAACGCACGTCGTCTAGTCCTTCACCGCGAGCCGGCCGCTCTCGTCGAGGCGCGTCTCGAAACGCACGCGCGACTTGCGGCCGCCGGTCACGAGATCGGCGAGGATCTCGAACCGGAGGAACGTCGGATCGTTGTCGTTCTTCGGTGCCACCTTCACGCGCACGTTCGCCAGGCGCGGCTCGAACGCGGTGATGGACGCCTGCACTTCCGCGCACATCGTGCGGAGGCCGTCGGCGCCGCTCGTCATCACGTCCTCGAGGCTGGGAATGCCGTACTCGGTCCGGATGCACGCCGAGCCGTGACGCGAGTTGAGCAGCCGTTCGAGATTGCGCAGCACCGACCTCGTGAGCCGGCCGTGATCGGTTTCCACCGAGCGGCGGTCTTCGAGTTCGGGATGGCGCAACCGGTCGAGCAGGCTGAGTTCACGCGGCATGTGTCGGGGCCTCCGGAGAAAGAAGGCCGCGGGGCGCGCGCCCCGCGGCCCTCGCGTGCATCAGGCGTTCGCGTCCCAGGTGTCCTGGTACTCGATGCCGCCGTCCGTGTAGGTCCACGTGATCGAACCGAACACGAACGTGATCTCTTCCTGCGCCGGCTCCGTGCTGCGCGCGGGAACGAGCGAGTCGGGATTGAACATGCGCTGGCTCGCGACGCGGCCCTTCTCGATCTTGACCGTGTAGAACTGCTCGGTCGTGCCGTCACCGGTCGGACGCGGGCGGAAGAACTTGAACGTGCCCTCGATGACCTCGTTGACCACGAGCGCCTTCGCGATCAGCGGCGAGCTCTTGTCGATGCGCTTGCGGATGAGGATGGGCTGGTGCTGGCGACGGCCCGTCGCGCGGCCCGAACCGGCCTCGCGCGCGGTGATGCAGCCGGACTCGAAGTAGAGGCACTCGATCGAGTTCTCGCGGCCGAGCGAGGTCTGCGTGCTCTCACCCTGGATGTCCGAGCCGTTCGCCTTGAGGTACAGATGTACGGTTTCCGCCATCGTGCATGGCCTCCGTGGGTGACGGGAGTTGCGAGGGCACGGAGCGCGTCACCCGACGCTCGCCGGACGGACACACACGCCGTCCTCCGTGCCCCCGTGATGGACTCTGCTTAGGAAGCCTTCTTGTCCAGCTTGCCGACGAGCGACAGCGTGAAGTCGGCGCCTTCGTACTTCATGTGCGGCATGACCTTCAGCGAGACGCGGTACCAGCCCACTTCGCCCGGGACCTCTTCCACCGCGATCTCCGCCTTCTTCAGCGGCTTGGTGGCGAGCGTCTCGTCCGACGGGTTGTCCATGACCGTCACGTACTGGTTGATCCAGTCCGTGAGCTCGCGCGTGAGCTTGTCCACCGACATGTTCTTGCCGATGGCTTCGCGCTGGATGACCTTGATGTAGTGCGCGAGACGCGAGATCACGAAGATGTACGGCAGGCGCGTCGCGAGCTTGAAGTTCGCCTCGGCCTGCTTGCCCTTCGCGCTGGTGCCGAAGTACTGCGGCTTCTGCGCCGAGTTCGCCGCGAAGAACGCGGCGTTGTCGGAGCCCTTCCGCCAGCTGAGCGACATGAAGCCGAGATCCGACAGCGACAGGTCGAGCGCGTCGCCGATCTGCACTTCGGTCGGGATCTTCATGGTGTCCGCGCCGCCCGACTTGAAGACGTGCACGGGCAGCTCCTCGACCGCGCCACCGCCCTGCGGGCCGATGATGTTCGCGCACCAGCGGTACTTCGCGAACGCGTCGGTCAGGCGGCTCGCCATCGCGAACGCCGTGTTGCCCCACAGGTACTGGTCGTGCGAACCCGAGACGGTCTCTTCGTAGGCGAACTCCTTCACCGGCACCGTCTCCGCGCCGTACGGCAGGCGGAGCAGGTAGCGCGGGCAGGTCATGCCGACGTAGCGGGCGTCCTCGGAATCACGGAACGAGCGCCAGCGCGCGTACTGCGGGCCTTCGAACGTCGAACGCACGTCCTTGATGGTCGCGAGCTCCTCGTAGGAGTTCACGCCGAACATCTTCGGGCTCGTGCCCGTGAGGAACGGCGCGTGCGCCATCGCCGCGACGCTCGCGCAGTAGGACAGCAGCTTCACGTCCTGCGGAGAAGCCGAGAACTCGTAGTTGCCGACGATCGCGCCGACGGGCTCGCCGCCGAACACGCCGTAGCCGCTGTCGTACACGTGCTTGTACATGCCCGTGCGCGTGATTTCCGGCTCGTCCTCGAAGTCCGCGAGCAGGTCGTCCTTCGACGCGTTCACGAACTCGATCTTGATGTTCTCCTTGAAGTTCGTGCGGTCGATCAGGAAGAAGAGCGAGCGCCACGCCGATTCGAGCTTCTGCACTTCGGGGTGGTGCAGCACTTCGTCCACCTGGGCGCTGATCTTCTTGTCCATCTCGGCCACCAGCTCGGTGAGCAGCGCGGCGTTCACCTTCACGCCGGGGCGCCCGAGCAGCTGGCGCATGAGCTCACGAAGACCGGTGTTGGCCACCTCGTGGCCTTCCTCGCCGGGCTTCACCGACATGCTGCCGGCGAGCTCGTCGAGCAGGTCGAACGAGGCTTCGGCCGCGGCCGGCGCCTGCGCTTCCTGCTGCTGTCCTTCCATCTCGTCTGCCATTCCCTACCTCCTGGGTTCCGGTGCGGTCGACAGGAAAAGATCGGGTGTGCGCGGGCGTCAGCCTTCGTTGCCCAGGACGGCCATGAGCTTTTCGCGCATCGCCGGGTCCGCCACCATCGACTCGATCTTCTTGCGGAAGTCCGCCTTGTTCAGGTCACCCTTGAGCGACATGAGCGCCTCACGCAGTTCCATGAGCTTCGCGAGCTCCGGCACCTGGTGCGCGATCTGGCCCGGCGTGAAGTCCTTCAGCGAGTCGAACTTCAGGTTCACGGCCAGCTGCGAGTCGGGGTCGTTCGTGAGCTTGTCCTTCACGGTGACCTTCGCCTCGAGCTTCTGCTGGCTCATGACCTCGTGGAAGTTGTCCTTGTTGATGGACGTCGCCTTGCGGTCCGCCAGCGGCGTGCTGTCGGCCCTGCCGGTGAAGTCGCCCATCACGAGCATCTTCAGGGGCAGTTCGATTTCCTTCTGCGCACCACCCGTGTCGGCCTTGTAGCGGATGTTGATTCGGGACTTCGGTCCGACCGATCCGTCTTTCGCCATGGGTTCTCTCCTTTCCTACTGGTGAAACTTCGCCCGTGCAGTCCTCAACCCTGCGCGGGACGTGCGTAATCGAGTGCAGCAGCCGCATCGAGTCGCGCCAGACGCTTGAGCAGTTCGCGCGACCGCTGGTGTTCCTCCGGATTCATCTGGGTCGGCGGGAGCGCCTTCTGGCGCGCCCACAACAGCAGGCGCAGCAGCTGCGCCGAGAGCTCGGGGTCCCACATCTCGAGCCGCGTCGCCTGCAGCTCGTCCTGCAGCGCTTCGAGCTGCGCGAGCGCGACGTCCGCCCGTCCCGCGTCGGCGCACACCTCGGCGACGGCGATCTTCCACGCCGCGCGCTCGCGCGCCCGCGTCGCCCGCGCGGCGCCCGCCTCGAGCACGCGCACGGCGTCGCCCACGGCGCCCGTCGCGGCCAGTTCGGCGGCCTGTGTCTTCGCCTCGGCGAGCCCTTCGAACGTCGGGCTGTCGGGCGTGACCTCGGTCGGTGCGCTCGTGGAGCTCGAGGACCTGGCGCCGCCCGCGGGTGCCGCGGCGAGCACGACGTCCTTGATCCACGCCGCGGCCGGCGCGCTCGCGAGCGGCTGGCCGGTCGCGAACGACAGCGTCGGCAGGTCGGGGCAGCGCAGCAGCAGCGCTTTCACCTCGGCGGCGACCGCGTCGGCCGCCTGCAGGTGAGACGGCCCCATGCCCTTGAGCGCCGTCCACGCCCAGAAGTGCAGGTCGAGCCAGAAGACCGACATGTGCAGCCGGCCCTCGGTGTCCTCGAGCACGCCCGCCCACGCCTGCGAGGCGAGCTTGGCCTCGACGCGCGCGGCCATGTCGGCCGGCTGCGGCGGCGGGATGTTCGTCTGCCCGCCGTTGGAAGGCGGCGACTGCTTCACCGTCATCCACGCCGCGATGCGCGGCAGGCGGTACGACAGCGGGTCCTTCGAGTCGGCGAGGCGCCGGAACTCGGCGAGGCTGCGCAGGACCGGCTTGATCGCGTTCGCCGCGGCGTCCCAGTCGTCGGCGTTCGAGATGCTCGTGGGAAGCGCCGGGCCCGACGACGAGGAGGACGAAGACGCGGCCGGAGCCGGAGCCGCGGCGGGCGCGGCCGACGGCTCGGGCGCGGGCGGCGCCTCGGGCGCCGCGGGCGCCATCTGCTCGAGCACCGTGAAGAACTCGCGGCGCAGTTCGGAGAACAGTCCGCTCGCGCCCTCGAGCTTCTCGGTCGCGAGCGAGTCGAGTTCGTCCATCACCGCCATGGCGCGTTCGACGTTCTCGCGCGTCGCGCCGGACGTGCCGCGCGCGAGCACGCGCTTCGCGCCGCGGTCGCCGAGGAACTGCAACGCCGCCTGCCGGCCGCGCGGGCGCTCGGGATAGAGCGTCTCCCACCACGTGCCGCACAGGTCGCGAATCACCTGCATGCCGTCGGCGAACGCGTCGTAGCCGTCCTTCTCGAACAGCGCGATCGCGAGGTACGCGGCGACGAGGATGTCCTTCGACTTGTTCGTGAGCAGCTCGGTCGCACCCTTGGCGGCCGAGCTCCAGTCCGGCACCTGCCCGTCCGGGCGCTCGAGCTTCTGGAACTCGGACTGCAGCGCCTCGAACGCCAAGTCGTCGCGGCACGGCGCCCCGGTCGGGGCCGCGTCGGAGACCGGCTTGGTGCCCAGCTCGAGTGTGGCTTCGTTCATGAACGCCCGTCCTTCTAGAAGTCGGCCGCGGGCGGAGGCCCGAGGCGCAGGAAGCCCGACGTGAACGGATGCACGCGCTGCTTGGGCGAGATCTCGACCGTCATGGTCACGCCGCCGAACTTCCAGGTGGCGAGCACCTGGTCGCCGTTCGGCGAGAGCGCGGCCTTGTCGAGCACGTGGAAGAGCCCCCAGTCGCCGCCGTCCTCGCGCGGGCCGTTCACCGGCGCGCCGTCGAGATCGGCGCTCACCCAGGAACCGCCGCCCGAGTTCTGCTCGGACCAGTCGAGCGTGGCCTCTTCCTCACCCATCTCGTACGAGAAATCCTTGTCGCCGACGTGCCACGTGACCGAGTGCAGCCGGCCCGACGGCGCGAGGCGCTTGCCGCGGGTGGTGACGTCGAACATGACCTTCGGGCCGCCGGAGCTTCCGAAGAAGGCCTCCTGGATCGCGAACGCCTTCTTGAGCCACGCGACGTGCGCCGGGCCGAGCGGCAGCGCGTCGTCGAGCAGCGTGCCGTCCTTGCTCATGTGGCCCTTGAGGAACGACTCGTAGAACTTGTCGAGCGAACCGCCCGGTCCGAAGAACGCCGTGAACTCGCCGATGCGCACGTCGTCCCCCCCGGCGGCGAACGGGTAGCGCGACGCGATCTCGCCGAACGGTCCCGCGAGTCCGGAGCCCCAGCCCGCCATGAGCGCGGGAATGTCCACCGGCGCGCCCGAACCGCCGCCCGCGCCACCGGCACCGCCTCCGCCCGCGCCGTCCGCGCCGCCACCGGCGAGCCCGCCGATGCCGCGCTTCACGGGCTTCATGCAGGTGAGGAACACGCTGAGCGCACGGTGCGTGTCGCGGTCCGGCTTCTTGCGCGGATCGGGAAGCTGCCACGCCGCGGACTGCGGGCCCTTGTCGTAGAGGTCGGGGTCCTGGATGCCGAGACGCGTCTTGGCCGCGATCTGCAGCCCCTTCTGCCAGCGCTCGTGCGGCGTCATGAACGATTCGTCCGCGGCGAACGGCAGCTTGCGCTTCACGTCGGAGACGAAGTCGCGGCCCGGCGGACGGTAGAAGAGCCAGTCGTGCACGACCGAGAGCCGGTCGAGCCCGGGCTGCATCTCGGTGCCGGCGCCCTCGAGTTTCGCTTCGGCGTCGATGCGGCGCAGCACGGCCTCGATCTCGGACGCCGGGCTGCTCTCGACCGCGAGCTCACGCCGGCCCTTCGGGTCGTTGAGCGTGCCGGAGATCGTGCCGAGGAACACCGTCCACGCCTTCGAGTAGTCGTCCGCGTAACGCGCGGCGAGCTGCTTGGAAAGCTGGCGCGCGCCGTCGCCCATGGTGGCGACGAACTGCGGGTCCTTTTCACGGCGGACCATCTGCGCGATGACCTGGAGACGCGAACGCACGATGCTCTGCCAGCCCGACTGCGTGTACGCGCCGGGCACCTTGCCGGTGGACGACAGCATGACGAACTTGAACTTCTTGCCCTTCTCGCGTGCGATGGTCTCGAGCGTGAGATCGGGGATGCCGTTGTTCGCGTCCGCGACCATGTCCTCGTAGAGCTGGCCGCGCTCGGCCCAGCGCCGCTGGATCGCGGCGAGCGCGCCGGAGGCGAGCGCCGCGTCGAACTGGCCGAATCGGTGCTTGGGCTCCTGGTGATCGGTGAGCATGCGGGCCTGCGCGCGCATGAGGCGCGAGAACTCGCGCAGCTCGTCCACGGGTACGCGCGCGGCTTCCGGCTGGTGGAGCCGGATGAGCAGCCGCGACAGCACGACGGAATCCGCGGGCTCGACCTCGTAGTGCTCGTCGTACAGGAGCCGGTAGCCCTGGTACTCGTAAAACAGGTCCGCGAACGGCGTCGCGTCGTTCGTGGCCTGGGCCGTGAGCTGCGGCGGCACGTCCTCGACCACGGGATCGATCAGGAACGTCGTCGCCTTCTGGACGTACAGCGCGAGTGCGGGGTCGATCACGCGGTCGCCCGCGTAGCCGCCGACGCGCATGCCGAACGTCTTGTGCGCGCGCGAGTGCTCGAGCGCCTCGAGCGCGGCGCGCAGCGACTCGACGTAGCCGAGCGCGGTCCGCGGCACGGTGTCCTTGCTCTGCGACGCCAGTTCCTTCGCGGCCTCGGCCGCCGCGCGCACGGGACGCGCCGCCTGCCACGCGACGATGCCGAGCACGGCGGTGAGCAGCAGCCACGCGCCGACCGCGCCGCCGAACATCACCCAGCGCATGCGGCGCTCGTTCGCGAGCGCGAAGCCGCTCGCCGCGGCGAGGTTCGCGTCCTTGAACACGATGCGCTTCCAGAGCTGCTGCGAGAACCAGGCGTGCTGCGCCATCTCGGGACTCGGCGCGTCCACGCGAGGCGCCACGCCCACGGCGCGCGCGGCGTCGGAAATCACGCGCTCGACCGACGGCGCGCCGACGCGCGAGCTGGTCAGGTAGAGCCCGCGGAACAGCGGCCCGTCGGCCGTCTGCGACTTGCCGCGCGCGAACAGCACCTGCACGAGGCGCTTCAGTTCCGGCCGCAACCGCTCGAGCTGCGAGGGGAACGCGAGCGCGCGCATGCGCTGCACGTCGTCGCCGAGCCGCGCGACGCGCTGCGTGCGCAGGTCGCCGAGCGCCGCGACGAGCGTGGTCCACTCGGCGTCGAACACCGCCTCGGGCGCCGACTCGCGCGTCTTCGCGACCGACAGCGTCATGCCCCACGGCTGCGTCGCCTGGTCGTCGTCGAACGCCGCGAACGTCTCGGCGAAGCCGGCGATCGAGTCGCACTGCGTGAGCACGACGTAGACCGGGAACTCCATGCCGAGGTGATGGCCGAGATCGCGCGCGCGCTCCCGCAGCTGCTGCGCGAGCGGCTCGACGGCCTCGGGCCCGCCCGAGGCGAGCTGCGACACGGGCACCGCGACGACGACGCCGTTGATCGGGCGCTCGGGGCGCATCTTGCGCAGCGAGCCGAGGAACTGGATCCAGTCCTCGTTGTCGTCGAACTCCGACATCTTGAGCGCCTTGCCCGACATGTCGAGCAGGATCGCCTGCTCGGTGAAGAACCACTGGAAGCTGCGCGCGCCGCCGACGCCGCGCACGCCGCGCATCTTGCGGCCCGAGTCCGTGAGCGCCGACGGCAGCCCGGATTCCTGGATGAGCGTCGTCTTGCCCGCGGCCGTGGGCCCGAGCACGAGGTACATGGGCATCTGCGCGAGCGCCTTGTCGCCGAGGCGGCGACCGGCGGGCGAGCGCTTGAACTCCGCGATCGCCGCGTCCCATTCGGCCTTCAGGTTCCGGACCTCGGCCTGCTGGCCGAACGTCGAACGCTCGATCTCGCGCTCGACCTGGCCGTCGAGCTCCTTTTCGATGCCCTTGCCGGCCTTCGCGGCCTCGAGCTCGCGCATGATCAGCCACACCACGACGCCGAGCACGACGACGATGATGATGAGCGCGGTGACGAGGAACGCGACGAGATGCTGGTACAGGAACGCGCCGAGCACCGCGATGAGCGCGACCGCGCCGATCACGACGTTGCGGGGAGTGAAGCGGGGCATGCGCATGCTCAGTACCCCCCGATCGCGCCGGCGACCGCGCGCGCGTGGAGGAACGAGACCAGCACCACCGTCAGCCAGCTGAGCAGCAACGCCCCTCCGAGGATCGCGGGCACGAGCCACGCCGGGTGCTTCTTCACCACGGCGCCGCCCTGTTCGTCCTTGCGCGCCACGTTCGGCGCGATCGCGCCGAAACCGTCGCCGCGCACGGCGGCGATGTCGCGCTCGACCTCGGCCATGAGCGCTTCCATGCCGGGTTCGTCGTCGATGTAGCGGCCTCGGTAGCCGGTGCGGAAGCACGCCGCGTACAGCTCGAGCGCCTCGACGCTCTGCTCGCGCGAGGAACGCAGCTCCTGCAGCCGCTCGTACACGCGGCGGCCGGCGATCAGCTCTCCGCTCATGTCGAACTCGCTCTGCAGCGCGCCGGCGTCGAGCCAGTGACCGCGCGCTTCCGGCAGCCCGAGCATCGCCGCGTCGAGGTAGGCGCACAGCATGTAGATGCACATCTCGAGGTCGGCCTCACGGTGACCCGCGGCGCGCGCCTTCTCCTCGAAGGCGCGGCGCATCGCGGTCCACTGCGAGCGCACGTGCGACGGATCGGGCGCGATGCCTTCGCCGCGCAGCGCGTGGATGAGCGCGAGCGGCTCCATCGCGAGGTCCACGAGCCGCGGCCGGCGGCTCGCCTTGCCCGCGCGCGCGGAACCACCCGAGCCTCCGGAGGACGGCGCGGGCGCGGCGGGAGAAGGACGGCGCTGGGCGGGAATCCCGCCGATCACCGTCTCGGTGACGTCCTGCGCCGCCGCGGCACGCTTGGGCGCAGCCTTCTGTCCGGCCCGGCGCGTACGCGGGCCCTTCGAGCCACCCATTCCGAACATGCCTACTCCCAGGTTCCGACGAGGTCGAGCTTCACCTGCTCGAGTTCGCGCGGCAGGTACACCGCCACCTGATTGGCGCGGCGGATGTCCTCCCACAGCGGATGCGAGCGATCGAGTTCGAAGTAGTCGTATCCCGCATAGCACGGCACGCCCGCCGGCACGGGTGCCGGTGCGTGCAGGCCGAGGCCCTCGGTGGCCGCCACGATGAGCGACTGCACCTTGGTCTCCGACGCGATCTTCGCGCGCTTGGGGAACGTGAGCAGCATCTGTGGCCGGTCGGGGCCTTCGATGCACACGCCGAGGAAGAGCTTGCCCTGCGGTTCGAGAAGCCGCGCGTCGGCGACCGCGCCGACGTGCACGGAGCCGGGCTTGCGCACGAGGTCCACGCGCGCGCCGCGCACGTTGATCTGCGTCTTCAGCAGCTCCTCGAGCAGGCGCGTGAGCTGGCCGAAGCACGAGCCGAGCGCGTCGTGCTCGTACACCGGCAGGTCGCGCGGCGTGCGCGTCGAGGAGAACGTGCACAGCTCGCCCGCGAGCGAGGCGAGCACGAGGAACACCTGTTCGGGATGCACGCCCGGGTTGGCGACGTGGTGCGAGAGGATCGGGATGTAGGTGTTGACGCTGTGCAGCATCCAGAAGCTGGCCGCGTCGGATTTGCCGAACTCGGCGAAGCCGCCGCGCTGCGTGCGCATCTCGCTCAGTTCGCGGCTGCGGTCGAGCAGGAGGTTGAGCATGCGGCGCACGAGCGACAGCAGGCTCTTCGAGCCCTGCAGCGCCACGACGGGAGGAATGTACGGATCGGCCACGCCGCCGAACGCGTCGCGCAGCGAGAAGCCGGTCGTGGAGCGCACCACCTCTCCCATGCGGAGCCGCTCGTGCTGCGAGAGCGCTTCGTCGGGGAACAGCAGCACGAGGTTCTTGCGCGCGAGCACGAGCTCGCGATCGATGCCCTCGGCGTTCTCGTCGGCGACGGCCTCGAGGCTGGACGTGTAGCGCGGGCCGGGAATGACGTTGCCGGCCTCGCGCGCGGTGAGCGGCTGGCCGGGACGGGGCAGCGGCAGCCCGATGTGCACCTCGAGACGGTCGCGCTGGCCTTCGAACCACGAGCCGAGGTCGCGCGGCGTCGGCAGCGGGTCGCCCGCCGCCGTGTCGAACGGCGTGCCGTCGGGGAACACGCCCGCGGCGCGCGTCAGCGCGAGCCGGCCGTGCGCGAGCGCCTGCTCGTCGATCTCGAGTTCACACAGCCCCCAGCCGAACGACTCCGAGAAGCGGAAGCGCTGCGACAGGCGGAGATGCGCGGCGCGCTCGGCCTGCTGGAAGTGCTGCGGCGAAAGCAGCATGCCTTCCTGCCAGACCGGGCGGAGCGTCTGAGTGTGGGCGTCCTTCTGCGAGTCAGCCATGGCTCACTTTCTCGGAGTGACCGTGAGACCGGTCGGACCGGCCGTCACGAGCAAAGGCCCCTTCTTCGCGAGCGGATGCACCACGTACCAGGTCGCGCCCACCTTCTTGCAGAAGTTGCCTTCGACCACGAGGGCCGTGGCCTTGGGATCACGCTGGGTCGCGACGGTCTTGCTCGCTCCGGGGCTGACGAAGTCTTCCGCGGCCTTGACGAGGATGTTCGCCCCTCCGGCTTCGAGGTGCTTGCCCCACGGCAGGCCCTTGTTGAGCATCGTGCGCACCGCGCCGGAGTCCGCGACCTGGAAGACGCGGAACTTGAGCGCGGAAGCGGCTCCCCCGCCGCAGTTGTTGCAGTCGGCGGAGGCCGTGACGGTGACCTGGATCGTCGGCGATCCCTTGCGCGCGCCACCACATCCCGCGAGCAGGACGAGAGCAGCACACGACACGACCGCGAGGGCCAGGAAACGACGGATCGAACGGCGCATGTGTACTCCAGACTAGGAGTCGGATTCTTTGAGCGTCAAGAACTTACGGGGTTTTCGAAGCTCAGCGATTCGGGGGCGGCGGGAAGTCCGGAACGGTCGGAGTGACCGGTCCCGTGGACGAGCCGCCGCCACCGCCGCCGCCGGCGAGCGCGACGGCGGCGCCGCCTCCCGCCACGGCCACGAGCAGCGCGAGTCCCTTGTGGGACGACAGCCAGCCCTTCTTGTCACCGTTGCCGTTCGACGGCGGGATCGCCGCCTTCATGGCGGGCGTCTTCTCGCGCGGCTCGGCCGGAGCGGGCGCGGTCGGCGACGCGGTGTTCGGAGCGGCCGCGGGCGCCGGCTTCACGGCGCGGAAGGCCTCGATTTCCTCGGCGTCGGCCTGGGTGGCCGTGAGTTCGAAGGTGGGTTCGGCCGCGAGCACGGCCTTGAAGTGCTCCTCCGCGCGCGCGGAGAGCCCCTTCTTCACGTAGCAGCGCGCGAGCACGATGCGGGCGTCACGCAGGTCGGCGCCCTGCAGTTCGGCGCGGCTGACGGGACCGAGCAGCGTGGTCACGGCTTCGTCGTAGCGCGCCTGCCCGTAGAGCGAGAGCGCGCGCGTGACGAGCACGTGCGGTTTGCGCGCCGTCGTGGCGCGGGCGGTACCCGTGGTGCGCGGCGGCGTGGCCGCGGCGATGGCGGACACCGGCGCGGAGAGCTGCGCCGCGAGCAGCAGCACGGCGAGCGCCCGGCGGTGCATGCCGGAAGTACGAGCGTTCATGTGACCTCCCTGCGATTCCATTCGAGGTAGGTGTCACGTGCAAAGGAGTTACAGCGGCAAGTTACCCCTTCGGAACCACTGGAGCCACCATCGAAAACGCGGCTCCAGCGTTGTCGGCCGAACTTTTCAGAACTGCACCACCTGATTGCCGGGCGAATTGCCCACGACGACGCTCTGGGCGCTCACCACGGTGACACCGTCACTCTCGCGCAGCTCGACGTTGCGCCGGCCCGGCTTGATGCCCCGGACGACGCCGGGAGTGGTCACGCCGCTGGAGCGGCCGTCGATGAAGATCTTCAGTCCGGCCTTGCCGCCGCGCACCGAAATGCCGCCCTCACCCGCGGTCAGGTCCACCTTGAGCGGCTTGGTGGGCTTGTCCGAACGGAACTGGACGTCGCGGCGCACCTTCACGAAGTCGGGGTGCACGAAGGCGACCTCGTACTTGCCCTCGGGCATGGCGATGTCGAGCGTCGTGGCGTTCTGCGCGCGCAGCACCCCCGCGAGATAGATGTCGCAGGGCGGGGTGACTTCGACGTGCAGCGGGATGTTGCCCCCGGGCACGCCGGGCGTGGCCTGAGCGGCGGCGGCCGCGGCGGCCGCCGGGTCCACCACCGGCGCGGGCGCGAGCGTCATCGTGACGTGCTTCACCTCACCGACCTTGCCGCGGCCGGTGGCGAGCGCCGTGGTGAAGCCCGCGGCGACCGCCTCGATCTTATAGCGGCCGCCCGGCCAGGCGTACGCGAACGCGACGTCCTTGCCCGCGGCGCTCTTGCCGTTGACGAGCACCTGGTCGGCGCGCGGGGAAACGCTCACGTACAGCGAGCACACCGTTGCGAGCGCGGCCATCGTGTCGGTCGTGGTCGCGGCGGGCACGGCGGCCGCGACCGGCGCCGCGACCGCGGCGCTGTCGGCCGGTGCGCCGGCGACGGCGGTGCTGTCCGCGGCGCCGGGCGCGCCGGGAGACTTCGGCCCGAGGAGCTTGGTGGCGCCGAAGCCGAGCGCGAGCACGACGACCGTGCCGAGCACGCCCATGAGCACGCCCCGGTTGGTGCTGCCGCCCTTCGCGGCGGCGGGAGCGGCCGTGGCGGGCGCCGCCGCCTGGGCGGCCCCTGCGGCCGCGGCGGCCGATGCGGCGGCCTCGAGCGCCACGCTGTGGTCGCGCTCGTGCTCGAGCGCGCGGATGTGCTCGCGCGCCGCCTCGTTCTCGGGATCGAGGAACAGCGCACGGCGATACTCGGACAGCGCGTCCTCGATGCGGGCCTGCCCCATCGCCTCGAAGTACTTGCCCTGGTCGAGGTGGCGCGACAGCCGCTTCGTGTGCCACTTCTGCGCGGTCGCCTGCGGATCGAGCGTGTAGTCGCGCAGCATCTCGCGCGAGCGCAGCAGCCCCATCTCGTGGATCACCGCTTCGAGTTCCTGGCGCACCTGCTGGATCGTCTGCGTGCGGCGCGACGCGTCCTTGGTGAGCATGCCGCGCAGGATCCGCGCGACCTCGTCGGTGACGAGCGGGTTGATGCGCTGGATGTCGGTCGGATCGGCGGTCAGCACGGCGCTCAGCACCTTGGCGTACGAGTCGCCGTCGAACGGGCGGCGCCCGCCGAGCAGTTCGTACGCGACCACGCCGGCCGAGAAGATGTCCGAGCGCTCGTCCACCTTCTCGCCCGAGGCCTGCTCGGGCGACATGTAGGCGGGCGTGCCGAGCACCGCGCCGACGAGCGTGAGCGCCTCGCTGGCCTCGCCGCCGGTGCGCGCGAGCCCGAAGTCCATGATCTTGATGACGCCCTCGGGCGTCAGCATGATGTTGGCGGGCTTGATGTCGCGGTGCGTGATGCGGCGCGAGTGGGCGTGCTCGAGGCCGCGGCACAGGTCGCGGATCATGAGCAGCGCGATCTCGACCGGCGGCGCGCCGTGCGACTTGAGCCACTTCTGCAGATCGAGCCCCTCGACGAACTCCATGCAGATGAACGCGACGTCGTCGATGCGCCCGCAGTCGATGATCTGCACGATGTTCTCGTGGTGCAGTTCCGAAGCGGTCCGCGCTTCGCGCACGAAGCGCTGCACGACCTTGTCGTCCTCGGCGAGGTGCGAGAACAGCAGCTTGAGCGCCACCGGGCGCTGCAGGGCCTTCTGCACGGCGAGATACACCTTCGCCATGCCGCCCTTGCCGAGTTCTTCCTTCAGTTCGTACGGGCCGAAGTCACGCTCCAACGACATGCCGGGGACTCTCCAGGGTGGGTTCGCAGGGGCGCAGAAGCTACCGCGCCCGGCCGTCCGGACCTAGCGCGAAAAACCCGGCCGGGCGAGCGCCGGTTCTCATCCGCCGGGCGTCGGGTCCGGCCCCCGAACGAAGCGGGCCGCCCCCCGGGAAGGAGGCGGCCCGCCGGACTGCGGTGCGGTCAGTAGCCGACGTAGCCGCGCAGGCCGATCGTCAGGCCGTAGCCCGAGAAGTCCAGGTCGCGGTTCCCGAGGTTGCCGGTGGCGTACTGGGTGAAGGTCAGCCCGTCGTACATCTTCTCGGCCTTGGCCGACCGGAAGAGTGCGCGGCCCGTGAGCGAAAGCTTCGGGTGGAAGGCGTACTCGCCCTCGAGCCCCGCGTGCAGGTACTTGCCGACCTTCGTGTCGGTCGTCTTGATCGGGATGCTGCCGAAGAGGCTGAACTTGTCGGCGGCGTACGAGTTCAGCATCGGGCCGGCGCCGAAGAACACGCTCGCGCGGAGCTTCCCGGAGTCCCGCACGAGGTACACGATGCTCACGACCATGGGCGTCGCGGTGAGTTCGTACTCGCCGTGGCCCGAGCCCGTGACACGCACGGTGTCCTCGTTCGTCGCGCGAAGGCGCGACATCTCGAGGTCGAGCGACCAGCGCGGCGCGAGCGGGAAGCGCACGCCGAACCCGAACATCGCCTTGTTGTCGAACTTCTCGTCGCCGCCGCCGAGCTTCACGTAGTCGCCGAAGTCGGTGTTGCTGCCCGAACCGATCCCGTAGAACGCCGTGACGCTCGCCGGAATGCGCTGCTTCGCCTGCAGCTGCTCGGCCTCGAAGGCCTTGAGCGCCTGCTGGAAGACCTCGACTTCGTCGGGCGGCGTGCGCACGGTGTCGATCCGATACTGCGGATCGAGCCGGAGAATCTGGAGGAACGTGGCGCGTGCGCCCGCCGCGTCGCCGACCTTCACCTGGCAGCGCGCCATCAGTTCGCGCGCGCCGATCACGTTCGAGCCCATGACCGCGCCCGTCGAGATGGCGTTGCGCACCGTGAGGAGCGCTTCGGCGAACTTGCCGCCGTCGTACTGCTGCTGCGCCTGCGCGACCGGGTTCGCCTGCGCCGCCGCGAGGCGCGGCGACACGACGAACGTGGTCACGACGAGCAGAAGGCACGCGAACGCGCGCGCGAGCCCCGATCCGAACAGCATCCTGCGATTCATGCGGAAGCCTCCTTGCGCGCCGGCCGGAGCCGGCGGGCGGATCAGTAGCCGATGTAGGCGCGCAGACCGAGGGTCATGGCGACGCCGGAGAAGTTGATCTCACGGTTCTTGAGCGACGCCGTGCCGTAGGCGTCGAACCCGAACTCGTCGAGCACGTCGGACGCCTTCGCGGAGCGGCCCATGAAGCGGCCCGCGAGCGCGAGGCGGCGGCCCATCAGCACTTCCGTCTCGAGACCGGCGTGGAAGTACGAGCCGTTCTGCTGGCCCGACACGGACAGCGGCACGCTGCCGAACAGGAGATCGATCTTCGAGATCGCCGACGACAGGATGCCGGCGCCGGCGAACGCGTTCACGCGCAGCCAGCGGTTCGACCACGCCGAACGGTAGAGGCTCAGCGACAGCGGATAGGCCGTGATCTCGTAGACCGCGGTGCTCGGCGGAGGGAACGCGTCCTTGTTCGTCGCGCGCAGGCGCTGCAGCTCGAACTCGACCGACCAGTTCTGCGACACGGGGAAGCGCACCGCGCCGCCGATCTGCGACTTCACGTCGTACTTGTCCTTGCCGCCGCCCGCGACGGCGATCTCGGCCATGTCCTCGTTGTCGCCGCTGCCGCTGCCGAAGGCGAACGACAGGCTCGCGGGAATCCGGCTGCCGGCGTCGATCTGCTCGGCGGTCAGTTCGCGCTGGGCGATCTGGAAGACTTCCTGCTCGTCCGGGCCCGCGGTGTTGGGGTCGGGACGCCAGCTCGGCTGCTGGCGCAGCACGAACTTGAACGCCTGCTTCGCCTCGAGCCGGTTGCCCGACTTCACGAGGCAGCGCGCGAGCAGTGCGCGCGCGGCGACCTGGTCGGCGCCGGTGACCTGCCCGGAAGAGAGCGCTTCGCGCAGCTGGGTGACGGCCTCGGCGAACTGGGCGTTGTCGTACTTCTGCTGCGCGGACTCGAGCACCGGGGACGCCGCCCAGGCGGTGCCGCCCTGCGGAGCGGGCGCGGCGAGCAGCAGAAGCGACAGCGCCGCGGGAAACAGCATCAACAGCGGGGATCGCATCGGAGCCTCCTTGGCTGACACGTGAACGACGTCGTGTGCGTCACGTCGGGTGAGACGACGTCATGTGCGTCTCGTCACAGCGGTGCGACGGTCGGACTACTTCTTCGCCTTCAGCTTGAAGGACACGTTCGCCTGCTGGCCGGCCTTGAGCGTCACCTTCTGGGCGCCGCCCTCGACGGAGAAGCCGTCGCGCACGACCGAAATCTCGTGCGTGCCGGGGAGCAGGCCCGTGATCACGAACGGCGTGCTCTTGCCCACCGAGACGCCGTCCACGTAGATCTCGGCCCAGCCCCCGCTCGTGGTCACGCTCACGGAGCTCGTCGAGGCCGCGAGGAAGTCGTGCGACAGCTCCTTCGTGGCGCCGGCGGCGACGTCCACGGTCCACGTCTTCTCGCCGAGCGAGGGGTGCGTGATCTTGACGGTGTGCGAGCCGGGCTTCACGGGCACCGAGACCTGCTTCAGGTTCGCGCCCTTGTTCTCGCCGTCGACGACGAACGACGCGGCGAACGGATTGGCCTGGATGAGCAGCGTGCCCATGCCGGCCGCCGCGCTCGCGGGCGCCGCCGGGGGCTTGGCCGCCGTGTTCGTGGTCGCCGCCGTGGTCGCCGGCGGCTTCGTGGCCGTGTTGGTCGTCGCGGCCGTGGTCGCCGGGAGCTTGGACGGCGTGTTCGTCGTGGCGGCGGTGGTCGCCGGGGGCTTGGTGGCCGTGTTCGTGGTCGCGCCCAGCGTCGCCGGCGGCTTCACCGCCGTGTTCGTCGTCGCGGCCGTCGTCGCGGGCGCAGGCGTCGTCGCCGGCGCGGACTCGGAAGCGGAGGGCTCGGACGGGTTCGAGGGCGCGCCGGACTCGGCGGCCACCGGCGCTTCGACCGCGGGCGCCTCCTCGGCCTTGCGCATGCCGCCGTCGGTCACGCGCATGACGCCGAACACGATCAGCGCGATCAGCGCCACGCCGCCCCCGATCAGGGCGGGCAGAGGCAGCGATTTCTTGGCAGGCCCGGCGCCGTCTGCTGCGGTCGCCTTCGTGGCCTGCGGCGCCTGCGGCGCCTTCGCGGGCTTCTCGGCCTTCGCCGCCGCGGCCAGTTCGACGACCGTCTGGTCGGCGGGCGCGGGCGGCTTCGAGATCAACTTCTCGCGCTCGCGTTCGAGCTTCTTCACGTGGTCGCGCGCGGTGTTGTTGTCGGGATCGAGGTGCAGCACGCGCCGGAACTCGAGCAGCGCGTCGTCGATCTTGCCCAGGCCCATGTTCTCGAAGTACAGGCCCTGGTCCATGTGGCGCGAGAGACGCTTCTTGCGCCAGCGGTCGCCGACGGTCTGCGGATCGAGCGCGTAGTCGCGCAGCAGGTCCTTGCCGCGCAGCAGCCCGAGCTGCTCGATCACGGCTTCGAGTTCCTGGCGCGCCTGGCCGATCGTCTCGTAGCGTTTGCTCACGTCCTTCTGGAGCATGTTGCGCACGATGAGCGCGACTTCCTCGGGCACGAGCGGATTGAAGTGCGTGACCTCGGGCGGTTCGACCGTGAGGATCGCGCGCAGCACGGTGCTGTACGAGTCGCCGCTGAACGGACGCTGCCCGCCGAGCAGCTCGTACGCGACCACGCCGGCCGAGAAGATGTCGGAGCGTTCGTCGACCTTCTCGCCCGTCGCCTGTTCGGGCGACATGTACGCGGGCGTGCCCATCACCGAGCCGACCATCGTCATCTGGGTGCTCGTCTCGCTGCCGGAGCGCGCGAGCCCGAAGTCCATGATCTTGATGGTCCCGTCGGGCGTCAGCATGATGTTCGCGGGCTTGATGTCGCGATGGATGATGCGGTGGCTGTGCGCGTGCTCGAGGCCGCGGCAGATGTCGCGCATCATGAGCAGCGCCATCTCGATCGGCGGGGTGCCGTGGGCCTCGAGCCACTTCTTGAGGTCCATGCCCTCGACGAACTCCATGCAGATGTACGCCACGTCGTCGTGGCGTCCGCAGTCGATGACCTGGATGACGTTCTCGTGCCGCATCATCGCGGCCGCGCGGGCCTCGCGCTCGAAACGCTGCAGGAGCTTCTCGTCCTCGGCGAGGTGCGGATACAGGATCTTGAGCACGACCGGGCGCTGGAGCGACTTCTGCACGGCGAGGTACACCGACGCCATGCCGCCGCTGCCGATCTTCTCCTTCAGCTCGAACGCACCGAAGTCCTTGTTCATCGCCATGTGTTCAATGCCCTCTCCGTGGGGGTCCGGCGTGCACTCGAACGCGCAGCATGCGGGCGAAGGCCCGCCCGCGCAATGCCCGAGTGCGGGCCCCCGTCAGCGGCGCGCCTCGTAGACCAGCTCGAGCTCGTCCCCGATGCGGATGCGATCTTCGTCCGCGAGCGCCCGGCGGCGGATGCGCTCGTCGTTCACGAACGTGCCCTTTTCCGAGTTCGTGTCCACCAGCACGACCTCACGGCCCTCGCGCTCGAGCACGCAGTGGTTGCGCGAGATGCCCTCGCCCACGAGCAGCACGTCGTTCTGCAGCGCCGAGCCGATCGTGAGCGGCAGGTCGAACATCTCGAACCACGTGCCGTCGTCGTCCCCGCCCGAAACCACGAGCAGGCCGATCGGGCGGCGCCGCGACAGCAGCAGCACGGCGGCCGCGACGGCGAGCGCGACGAGCACGATCACCCACACCCACAGGCTCTTCCACCACGGCGTGTCCGAGACTTCGGAGAGCCGGTAGGCCTGCGAGGCCTGCGGACCGGCGCCGCCTCCGGCGAGGCGCACCTCGACCGCGTGGCGGTCCTCGCCGCGGTCGTATTCGAGCGGACGGAAACGCAGCTCGTAGCGCCGCGAAAGCCCGAGCGCCGCGGTCACGAAGTCCTGCGCGGCCCCGCCCATGGCGGGTGTGCGGCGCAGCATGCCGTGCGTGACACCGGCGAGCCGGTCGAGCTTGTCGGCCGCCTTCGCGTCCCCGCCGTCCTCGAGCAGCGCGACGGCCACGGACGTGACGCCCTCGCCCACGGTGCAGCGCGCGAGCACGTCGTCGACGCGGGCGCGGCTGCTCTGGTCGGCGCCGCGCGTGATCACGAGCAGCAGCGCCGACGACGCGGTGCGCGAGTCGGCCGCCGCGTGCGCGCCCTCGGCGAGCGCGTCGAACAGCTTCGCGCCGCCGTCCTGCGCGAGCCTGCGCGCCTCGCCGGGCGAGGCCTTGAGCGTCGCGGCGTTCCACTCGAGCATCGAGACCTTCGGCCCCGCGCTCACCACGCGCACGCGGTCGCCGGGCGCGAGCTGGTTCGCGAGCGCGGCGAGCACGCCCTCGACGAACGGCCGCGCGTCGGACGAGGGCTGCAGCAGCGCGCCGTCCACGACCACGGTCACGGTGCGCGGCCCGGCGTCGAACGGCGACTTCACGCGGATGGCGCCCACGCCCTTGCCGTCCACGGTGATCTCGAACTCGCGCTCGAGGTCCGGCACCGCGAGTCCGGCCTCGTCGGTGGCGCGCAGCGCGACCACGTGATCGGAGCCGTTCACGTACACGTGATCGATCGCGAGCTGCGACACGGGAGCCGCCCACGCGATCGGCGCGAGCAGGGCGAACGTCGTCGTGGCGAGCAGGAGTCGGCGCATGGCGTCCTAGAAGCCGAAGCGTTCGGGCGACTCGGCGATCAGCCGGACCGCGAGAATCTTCGGAACGTAGTTGCGGGTTTCCTCGGGCAGGAGCTTGCGCTCCACGAGGTACCAGTACTTGCGGGTGGCGCTCAACATGGGCTCGTCGACCTTCTGCTTCGCCGATTTGAGCGCGTTGTGCCCGCGGTTGTAGGACGCGAGCACGAGCATGAAGTACTCGGGGCCCTGGTCCTTGAGCATCGTCGACAGGTAGCGCGCCGCGGCGTCCGTGGACTTGTCCACGTTCGTGCGCTCGTCGCGCGCGGGATCGGCCTCGTTCACCTTGAGGCCGTTCTCCTTCGCGGTCTCGGCCATGAGCTGCCACAGCCCGAGCGCCTTGGCGGGGCTCTGCTTCATGGGATCGAGTTCGCTCTCGACCCACGCCACGTAGCTGACCATGGCGGGCAGGCGGTGCTTCGCGAGGATGGCGACCATGCGCGGCTCGATCGCCTTCGAGCGCCGCAGCATGAGCCGCATGCCGGCCGGGTAGGACTGGAACTCCTCGATGTGGTGCCACACCTGCTCGACGAACTCCGGCGGCAGGTTCGGGTCCTGCCCGAGCTCGGCGCAGTAACGGCGCAGCTCGTGCTCGACGAACTGGCGCGGCGTCAGCGCGAGCAGCGACTCCTCGTTGCGGCGCAGCGTCTCGGCGTCGTACACGGACGAGAAGTCGAAGTCGCGCTCCTCGCGCGGCAGTTCGTCCGAGATCTCGCGGAACAGGTCGGCGGGCTTGTTCGGGTCGGCGCCCTCGGGGGCGATGCCGGACAGGATGAGCAGGTCGGCCGCGCGCTTGAAGTGCCCGCGCGCGAGGTCGGCGTCGCCGCCCTGCGCCGCGACGACGCCTTCGTGCACGCTCTCGGCCGCCTGCGCGCGGAACTGCTTCGTCACGCGGCGCGACGATTCCCACTCGAGCACGCGCGTCGCGCCGAACCACGCGACGAGCGCGACCACGAGCAGGGCCGCGCCGATGCCGACCGGACCGCGGAAGCGCGAGGCCGCGAACACCTGCCGGCGGCCGAGCGTGTACTCGACGTCGCCGAAGCGGATCGTGTCGCCCGCCGCGACCGGGCGGCTCAGCACGCGCTCGCCGTTCACGAACGTGCCGTTGCCGCTCTTGAGATCGGTGAGCGTGAGCGATTCGCCGTCGGCGTCGAAGCGCGCGTGCACGCGTGAGACGCTCTCGTGCTCGATCACGAGCCCGGCGCCGTCCTCGCGCCCGACCGTGACGCGCGAGCCCACGACGTCGAGCTCGTAGCGGTCGTCCTCGTCGGTGGACGTGAGCACCCAGCGCGTCTCCTGCCACCAGGCGGCGGAGCCGCCCGCCGCCTTCGGCTGCTTCGCCGGCTTCGCGGGCTTGCGCGCCGGTTTCGCCGCGGGCTCCTCGTCGTCGTCCTCGGCGTAGCCGCCGCCCGGCGCGTCCTCCTCGGGCTCGTCGGGCACGTACTCGGCCGGCGCCTCGTCCTCGGGCTCGGCCGCGCGGGGCCCCTCGTCGAGCACCAGCGTGAGCGTCGAGACCGGGCCCAGGCGCACGACGTCGCCGTCCTCGAGCCGCGCGCTCTCGATGCGTTCGTCGTTCACGTAGGTGCCGTTGCTGCTGTTCAGGTCGCGGACGCTCCAGCCGTCGCGGTCGAGGCGCAGCTCGGCGTGCTCACGCGAGACGCCCGTGCCCGTGACCTGGATCTCGCAGTCGGGCGAACGCCCGAGCTTGAGCGCGGGCCCTTCGATCTCGACTTCGCGGGGCTCGCCGGAGCCGCCGATCCGCAGCCGCGTCATTGCGGCGCGTCCTTCTCGACGAGTTCCACCTTGAAGATGGACTGCCCGGCCCGCACTTCGTCGCCGGGGCGCAGCCACGACTCCTCGCACTTCTCGCCGTTGACCGCGGTGCCGTTCGTGGACTGGAGGTCCTGCAGCAGCCACGCCTCACCCATCGGCATGAACACGACGTGCTCGCGCGACATGAACGAGTCCTCGAACTTCTCGTGGCGCTGCGCCGGATCGGCCTTGGGCGCCTTGCCGATGCGCAGCGGGCGCGCGCCCGGCAGGAAGCCGAGTTCGATGCGTTCACCCTTGCGCGGACCGGAGGTCACGGCCAGTTCCCAGACCTTGATCTTCGGGCGCGGCGGCGGAGCGGCCTCGGCGGGCGGCTCCACGGGGCGCAGCGGTGCCTTGTCCGGAGTGAACATCACCGTGGCGTCCGCGTTGCCGCGGAAGTTGGTGATCAGCTCCGGTTCCTGCCCGGTGCACTGGGGGCACGTCCGCCACGTCATCTGCATCTCGTGGCCATCGGGACAGTGCTTGACGACCTTGGGCCGCTTCGGGTCTGGGCTCATCGCGCGGGCAACCTACACCGGCCCCGGAAGGCGCTCAACCACCGGCGAGCAGCGCGGGAAGGACTTCGCCGGCCCTGCCTTCGAGGAAGGCGTCGGCGCCGGCGCCGGAACGCTCGAGGTTGACCTCGACGACCTTCGCGTTCGCGGCCGCCTTCGCACGCGCCGCGAGCCCGGCCGCGGGATGCACCAGCGAGGACGTGCCGATGACGAGGAAGACGTCCGCCGCTTCGGCGGCGGCGCTCGCGAGTGACCAGGTGCGCTCGGGCAGGCTCTCGCCGAACCACACGACGCCGGGCCGCAGCAGGTCGCCACACACGGAGCAGCGCGGCGGCAGTTCGGGGAGCGGCACGGTCCGGTCGGAGCGCTCGGCGCCGCATCCGACGCAGCGCAGCGTCCAGAGGTCGCCGTGCACCTCGAGCACGCCGCGCGAACCCGCGAGCGTGTGCAGTCCGTCCACGTTCTGCGTGACGAGCGTGATGTCCGGCCGCGCCGCCAGCGCGGCGTGCGCGGCGTTGGGTCTCGCGGCGGCGACCAACCCGCGGCGCCAGTCGTACCACTCCCAGACGAGCTTCGGGTCGCGGGCGAACGCGTGGGGCGTCGCGAGGTCCTCGGCCCGGAACTCGCGCCACAGGCCGCCTGCTCCGCGAAACGTCGGGATACCGGACTCGGCCGAGATCCCCGCGCCCGTGAGCGCGACGATTCGGTGGGCGTCGCGGAGCCAGCCGCGGACCAGTTCGAGGGTGCTCATGGGTGGCGCTCGAGGGTGGGTCGCACAAGTTCCTCCCGTTGCCGTGAAACAACTTGGCCGCGCCGAGGCTCCCGCTCAAGGGCCAAGTGCGACGGACCGTGACAAAGATTTTGGATTCAGTACAAGTTCCCCTGAAACATTTGTACCCAGTCCAACGTCATACTCGCACCAGAAATGACCGCAGTACGCATCCATCGCCAACCCGAGAGCACATCTCATGAGCACACCCGAGCTGTCACGCCGCGAGCGCAAGAAGGAAGACACGCGGCGCCGGATCTTCGAAGCCGCGGTCTCGCTGTTCCGCGAGAAGGGCTTCGAGGCCACGACCGTGGACGAGATCACCGAAAAGGCCGACGTCGGCCGCGGCACGTTCTTCAACTACTTCCCGAAGAAGGACTCGGTGCTCGCGTTCCTTTCGGAGGAGAAGCTGATCGTCGCCGAGGAGAACCTGCACGAGCTGCTGAACGCGCCGAGCACCGCGCGCGAGAAGCTCATCGGGCTCTACTGCGCGGCGGGCGCGGTGTACGAGCAGGACCTCGACCTCGCGCGCTACGTGTTCAGCGAATGGCTCAAGCGCGGGTTCGCCCCCACGCAGGACGTCGAGCGCCGCTGGCAGAAGATCACGCTCGACCTGATCCAGCAGGGGCTCTCCAACGGCGAGCTGCGCGAGGACGTGGAACCGCTCCGCGCCGAAGCGATCCTTTCGAGCGTGTACGTGGCGGCCATCTTCCAGTTCCTGTTCTGCCCCGCCGACTGCGCCCAGAAGGTCGTCGACCTTCGCGACGAGATCGCGGCGCGCTTCGCGGTCGTGTTCGACGGCCTGACGCCGCGGACGGAGGTGCGCCCATGAAGACGCGCTTCGCAGCTCTCCTGCTCGCGACGCTCGCCACCGCGGCGCCCGTCGCCGGCACCGCGGCGCCGGAGGCGCCAGCGGCGCCGCACATGCCGACCGACACGCTGCGGCTCACCCTCGACGACGCCGTCGCCCGGGCCGTGCAGTACGGCGACGAGGCGCGCGTCGCGCGTGCCGGCGTGAACGTCGCCGAAGGCCAGGTGCGCGAGGCATTCGCGGCCGCCCTGCCGCAGATCACCGGCAGCGTCACCTACAACCGGAAGTTCGATTCGATCTTCCGCAATCTCGGCGGCTCCGGCGACACGACCGGCATCGGCAGCCTGTTCGCTTCGACGCCGTTCGGCGCCGTGCACGGCTGGACCGCCGACGTCACCGCCACGCAGCTCCTCTGGTCCGGCGGCCGCGTCGGCGCCGGGCTCTCGGCCGCGAAAGCCGTGCGCCGCGCGTCGCTCGCCGACCGCGACGAGACGATCGCCGACGTGCGCCTGAACGCGCGCACCGCGTACCTCGAGGCCGCCTACGCCGCCGAGGTGCAGCGCATCGCCGAGGAAGGGCTCGAGCAGTCGCGCGCGCACCTGAAGCAGGTGCAGCTCTTCCGCGCGCAGGGCTCGCGCTCGGAGTACGACCTGCTGCAGGCGCAGGTGGACGCCGCCAACCAGGAACCGGCCGTGGTCGCGGCGCGCAACGCCGCGGCGCTCGCGCTGCTCGACCTGCGCCGCGCGCTCAACCTGCCGCTGACGCAGCCGCTCGCGCTCGTCACGCCGCTCGCGTTCGAGGGCGGCAAGGTGCCCGTGCTCGCGAAGCCCGCGCCCGACGGCCACGATCGCGAAGCGATCGTGAGCGCCGACGCCATGGTGCGCGCCCGCCGCGAAGCGCTGCGCGCCGAGAAGGCCGGACGCTGGCCGCAGCTGTCGGCCTCGGCCACGCTCTCGCACCAGGCCTATCCGCAGGAGTGGTGGCCGGAGCGCCGTCAGTTCACGCGCGCGGTGGACGGTTCGCTCAAGCTCGAATGGCCGCTCTTCCAGGGCTTCCGCACGTTCGGCACCGTGCAGCGCGCGACCGCCGAGCTGCGCCGCGCCGAGGCGCAACGCGAGCAGGTGCGCGAAGGCGTCGCGCTGCAGGTCGAGCAGGCGAAGCAGGAAGTGTGGCGCACGCAGGCGACGCTCGCCGCGCGCCGCGGCACCGCCGCGCTCGCCCGCCGCGCGCATCATCTGGCCGGCGTGCGCTGGCAGAACGGGCTCTCGACCCAGCTCGAGGTCTCGGACGCACGGCTGCAGCTGCAGACCGCCGAGGTGAACGAGGCGGCCGCGTTCAAGGACTACCGGCTCGCGCTGCTCCGCCTGGAGCGCGTCACGGGCCACGAACTCGCGCTCGAGCTGACGAACCTCGACGACCTTTCGACGAACCTCCCGACCGACGGAGACCGCTGACATGAAGACGAACACACTCGGAATGCTCGCCCTCACGCTGGCCGCCGGCGCGCTGCTCGCCGGATGCGGCGGCAAACCGGAGCACGGCGCGACCCACTCCGCCGAAGCCGCGGCCGCGCTGCCCGACACCGCGCTGCTCGCCACGGCCGACGTCGCCACCGTGACGAAGACCGATCTCGCCGCCGGAGTGCCCGTGTCGGGCAACCTCGCGCCCGGCACGCGCGCGCGCGTCACGTCGCCGCTCGACGAAGTCGTCGAGGCCGTGCTCGTGCGCGAAGGCCAGCGCGTGAGCAAGGGCCAGGTGCTCGCGCGCTTCCGCATGGACGCCGTGCAGACCGCGGCCGCCAGCGCGCACGCGCAGCTCAAGAGCGCGCAGGCCGACCTCGAGCGCCAGAAGAACCTGCTGCGCGAGGGTGCGGTGAGCGAACGCGACGTCGAGAGCGCCGAGGCGGCCTATCGCGCCGCCGCGGCGGCCGACGCCGCCGCCTCGCACCGCTTCCAGGACGCGAGCGTGCGCGCGCCGTTCGCGGGCGCCGTGACCGTGCGCTCGGTGCAGACCGGCGACCGCGTGGGTTTCGGCGATCCGCTGTTCGTCGTCGCGGACACGCGCGAGCTCGAGTTCGAGGCGACCGTGCCCAGCGAGTTCGTGCGTCTCGTGCAGCCCGGCGCCGCGGTGTCGCTCGACGTGACCGGATGGGACACGGGCGCGATCCACGGCAAGGTCGCGCGCGTCAACGCGACCGCCGACGAGGCGACGCGGCAGGTCAAGGTGTACGTGACCGTTCCCAACCCCGGCGGCCGCATCGTCGGCGACCTGTTCGCCTCGGGCAGCATCGTCACCGATCGCGCGACCGGCGTGCTCGCGATCCCGACCGCGGCCGCGCGCCGCAAGGACGGCGACTCGTCCGGGTGGGTGATCGCGAACGGCAAGCTCGGCAAGCGTGCCGTGAAGTTCGGCGTCGTGGACGAAGCGCACGACCGCATCCAGGTGTTGAGCGGCCTCGCCGAAGGCGAGACCGTCGTGACCGGCCCCGTCGAAGGCTTCGCCGACGGACAGGCCGTGCGCGTCACCGGAAAGGACAAGTGAGCCGTGTTCCTCTCCGACCTTTCCATCAAGCGGCCCGTGCTGGCCACGATGATGGTGCTGGCGCTCGTCGTGCTGGGCGCTTTCAGCTACCGGCGCCTGAACGTGGACATGTTTCCCGACGTGGACTTCCCGTTCGCGGTGGTGACGACCACGTATCCCGGCGCATCGCCCGAAGCCGTCGAGCGTGAAGTCACGAAGAAGATCGAACGCGAAGTGAACTCGATCGAGGGCGTGAAGAAGGTGTTCTCGTACTCGAACGAGGGCTACAGCCAGGTCTTCATCGAGTTCCGCCTCAAGACCAAGTCCGCCGACGCCATGGCGGACGTCCGGGCCAAGGTCGACGCGATTCGTGGAGACCTTCCCAAGGACATCGAGCCGCCCGTGATCGGGCGCTTCGATCCCGCGTCGCAGCCCATCATGACCTTCGCCGTCGAAGGCAAGGGCTGGGAACTGCGCAGCCTCACGCGCCTCGCGGAGGAGGACATCAGCCGCCGCCTGCAGAGCATTCCCGGCGTCGGCAGCGTGACCGTGGCCGGCGGCGTGCGCCGCGAGGTGCAGGTGCTGCTGCTGCCCGACCGCATGCGCGCGCTCGGCGTGTCGCCCGACATGGTCGTCGCGGCGCTCGAACGCGAGAACGCCGACGTGCCCGCGGGCCGCGTGCAGCGCGGCGCCACCGAGGATCTCGTGCGCGTGAAGGGCCGCATCGCGCGACCGAAGGACTTCGAGAACCTCGTCGTGCTCGTGCGCGGCGGCTCAAGCGTGCGGCTCTCGCAGGTCGCGCGCGTCGAGGACTCGCAGGAAGAAGAGCGCGACGCCGCGTACGTTTCGGGCAAGCGCGCCGTGAGCGTCGAGATCCGCAAGGTCTCCGGCGGCAACACGGTCGAGATCGCGGACCAGGTGCACGCCGCGGTCGCGAAGCTCAACGAGACGCTGCCCGGCGGCGTGCGGCTCTCGCCCGTGCAGGACAACGCCGTGTGGATCCGCGAGTCCGTGGACGACGTGCAGAAGACGCTCGTCGAAGGCGCGATCCTCACCGTGCTCATCGTGTTCGTGTTCCTGAACTCGTGGCGCTCGACCGTGATCACCGGGCTCACGCTGCCCGTGTCCGTGATCGCGTCGTTCCTCGCGTTCAACATGTTCGGCTTCACGCTCAACACGATGACGCTCATGGCGCTCTCGCTCGCGATCGGCATCCTGATCGACGACGCGATCGTCGTGCGCGAGAACATCGTCCGGCACGTGGAGGCCGGCGAGGACCACGACACCGCGGCGCGCAACGGCACCGCGGAGATCGGCTTCGCCGTGCTCGCCACGACCATGTCGATCGTGGCCGTGTTCGTGCCCGTCGCGTTCATGGGCGGCATCGTCGGGCGGTTCTTCTTCCAGTTCGGCATCGTGATCGCGTTCGCCGTGCTCGTGTCGCTGTTCGTGTCGTTCACGCTCGACCCGATGCTGTCGAGCCGCTGGTACGACCCGCAGGCCGAGGGCGGCTCGTACGAAGGCCCGATCGGGCGTGCGCTCAAGCGCTTCAACGACTCGTTCACCGGGCTGGGCCGACGCTACCGCGCGATCATCCACTGGGCGCTCGGCCACCGCGTGCTCACGCTCGTGATCGCGGCGGCGTCGCTCGTGATCGCGTTCGCGCTGCCCGCCGTCGGGCTCGTGGGCGGCGAGTTCATGCCGCGTTCGGACTCCGAGGAGACCTCGGTCGCGTTCGAGACGCCCGTCGGCTCGTCGCTCGCCTACACGCGCGACAAGGGTCTCGAACTCGTGCGGTACCTCGAGTCGCGGCCCGAGGTCGAGTACACCTACCTCACCGTCGGCGGTGAGGCGCAGAGCAACGCCGTCAACCGCGGCGCGATCTACGTGAAGATGACGCCGCATTCGGCGCGCAAGCTCAGCCAGCAGGAGTTCGAGACGGACATCCGTCCCGTGCTCGCCCGGTTCACCGGCTCGAGCGCGCGCATCCTGCAGATGGGCGCCGTCGGCGGTTCGGCCGCCCCGATCGTGATCAACCTGAACGGTCCCGACCTCGCGACGCTGCAGGCGCTGTCGGACACGGCGATCGCGCGCATCCGCGGCGTGCCCGGACTCGTCGAGCTGAAGTCCTCGCTCGAGGGCCGCAAGCCCGAGTGGATCGTGGACGTGGATCGCGAACTCGCCGCGAACGTCGGCCTGAGCGTCGGCGCCGTCGGCGGCGCGCTGCGTCCCGTGCTCGCCGGGCAGAAGGCCGGCGACTGGGAGGACGAGACCGGGCTGTCGCACGACGTGCGCGTGCGCATGGCGCCGGAGTTCCGCGAGAGCGAGGAGGACCTGCTGCGCCTGCCCGTCGCGACCGGCCGCACGGACGCGTCCGGCACGCCGGTCATGGTGCCGCTCGGCCAGGTGGCGCGCCTGCAGCGCGGCGCGGCGCCCGCGCAGATCGACCGCCAGCAGCTCGAGCGCGTGGCGACGATCGAGGGCAACTTCCAGGGCCGCGCGCTGACGGCCGTGACGACCGACATCCAGACGCGGCTGCAGGCGATGGACCTGCCGCCCGGCTACCGCTTCGACTTCGGCGGCGAGCAGGCCGACTTCGTCGAGACCGTGGGCTACATGATGGAGTCGCTGTCCCTCGCCGTGATCCTGCTGTACCTGATCCTCGCGAGCCAGTTCGGCTCGTTCCTCAAGCCCCTCACGATCATGCTGTCGCTGCCGCTCTCGCTCGTCGGCGTGATGCTCGCGCTCGCGATGACGCGCGGTTCGCTCAACATCATGAGCATGATCGGCATCATCATGCTCATGGGTCTCGTGACTAAGAACGCCATCCTGCTCGTTGACTTCGTGAACCAGGCACGCGAGAAGGGCGCGGACCGCGTGACCGCGCTCGTGGACGCCGGTGAGCTGCGCCTGCGCCCCATCGTGATGACCACGCTCGCGATGATCTTCGGCATGCTGCCCACCGCCATCGCGCTCGGCGCCGGCGCCGAGTTCCGCGCGCCGATGGCCCGCGCGGTGATCGGCGGGCTGATCACCTCGACGCTGCTCACGCTCGTCGTCGTGCCGGTCGTGTACACGTACCTCGACGACTTCGGTGCGTGGTGCAGCGTGTGGGCGAAGAAGTGGTTCGGGGAGCCGGAGGGCGGAAGGCGGCACGCCACCAGGCCCGAGCCCGCGCCGGAGACGCCGGGCATCATCCGCACCGACGAGCCGGCGCCGCGGGGAGCGCTGGGCGATTGACCCGCCGGAGGACCGGCGGTGGCGTTCCATGACAGGTGCGCGCGGCGCGGGGCATACTCCGCGCCGCGCCCGTCTTTGTTCGCAACGCCGCCCATCGCGCGGCATCCGATGGCCGTCCCCGCGCCGTTCGCGGCGCATTTCCTCCGCATGCACAGGAGACTTTCACTCATGAAGAGCACCGCGACCGCCGTCTGGAACGGCGGCCTGAAGGATGGCAAGGGCAACCTGACCGCCGGTACGGGTTCGTTCAACGGCATGGCGTACGATTTCGGCAAGCGCTTCGAGGGCACGGGCACGCCCGGGACGACGCCGGAAGAGCTGATCGCGGCCGCGCACGCCGGCTGCTACGCGATGGCGCTGAGCGGCGGCCTGAACAAGGCCGGCGTCGCCTCGCCCGAGATCAACGCGGTCGCGACCGTGACGCTCGACATGGTGGACGGCAAGCCCGTGGTGACGAACTCGCACCTGGTCGTGCAGGTGAAGGCCGCCGGCCTGACCGCCGAGCAGTTCGCCGAGATCGCCGAGGGCACGAAGACCGGCTGCCCGATCTCGCGCGCGCTCAACACGAACATCACGCTGGACGCGAAGCTGGTCGGCTGAAGTTTTCGCATCACGGCGTTCGCATCGCACACCGCCCGGTGGATCGGAAGACGATCGGCCGGGCGGAAGTGTTTGGGGTCGGGCGAGCGGTCACGGCGGCGCAGGTGCGCGGGGCGAGCGTTCGCCCATTGCGGGGTGCCTGTTGCGAGCGCATCGCGAAAGAAAGTGTTTGACGGGTTCGGAGCGCGCACTTGCCCCGTTTCGCTGAAGCTCGCTTCGTTCGCGCGCAATCGCACGAGGTTCGCGTGGAGCGGCGCGGCGCGCGCCGTCGCTCGCGAGTTGCTGTCGCGGGCGGCGCTGTTTCGTGAGCTCCCGGATATGGCGCTCGGAATTGCGCGTGATACGAAGAGCGCGTCGCCCCCGCGTGAAGTACACGCGCCCCCGCGGTACCTGCACATGTCGCACGCATCGCTGTCGCAGCTCTCCGACGCCGCGCTGATCGAAAGCGCGCAGCTCGCCGTCCGTCGCGAGCGCTCGTGCACCGCCGAAGTCGTCGCGCACATCGCGGAAGTCGGGGCGCGCAAGCTGCACTTGCGCGCGGGCTACTCGTCGCTGCGCGACTGGTGCATTGCCGCACTCGGTCTTTCCGAAGACGCGGCCTACAAGCGCATTCACGCGGCGCGCGCATCGCGTCGAGTGCCGCAGCTGCTCACCATGCTCCTGAGCGGCGACCTGTCGTTGAGCGTCATCGTG
>JACRIW010000003.1 GCA_016215625.1 Candidatus Eiseniibacteriota bacterium | reverse complement strand
GTTCGCGCCGGTGATGAACGAATAGCCGACGGCGAGTCCGTTGCCGCCGAGCGCCGACGCGCCGCTGCCGCGCACGCCGCCGAGCGTGCCGAGGTCGGTCACCTGGTAGAGCTGGGCTCCGGCGGGCCGCGCGCACGCGAGCGCCAGCGCGGCGGCGAGCGCGGCGCGCACGAGCGTTCGTGCGGCGATGGCCTGGGGCGACGCGAAAGGGGTCACGGCGGTCGAGGGCTCCGGGTCAGCGGCTGCGGCCGGCTTCGCGGTGCGGCTCAAGGGTACGGGCGGCCGTGCGGGCCCGCCACGCCTCATTTCGCCGGGTGCGGCGTCACTTCTCGCGCCCGCGCAGCGCGCGCTGGCGCAGCCACGCGTCGGCGAGCGTGATCGCCATCATGCTCTCGGCCACCGGCACGACGCGCGGGCAGATGCACGGGTCGTGGCGGCCTTCGATCGCCACGGTCTCCGTGCCCCCTCCCGTCTTCGCCATCACCTGCGGCTTGCCGATGCTCGTGGCCGGCCGCACGGCGACGCGCACGACGACCTCGTTGCCGTTCGAGATGCCGCCCGCGATGCCGCCCGAAAAGTTGCTCGAATAGCGTTCGCCGTCGAACACGTCGTTCGTCCGCGAGCCGCTGAGCGCGCACATGCCGAACCCGCCGCCGATCTCGACGCCCTTCGTCGCGGGAATGCTGAGCATGGCCGCGCCGAGCATCGCGTCGAGCTTGCTCATCGTGGGATCGCCCCAGCCCGCGGGCACGCCGCGCGCGACGATCTCGACCACGCCGCCGACCGAGTCCTTCGCGTCGCGCGCCGCTTCGATCACCGCGATCATGCGCGGCGCCGCTTCGGCGTCCGGGCAGCGGACGAGGTTGCGTTCGGTCTCGTCCCAGTCGCGCTTCGACGCTTCGACGTCCGCGACGCGCACCGTGCCGCCCACCACGCTCACGCCGATGGTCGCGAGCCAGGCTTTCGCGAGCGCGCCGGCCGCGACGCGGCCGACGGTCTCGCGGCCCGACGAACGCCCACCTCCTCGATGGTCGCGCACGCCGTACTTCTGCGCGTACGCGTAGTCCGCGTGCCCGGGACGGTAGACGTCCTTGAGCGCGCCGTAGTCCTTCGAGCGCTGGTCGGTGTTGCGCACGAGCATGAGGATCGGCGTGCCGAGCGTCACGCCCTCGAACACGCCCGAGACGATCTCGACCTGGTCGGCTTCCTTGCGCTGCGTCGTGATCGCGCTCTGGCCCGGCCGGCGCCGGTCGAGCTCGTGCTGGATCGCCGCCGGGTCCACGGCGACGCCGGGCGGCATGCCGTCCACGAGCACGCCCACGCCGCCGCCGTGCGATTCACCGAACGTCGTGATCGTGAACAGCCGTCCGAACGAGGAGCTGCTCATCGCGTGGACGCGGCCCGCCGGGCCACCTTCTTCGCACGCGTCGGCTTCGCCTGCTTCTTCGCCGCCGCGGCGTTGATGCGGTTGCGGAAGGCGACGTGCTTCGCGACGACCGCTTCGAAGTTGTGCAGGTAGGTCGGGCGGATCGCGGCGCGTGCGCCGGCGATCCACGGCTTGCAGCGCTCCCACGTGACCACGTCCTCGCCCGTGTGCTCGAAGAACAGCTCGTCGTGCAGCACGCCGCGCTGGACCATGGTCGCGACCATCTCCCAGTACGAGATCGACATCCGGAACCAGCGGTCCTCGTCCGTGTGCGAGAGGTACTTCTTCCCGATCTCGTCCCAGGACTTCGCCTCGAACTTCGTCAGGAACCACGCGCGCGCCTTGCGCAGCTCGGGTTCGCGGCGGATCTCGTACAGACGGAGCAGCAGTTCGGCGTCGGCGTGAACGGGCTTGCGAGCCATGTGCATCGTCTCCCCATGTGGCGATGAGCGGCGTGGCGGCGTGCGCGCACGTTGGCAAACGCGTCCGGCGCGGTCAAGAACGCGCGAGGGCGGCCCGCGTGCGCGGACCGCCCTCGCCGGTCGAACGTCCCGCTACTCCGGCTTCCACTCCGGCAGGCGGCCCGGCGTCCACGGCGAACCGGCCGCTTCGGCCTTCGCCTCGAGCGCCTGCAGGTCACGCACGAGCGTGCGCAGCTGATCGAGCGCCTTCGCGAAGTCGGCCGCCGCGATGTCGTAGCCGCGGCGGTGCGTGGCCGTCGGCGCGCTGGTCGACGACCAGTGCCCGCCGACCACCTGGTTCACGCGCTCGGTGAGCGACGGCGGGAACGCCTCCTCGGCGTTCCGCAGCACGCGGTCGCCGTAGAGCGTCACGCCGAGCGCCTCGAAGCGCTTGCGCAGCCCGCGCAGCTCGGTGCGCAGGTCCTCGGTCGGGCGCGTGGATTCGTCGAGCGCGGACGCGAGCAGCGGCAGGCGGCCCTGCGCCTCGTTGAAGAGACGGCCCGCGCCGAGCACCGCGCGCTGCAGCCGCGCGGTCTTCTGCGCGAACGCGAGCGTGGCGGCGCGGTCCGCCGGCGGCAGCGACGGCGTGAGCAACGGCTCGCACACGAACTGCTGCGGCTGCCCGACCGCGGTGAGCACGCCGCCGACGCGCTTGGCGAGCGTCACGGTGTACGTGCCGGGCAGCGCGAGCGGACCGGTAGGCGTGTCGTCCCATTCGCCGCGCGTGCGGGGACCGAGCACCGCGGGCTCGGAGGACGACCAGCGCAGGTCCCACGCGACGCGGTGGAAGCCCGCGTCGGCCGGTCCGGTGATCCGCCGCACGACGTTGCCGGCCGCGTCGGTCACCGTGAGCACGATCGCCGGCTCTTCCTCGGTCGCCTCGGCGCGCAGGCTGTCCCAGCTCGGGTAGAACGAGTTCAGGCCCGCCTTCTTCTCGGCCTTCTCCCGCTCCTGCCGCTTCTCGCGCATCGTCTGGTACTCGTCGCGCAGCCAGTACGTGAACACGGCGCCGAAGGGCGGGTTCTCGGCCGTATACATCATGTGGCCCTGCTCGGCCGGGCCCGCGCCGCCCATCGGGGACGCCGGGATGTACATCGGGGTCTTGCGCACCGGCAGCAGCACGGCCTCCTCGTTCAGGCGCGATTCGTTCATGGAACGCAGCGCCGAGTAGTCGTCGAGGATGTAGAAGCCGCGGCTGAACGAGCCGAGCACGAGGTCGCCCTCGCGCTTCTGGATCGCGATGTCGTGGATGCTCTGCACGGGCAGCCCGCCCGTGAGCTTGATCCACCTGCGGCCGCCGTCCTGCGTGAAGAACGCGCCGAACTCGGTGCCGACGAACAGCAGGTCCGCGCTCACGTGGTCCTCGGCGAAGGCGAACACCGAGCCGTTCACCGGCAGGTCCGAGGTGATGTGCGTCCACGTGCGGCCGAGATCCGTGCTCTTGAGCACGTAGGGCTTCAGGTCACCCATGCGGTGACGGTCGTACGTCACGTACACGGTGTTCACGGCGTGCTGCGACGCCACGACGCGCGTCACGTAGGCGTACTCGCCCACGCCCGCGGGCGTCTCGATGCGGCGCCAGTGCGCGCCGCCGTCCTCGGTCACGTGCAGCAGGCCGTCGTCCGTGCCCGCCCAGAGCAGCCCTTCCTTGAGGGGCGACTCGAACAGCGCGACGACGTTGCCGTACACGGTCGTCGAACGGTTCTTCGCCACGGCGTCCACGCTCCACACGCGTCCCATGATCGGCAGCTTGTTGCGGTCGATGCCGCGCGAGAGGTCGCCGCTCACCGGCTTCCACGTGTCGCCGCGGTCGTCGCTGCGGTAGATGCGCTGCGACGCGAAGTAGAGCCGCGACGGTGAGAAGGGCGAGATGATCAGCGGGCTGTCCCAGTTCCAGCGGCTGCCGTCCTCGCCCGGCTCGGGCTGCGGCTGGATGTCGATGTTCTCGCCCGTCGCGCGGTCGTAGCGCACGAGGCCGCCGTGCTGGGACTCGGAGTACACGATGTTCGGGTTCGAGGGGTCCACGCGCGGCTGGAAGCCGTCGCCGCCGACCGTGATGAACCAGTCCGAGTTGCGGATGCCGTGCACGTTGTTCGTGCGCGAGGGGCCGCCCTGGGTGTTGTTGTCCTGCGTGCCGCCGTAGACGTAGTAGAACGGCTTCGAGTCGTCGACCTCGAGCTTGTAGAACTGCGTGACCGGGATGTTGCCGAAGTACTTCCACGTCGCGCAGCGGTCGAACGATTCGTACAGGCCGCCGTCGCAGCCGACGAGCAGGTGGCGCGAATCGTCGGGGTCCACCCACACGATGTGGTTGTCCACGTGCTTGTGGCGCTCGCCCGCGCGGCGCCAGGTGCGGCCGCCGTCGTCGCTCGTCTGCAGGAACGTGTCCACCGAGTAGAGCCGGCCGGGCACGTTCGGGTCCGAGAACAGCTCGTTGTAGTACTGCGGCGAGCCCGAGCAGTGATCCGAGACCTTCTCCCAGTTCGCGCCGTAATCGTCGGAGCGGTACGTGCCGCTCTTGCCGTTCGCCGCCTCGACCACGGCGACGATCGCGCCGGGTTCGTTCGGCGGCGTCGTGATGCCGATCTTGCCCATGTCCTCCGTGGGCAGTCCGCCGGAGAGCTTCTTCCACGTGTCGCCACCGTCCATGCTCTTCCAGATGCCCGAGCCCGGACCGCCGTCGATGAGCGTCCACTCCTTGCGGTGGCGCTGGTACGTCACCGCGTAGACGATGTTCGCGTCCTTCGGGTCGAAGCGCACCTCGCTGGCGCCCGTCCACTCGTCCACGTGCAGCACGCGCTTCCACGTCTTGCCGCCGTCGGTCGTCTTGTACAGGCCACGATCGCCACCGCTCGCCCACAGCGGGCCCTGCGCGGCGACGAGCACGACGTCGGAGTTCGACGGGTGCACGGCGATCTGGCCGATGTGCTCGGAGGCCTTCAGGCCGACGTTCGCCCAGCTGCGGCCGCCGTCGTCGGAACGATAGACGCCGTCGCCCCAGCCGACGCTGCGCTGGCTGTTGTTCTCGCCCGTGCCCACCCAGACGGTGAGCGGGTTGCGCGGATCGAGCGTCACGCAGCCGATGGACGAGGTGCCCTGCGAGTCGAAGATGGGCTTCCAGGTCGTGCCGGCGTTCGTGGTCTTCCAGACGCCGCCGTACGCGGCGGCCACGTACCACGTGCTCTTGTCGCGCGGATGCACCGCGACGTCCACGATGCGGCCCGACGTGAGCGCCGGGCCGATGCTGCGGAACTTGAGGCCGGCGAACGAACTCGCCGAGAGCTTCGATTCGGGTTTCTTGTCGGCGGGCTTCGCCGCGGGGCGGGCCGCGGCGAACGCGGCGCCGGAGACGAGCGACAGGCAAAGGACCGAGGTCCAGAGCAGGGATTTGCGGTTCATCGGGACGGATCTCCCGTGGAAGGGACGATGCGGGAAGACGCAAGGGGGCGTCACGAAGCGCGGCGACTAGAACGCACACCGCCCCGAGCGTCAACGCCCGAATGACCGAAGGCCGCCGAGCCCGTGACGGACGCGGCGGCCTTCCCTTCAATCGGTGCCGAGGGGAGCGCGCGGGCTCAGCGCGGCGTGGCCGCCGGTGCCGCCGCCGGTGCGGCCGGCGCCGGGCGCGGTGCGCGGCCGAAGCCCGGATCGTATTCCGCGGCGAGGTACGCGAGCGTCGCGTAGCAGGCCGTGTTGAGCCGCAGCATGGCCGGATCGATCTTGTCGAACGTGTCGTTCGGTGTGTGGTGCAGGTCGAAGTACTCGCTCGCATCGGTGTTCACGTCGAACACCGGGATGCCGAGGTCGTAGAGCCGGCCCACGTCGGCGTCGCCCGTCGCCTCGTTGCCGGTGAGCGGCACGCCGAGCGGTGCGAGCACGTCGGTCATGGCGCGCACGACGGGCAGCAGCTCGGTCGCGACGCGCGACTGCACGCCGGTCGGCGCATAGGCGCCGAGGTCCGATTCCATGCCGAGCACGATCTTGCCGGCCTCCGCGGCGTGCTCGCGCGCGTAGGCGCGTGCGCCCGAGAGCCCGAACTCCTCGTTCGCGAACAGCACCACGCGGATCGTGCGCTTCGGCCGCGGCGTGCCCTGGCCGATCAGCTTCGCGGCCGCCGTCATGATCGCGACGCCGGCGCCGTCGTCGTGCGCGCCCTGGCCGAGATCCCACGAGTCGAGGTGCGCGCCGAGCACGATCACTTCCCCGCGCGCGTCGCGCCCGGGAATCTCGCCGACCACGTTCGCCGACATCGTGCTGTCCGCCCAATACGAGTCGTCGCGCAGCCGCACCTTGACCGGCGCGCCCGAGGCGAGCTGCACCTCGAGCATGTCGGCGTCGGGATTCGAGAGCGCGAACGCGGGAATCGGCGTCTCGCCCTTCTCGAAGCGCATGCCACCCGTGTGCCCGACGCGGTCGCGGTCGGTGCCGATCGAGCGGATCATCACGGCGAGCGCGCCGCGCTTGCTCGCCTCACCCGCGCCACGGCCGCGCACGGGCACCGCGGCGCCGTAACCCATGCCGCTGCGCGCGCGCGCCATGCGTCCGCCGAAGTAGACGACCTTGCCGCGCACGGCGTTCTCGGGCAGGAGCGCGAGCTCGGCGAGCGAGGTGACCGGCAGGACTTCGGCGGCGATGCCCGAGTCGGGCGTCGCGACGCTGCCGCCGAGCGTGACGGCGACCATCGGCTGCGCGAAGGGCGCGAGCACTTCGGCGTGCGGCGTGCCGCGCACCCAGTGCGGCACCTTGACCGGCTCGGCGTGCACGTTCGCGAAGCCGAGCGCGCGCAGCTTCGCGAGCGCCCATGCCACCGCGCGGGCGTCGCCGGGCGTGCCGCACAGGCGCGGCCCGACCTCGGTCGTGAGCGAGCGCAGCAGGTCGTAGCCCGTGTCGTCGCGCAGCGCGCGTTCGCGGATCGAGCGCGCGGCGTCGAGCGTGGCGGGCGTGAACGGTTCGGCGGCGAGCGCCGGTGCGGCGGCCGCGGCCACCGCGAGCATGGCCGCGAAGGCGGCGCGAGTGCGAACGAACATGGAGCGCAGACTAGCCGCGCCGGCGGGGCGAACTCAATAGTTCGTCGCGGACGGGCCGTCCGTGAGTGCGTGTGGCATTGCATCCCCCGGCCCGCACAGGCATGTTGCGCGCGTGATCCGGTGCGTACCCTCACGCGGGAGTTCCACCGTTGAGCCTTCACCCGACCGAGTTCGACGCCGACTTCGTCTCGCGCCTTCGCGCGGGTGACGAAGCGGCGTTCAGGCGCCTGGTCGGGGAACTGCACGGCCCGCTCTCCCGCCTCGCGCGCTCGTTCTCGCGCAACGACTCCGTCATCGAGGAGGCGGTGCAGGAGACCTGGCTCGCCGTCATCCGCGGCATTCACTCTTACGAAGGACGCGCGCCGCTGCGCTCGTGGGTGTTCGCGATCCTCGTCAACCACACCCGAAAGCTCGCCGTGAAGGCGCAGAAGCAGTTCCGGCTCGAGCAGGGGCGGTACGGGGAGGACTCGCCCGGGCGCGACGAGGACGGCGACGACCCGCTTGGGGGACGGTTCGAAGCGGACGGCCACTGGAGGGACTTGCCCGCGCCCTGGGACCTCGCCGATCCCGAAGCGACGTTCCTGACCGCGGAGGCGAAAGCCGTCGTCGAGCAGGCGATCGACGCGATGCCCGAGTCCCAGCGCCGGGTCGTGCTCCTTCGGGACGTCGAAGGCATGGGTTCGGAAGAAGTCTGTAACATTCTGGGCATCACGGGAACCAACGAGCGAGTGCTGCTGCACCGCGGCCGGGTCCGGGTCCGTCAGGCCCTCGACACGTACCTGCGGGGCGGAGCCACCGCGCAACCGGCCCCACGCCGTGAGCGGAGTCCTGAGTGATGAACTGCGAACATGTCGCGCACGCGGCGTCGGATTACATCGATCGCAAGCTGGGCTTGCGGGGACGCTTCGGTGTGTGGATGCACCTGCTCGCCTGCTCGGCCTGCAAGGCCTACGTGGAGCAGGTGCGGCTGGCGAAGCTCGCTCTGCGCGCCGTGCGCGGAACGGCCGAGCCGGCCGAGCCGGCGAACATGGACGCGCTCATGGCTTCGTTCCGCGCGGAGTCCAAGAAGCGCCCTTCGGATTCCTGACCGCCGGCCCCTTCCCGCTCGCCCGAGGCCTCGATGACCGCGCCCGCGTCCTCCGTCTCACCGCTCGCCCGCTACGCCCGGTGGCTGCACCTGCAATGGCCCGCCGGAACCGTCGAGAAGTTGCCGGTCTGTGGGCCCGACGGGCGCACGAACGTGCCGGGTGTGTTTCTCTGCGGCGACCTCACGGGCGTGCCGCTGCTCAAGTTCGCGCTCGACTCGGGCGTGCGCGCGGTGCGTGCGATCGCGGCCGACCTGCGCGCGCGGCCGCGCAAGGCGGCCGACGCCGAGCCCGATCTGGTCATCCTCGGTGGCGGCGTTGCGGGCATGGCGGCGGCGATCGAGGCGAAGCTGCAGGGGCTGTCGTTCGAGGTGATCGAGGCGACCGCTCCGTTCGCGACGATCGCCGACTTCCCGCGCGGCAAGCCGATCTTCACCTATCCGGCGAGCCTGATGCCCGAGGGTGCGCTGCAGGTCCGCGCGACGGTCAAGGAGCAGTTGCTCGACGAACTGCGCGCGCAGGTCGAGCGC
>JACRIW010000032.1 GCA_016215625.1 Candidatus Eiseniibacteriota bacterium | reverse complement strand
CCTGGTCTTCCGGCGCACCGTGTCGGGCGGTGGACAGCAGCTGCAACCAGTCGGCGGACATGCGGGGACCGCTCCGGGGTGGTCGGGAGTGCTTCGCGAGCGGCGCAGTATGGACCAGCGGGACGCGGCTCGGGAAGCGGGCCTGACGAGTTCTGGTCCCGGGTTCCGGTGTTGTCACGATTGAGCCGAGGGGTCGATCGCCCCCTTGCGCGCGTGGCGAGTCCCTCGGGCGAGGGTATAGACTGCGACCGTCCGAGTTCCGGCCCCCCCCACGTGGCCGTCCGGTGCGACCTTCACTGAAACACGGATTTCCAGCGACACCGACCTCTCCAGAACGAAAGGCGGTTCTTGCCATGAATAAGCAGCTCGAGACCTGGGTCAAGGAAGTGGCGGCGATGACTCAGCCCGACGCCGTCGTGTGGTGCGACGGCTCGCCGGCCGAGTACGACCGCATGCTCCATCTCATGGAGCAGTCCGGCACCGCGATCCGCCTGAACGAGGCGAAGCGCCCGCACAGCATCTACGTGCGCTCCGATCCGGCCGACGTCGCGCGCGTCGAAGAGTTCACCTTCATCTGCTCGAAGTCGAAGGACGACGCCGGCCCGACGAACAACTGGAAGGACCCGGAAGAGACGAAGGCGCTCCTGACGCCGCTCTTCACCGGCTCGATGAAGGGCCGCACGATGTACGTGATCCCGTACAGCATGGGGCCGATCGGTTCGCCCATCGCCAAGATCGGCGTCGAGCTGTCGGACTCCCCGTACGTCGTCGCGAGCATGCACGTCATGGCGCGCGTGGGCACGAAGGTGCTCGAAGCGCTGGGCGACGGTGAGTTCGTGCGCGGCCTGCACTCGGTCGGCGCGCCGCTCGAGAGCCCGACGCAGCAGGACTCGCCGTGGCCGTGCAACGCGAAGACGAAGTACATCTGCCACTTCCCCGAGACGCGCGAGATCTGGTCGTACGGCTCCGGGTACGGCGGCAACGCGCTGCTGGGCAAGAAGTGCCACGCGCTCCGCATCGCCTCGGTGCAGGCGCGCGACGAGGGCTGGCTCGCCGAGCACATGCTCATCCTCGGCATCACGAACCCGAAGGGCGAGAAGATCTACGTCGCGGCGGCGTTCCCGTCGGCCTGCGGCAAGACCAACCTCGCGATGCTGCAGCCCACGATCCCGGGCTGGAAGGTCGAGACGGTCGGCGACGACATCGCCTGGATGAAGTTCGGGCCGGACGGCCGGCTCTACGCGATCAACCCGGAGGCCGGCTTCTTCGGCGTCGCCCCGGGGACGAGCGACAAGAGCAACTTCAACGCGATGAAGTCGATCGAGAAGAACGCGATCTTCACGAACTGCGGGCTGACGCCCGACAAGGACATCTGGTGGGAAGAGATGTCCGACACGCCTCCGGCCGAGCTGACGGACTGGCTCCGCCGTCCGTGGACGCCGGCCAGCGGCCGCAAGGCTTCGCACCCGAACGCGCGCTTCTGCGTTCCCGCGAGCCAGTGCCCGGTGATCTCGTCCGAGTGGCAGAACCCGGCCGGCGTGCCGATCTCGGCGATCCTGTTCGGTGGCCGCCGCGCGACGGTGATGCCGCTCGTCAACGAAGCGCTCTCGTGGCAGCACGGCACGTTCCTCGGCTCGATCATGAGCTCCGAGACGACGGCCGCCGCCGCGGGCGCCGTGGGCGCGCTGCGCTTCGACCCGTTCGCGATGCTGCCGTTCTGCGGCTACCACATGGGTGACTATTTCGGTCACTGGCTGAAGGTGGGAGCGAAGGCAGACGGCGCCAAGCTGCCGCGCATCTTCTACGTGAACTGGTTCCGCAAGAGCGCGGAAGGCAAGTTCCTCTGGCCGGGCTACGGCGAGAACAGCCGCGTGCTGAAGTGGGTGTTCGAGCGCGTCACGGGCACGGCGACGGCGGTGGACACGCCGATCGGCCGCCTGCCCGCTCCGGGCGCACTCGACACGAACGGCCTCAAGGTGGACGCGGCCGCGATGGAGGAACTCACGAAGGTGGACGTCGACGGTTGGACGGCCCAGCTCGCCGAGTTCAAGAAGCACTACGAGAAGTTCGGGGACAAGCTCCCGCAGGGCCTCAAGGACGAGCTCGCCTCGCTCGAGAAGCGCCTGCAGGGCGCGGGCGCGAAGGTCTGACGCCCGTCCGCGACGGAAACACGCGCGGCCCCGGTCACCGAGAGGCGACCGGGGCCGCCGCCTTTTTCGCGCGCACGGCGCTCACGGTGGTAGCCTCGTGGCCCGCCGCGGGGATCGCGCGCGGTTCATCCGCCCTCGGAGAGTTCCCGGTGTCCGATCCGTCCCGGAAAGTGCATCGCCCGCAGACCATGGGCGAGGAGATCGCGAACAGCGTCAGCCACGGTGTGGGCTTCGTGCTCGCGATCGCGGCGCTGCCCATACTCGTCGTGAACGCGATGCCGCGCGGTGCCGCGGCCGTGGCCGGCGCGGCCGTGTTCGCCGCGACGCTCGCCCTGCTCTATCTCGCCTCGACGCTCTATCACGCGATCACGCACGAGCGCGCGAAACGCGTGCTGCGCGTGTTCGATCACGCGGCGATCTACCTGCTCATCGCGGGCACGTACACGCCCTTCACGCTCGGCGTGCTGCGCGGCCCGTGGGGCTGGTCGCTGCTCGCCGTCATCTGGACGCTCGCGGTGGCGGGTATCACGCTCAAGTCCACGCTCGGCATGCGCTGGCCGAAGCTGTCCACGGCGGTCTACCTGCTCATGGGCTGGCTCGTGGTCGTGGCCGCGAAGCCGCTCGTGTCGCACATGAGCGCGGCCGGCATCGCGTGGCTGCTCGCGGGCGGACTCGCGTACACGGCGGGTGTCGCGTTCTACGCCGCGCCGCGGCTGCGCTACGCGCACTTCGTCTGGCACCTCGCGGTCATGGCCGGCACGGCATGCCACTTCGTCGCCGTGCTGCGGTACGCCGCGTGAGCGATCCGCGCGGCGCGGACCGCAAGGCGCTCACGCGTGCCTACGTCGAGAGCGAACGTCCGATGGGCGTGTTCCGCATCTCGCACAAGGACACGGGGCGCTGGTTCCTCGGGGTGGCGCTCGACGTGCCGGCGATGCTCAACCGCCAGCGCTTCCAGCTCGACATGGGCTCGCACCCGAACGCGTCCCTGCAGCGCGACTGGCGGCAGTTCGGCGCGGAAGGCTTCGCGTTCGAGACGCTCGACCTGCTGACGCCGGCGAAGCCGCCGGTGCGCGATCCGCTCGCCGAACTGCGCACGCTCGAGGGGCTGTGGCGCGAACGCCTGCGGCAGCTCTACGGCCCGGGCTACCAGCGCACCGAGAAGTCCTCGGGGCCCTGAACGAGAGAAGGCGGGCGGGCCGTCCGGGCCCGCCCGCCTCTTCGTGACGGGGGAGTCGCTACGCGAGCACCGCGGCGTCCAGCGACTTCGGGATGGCGGCCGTGAGGATCTCCGGCGCGCCGTCGGTGATGCGCACGTCGTCCTCGATGCGGATGCCGCCGAAGCTCTCGAGCGCGTCCACGCGGTCCCACGCGACACAGTCCGCGTACTTCGCGCGCTTCTCCGGATCGCGGAGCAGCGCCGGGATGAAGTAGATGCCCGGCTCGACCGTGATGACGTAGTCGCGCTCGAGCGGCAGGTCCGTGCGCAGCATGTTGAGCCCCGGACGCGTGCTGCGGACGCGGCCCGGCAGGTAGCCGCTCGCGTCGCGCACGCCGAGCCCGACCAGGTGGCCGAGCCCGTGCGGGAAGAACAGCGCGTGCACGTCGCGTTCGACGAGCGCGGCCGGATCGCCCTTCACGAGGCCCATCTCACGCAGGCCGGAGAGCACGCCGTGGCACGCCTGCATGTGCAGGTCGCGCCACTCGGCGCCGCGCAGGCAGCCGGCGACCGCGCATTCCTCGATGCCGAGCACGACCGTGTAGAGCTCGCGGAAGAAGCCCGCGTCGCCGCCGGCCACGCGATACGTGCGCGTGACGTCGGACGTGTAGCGGCGGATTTCCGCGCCCGCGTCCACCAGCACGACGTCGCCGGGAACGGCGCGGCGGTCACCCGGCGCGAAGTGCAGCACCGCCGAGTTCGAGCCGAGCGCGACGATCGAGCCGTAGCCCGTGCGGTCGCCGCCCGCGCGGAAGAAGTCCGCCTCGAGTTCGATCTGCAGTTCGCGCTCGCTCACGCCCGCGCGCAGGCGCGGACGCAGGCGCTCGTACGCCACGGCACTCGCCGCGCAGGCGGCGCGCAGCCGCTCGAGCTCGGCGGAGTCCTTCGGACGGCGCGCGTGCATGAGGGCGTCGCGCAGTTCGGCCGCGCGCGCGTCGTCGTTGGCGATGCCGCTCACTCCCGCGCCGCCCGCGCCGAGCAGGATCACGCGGCGGTCCGAGCGTGCGCCGAGCCAGCCTTCGAACTTCGAGAACGGCGTTCCGGGCGCGTCGCCGCGTCCTTCCCAGACGCGCTCGCCCACGGTGGTCTCGGGAACGAAGTCGGTCCAGCCTTCCTTCGGGTCGTAGGCGAGCACGCCGCCCGGGAACTCGTGGTCCGTGAGCCAGAAGTACTCGGCGTGCGCGAGGTAGGGGTAGGTCTGGTCGGCGCCGCCGGGAATGCCGATCGGGTGGCCGGCCGGAATGAGGATGATCTCGGAATCGGTGGCGAATGCGGCGGCCGCGCGCGCGCGGCGCTGCTCGAGAAGCGCGGTGGGAGTCGTCATGCGCGGCAAGTTACCACGCCGTCGCTTCGCGACCGGCAGCGCCGGTCGGCCGGACGGGCGCGCCGGTCGGGAGACGAGTTCTTGACACCCGGCCCTCGAGGGCTGTAAACGGTTACATCTCGTTTCGAGCGACGCCGTCCCCGTGCACTCGCCGTGCTCGCCGCGCGAAGGCCCGCGACCGTCGCATGCACTCGCTCGAAGCCCAGGGAAAGGGGTGCTCTGTTGGCGACCATTCGGGATGTCGCACGTGAAGCGGGAGTGTCGATCGCGACGGTGTCGCGCGTCTTCAACGACAGCTCGCTCGTCAGCGAAGCCACCGTGCGCAACGTGCGCGAGGTCGCCTCGCGCCTGAACTACTGGCCCAACGGTGTCGCCCGCAGCCTCATCACGAGCCGCACGCACGCGCTCGGCGTGCTGCTGCCCGACATGTACGGCGAGTTCTTCTCGGACGTCATCCGCGGGCTCGACAACGCCGCGCGCCAGCACGGCTTTCATCTGCTCGTCTCGAGTTCGCACGCCGACAGCGAAGCGCTGGCCGACGCGCTGCGCTCGATGAGCGGGCGCGTGGACGGCATGGTCGTGATGGCGCCCGACGTGGACGCGCCGGAAGCCGTGCGCGGGTTCTCCGTGCACTGCCCGGTCGTGCTGCTCAACCCCGGCGGCGAGGTGGACGAGTGCGACACGATCGCGATCGCCAACGCCGAGGGCGCTTCCGAGATGGTGCGCCACCTGCTGGGGCTCGGTCACACGCGCATCGCGTTCGTGCGCGGTCCGCAGAAGAATCTCGATTCGGAGCAGCGCCTGCAGGGCTACCGCGCGGCGCTGCGCGAGGCCGGCATCGCGCTGTCGCCCGACCTCGAACTGCAGGGTGACTTCACCGAACCGTCCGGCTACGAGGCGGCCATCGAGCTCGCGCGCCGCAAGGACCGCCCGACCGCGGTGTTCGTCGCGAACGACCACATGGCGGTCGGCGTGCTCAGCGGGCTGCTCGACTCGGGCATCTCGGTGCCGAACGACATGGCGGTGACCGGCTTCGACGACATCGCCATGGCGCGCTACATGTCGCCGCCGCTCACGACCGTGCGCGTGAACACCTCGCTGCTCGGTGAGCGCGCGGTCGAACTGCTCCTGCGCGCGCGGCGTTCCGCCAATCCCGACGTGAAGCAGCACGAGGTGCTTCCGACCTCGCTCGCGGTCCGCACCTCGTGCGGCTCGCGTCCGCGGCGCGGCGAGGATGCGCTGCGCTGGCGCAGGAACCGCACGATCCCGGCCACGATCGACTGACGGCCGCACCCCGGAGCCCCCACGTGATCCCGAGCCCGCGTTCCGCACTCCGCATCACCTTCCTCTGCGCGGCCGTGCTCGTGACGGTGGGAGGGAGCGCGTGCGCCGGCCGGCGCGGTCCCGCGCCCGCCGCCGCGCCTTCGTCCGCTCCGGCGCTTCTTTCGTACGCCGACGCCCCGGCCGAACAGCGGGCGTTCGTGGACACGCTCGAGCGCCGCACGTTCTCCTGGTTCTGGGACACGGCGGACTCCGTCACCGGGCTGACGCCCGACCGCTGGCCGACCAGGTCGTTCTCGAGCGTCGCGGCGATGGGCTTCGGGCTCGCCGCGTATCCCGTGGGCGTCGAGCGCGGCTGGGTGTCGCGCGAAGACGGCGTGCGCCGCACCTACGAGACGCTGCGCTTCCTGTGGCAGGCGCCGATGGACTCGGCGTCCACGCGCACGATCGGCTACCGCGGCTTCTACTACCACTTCCTGAACCCGCGCGACGGTTCGCGCTTCGAGAAGCTCGAGCTGTCCTTCATCGACACGGGCCTGCTCGTCGCGGGCGCGCTCTTCTGCGGCGAGTACTTCGACCGCGACACGCCCCTGGAGCGCGGTATCCGTGCGTACGCCGATTCGATCTACCGGCGCGTGGACTGGGCGTGGATGCAGCCACGCGCGCCGCTCATGTCGCTCGGCTGGACGCCCGAGGAAGGGCACCTGCCGTACGACACCGGGCACTACAACGAGACCACGCTCATGCTGCTGCTCGCGATGGCGTCGCCCACGCATCCGGCGCATCCGGACACATGGCGCCGGTACACCGAGGGCTATCGCTGGGGCACGTTCCACGGTCAGGAGCATCTCGGCTTCGCGCCGCTCTTCGGGCACCAGTCGTCGCACCTGTTCGTGGACTACCGCGGCATCCGCGACGCGTACATGCGCGAGAAGGGCATCGACTACTTCGAGAACTCGCGCCGCGCGACGCTCGCGCAGCGCCAGTACGCGATCGACAACCCCGGCGGCTGGGACGCGTACGGCCCGCTCGAGTGGGGGCTCTCGGCGTGCGACGGCGGCATCGACGGCGATTTCGTCGTCGACGGCAGGAAGCGCCACTTCCAGACCTACTGGGCGCGCGGCGCCTCGCACACCGAGGTGCTCGACGACGGTACGATCACGCCCAACGCGGCCGCGGGCTCGATCGCGTTCGCGCCCGAGGCCGTCGTGCCCACGCTCATGCACATGAAGGAGCGGCACGGCGAACGCCTGTGGGGACGCTACGGCTTCCTCGACGCCTACAACCCGACGCTGCGCCTGCCGGGCCGCGAGGGGCAGGGCATCGACCCCGAGCGGGGCTGGTACGACCACGACTACCTCGGCATCGACCAGGGATTGATCGTGCTCATGGCGGAGAACTGGCGCAGCGGGTTGATCTGGGAACGCATGAAGCGCAATCCCCACCTCGTGCGCGGGCTGAAGCGTGCCGGATTCTCGGGCGGCTGGCTCGACGCGACGGACGTGTCCCGGTGAACTTCCGCGCCGCCGGTCTCCTCGTCCTCGGGATCCTCGCCGCATCGGCCGGCGCGGGATGCGCGCCGAAGGACGGACGCACGGTCGTGCGCATGTGGGCGATGGGGCGCGAGGGCGAGGTCGTGCAGGAACTGCTGCCGGCGTTCGAGCGTGAGAACCCCGGCGTGCGCGTGATCGTGCAGCAGGTGCCGTGGTCCGCGGCGCACGAGAAGCTCATCACCTCGTACGTCGGCAGGTCCACGCCGGACGTGAGCCAGCTCGGCAACACGTGGATCCCGGAGTTCGCCGCGCTCGGCGCGATCGAACCGCTGAACGAGCGGCTCGCGACCGGGGCGTCGTTCGATTCGTCCGCGTTCTTTCCCGGCATCTGGGACACGAACGTGCTCGAGGGCGTCGTGTACGGCGTGCCGTGGTACGTGGACACGCGGCTGCTCTTCTACCGAAAGGACATCCTCCGGCAGGCCGGTCACGACCGGGTGCCCGGCGACTGGGCCGGCTTCACGCAGGCGCTGCGCGACGTGAAGCGCGTCGTGGGGAAGGACCGCTTCGCGATCTTCCTGCCGACGAACGAGTGGAACCCGCCGGTCATCGCCGGACTGCAGGCGGGCTCACCGCTGCTCGCCGAGGACGGTACGCGCGCGGCGTTCCGCGACTCGGCGTTCCGCCGTGGCTTCGACTGGTACATGAGCCTCTACTTCGAGGGGCTCGCGCCTTCGATCTCCGGCAACGAGGTCGCGAACCTGTACCAGGAGTTCGCGCGCGGATACTTCAGCATGTACATCAGCGGACCGTGGCAGCTCGGGGAGTTCCGCAACCGCCTGCCGGCGGAACTGCAGGACGACTGGGGCACCGCGCCGCTGCCGGGCCCGACGGGTCCCGCCTCGGGCGTGTCGCTCGCCGGGGGCTCGAGCCTCGTGCTGTACCGCGCCTCGAAGCACAAGGCGGAGGCGTGGAAGCTGATCGAGTACCTCGCGCGACCCGACGTGCAGCTCGAGTTCTGGCGGCTCTCGGGCGACCTGCCCGGGCGAGTCGAGGCGTGGCGCGACACGGCGCTGCAGGCCGACCCGAACATGCGCGCCTTCGGCGAGCAGCTCACGCGCGTCGTCGCGACGCCCAAGGTGCCGGAATGGGAGCAGATCGCGATCCGGGTGCAGGAGCAGGTCGAACGCGCGGTGCGCCGTGCGGCGCCTCCCGACACCGTGCTGTCCGATCTCTCGGAGCAGGTGGACCGCATGCTCGAGAAGCGGCGCTGGCTGCACGCGCGCCGGCGGGGAGAGGTGCGATGAGCCACATGACGTCCGAACGCCGCCAGGCGCGTGCCGCGTGGGGATTCCTCGCGCCGGCGCTCGTGCTCATCGGCGTGTTCTTCTTCGTGCCCGTGCTCGCCGGGTTCGTGATGAGCTTCACGGACTTCGACATCTACGCGATCGGTTCGCCGGACACGATCCGTTTCATGGGGTTCGAGAACTACCGGCAGGTCGTGACCGATCCCGAGTTCTGGCGCGCGCTGCGCAACACGCTGTACTTCGTGGTCGTCGGCGGGCCGCTGTCGGTGATCGCGTCGCTCTCCGCCGCGCTGCTCGTGAACGCGAAGATCGCGCGCTTCAAGGGGCTCTTCCGCACGATCTACTTCCTGCCCGTCGTCACGACGATGGTCGCGGTCGCGATCGTGTTCCGCTACCTGCTGCACCCGAAGTACGGCCTCGTGAACCAGGCGCTCGGCTTCCTGCACGTGGGCCCGATCGACTGGCTCGGCGACCCGCACTGGTCCATGCCGGCGATCGTGCTGCTCGCGGTGTGGAAGAACTTCGGCTACAACATGCTCATCTTCATCGCGGGGCTGCAGTCCATTCCGGAGGACCTGTACGAGGCCGCCGAGCTCGACGGAGCCTCGGCGCGCGACCGCTTCGTGCACGTCACGCTGCCGTCGCTCGCGCCGACCTTCCTGTTCGTCGGCGTCATGACGATGATCGGGCAGTTCCAGATCTTCGCCGAACCGTACGTGATGACGCAGGGCGGGCCGCTGCGATCGACCGTGAGCGTCGTGATGCTCATGTACGAGCAGGGCTTCCGGTGGTGGCGCATGGGCTACGCGACCGCCATCGCCTTCGTGCTGTTCGTCATCATGCTGATCGCGACGCTGATCCAGATGCGCCTGCAGGGGGAGGGACGGAAATCGTGAAACGCGTGCTTCCCTCGCTGTTCGTGCACACCCTGCTCGTGCTGGGTGCGATCGTCACGCTGACCCCGCTGCTCTGGATGGTCTCGGCCTCGTTCATGCCGGCCGGGCAGGCGAGTTCGTTCCCGCCGCCGCTGCTGCCCACCCGGCCGACGCTCGAGCACTACGTGGACCTGTTCACGCGGCTCAACCTCGCGCGCGACTTCGCGAACTCGCTGCTCGTGACCGTGAGCGTGACGCTCTTCTCGCTGATCGTGAACTCGATGGCCGGGTACGCGTTCGCGAAGCTGCGCTTCTCCGGGCGCGAAGCGGTGTTCCGCGTGCTCGTCTCCGCGATGGTGATCCCGGCGCAGGTCGGCATGATGCCGCTCTTCCTCATGGTGAAGGGCATGGGGCTCGTGAACACGCCGTGGGGCGTGATGATCCCGGGTCTCGCGGGCGTGTTCGGCATCTTCATGATCCGCCAGTTCGCGCAGAGCATCCCCGACGACCTGCTCGACGCCGCGCGCATCGACGGGGCGAGCGAGTGGCGGATCTACTGGAACATCGTGATGCCGGTGCTCAAGCCGATCCTCGTCACGATGGCGACGTTCAGCTTCCTGTCGTCGTGGAACGACTTCATGTGGCCGCTCATCGTGCTGAGCGACGACAGCAAGTACACGCTGCCCGTCGCACTCGCCAATCTCGTGGGCGAGCACGTGCAGGACACCGAGCTCATGATGGCCGGCTCGGTGCTCACCGTGCTGCCCGTGCTCGCCGTCTTCCTCGTGATGCAGCGCTCGTACATCCAGGGCGTGCTCATGGGCTCCGTGAAGGGCTGATTCCCATGTTCCTGCTGGCGCCGTTGTTCGGCGTGGCGCTCGCCGCCACGGCCGCGTCCGCCGCACCCGCCGCACCCGTGCGACCCGCGCGCCCCGTCGTCGTGGACGCGTTCGAGTCCACCGCGCCGTGGAAGGCGCAGCCCGCCGACGGCGTGTCGCTCGCGCTCGCCACGGACGCGGGCGCCGACGGACGCGCGATGCGTCTCGACTTCGACTTCCACGGTGGCGGCGGCTATGCCGTGGCGCACCGCGCGGTCTCGCTCGACCTGTCGGGCAACTGGCGTTTCACGTTCCGCATGCGCGGGGCGTGCCCGCCCAACAACCTCGAGTTCAAGCTCGTCGACGCGAGCGGCGAAAACGTCTGGTGGGTGAACCGCCGCGACGTCGAGTTCTCGAAGGACTGGACCACCGTCACGATCAAGAAGCGCCACGTGAGCTTCGCGTGGGGGCCGCAGGGTGGCGGCGAGCCCGCGCACGTCGCGGCGCTCGAGTTCGCCGTCACCGCGGGCAAGGGCGGCAAGGGCTCCGTCTGGCTCGACGACCTGCGTCTCGAGCCGCTGCCCGCGCCGGAGGCGACGCCGCGGCCGATCGTGACGAAGTCTTCGAGTGGAAACGGCGGCGCCGCGCTGGACGGCGATCCCGCGAGCGCGTGGACGCCCGCGCCGAACGATCGCGAACCGCTGCTCACGCTCGACTTCGGCGGCGCGCGCGAGTTCGGCGGCCTGCAGCTCGCCTGGGCGCCCGGGCGGCACGCCGCCGACTACGCGGTCGAACTCTCCGCCGACGGCAAGGCGTGGCGCGAGGGCTACCGGGTGCGCGGCGGCAACGGCGGCGACGACTTCCTGCCCATGCCGGAGAGCGAAGCGCGCTTCGCCCGGCTGCGCGTGACGCGCGCAGCCGGCGAAGCCGGTGTCGCGCTCGCCGAATGCGCCGTGCAGCCGCTCGAGTGGTCGGCCACGCGCGACCGGTTCCTCGCCGCGATCGCCGCGCGCGCGCCGCGCGGGCGCTATCCGCGGGCGATGCTCGGGGAGATGATCTACTGGACGGTCGTGGGCATCGACGGCGATTCCGACGACGGGCTGATCGACGAGTACGGGCGCATCGAACTGGGCAAGGGGCGGCTCGCCGTCGAGCCCTTCGTGCGCGACCGCGGCCGCACGCTCACGTGGAACGACGTCACGGTCACGCAGGCGCTGCGCGAGGGACAGCTGCCGGTGCCCGTGGTCGAGTGGACGGCGGGTGACCTGCGCATGAGCGTCACGGCGTTCGGCGCGGGTACGCCCGGTCACGCCGCGCTCTTCGCGCGCTACCGGCTGCGCAACGCCGGCACGGAGGCGCGGCGCGACACGCTCTTCCTCGCGCTGCGGCCCTACCAGGTGAACCCGCCGTCGCAGTTCCTCAACACGCCGGGTGGATTCACGCCGGTGCGCGAACTCGCGTGGAACGAGCGCACGGTGCTCGTGAACGGCGAGTACGGCGTCGCGAGCCTGACCGCGCCGCTGGACTTCGGCGCGGTGTCCTTCGCGCAGGGCGACATCTCCGACTTCCTCGCCGAAGGAAGGCTCCCGCGAGCCGCGCGCATGACCGACCCGGAGGGGCTCGCCTCGGGTGCGATCGCGTACGCGGTGAACCTCCCGGCCGGAGGGGAGGCCGAGGTGAACGTCTACTTCCCGTTGCACGACCCGCCGGCCGAGCCCGGCCTGCCGCCGGATTCGGCGAAGGTCTCGCGCTACGTCGGCGAACTCCAGCGCGCCGCGGAGTCGCGCTGGAAGGCGCGGCTCGACCGGGTGACGATCGAGCTGCCCGACTCGGACGCCGTGCACGCGCTCAAGGCGCAGCTCGCGTGGGTGCTCGTCAACCGCGACGGCCCCGCGATCCAGCCCGGCACGCGCTCGTACGCGCGCTCGTGGATCCGCGACGGCTCGCTCACCTCGAGCGCGCTGCTGCGCCTCGGCGAGACCGAGGCGGTGCGCGACTTCCTGCGCTGGTTCGCGCCGTACCAGTACGCGAACGGGAAGGTGCCGTGCTGCGTGGATCGTCGCGGCGCCGACCCGGTGCCCGAGCACGACAGCCACGGCGAGCTCATCTACCTCGTCACGGAGTACTACCGCTACACCGGCGACCGCGCGTTCGCGGACTCGCTGTGGCCGCACGTGCGTGCCGCCGCGGGCTACCTCGACACGCTGCGCGCGCAGCGGCGCACGCCGGAATGGCGCACGCAGGCGGAGGGGAAGTTCTTCGGCCTGCTGCCGCCTTCGATCAGCCACGAGGGCTACTCGGCGAAGCCCATGCATTCGTACTGGGACGACTTCTGGGCGCTGCGCGGCTACAAGGACGCGGCCGACCTCGCCGCCGTGCTCGGCAAGGACGAGCGCGCGGCGCTCGAGCGATCGCGCGACGAGTTCGAGGGCGACCTCGTCGCCTCGATCGGCGCGGCGATGCGGGACCATGGCATCGACTACGTGCCGGGCTGCGCCGACCTCGGCGACTTCGATCCCACGAGCACGTCCATCGGTCTCACGCCGGGCGACGCGGCGGGCGTGCTGCCGCGCGGCGCGCTCGAGCGCACGTACGAGAAATACTGGGCGTTCTTCACCGCACGGCGCGACGGCCGCGAGTCGTGGGACGCGTACACGCCCTACGAGTGGCGCAACGTCGGCGCCATGGTGCGGCTCGGCTGGCGCGATCGCGCGCACGAAGCGCTGCAGTGGTTCCTCGGCAACCGCCGGCCGCGCGGCTTCCAGCACTGGGCCGAGGTCGTCTGGCGCGACGAGCGTGCGCCGCGCTTCATCGGCGACATGCCGCACACGTGGTGCGGCACCGACTACGTGCGCTCGGTGCTCGACATGCTCGCCTACGAGCGCGAGGCGGACTCCTCGCTCGTGATCGGCGCGGGCGTGACCGAGGGCTGGCTGGACGCGGGCGTCGTCGTGCGCGGGCTGCACACGCGCTGGGGCACGGTGAGCTTCACCCTGCGCCGGCAGCAGGGCCCCGGAGGCGCGCCGCGCATGTTCGCCACGATTGAATCGCAGGACATGCGCGTGCCGCGCGGCGGGATCGTGCTCGACCTGCCCGCAACCTGGGCGAGGTCGCTGCAGGTGGACGGCGAACGCCGCGCGCCCGCGGCCGACGGTACGGTCGTGCTGCGGTCGCTGCCCGCGGACGTGTCGTGGTGGCCGGAGCCCCCGCCGGCTCCGCGCGCGCCCGCGAAACGCTCCACGGGCGCGAAGCGGCGCTGAGCGCCGCGGAATCGGGACGCCCCGCCGGACCGGGTCCGAGCGGGGCGCCGTGCTTCGTGGTGGAGCCGGGCTAGGCGAGCGAGGCGCCGTTCGTGCGGATCACCTCACGGTAGAACTTGCCGCTCTCCTTGATCGTGCGGACCTGCGTGTCGAAGTCCACGTGCACGAGACCGAAGCGCTGCGAGAAGCCGGCCGACCACTCGAGGTTGTCCATGAGCGACCACGCGTAGTACCCGCGCAGGTCCACGCCGCGCTCGAGCGCCGCGAGGCACGCGCGCAGGTTCTCGCGGTAGCACCGCACGCGCAGCGGATCGTCCACGCGGCCGTCCGCCGCGGTGGGCGGATCGGCGAACGCGCCGCCGTTCTCGGTCACGTAGAGCGGCAGGTCGCCGTAGCGCTCCTTGACCCAGCAGAGCGTGCGCGTGAGGCCCTCGGGATAGAACTCCCAGCCCGTGGTCATGCGCAGCGCGCCCTCGGGCAGCACGCGCGCATCGCACACGGGCGCGTGCGCGGGTTCGAAGCGCGTGAGCGCGCGCGTGTAGTAGTTGATGCCGAGGAAATCGATCTTCGCCGACGCGCGCGCGAGTTCCGCCGCCGTCCACGCGCGCCAGCCCTCGCCGTAGATCGCGTCGAGGCCGTCGGGGATGCGCCCGAGCAGCAGGGGGTCGCAGAACTGCTCGTTGAAGTACGTGTGCGCGCGCGCGGCCGCCGCGACGTCCTCGGTCCGGTCGCTCGCCGCGTCCTTGGGCTCGAGGTTCACGACGATCCCGATCGCGTGTTTCGCGCCCGAGCCGCGGTAGCGCTCGACCGCCGCGCCGTGCGCGAGCAGCAGGTGCCGCGCGGCGGTGGCCGCGTTCGCGACGCCCTTGCGGCCGGGCGCGTGCGCGCCGTGCAGGTAGCCGCCGTCCACCGAGACCCAGGGCTCGTTGAGCGTCGCCCACATCGGTACGCGGTCGGCGAACGCGTCGAAGGCGACCTGCGCGTAGTCGGCGAACCACTCCGGCGCGTCGGGATGCAGCCAGCCGCCCTCGTCGTCGAGCGCCGCGGGCAGGTCCCAGTGGTAGAGCGTCACGTTGGGACGAATGCCGCGCTCGAGCAGGCGGTCCACGAGCCGGCGATAGAAATCGAGCCCCTTCTCGTTGACGCGCCCGCGGCCCTCGGGAAGCACCCGGCCCCACGACAGGCTGAAGCGGTAGGACTGCAGGCCGAGCTCGCCCATGAGGTCCACGTCGGACTCCCAGCGGCGATAGTGATCGCACGCGACGTCACCCGTGTGGCCGAGTTCCGTGGCGCCGGGCGTATGCGTGAAGCGGTGCCAGATGCTCGGCCCCGCGCCGTCGGCGAGAGGGGAGCCTTCGATCTGGTAGGCCGAGGTCGCGGCGCCCCAGAGGAAGCCATCCGGAAACGTTTTCATCTCGAGTGAGTTCCTCGGGCGTGAGAGAAGGGCGAACGAGTCGCGGCAGGATAGAGAGCGCGCCCCGAACCGTCCACTCCCGCGTCGTGAGCAGACGGAGCCGGGAGAATTACAACGTGTTTCATGGCTTGCCGTTGGACCGGAATCGCTCGCGCGCCGCCGCGCGCACCTGGGAGACTTCGGAGCACCCGGGGCATGGACCCAAAAGACCATCTTTACAAAGTCTCAATCGCCATGTAATCGTTTTCATCGTTCGCGGTGCGCACGCCCCTCTGCGACGCGCCCGCGCCCTCACGCCGAGCACAAGCAGTCGTCCCCCAAACGCATCGGAGTCGGCCGTGGCAACCATTCGTGACGTGGCGCGAGAAGCGGGAGTCTCGATCGCGACGGTCTCGCGTGTCTTCAACCAGGCGACGCTCGTGAGCGAAGCGACCGCGACGCACGTGCGCGGCATCGCGGCGCGCCTCGACTACTGGCCGAACAGCGCCGCGCGCAGCCTCATCACGCACCGCACGCACGCGATCGGCGTGCTGCTGCCCGACCTGTACGGCGAGTTCTTCTCCGAAGTCATCCGCGGCATCGACCTCGCGGCGCGCGCGGAGAAGTACCAGGTGCTCGTGTCGAGCTTCCACGACAGCACCGAGACGATCGTGTCGGCGATCCGCGCGCTGCGCGGACGCATCGACGGACTCATCGTGATGGTGCCCGACGCCGAAGCGCACACCGCCATCGCGGAGTTCGCGACACGCTTTCCCGTCGTGCTGCTCAATCCCGGCGCGACGGCGCCCGAGTGCGGCGCGCTGTCCGTGGCCAACTACGACGGCGCGTATGCGGCCGTCGCGCACCTCGCGAGCCTGGGACACCGGCGCATCGGGCTGGTGCGCGGTCCCGTGGGCAACCTCGACGCCGACGAACGCGCGCGCGGCTGGCGCGACGCACTCCGGGCCGCGGGCCTCGAGGCTTCGAGCGCGCTCGAGGTCGCGGGCGACTTCAGCGAGTCCGCCGGCTTCCAGGCGGCCGCGTCGTTCGTGCACATGCAGCCGCGCCCGAGCGCGGTGTTCTGCGCCAACGACTACATGGCCATCGGGCTGCTGAGCGCGCTGCGCGACGCCGAGGTGCGTGTGCCGCAGGACATGGCGATCGTGGGTTTCGACGACATCGCGATCGGCCGTTACCTGACGCCCGCGCTCACCACCGTGCGCGTGGACGCCTGCCTGCTCGGCGAGCGCGCGCTGCACCAGCTGCTGCCGTTCGCGCGCTCGCGCCGGCCCGCCGACGGCCAGCGCGAGCAGCTGCCGGCGTCGCTCGTGGTGCGGCAGTCGTGCGGCGCGCCGCAGCCGGCGCTCGCCGAGCCGCAGGGCGGACGCGCTCGGCGGCGCGGGCACGGCACGGCCGCGCATCATCGGGAAGACCGCCTCAGCGCGAACGGCAACGGGGCGCCCGCCTGAGCCGCCGGCTCACGAGCGCGAGGGAGGGGCCCATCGCCGAGCACATGCGACCACGATTCCACGGCGCCGAAGGGGCGCTCGTCACGAAGTAGGAAAACGTTTCCACACCGAGAGTCCTTCCTCACGAGAGTGGGATGCACCGAGTCGTTTCACAAGGAGGAGGTTCCGATCATGAAGCATGCAGGATGGGTGACCGCCCTGATGACGGGTGCGTTGCTCTGTGCTGCGCTGCCCGCCTGGGCGCAGTTCCAGCGCTACGACTACATCTGGGCACGTACCACGGACGGCGCGGCGCTGACGCTCGACGGCCAGCTCAACGAGCCGCAGTGGGCACAGGCCGAATCACTCGTGATCACCACGCGCCAGGACGGGCCGATTCCCGGCTCGGGCTGGAAGGACGAGGGCGGCTTCGTCTCGAGCGACCCGAACCGCGGCGTCTTCCGCTTCCTCGTGGTCGGCAACCAGCTCTGGCTCGGCGTCACGGTGCGCGACAGCTCGCTCGGCGGCTCCGCGCTCTTCAACCGCTTCGACGGCCTGCTCATGAGCCTCAAGGGCCACAACGACACCTATCGCCCGGCGCCGCCGCGCGAGCACTTCATGTCGTGGTGGTGGCCGCCGGAGAGCGGTGACACGAACCCGACCGCGATCAACAAGCCGATGAGCATGATCGGCTACTGGCGCACCTGGCCTCCGGGAACGCCGGCCACCGCGCAGCAGCTGCAGGCGTGGGACGCCCGTGTCGTGGTCAACGGCACGGTGAACTCCGACACGCTCTCGGATCGCGGGTACACGATCGAGATGCGCTTCGATCTCGGCCTGAACGGCTACGACGTGACCGACGCCGACGGCGACGTGGTGGAGTGGAACTGCTCGCTGTACGACATGGACAACTTCTGGCCGATCACGAACTTCTTCCGCTTCTCGGTCTGCCGCACGTGGGTGCAGGGGCCGTGGGGCAACGCGGCCTGGTACCACCACGTCAACGTGCTCGCCCGGCCGAGCGTGACCGTGAACTCCGGCGCGACGCCGGTGTACGGCCCCGACATGGACATCCCGAACGCGGCCAACTGGGCGGCGCCGACCGTGGACGGATTCCTCACCGAGCCCGTGTGGCAGAGCGCTCCGAGCATCCGGCTGACCTACGACGACACGGCGCAGCTGAGCACCTACCCCGGCGTCGGCCCGTTCCGCTCGGGCCAGTACCAGGCCCCGGTGAACGGCAACGGCGGCACGGCGTTCATCGCCGACCCCGGTGACGCGATCGTGAAGTACTTCTTCAAGGGCGACTCGCTGTTCCTCGGCTTCGACGTGAACGACCAGGTCGTGCAGACGCACTCGCTGCTCGACCGCTGGGACGGCTTCAGCCTCAGCGTGAACGACCGCGTCGCCAAGGGGCCGGACCGCAATCTCGCCGGGCACAAGATGACGTTCTACGTCGGCGCGGGCGGCACGCTCAAGACGGCGGACGAGCTCACGTTCCTGCGCGACACGCTCGGCGCCGTGCGCGTGAACCTCAAGCTCAAGCCGGGCACGACCGTGGACACGACGGGCATCGACACCGACGCCGGCTACACGGCGGAGATGGCGATCAACCTGCGCCAGTTCGGCTATCCGGCCGGCCTCGGCGATCACGCGCTGTACTGGTCGGTGGACCTCATGGACGGCGATTCGTACTCGCCGATCACGGACAGCTACGGCACGCGCCGCTGGTTCTTCCGTGAGTGGGACGGCACCGACGGTCCGTGCGTCGCGTTCATGAACCCGAGCTACCAGGTCGCGGGCGTGGACGACGGCGGCATGACGACGAGCGGTTACGCGCTCCTCGGCAGCTACCCGAACCCGGTGCAGAGCGGCGCGGTGATCCGCTACGCGCTCGCCGAGGCGTCACTCGTCGACGTCGAGGTGTTCGACCTGCAGGGCCGCACCGTGGCCTCGCGCTCGGCCGGCCTGCAGGCGGCGGGGCAGCGCGAGATCCGCATGCCGCAGTTCGCACCCGCGGCGGGCATGTACCTGTATCGCGTCAACATCCGCAACGCGGCCGGCGCCCGGGTGACGACGCTGTCCGGCAAGATGATGGTGCTGCGGTAATCACGACGTGCCCGGTCGGCTCCGACGGGGCGGGCGACGCGCCCGCCCCGTTCGGACTGCCGGGAAGACCGGACAAGGAGAGGGAGTCCGTCATGGATCGCCGGAGCATGGGGCGGGGACTGATGCGGGTGCTGGTGGGCGCGGCGCTGCTGGCCGCCGTCTGGGTGGGAGCCGCCGTCGCGGGCACCACGGGAAAGATCACCGGAAAGGTCACCGGCGCGCGCAAGGAACCGCTCGCGGGCGTGACCGTGCGCATCGCGGGCATGCCGCTCGGCGGCATCACCGACGAGTCCGGCCGCTTCATGATCATCAACGTGCCTTCGGGCAAGGTCGAAGTGAAGGCGGGCCTCATCGGCTACGGCCCCGTCTCGGTGCAGAACGTGGACGTCGCGGCGGACAACACGACCCGGCTCGACATCGAGATGAAGGAGTCCGTCGTCGGTATGGCGGAGACCATCGTCAGCGCGCGGCGCCCGGTGGTCGAGATCCATCGCACGAGCAACATCGCGACGGTGAACCGCGAACAGATGCAGGCGCTGCCCGTGCAGGAACTGCAGGACATCGTGAACCTGCAGGCCGGCGTCGTGGACGGCCACTTCCGCGGCGGGCGCACGGGTGAGGTGCAGTACCAGGTGGACGGCGTGAGCGTGAACAACGCCTACAACAACTCGTCCACGCTGAAGCTCGACCGCTCGCTGCTCGAGGAAGTGCAGGTCATCAGCGGCACGTTCGACGCCGAGTACGGGCAGGCCATGAGCGGCGTCGTGAACGCCGTCCTCAAGCGCGGCACCGAGCAGTTCCACTGGGACGCCGAGCTGTTCTCCGGCGGGCCGTTCTATCCGGGCAGCGACCGCCGGCTCGTCGACTTCCGGTTCCGGCCGGCCTCGCAGCAGAACTACCAGGTCACCGCGCACGGCCCGACGCGGCTCCCGAAGACGACGTACCTCGTCAGCGCGCGGCACTACCTGAACGATGAGTGGGTGTGGGGCGAGCGCCGGTTCCGGCCGGGCGACTCTTCCGACGTGGCCACCCTGCAGTTCCGGCCCACGGGGGACGGCGCCCGCGTGCCGCTCGGCGAGACGCGCGAGTGGTCGGGGATCACCAAGCTCACGAACCGATCGTTCGCGAACCTCGAGTTCAGCTGGCAGGCGATCCTGAACGTGACCGACGCGCGCGCGCTCAAGTACGCCTACCGCCTCAATCCCGACGGCGCGAGCAAGCAGCGCACGATCTCGCTCGTGCAGGGCATGGACTTCACGCACACGCTCACGACGTCGCGCTTCTACACGCTCAGCGCGCGCCAGAACTACTTCCACTATCGCGATTTCGCCTACGAGAGCGTGTGGGATCCGCACTACGACGACTACGGCCCGGTCCGCGGCGCCTCGGAGTACGAGAACGGCGCGATCGTGCAGGGCGTGGACTTCACGCGCTTCCGCCAGAAGACGAACGGCGCCGTGCTCAAGGGTTCGTACGTGGACCAGCTGAGCAAGGAACGCCAGCTCAAGGTCGGCGCCGAGTTCCAGGCTCCGCACGTCTCGTTCGGTGTGCCGGGCTACCTGCGCTACGGCGCCGACACGTCGTCCGGCGGCGCCGAGCGCCTCATGCGCGTGACCGAGTATTCGCCCGAGTACCCCGGCGTGCGGGAGTATCGCCCGTTCCTCGGCGCGGCCTTCGCGCAGGAGGAGATCGAGTGGAACGACCTCACCGTGCGCGCGGGAGCACGCTTCGAGTACTTCGACGCGCGTTCGTACCTGCCGAGCGACCTCTCGAACCCGGCGAACTCGATCAGCGGCGTGCCGCAGTCGCACGACGTGCGCACGACCGCGAAGTACTCGGTCGCGCCGCGCATCGGAGTGTCGTACCCGATCCACAAGAACGCGGCGCTGTTCTTCGCCTACGGGCACTTCTACCAGTTCCCGGGGCTCGGCCAGATCTTCGAGCACGCCGACTACGACGAGCTGAAGGACCTGCAGGCGGGCGAGACCTCGCCGACGATGGGCAATCCCGACATCAAGCCCGAGCGCACGGTGCAGTACCAGTTCGGGTACAAGCACGCGATCAACGAGTTCCTCGGCCTGGACGTGACGACGTTCTTCAAGGACATCCGCGACCTGCTCGGCGTGGAGTTCGTCGAGACGTACAACGGCGCGCAGTACTCGCGCCTCACGAACGTGGATTTCGGCGACGTGATCGGCTTCACCGTGTCCGTGAACCAGCGCGGCAAGGGACTGTTCAGCTCGACGGTGGACTACACGTGGCAGTCGGCGCAGGGCAACTCGAGCGATCCGCGCGAGACCGCCGCGCGCGCCGCCGGCGGCGAGGATCCCCGCCCGCGCTCGGTGCCGTTCAACTGGGACCAGAAGCACACGCTCAACGTCACGATGACGCTCGCGAAGCCGCAGCGGTTCAACGTGAGCACGGCGATCCGGATCGCGAGCGGCCAGCCGTACACGCCGGAGATCGAGACGGGCTTCGGCGGCGGACTCGAGGCGAACTCGGGCCGCAAGCCGATGGGCATGGTCGTCGACCTGCGCGGCTCGCGTGCGGTCGAGCTCTTCGGCATCGGCTGCTCGGCGTTCGGCCGCGTCTTCAACCTCACCGACACCCGCGCCTTCAACGGCTTCGTCTTCGCCAACTCGGGCAGCCCGTACTACTCGCGTTTCCCGGTGCGCGACGCGGCGACGCTCGCCGATCCGACGCGCTTCTATGGTCCGCGCCGTGTCGAACTCGGCCTCACGCTGAACGTGGCGAACTGATGGAAGCGAACCTGCGTCACGAGGGATGTGACATGAACCTGCCGAAGATCGCCCGCACGCTGGCCGGCGCGCTCGTGCTCGCCGCCGCACTCGCGCGTGCCGCCGCCGCGGCCGGCGCGCTCGAACCCGTCGTTCCGCCCGAACTGCGCGGCCGCATCGACGCGGAGCGCCAGGGGCTGCACGACGCGAACAACATCCGCACGATGTTCCACAACTGGGGCATGGTCGGCGGCTATCCGGCCGACCCGATCAACGTGGACCTGTCGGTGTTCCATTCGGCCGAGGCGCCGAAGGGCTCGGGCATGAACTACAGCGACGGCATCACGCCGTTCGTGCTCGCGAAGATCCGCCAGAACGACGACACCGACGCGTACATCATGGAGACGGGGTATCGGGAGCGGCAGTGCTTCGATCCCTACAACCGCACCATGCGCTTCGAGCCGCGGCCCGGGTTCTTCCAGCCCGATCCCACGATCAACAAGGCGCGCTCGCCCGCGATCAGCCACGACTCGCGCACCTGGCCGGACCGCTGGCCCGACAAACTCGACGATCCCGACGACGCCGGCTGGGCGGGAAGCTGGAACGGCTACTTCGGGAAGCGTCCCGCGGCCGACCAGGAGAGCTACACGGTCATGGACGACGACTTCTACAGCACGTGGCGGTTCGAGCCCGATTCGCGCGATCCGTCGCGCCGCGGCCTCGGGCTGCGCGTCGAGACGCGCGGCTTCCAGTGGGCGAATCCGCAGGCCGGCAACGTGATCTTCTGGCACTACGACATCGCCAACGAAGGCACTCAGGACTACAACGACAACATCATCTTCGGCCTGTACATGGACTCGGGCGTCGGCGGCTCGGCGATCTCGTGCGACGGCGTCGCCGAGTCGGACGACGACAACGCGTACTTCGACAAGTCGTTCGGCCTGAACCTCGTGTACACGTGGGACAACAACGGGCACGGCAAGAGCCTCGACGGCTCGTGCGCGCGCACGGGCTACCTCGGCTACGCGTACCTCGAGACGCCCGGCAACGCGATCGACGGTTCGGACAACGACTCCGACGGCATGCGCGAGGAACTGCGCGACGGCGGCCCCGGCACGCTGATCGTCGGACAGGACGCGATCCGCGCGTACGTCGAGGCACACTACGACACGACGCTGTGGTTCCGCGCCTACGGCCGCCTCGAGAAGCATCCGGCCTACCGCCTCGCGCGCTGGTGGACGGGCGACGAGGACATGGACTGGAACGCCGAACTCGACGACGTCGGCGCCGACGGCGTGCCCGGGACGAACGACACGGGCGAGCTCGACGGCATCCCGACGAACGGCGAACCCAACTTCGACAAGACGGACGTGAGCGAGTCGGACCAGATCGGGCTCACCGGCTTCAAGATGAACCTCATCACCGCCACGACCGACCATCCCGAGCTGCTTCACAACGTCAACTTCTGCGACGTGCAGGGCAAGAACTGGCCGCTCATCCTGTACGACACGTTCACGAACCCGGTGACGCAGGCGCGCTTCGACTCGTCCGTCGTCGCGGGCGTGAACATCGGCTTCCTGTTCGCGTCGGGGCCGTTCACGCTCAAGGCGGGCGGGCGCGAGCGCTTCAGTCTCGCGCTCGCGTACGGCAGCACGCTCGCCGAGCTGCGCTCCGCGGTGCAGACCGTGCAGCAGATCTACAACGCGAACTACCAGTTCGCGGTGCCGCCGACGCGCCCGACGGCCACGGCCGAGGCGGGGGACGGCTACGTGCGCCTGTCGTGGGACGACGTCGCCGAGCGTTCGATCGATCCGGTGACGCACGACTTCGACTTCGAGGGCTACCGCATCTACCGCTCGACCGATCCCGACTTCCGCGACGTGCAGAAGGTCTACAACGGCCAGGGCACGCAGCCGGTCGGCAACGGCCAGCCGATCCACCAGATGGATCTGGCCAACCTCGTCGCGGGTTACTCGCGCATGGCGGTGAGCGGCGTGCAGTACTGGCTCGGTGAGGACACGGGCATCCGCCACACGTGGACGGACACCACCGTCACGAACGGCATGCAGTACTACTACGCCGTCTGCGCGTATGACCGCGGACTCGACACGGGCTCGGACTCGACGTCGTTCTATCCGTCCGAGAACTCGATTCCCGTCTCGCGCACGGCGCGCGGCGGTCTCATCCTGCCGAGCAACGTCGTCGCCGTGCGGCCCAATCCGCGCGTCGGGGGCTGGACCGCGGCGACGGTGACGCCCGCGGTGCACGCGACCGGCCGCGGCGTCGGCAACGTCGGCATCGAGGTCGTGAACTCGGATCTCGTGCCGGACGGCCACCTGTTCTCGGTCACGTTCCGGACGAACTCGCCCGACAGCATCCGCGCGATGACGTACGTGCTGCGCGACAGCACCGAGCGGCGGACGTACTTCACCTCGGGCACCGACTTCGACTCGCTCGGCACGGGGCCGGCCGGCGCCGGGCTCCTGCCGTACGTGAAGAAGTCTCGCGGCGACGTGGTCGTGCGCACGGACAGCACCGGCTGGACCGAGGGCTCGACGACGAACGCGCGCTTCCTCGTGAACGACACGTTCGCGCCGACGCTGTCGCCGAACCTGCGGCGTCCCGGCTACCCGAACGACCTCTCGATCGTGTTCGACAACGTCGTCCGCGACACGGGCATCGTCGGCATCTCGGGCAGCGATCGCGCGAACCCGGCCAAGTTCTACGTGGTCGCCCACACGGACACGGGCGACATGCGCATGGACTTCCGGTTCCGCGACGCGGGCCGCGACGGCACGATCAACTCGTCGAGCGACTACATCGAGGTGGTCACCTACGCCGCGTTCGCGCCCACGAAGGCGCAGCCGACGTGGCGCATCACGCTCGACCCGACGGCCGTCGTCGCGCCGGACACGCTCGCGCGTCCGAATCTCGGCGACGTCTGGAACCTGCGCCTGCACACGACGCTCGGCGTGGCGGACACCTTCACGTTCGTCTCGGGGGCGCAGGGCGTGAGCGGCGCCGGCGCGCAGGCCGCGTGGTCCGAGAAACCCTACGTGGTCCCGAACCCGTACGTGGCCGCCGCGAGCTTCGAGCCGCAGCGCTTCAACGTGTCGGGCCGCGGCGACCGCCGCATGGAGTTCCGCGCGATCCCGATGGGCGCCGTCGTCCGCATCTACACGGTGCACGGCGACCTCGTGCAGACGCTGCGGCAGGACGGTTCGATGAACGGCTTCGTGCCGTGGGACCTGCGCACGAAGGACAACCTCGACGTGGCGCCGGGGCTCTACGTGTTCCACGTGGATGCGCCGGGGCTCGGCAAGTACGTCGGCAAGTTCGCCATCATCAAGTGAGAAAGGAGGACGTCATGCACTCGATTCTTCGCGGCATCGGCAGCACGGCGGCGGCGCTCGTCCTCCTCGGATGGGCGGAAAGCGGCTCGGCGCAGTCCAACACGGGCACGACCTTCGGCGCGTTCAGCATGATCGAGCCGAGCGCGCGCGTGGCGGCGATGGGCAACGCCGGCGTGGCGTTGTTCGAGGGACTGACCGCCGCGTACTACAACCCGGCCGCCATCGGCGGCATCCGCAACGCGCAGGTCGTGTTCTCGCACAACGCCTGGATCGCCGACATCCGCCACGATTACGTGGCCACGGCGATTCCGCTCGGCGGCTGGGGCACGGCGTTCGCGAGCGCGACGAGCCTCAACTCGGGCGACATCCCGGTCCGCACGGTCGAGCAACCGCTCGGCACGGGCGAACTGTTCCAGGTCTCCGACGTCGCGATCTCGCTCGGCTACGGGCGCCAGATCTCGCAGCGCTTCTCGGCCGGGCTGCAGGTGAACTACCTGCAGGAGACGATCTGGCACACGTCGGCGAGCGCGATGACGCTCAGCATCGGCACGCTGTACCGCGTCTCCGAGAACGGGCTTCGCATCGGGTCGAGCCTCACGAACTTCGGCACGCGTGCGTCGTTCGACGGACGCGACCTGCGCTTCACCTACGACAACATCCCGGGCCAGAACGGCGACAACAGCAGCCTGCCCGGCATCCGCTACACGGACGCCTTCTCGGTGCCGGTGCTGTTCCGGGTCGGGTTGGGCATGCCCTACAAGGTCGGGCACGACGGCCGGCTGCTGCTCGAGGCCGACGCGTTCCACCCGAACGACAACTCCGAGAGCATGAGCCTCGGCGCGGAATACGCGATGCGCGAAGTGGTCGCGGTGCGCGCCGGCTGGCAGGGGCTCTTCCTGGAGGATTCCGAAGTGGGGCTCACTCTCGGCGCCGGCGTGAACGGCCGGTTCGAGGGCTACCGCTACCGCTGCGACTACGGCTGGGCCGACCAGGGCCGGCTCGGGAGCACGCATCGCGTGACGGTGGGAATCGGTTTCTAGTCGGGGCTACAATTGGGCGCCCCCTCGCCACGCGCGCGGGGACGCCCGCGGAAACGGCAGGGTCCGCGCGGGGAGACACTCCGCGCGGCGCACGAGCTTCGAGCTGACGCAGCACCCGGCAAGGCTTCCCGCTCCGCTTCCGCGGGCGCGGGCTCGAAAGGCAGAACGATGAAACGCGCCGTCCTCACGCTCCTCGCCATGCTCTGCTTCGCGTCCGGCGCTTCGGCCCAGTCGCGCGAGGTCGTGCTCGACTCGCTGCAGTACACGGGCTTCCGCTACTTCTGGGACGAGGCGAATCCCTCGAACGGCCTCGTGAAGGACCGCAACACACCCGGCTCGGTGTGCAGCATCGCCTCGACCGGGTTCGGCCTGAGCGCGATCTGCGTCGCCTCCGACCACGGCTGGGTCACGCGCGCGCAGGCGCGCCAGCGTGTGCTCGCCACGCTCAACACGTTCTGGACCAAGCCGCAGGGCGCGGGCACGACCGGCGTGATCGGCTACAAGGGCCTGTACTACCACTGGCTCGACATGAACACCGGCCTGCGCCGCGCCGACTGGAACTCGGAGCTGAGCACGATCGACACCGCGCTGCTGTTCGCGGGCATCCTGCACGCGCGCGAGTACTTTTCGCAGAACGAGACGAGCGAGAACCAGATCCGCGCGCTCGCCGATTCGATCACGTGGCGCGCCGACTGGACGTTCGTGCGGCACGCGAGCGGCGGACTGTACATGGGCTGGAACCCGAGCACGGGCTTCAGCGGTTTCGGCCGCTGGATCGGCTACAACGAGGCGATGATCATGTACCTCCTCGCCATCGGCTCGCCGCGCCACCCGATCCCGGGCTCCGACTGGAACGTGTGGACCAGCGGTTACTCGTGGCAGAACATCTACGCGAACGTCGGCCCGTACGTGACCTTCCCGCCGCTCTTCGGGCACCAGTACTCGCACTGCTGGATCGACTTCCGGCAGGTGAACGACGCGTACATGCGGAACAAGGGCATCACGTACTTCGAGAACTCGCGCCGGGCCACGCTCGCGCAGATCTCGCACGCGCGCTTCAACGGCGTGCTCAACCAGTACTTCCCGACGAATCCGGCCTACCAGCTCGGCGAGAGCGACAGCCTCTGGGGCTTCACCGCGAGCGACGACCCGAGCGGCTACGCCGCGCACGGCGCGCCGAACGGCTTCGACAACGGCACGATCACGCCGACCGCGCCCATCAGCTCGATCCCGTTCGCGCCCGATTCCGTGTGGCCGTGCATCCGCAACCTGCACCGCAGCTACAAGGTGTATCCGCTGTGGGGCAAGTACGGCTTCGTGGACGCGTTCAACCCGGTGAAGAGCCCGTGGATCGGCTCCGACGTGCTCGGCATCGACCAGGGCCCGATCGTGCTCATGATCGAGAACCACCGGAACAACATGATCTGGGCGCGCTTCATGAATAACGCCGACATCCAGCGCGGACTCTCGCTCGCGGGCTTCCTGCCCGTCGCCGCGGACGTCGAGGACGGCCCGCCGCGCCCGCAGGCGTCCGCGTTCTTCGGCGCCTCGCCCAACCCGTTCCGCGGGGGCACCACGCTCCGCTACCGGCTCGCGAGCCCCGCGCACGTGCGCCTCGCGATGTTCGACGTGCAGGGGCGCGAAGTCCTCTCGCTCGTGAACGAGGAGCGCGCCGCCGGCGAGCACACGATCTCCATGGACGCCTCGCACCTCGCGCCCGGCATCTACCTGTATCGATTCGAGTCGCAGGGCCGGACGCAGACCGCCCGCGCCGTTCTTCTCAAGTGACCGGACGCCGCACGAGCGGCTCCCGAAGCGGAGCACGATGAGCACCACGAGTCCGAACATGGCCGCGCTGACGACCCCGGAGCGACTGACGTCTCCCACGCCCGGCGGCCGCTGGCTTTCGAACGGCAACTATTCCGTCCTGCTCACGCGAGCGGGCACGGGCGCCTCGCGTGCGTCCGGTTACGCGCTCACGCGCTGGACCGCCGACCGCATCGAGGACCACACGGGCTTCTTCGTGTTCGTGCGCGACACCGCGAGCGGCGAGTGGTTCTCGGTCACCGAGGAGCCCGCGGGTGCCGCGGCCGAGTCGCGCGTGTTCTCGACCGCTCCGGGACGCGTGCGCTTCGTGCGCCAGGGGCAGGGGCTCGAGGCCCGCCTCGACGTGTGCGTGCTCGCCGATCGCGACGCCGAACTGCGCCGACTGACGATCACGAACACCGGCGCCGTGCCGCGCACGTGCGACGTGACGTCGTGGGCCGACGTCGTGCTCAACCACGCGGCGGCCGACGCGTCGCATCCCGCCTTCTCGAAGCTGTTCGTGCAGACGGAGTGGGACGCCGCCGACGCCGCGCTGCTCGCGCGGCGCCGTCCGCGCGCGAACCAGGAGCACCACCCGTGGCTCGCGCACGCGCTCGTCGAGGCCGGCGCGGTCTCGTACGAGAGCGACCGCGTGCAGTTCCTCGGCCGCGAGGGCTCGCCCGCCGCGCCGCGCGCGCTGCGCCGTCCCGGCTCGCTCGGCGGCGGCGTGGGCAACGTGCTCGATCCGGTCGTGAGCCTGCGCCGCGAGTGCGCTCTCGCCCCGGGGGAGAGCGCCACCTTCACGTTCGCGCTCGCGCTCGCGCCCGAGCGCGAAGGTGTGCTCGACGTCGTGCGCGCGCTGCGCCGCGAAGGCGCCGTGGACGACGCGTTCGCGCGGGCCGCGAGCCTGGAGAACGAACGCCGCGCGCGCCATCACGTGAGCGCGGAGGCGGCCGAAGGACTGCAGGCGCTCGCCGCCGCCATGGCGTACGGCTATTCCGGCCTGCGCGCCGCTCACGCGCAGCAGGCGCGGCAGGTGTCGCGCCCGGGGCTGCACGGCCGGCTCGGCCTCGACGAGCGAGTGCCGCAGGTGCTCGCCTGGTGCGAGAACGGCACCGCCGCCGCGCGGCTGCGCGAACTCGAGCGCGCGTGCGGCTACTGGAACGCCCTCGGCTACTCCTGTGAACCGGTGGGCGTGCTCGCCGCGAACGCGGTGCTCGCCGCGGACGTCGAAGCCCGCACGCTGTCCGCGGCCGATCTCGGCCGCGAGGACGCGGACGCGCTCGCCGCGCACGCCGCGGCCGTGTTCCTGGCGCCGCTGGCCGAGGTGGCCGAGGACGTGCTCGCGCTCGAGAAGCCGCGGGCGGCCTCGAAGCTTCCCGTGCTTCCGGCACGCGCCGCGGCGGAAACCGGCGCGGACGGCGGCGAGGAAGCGCTGCGCGAGTGGAACGGCTTCGGCGGCTTCTCGGCCGACGGCCGCGAGTACGTGATCCGCATGCCGTTCGTGCCCGGCGCCGGGCACCGCAAGCCGCCGCTGCCGTGGGTGAACATCATGGCGAGCGAGCGCTTCGGCTTCCTCGTGAGCGAGACGGGCGCGGCGAGCACGTGGAACGCGAACAGCCGCGAGCATCGGCTGACGCCGTGGCACAACGATCCCGTGCTCGATCCGCACGGCGAGGCGCTGCACCTGCGCGACGAGGAGAGCGGCGAGTGGTGGTCGCCGTCCGCGGGGCCTTCGCCCGCGCCGGCCGCCTACGAGATGCGCCACGGCTTCGGCTGGAGCCTCTCGCGTCACGAGAGCCACGGCCTCGCCCAGGAAGTGTGCTGGTTCGCGCACGAGAGCGAGCCCGTGCGGGCCACGCGCGTGCGCGTCACCAACCGCTCGGGCCGTGCCCGGCGGCTGTCGCTGTACGCCTACGCGCGCCTCGTGCAGGGCGTGCTGCCCGAAGTGAGCAGCCGGCACGTCGTCTCGGGGCGGCTCGAGGACGACCTCGCGATGACCGCGGTCAATCCCACGGCGGGCGAGTTCGCGCACGGCGTCGCGTTCTCGGCCGTGGTCCCGCCCGCGGGCGCCGCGCACCACGCGACGGCCGACCGCGAGGAATACCTCGGCACCGGCGGTTCCGTCGGCGCTCCGGCCGCGGTGAGCGGAGGCGCGGCGCTGTCGGGAGCGTGCGGCGCGGGGCTCGATCCCTGTTTCGCCGACCAGGTCGTCTTCGAGCTCGCGAGCGGCGCGACCGCCGAGTGCGTGTTCCTGTTCGGCGAGGGCGATTCCGAGGAGCACGTGCGCGCGCTCGTGCAGGCGCTGCGCGCGCCGGGCGCGGTCGACGCCGCGCTCGAGGGCGTGCGCGCCTCCTGGGAACGGCTCGTCTCGGGCGTGCAGGTGCGCACGCCGTCGGCCGAGATCGATCTCATGGTGAACGGCTGGCTCGCCTACCAGACGCTCAGCTGCCGCATCTGGGGGCGTACGGCGTACTACCAGTCGGGCGGCGCGTACGGCTTCCGCGACCAGTTGCAGGACGCGGCCTCGCTGCTGCACCTGAAGCCCGAACTGACGCGTGCGCAGATCCTGCGCAACGCGAGCCATCAGTTCGTCGAGGGGGACGTGCTGCACTGGTGGCATCCGCCGCTTTCGAAGGGCATGCGCACGCGCTTCGCCGACGACCTGCTGTGGCTGCCCCTGCTCACGACCTACTACCTGCAGTCCACGGGCGACTGGAGCGTGCTCGACGAGCCGGCGCGCTTCCTCACCGCGCCGCTGCTCGCCGATGGCGAGGACGAGGTCTACCTCGTGCCCACCGATTCGGGCACGTCGGCCGACGTGTACGAGCACTGCTGCCGTGCGATCGACCGCTCGCTCGAAGTGGGCGAACACGGCCTGCCGCTCTTCGGCACCGGCGACTGGAACGACGGCATGAACCGCGTCGGCCGCGAGGGCCGCGGCGAGAGCGTGTGGATGGGCTTCTTCCTGCACGCGATCCTCGGCGACTTCGTGCCGGTGTGCGAACGCCGCGGCGACCACACGCGCGCCGCGCGCTACGAACGGCACCGCGACGCGCTCCGCGCCGCGCTCAACGACGGCGGCTGGGACGGCGAGTGGTACCGCCGTGCGTACTACGACGACGGCGCCCCGCTCGGCTCGAAGGACAGCGACGAGTGCCGCATCGACGGCCTCGCGCAGGCGTGGTCGGTGCTGTCGCACGCCGCGCCGGCCGAGCGCGCGAACCTGGCGATGGACTCGGTCGAGAAGCACCTCGTCTCGGAGCGCGACGGGATCATCCGGCTGCTCACACCGGCGTTTCGCGACACGCCGCACGACCCCGGCTACATCAAGGGCTACGTGGCGGGCGTGCGAGAGAACGGCGGCCAGTACACGCACGGCGTGCTGTGGGTGGTGCGGGCCATGGCGGAACTGGGCCGGCGTGAGCGGGCCGCGGCGCTGCTCGCCATGCTCAGCCCGGTGCGGCACACGTCGACGCCCGAGCGCGTGGCGCGCTACCAGACCGAGCCCTACGTGATCGTCGCCGACGTCTACGGCGAGGCGCCGCACGTCGGGCGCGGCGGCTGGACCTGGTACACCGGCTCGGCGGGCTGGATGTTCCGCATCGCGGTCGAGTCCGTGCTCGGCGTGACACTCGTGAACGGCGAGTCCGTGCGGGTGAAGCCGTGCATCCCGGACGGCTGGCCGGGTTACGAGATGGAGTACCGGATCCCGGGCGGCGAAGCCGTGCTCGAGATCCGGGCGAGCAACCCCTCGGGGTGCTCGCGGGCGGTCGTGCGCGCCACGCTCGACGGCTCGGAAGTACCCGTGAAGGGAGGCGCGGTGCTGGTGAGCGTGCGCACCCTCACGGGGCGGCATCGCCTCGAGGTCACGCTCGGCGCGGGAGAGTGAAGGACACGTGCCCGGCGGGCGCGTGCGCGGGCGCCGGAACAGGCCCGTGTCGTGACACCGCCCATTGACGGAAATCCGCATGTAACAGTTGTCATTGCAGTTTCATGGGCCTTTTCGTTGACGCGTTCCGGAAGTGCATGTAATCGTTTTCACCGTCGAGCCGAACAAAGACGGAGCGCGGCTCCGCCGAGTCGGTTTTCCGGCTTTCGACGACACCCGAATCGCTTCACTCACGACGCCGTGTCCCGCGTTCGCGCGGACCTCGCGAGCACCGCGGGACGAAGCGGGCCGGTCGCATCGAGTGCCGTCGAGACCAGCGCAACACCGAGCAATCCGCAGCACCGTTCGAGAGAAGGATCCGCACTGTCGTCCCCAGTCACACTTCAGCAAGGAGGATTCACCTCATGAAGCGGATCGGTTACCAGAGCCTGGCGTTCCTCGCGACGCTCGCCTTCGCGGCCGTCGCGAATGCGGCGACGCCGGTGCCGAACGACGTGAAGTTCCAGCTCAACAACTGGAACACGTGCCCCGGCACCCCCGTCATCACGACCAACAACTACCCCGCGTCCGTCGCGATCGAGCACCAGCTGCTCATCTGCAACGCGTGGGCGGAGCAGCACGTCTGGCGCTTCTCGGCCGACGGCGGCGCCACGGTCGCGCAGTACCCGAACAACTCGCAGTTCTCCTTCGGCGCCACCATGACGCTGACGGGTGACGACGCGAACGGCGGCGAGTGCGGTCTCAACATCGCGCCCTGGTGGGACGGCTCGATGTCCGACGGCCGTATCAACTGCCGCGTTCCGGACGGCGAGATCGCCTGCTTCGGCGGCCGCATGCCGTTCTACAGCTTCACCGCGGCCGAAGGCATCCACTTCGCCATGAACACGCCGCTGACGCTCAGCATGACGTACGACCCGAACGGCCTTTCGTCCGTGAGCCCCGGCACGATGAAGTACGACCTCGTGTGGCTCGGCACGCCCTACACCTCGGGTGTGCTCGCGATGGACATGGCGAACCCCGGCGAAGATCCGCCGCACGGCCTCTGGGGCATCCTGAACAACGGCAACCTCGGTGGCTTCCTCCAGGCTCGCATGGATCCCAACAGCTTCCCGGCGAACCCGGCGCACCTGAAGGCCACGTGGGCGAACATCACGTTCACCACGAACCAGGTCACCCCGACGACGAAGACGTCGTGGGGCCAGCTGAAGGCGCTCTACCGCTAGTTCGCGGTCGCGCAGCACGCATCGGCACGGCCGCTCCCGCTCGCGCGGGGGCGGCCGCTGTCGTTTCGGGTTGTGGCCGCGTCCCCCGCGTGGCAGGTTGCGCGCGGGTTCCGACGCAACGCACGCGGGGAGGGAGCATGAGCGAGGTCGCGACGCTGGCCGGAGGGTGTTTCTGGTGTCTCGAGGCGATCTTCGAACGCGTGCACGGCGTCGAACGTGTCGAGTCCGGCTTCTCGGGCGGTGATCCCGCGGTGACGAGCTACCGCGCCGTGTGCGAGGGCACGAGCGGTCACGCCGAGGTCGTGCAGGTGACGTTCGATCCCGCGGCCGTGAGCTACGCCGAACTGCTGCAGCTGTTCTTCGTCTTCCACGACCCGACGACGCTGAACCGCCAGGGCTCCGACGTGGGCACGCAATACCGCTCGGCGATCTTCACGCACTCGGCCGAACAGGACCGCGCCGCGCGCGATCTGATCGCGGCGCTGGACGGCGCGCAGCTCTGGCCGGACCCGATCGTGACCGAGGTCGTTCCCTTCGACGCGTTCTTCCCGGCCGAGGATCACCACCAGGGCTACTACCGCCAGAACGCCCGGCAGCCCTACTGCCAGGCGACGATCGCCCCCAAGGTGGCCAAACTGCGCGCGCACTTCGCCTCGCGCCTGAAGCCGGGGGCGTGATGCGCCGGTGCGTCCGTGTCCTGCTCGCCGCGCTCGCCGCGCTCGCCGTGGGCGCCGCAGGCGCGTGCGCGGCGCCGGTCGCCGGCGCCGCCGGGCTGAACGCCGCCGAGCGCCGCATCGTCGCGTCCGTGGACCGGCGCACGAGCGCGCACGTCGCGCTGCTCCGCCGGCTCGTCGAGTGCAACAGCGGCACGCTGAACCTCGCGGGCGTGCGCGCCGTCGGCGCGATGCTGAAGCCCGAGTGGGAAGCGCTCGGCTTCCGCGCGCGCTGGGTGGACGGCGCGCCGTGGGGCCGCGCGGGGCACCTGCTCGCCGAGCGGACGGGGCGCCCCGGCGCGCCCGTCGTGGTGCTCGTCGGGCACCTCGACACGGTGTTCGAGCCCACGAGCGGGTTCGAGGGCTGGACCGAACTCTCCGGCACGGCCGTGCGCGGACCCGGCATCACCGACATGAAGGGCGGGGACGTGATCCAGCTGCTCGCCGTGCACGCGCTGCGTGACGCCGGGCTGCTCGACCGGCTCACGATCCGCGTCGTGCTCTCGGGCGACGAGGAGCGCCCGGGTTCGCCGCTCGCGCTCGCACGGGCGGCCCTCGCCGCCGCGGCGGAAGGCGCGGCCGCCGTGCTCGGCTTCGAGGACGGCGACGGGGCGCTCGAGCGGGCGGTCACCGCGCGGCGCGGCTCGAGCAACTGGACGCTGCAGGTGCGCGGCACTCCCGCCCACAGCTCGCAGGTCTTCCGCGCCGACATCGGCCCGGGCGCCATCTTCGAGGCGGCTCGCGTGCTCGCCGAGGTGCGCGACTCGCTCGCGGGCGAGCCCTACCTCACCTTCAACCCGGGCTTCGTGCTCGGCGGCAGCGACGTGGCGGTCGATTCGTCTGCCGCCGGCGGCGTCGCCTCGGGCAAGACCAACGTGGTCGCCGACACCGCGTACGTCGCGGGCGACCTGCGCACGCTCACGCGCGCCCAGCTCGAACACGCGCGCGCCGTCATGGCGCGCATCGCCTCGCGCCACCACGCGCGCACCGACGCGGCGTTCACGTTCTCCGACGGCTATCCGGAGCTCGAACCCACCGGCGGCAACCGGCGGCTGCTCGCACTCTTCAGCCGGGCGAGCGAGGACCTCGGTTTCGGCGTCGTCGAGGCCGTGGACCCGATGCGCGCCGGCGCGGCCGACGTCTCGTTCGTCGGGGACCGCGTCCCCATGACGCTCGATGCGGTCGGGCTCAAGGGCGACGGCGGACACACGTCCTCCGAGTGGGCCGACCTGCGGGCGCTGCCGATCCAGGGCAAGCGCGTGGCGGTGCTGCTCGCGCGCCTGGCGGCCGGCGTGGCGCGTTCGCCGGAGGCCGCTGGCCACTGACCGCGCTCGTGTGACAAGTTGCGAGCCTCATGTCCTTTCATCCTCCGGAAGCCGCCGACTATCGCCGCCTGCTCGCGCTCGCGGTGCCCGTGGTGTTCGCCCAGCTCGGCCTCATGGGCATGAACGTGGCCGACACGATCATCATCGGGCACGTGTCGGCCGCCGCGCAGGCGGGGGTGGCGATCGGCAACGTGTACGGCTTCTGCCTCGGCGCGTTCGGCATGGGCCTGCTCAACGCGCTCGATCCCGTGATCTCGCAGGCCGTCGGCGCGGGCGACACGCCCGCCGTCGCCCGCGGCGTGCAGCGCGGCATCGTGCTCTCGGGCGTGCTCGGCGTGTGCGCCGCGCTCGCCTGCCTGCCCGTGCGCGCGCTGCTCACCCTCGCCGGACAGCCGCCCGAGGTCGTGGACGGCGCGGTCGCCTACGTGGTGGCGCAGGCGCCGACCTACTGGGCGTTCTTCCTCTTCATCGCGCTGCGCACGACGCTGCAGGCGAACCACGTCACGCGGCCGATCGTCTGGAGCATCGTGCTCTCGAACGTGTTCAACGGCGCCGTGTGCTGGACGCTCGTGTACGGCAAGTTCGGCTTCCCGGCGCTCGGGCCGCTCGGCGCCGGGATAGCGACCGCGCTCGCGCGCGTGTTCATGCTCGGCATGCTCGTGGCGTTCGCCTGGCCACACGTGCGGCCGTGGCTCGCCTGGTCGCGCGAGAGCCTGCAGATGGGGCCGATCGGCCGCATCCTGCGGATCGGGCTGCCGATCGCCGCGCAGTACGAGTTCGAGTTCGCCATCTTCGCGGCGATCGCGCTCATCATGGGGCGCATGGGGCCGGTCGCGGGCGCCGCGCACCAGGTGGCGCTCAACATCGCCTCGTTCACGTTCATGGTGCCGCTCGGCGTCTCGATCGCGGGCTCGGTGCTCGTCGGGCAGGCGGTCGGAGCGGGGGACGTGCCCCGGGCGCGGCGCTCGGCGCTCGCGGCGCTCGTGGCCGGGGTCGGCTTCATGGGCGTGAGCGCGCTCGTGCTGCGCGCCGTTCCGGGCGTGCTCGCCCGCATCTACTCCTCGGACGCCGAGGTGATCGCGCTCGCTTCCACGCTCATCCCGATCGCGGGGGTGTTCCAGGTCTTCGACGGCACGCAGGTGGTCTCGATCGGGCTGCTGCGCGGGGTCGGGGACACGCGCTGGCCCATGATCGCGAGCCTCGTGGGCTACTGGGTCGTCGGGCTGCCCGTGAGCCTGTGGTTCGGCATGCGGCTGGGGCTCGGGCCGGTCGGGCTGTGGTGGGGGCTGGTCGTGGGCCTGGCGCTCGTCGGCGTGGTGCTCGTGACCCGGGTCCGGATCCGGCTCTGGCAGGACGTGCGACGGCTCGACGTCGAAGGCGCCGGCCGCTGAAATCCGTGCGAAACGCGGCGGGATTGACGACATCTGTACTCACGTGACCACGCTCTTCGATACACTCCCGCACGTCATGAAGCGCCACGCGTGCCCTCGCCCGAGCTGTTGTTGTCGCCGGAGAGACGACCGTCTCCCGTCGGCAGGTTCGCGCGCGTGACCCGTTAGCGCTCACACCGTTTCATCCGACCCGAGGCAGCCGTCTCTCGCATCCCCGAGAGCGGCTGTTTTCGTTTTTCCCGCCACGCCCACCCGAGGAGGGCCTCCATGGCTCGCATCCACGACAGCATTCTCGACACCATCGGCCGGACCCCGCTCGTGCGCGCGCCCCGGCTGCAGCAGGGCCTCGCCGGCGAGGTCGTCTTCAAGCTCGAGTCGTTCAACCCCATGTCGAGCGTCAAGGACCGCATCGGCCGCGCGATGATCGACGACGCCATCGCCTCCGGCCGCGTGAAGCCCGGCGAGACCACGCTCATCGAGCCCACCTCCGGCAACACGGGCATCGCGCTCGCGTTCGTCGCCGCCGCGCGCGGCATCCCGCTCGTGCTCACCATGCCCGAGACCATGTCGATCGAGCGCCGCAAGGTGCTGCACGCGCTCGGCGCGAAGCTCGTGCTCACCGAAGGGGCGAAGGGCATGAAGGGGGCGATCGCGCGGGCGCAGGAACTGCACGCCGAAACGCCGGGCTCGGTGATCCTCGGCCAGTTCGACAATCCCGCGAACCCGAAGGTGCACCGCGAAACCACGGCGGTCGAGATCTGGGACGACACCGACGGCCGCGTGGACGCGGTGGTCGCCGGCGTCGGCACGGGCGGCACGCTCACCGGAGTCGCCGAGGCGCTCAAGGCGCGCAAGAGCACGTTCCGCGCGATCGCCGTGGAGCCGGACGACTCGCCCGTGCTCTCGGGCGGCGCGCCGGGACCGCACAAGATCCAGGGCATCGGCGCGGGCTTCGTGCCCTCGATCCTGCGCACCGACCTGATCGACGAGATCGTGCGCGTGACCAACGACGACGCCTTCGCGACGGCACGGCGGCTCGTGCGCGAGGAGGGGCTCATGGTCGGCATCTCGTCCGGCGCGGTCGCGCACGCGGCGCTGCGGCTGGCGGCGCGTCCCGAGTACGCGGGCAAGCTGATCGTCGCCGTGCTCGCGAGCCACGGCGAACGCTACCTCTCGACCCCGCTGTTCGACTTCCCGGACGACGTCCCGGCCGAGGCGGTCCGCGCATGACACGGCTGCTCGAGGACCTGCGCACGATCCGCCGGAAGGACCCGGCGGCGCGCAACGTCGTGGAGATCCTGCTCTGCTATCCCGGGCTGCACGCGCAGTGGTTCCACCGCCTCGCGCACGCGCTGTGGCGGATGCGCGTGCCCGTGCTGCCGCGCCTCGTCTCACACGTCTCGCGCTTCCTCACCGGGATCGAGATCCACCCCGGCGCGACGCTCGGCCGGCGCGTGTTCATCGATCACGGCATGGGCGTCGTGATCGGCGAGACCGCCGTGGTGGGGGACGACTGCCTCATCTACCAGGGCGTGACGCTCGGCGGCACGAGCCTGTCGCCGGGGAAGCGCCACCCGACGCTCGAGTCGCACGTCGTGGTCGGGTCCGGCGCGAAGGTGCTCGGCGACATCACGCTCGGCGCGCATTCGCGCGTGGGGTCGGGCTCGGTCGTGATCAAGTCGTGTCCGCCGCACTCCACGGTCGTCGGGATCCCGGGGCGCGTCCTCGAGGACCGGCCGGCCGAGGAGCAGAAGCCCGGGCACGAACTCGAGCACGCCCGCCTGCCCGATCCGACGGCGCGCGCCATCACGGCGCTGCACGACCAGGTCGGCCGGCTCGCGCGCGAGATCGCCGAACTGCGCCAGCGCCCCGTCGAACTCGTGCTGCCGCGCGGCGCCTCGCAGGCGGACATCGAAGCCGCGTTCCGTTCGATCCGCGAGGGCGAGGACGACGCGCGCGCGACGGCGATGGAACTCGTGAGCGGCGCGGGGATCTGAAGCCGAGCGGGGCCGGCGCGCGTGCGCCGGCCCCGCACCTGCGGCGCGCGGATCAGGCCGCGGCCTTCGGTCCGCGGCCGAATCGCTTCGCGAACCGGTCGAGGTAGGTGTAGAAGACCGGCGTCACGTAGAGCGTGACGATCTGCGAGAACGCGAGGCCGCCGACGACCGCGAGCCCGAGCGGGCGGCGCGACTCGGCGCCCGCGCCGAAGCCGATCGCGATGGGCAGCGTGCCCATGAGCGCCGCCATGGTCGTCATCATGATGGGGCGGAAGCGCACGAGGCACGCTTCGACGATCGCGTCCGCGGGCGCCCTGCCCTCGTTGCGCTCGGCGTCGAGCGCGAAGTCGATCATCATGATCGCGTTCTTCTTCACGAGGCCGATGAGCATGATGATGCCGACGAACGCGTAGATGCTCAGCTCGGTGCGGAAGACGAGCAGCGTGAGCAGCGCGCCGAAGCCGGCGAACGGCAGTCCCGACAGGATCGTGATCGGGTGGATGAAGCTCTCGTAGAGGATGCCGAGCACGATGTAGATGACGAGCACGGCGAGCAGCAGCAGCCACATCAGGCCCTGCTGGCTCGACTGGAACACCTGCGCGGTGCCGGAGAAGTTCGTGCTGATGCTCGCCGGCAGCACGGCGCGTGCGGTCTTCTCGACCGCCTCGGTGCCCTCGCCGAGCGAGACGTTCGGCCGCAGGTTGAACGACACCGTGACCGAGGGGATCTGGCCCGAGTGGTTCACGGACAGCGGGCCGACCGCGCGGGAGAGCTTCGCGACCGCGCCGAGCGGCACGAGCGCGCCCGTCTTCGGGGAGCGCACGGACAGCAGCGACAGCGCCGAAGGGTCGCGCTGGAACTGCGGCATGAGCTCCATGATCACCCAGTACTGGTCGTTCGGCGTGTAGATCGTCGAGACCTGCGACGAGCCGTACGCGGCGTAGAGCGCCTGCTCGATCTGCAGCGCCGTCACGCCGAGCGAGGCGGCGCGGTCGCGATCGATGTCCACCTGCACCTGCGGATTGCGGATCTGCAGGTCGCTCGTCACGTCCTGGAGGTGCTCGTCGTTCTGCAGCTTCGAGACGAGCGCGGCAGACGACTCGTACAGCGTCGCGAGGTCGCTGCTCTGGAGCGTGAACTGGTACTGGCTCTTCGAGGGCCGCCCGCCGGTGTTGATGACGGGCGGGTTGATGACGAAGCAGCGGATGCCCGGCACCTTCGCGAGCTTCGGCTGCAGTTCGCGGATGACTTCGTCCGCGGAGAGCCTGCGCTCGCCGCGTGGCTTCAGCCGCAGGAACATGCGGCCCTGGTTGCTCGAGCTGACGCCGCCGCCGCCCGCCGTCGACATGAAGTCCTGCACGTTCGGGTCGGCCGCGACGATCGCCGCGACGGCCTGCTGGTGCGCCATCATGGATTCGAACGACGTGCCCTCGGCCGTCTCGGTCGTCACCTGCAGCTGGCCGGTGTCCTCGTTCGGGATGAAGCCCTTCGGCACGAGCCGGAACAGCACGACCGTGCCCGCGAGGACGGCGAGCGAGAACACGAGCATCGCGCGGCGGTGACGCATCGCGGTCTTGAGCGTGCGCTCGTAGAAGCGGTACATGGCGTCGTAGCCCGCTTCGACCGTGCGGTAGAAGGCGCCGTGCGGCGTGGCGTGCTCGGCGCGCAGGAAGCGGCTGCACAGCATCGGCGTGAGCGTGAGCGAGACGAAACCCGACACGAGGATCGCGGCCGAGATCGTGACCGCGAACTCGTGGAAGAGACGCCCGAGCAGGCCGCCCATCATGAGCACGGGAATGAACACCGCGACGAGCGACAGCGTCATGGAGAGAATCGTGAAGCCGATCTCGCGCGAGCCCTCGAGCGCGGCCTCGACCGGCGGCTTACCCATTTCCATGTGCCGGTGGATGTTCTCGAGCATGACGATCGCGTCGTCGACGACGAAGCCGACCGAGAGCGTGAGCGCCATGAGCGAGAGGTTGTCGAGGTTGTAGCCGAGCTGGTGCATCACGCCGAACGTGCCCACGACCGAGAGCGGCAGCGCGAGGCTGGGAATCACGGTGGCCGGCAGGTTCTTGAGGAACAGGAAGATCACGAGCACGACGAGCAGGAACGTGACGAACAGCGTGTTCTGCACGTCCTCGACCGAGTTCCGGATCGAGATCGAGCGGTCGTAGAGCTTGAACACCTCGACCGACGCCGGCATCTGCGGCTTGAGGCGCGCGAGCAGCTCCTGCACGCGGTCGGCCACGTCGACCGTGTTCGTGCCGGGCTGGCGCTGCACGGCGAGCACGATCGCGCGGTCGCCGTGCACCCAGCTCGCGACGCGGTTGTTCTGCACGTCGTCGATCACCTGCCCGAGGTCGCGCACGCGCACGGGCGAGCCGTTGCGCCACGACACGATCAGGTCGCCGAAGTCCTTCGCGTTCGCGAGCTGGCCGTTCGCCTGGATCGTCGCGGTGCGGTTCCGGCCCCACAGGATGCCGGTGGGCAGGTTCACGTTGCCGCTCGAGATCGCGGCCGAGACCTCGTCGATGCCGACGCCGCGCGCGCGCAGCGCGTGCGGGTCGAGCCGCACGCGCACGGCGTACTTCTGCGAGCCGAACACCTGCACCTGCGCGACGCCGTTCACCATGCTGATCCGCTGCGCGAGCGTGTTCTCGGCGTACTCGTTGAGGCGCGTGAGGCCGAGCAGGCGCGACGACACGGCGAAGAACACGATCGGCGAGTCGGCCGGGTTCACCTTCTGGTACGAGGGCGGAATGATGCCCGTCGGCAGGCGCCGCTGCGTCTGCGCGATCGCGGACTGCACGTCCTGCGCGGCGGCGTCGATGTCGCGCTCGAGCGTGAACTGCAGCGTGATGCTCGTGTTGCCCTGGCTGGACGACGACGTCATCACGTCGAGCCCGGGAATCGTGGAGAACTGCTTCTCGAGCACGGTCGCGACGGCCGACGCCATCGTCTCCGGCGACGCGCCCGGCAGCGACGCGCTCACCTGGATGACCGGGTAATCCACGTTCGGCAGGTCGCTCACCGGCAGCTGCGTGTAGCCCGCGATGCCGAAGAGCAGGATCGCGATCATGACCAGCGTGGTCGCGATCGGACGCTGGATGAAGAGCGCGGAGAAGTTCACCGCTTCGCTCCGCGCGGCTCGCCGGGCTTGCCGCCGCCGCCGGCGGCGCCCGCACTCGCGGGGCCGCGCACGACGACCTTGCTTCCCGGGGCGAGACGGAACTGGCCGTCGGTGATCACCACTTCGCCGGGCTGCAGGCCTTCGGCGATCACGGCGAACTCGTCGTCCGAGCGCGCCACCTTCACCGGGCGCGGCGACGCCGTCGAGTCGGCGCCGAGCACGTAGACGTACGTGCCCTTCTGCCCGGCGCTCACCGCGACCGAGGGCACGACCACGACGTCCTTCTGGCGCTCGAGTTCGAGGCGCACCTCGACGAACGCGCCGGGCCACAGCCGGCCGTCCGGGTTCGCGAACCGGCCCTTGAGCGCGAACGCGCCGGTCGCGGGATCCACCGCGTTGTCCACGAACACGAGACGGCCTTCGAGTTCGGTCGAGTCGCCCGCGGCGAGCCGGGCGAACACGCGCGTGCCCGCGGCGCGGTGGCGGCGCACGGCGGCCACGTCGGCTTCCGGCAGCGTGAAGCGCACGTCGATCGGGTCCACGTGGTTGACCGTCACGAGCGGCTCGCTGGTCGCGGCCTTCACGTAGTCGCCGACGTGCACCTTCACTTCGCCCGCCCGGCCCGCGATGGGCGAGCGGATGGTCGCGTACTCGAGGTCGAGCTTCGCGCGCTGGACGGCGGCCGAATCGGCGGCCACCGCCGCGGCGAGCGCCTCGGCCGCCGCCTGCTTCGCGTCGAAGTCGGCCTGCGACAGCAGCTGCTGCGCGTGCAGCTGCGCCGCGCGGGCGGCTTCGGCGCGGGCCACGGCGGCCTGCGCGCGATCGCGCGCGAGCGCCGCCGTGACCTGCGCGAGCGTCGCGCGGAACGGGCGGGCGTCGAGTTCGACGAGGGCCTGTCCGGCGCGGACGTCGTCCCCTTCCTGGAAGGCGATGCGCGTGACCATGCCGCCGACCTGCGAGCCGATCGAGGCGCTCTCGATCGGGTCCACCGTGCCGGAGGCGATCAGGTCGACCGGCATGTCGCGGCGCTCGGCGGGGGCGACGGTGACGGAAGAGCGCGGCGCGCGCGGCGCGGACTTTTCGGCGCAGCCGCCGGCGGCGAGCGTGAGCGCGGCCGACGCGAGCAGCGCGAGCGGCCGACGGAACGGGAGCGACGGGAATCGCTGGGACATGGGGGAGCGATCCGGCGTTGGAATGTGGTGGAGGGAACCGGCGCGGGCCGGCGCGTTCCCATGATCGTGCACGAGGTTGCCGCCCGGATCCCGACGACGTCAATCGGGCGGGACACCGGGCCCGGAAACTGACATGATGCGCCGCCCCGCGGGTCGGAGTCGCGCCCGCAGCGCGACGAACGCGGAATCCACCGCACCCAACGCCGAGTCCCACGCCGAGCCCGTCATGTCCCGAGCGCCACTCACACGATTCGCGCTGTTGTCCATGGCCGCCGCGCTGCTCACGATCGCGCTGAAGGCGACGGCCTACTTCCTCACCGGTTCGGTCGGCCTGCTGTCGGACGCGCTCGAGTCGCTCGTGAACCTCGCGGGCGCGATCATGGCGCTGGCGATGCTCGACGTCGCGGCGCGCCCCGAGGACGACGACCACCCGTACGGTCACGGCAAGGCGGAGTACTTCTCGAGCGGTGTCGAGGGCACGCTCATCCTCGTGGCCGCCGTGAGCATCGCGTGGGCGGCGCTCGACCGGTTGCGCCACCCGCAGCCGCTCGAGTCGGTCGGTGTGGGGCTCGCCGTCTCCGTGGCGGCCGCCGTGCTCAACCTGGTCGTCGGGCTCGTGCTGCTGCGCGCGGCGAAGAAGCACGACTCGATCACGCTCGAGGCGAACGCGCACCACCTCATGACCGACGTGTGGACGAGCGTCGGCGTCATCCTCGGCGTCGGCCTCGTCGCCGCGACCCACTGGGCGTGGTTCGACTCCGTCGTCGCGCTCGCGGTCGCCGCGAACATCGTGTGGACGGGTGTGCGCATCGTGCGCGACTCCGTCCTCGGCCTGATGGACACCGCCCTGCACCGCGACGAGCAGGCCGCGCTCCTCGCCGCGCTCGAGCCGCACCGTTCGAACGGTGTGGACTGGCACGCGCTGCGGTCGCGCCAGTCGGGCTCGCGCCGCTTCGTGTCGCTGCACGTGCTCGTGCCCGGCGACTGGAGCGTGCACGACGGGCACCAGCTGCTCGAACGCATCGAAGCGGACATCCGCCGCGCCGTACCCAACGTCCACGTGTTGACGCACCTCGAGTCCCTCGACGATCCGGCTTCGTACGACGACATCGGACTGGACCGTCCCGCCGCAGCACCCGACACCGAACACCCTTCGAGAACCCCGTCATGAGCGAGAAACCGATCATCCCGAACGATCCCGATTTCGACGAGAAGCCTTCCGAGGATTTCGCCCAGGCGCTCGCCGCCTACGAGGCCGGCGCCCGCCCGGCGGCGGCCGCGGCCGACGCCACACGCGAACTGGCCGTCGGCGACAAGGTGCGCGGACGGGTCATCTCGATCGGCTCCGACGTGCTGCTCGTGGACTACGGCGGCCGCAGCGAGGGCGCCGTCGAGACGCGCGCGTACCGCGACGAAGACGGCACGCTGCGCGTGGCCGTCGGCGACGAACTCGACCTGTTCGTGGTCTCGGCGGGCGAGCCGGTCACGCTCGCGAGCTCGATCCGCACCGACCCGCGCGCCGCGCTCGGCTCGCTGCGCGAGGCGCATGCGGCCAAGGTGCCCGTCACGGGCCGCGTCACCGGCACGAACACCGGCGGCCTGAGCGTCGAGGTCGGCGGGGTGCGCGGCTTCTGCCCGGTCTCGCAGATCGAGTCGGGCTTCTGCGCCGACCCGGCCGTGTACGTGGGGCGCACGCTCGAGTTCCTCGTGACCGCGATCGAGGAGGGGCGCGGCAGCGTCGTGCTCTCGCGCCGCGCGCTGCTGCGCCGCGTCGAGGAGGAGCAGGCGACTCAGGCGCTCTCGACGCTGCAGCCGGGCGACGAGCGCGACGGCGTGGTCGCGCGCCTCGAGCCGTTCGGGGCGTTCATCAACATCGGCGGGCTCGACGGCCTCGCGCACGTCTCCGAGATTTCGTGGACGCGCGTCTCGCACCCCGGTGACGTCGTGCAGGTCGGCCAGAAGGTGCGCGTGAAGGTGCTGCGCATCGAGCAGGGCAAGGACGGCCGTCCGCGCGTCGCGCTCTCGCTCAAGGCCGCGGCGCCCGATCCGTGGATCGAGGGCGTGGTGCAGTTCTCGCCGGGGCAGAAGGTGACGGGGAAGGTCGCCCGGCTCGCCGATTTCGGCGCGTTCGTCACGCTCGCGCCCGGCATCGACGGGCTCGTGCACGTCTCGCAGATCGCGCTGCAGCGCATCAACCACCCGAAGGACGTGCTCTCCGTCGGACAGGAGATCGAGGCGGCGATCCTCGCGGTCGAGCCCGACAAGAAGCGCATCTCGCTCTCGATGCGCGAACTGCTCGCCGCCGGCCTGCCGCCGACGGAAGTGAGCGTGCACGCACCCGCCGAGCGTTCCGGGCGTCCGGAGCGCGGCGACCGGGGGCCGCGTCCGGGCGGGGGCGGCCGCGGCGGCCGGGGCGATCGTGGCGATCGCGGCGATCGCGGCTCGCGTCCGCCGCGCGAACCGCGTGAGGAGTGGTCGATGCCGCCGAAACCGGAAGGCCCGCCGGAGCCGACCGCGATGGCGCTCGCGCTGCGCAAGGCGATGGAAGACGCCGCGAAGAAGAAGGGCCAGTGACGTGGCCCGCGTGAAGGGGCCGTCGCTCACGCAGTGGATCCTGATCGCGCTCGTCGCGGGCGGTGTCTTCGGCTGGGCCGACCCCGCGCACGCGACGCAGATCGGCTGGATTCGCGACATCTTCCTGCACCTGATCAAGTCCATCATCGCGCCGCTCGTGTTCTCGACCGTCGTCGTCGGGATCGCGGGCGGAGGCGAGCCGAAGGCGGTCGGGCGCATGGGCTGGAAGTCGCTGGTCTACTTCGAGGTCGTCACGACGCTCGCGCTCTTCCTCGGGCTCGCGATCGTGAACCTCACGCAGCCGGGTGTCGGTATTCACCTCGCGGGCGATCCCGGCGTGCTCGGCAAGGTCGCGGAGAACCATCCGAAGACCCTCACCGAGACGCTCGTGCACCTGTTCCCGACGAGCATCTTCGACGCGCTCGCGCGCGGCGACGTGCTGCAGATCGTCTCGTTCAGCGTGCTGTTCGGGCTCGCGCTCTCGGCGGTCGGCGAGAAGGGCCGCCCGGTGCTGGCGTTCTGCGAGGGGCTCGCGCAGATCATGTTCCGCTTCACCGAGTACGTCATGTACACGGCGCCGCTCGGCGTCGGCGCGGCGATGGCGGCGACGGTCGGGCACCAGGGACTCGACGTGCTGCGCAACCTCGGCATGCTCGTCGGCTCGCTCTACCTCGCGCTCGTGCTGTTCGTCGTGTTCGTCTTCGGCGCGGTCGCGGCGATCGTCCGCTTGCCGGTGCTGCCGTTCCTCAAGGCGATCCGCGAGCCGTTCACGCTCGCGTTCGTGACGACGAGCAGCGAGAGCGCGCTGCCCAAGGCGATGGAGGCGATGGAGCGTTTCGGCGTGCCGCGCCGCATCGTGGGCTTCGTGATTCCCGCCGGCTACAGCTTCAACCTCGACGGCACGACGCTCTACCTCGCGATGGCCTCGGTGTTCATCGCGCAGGCCGTCGCCACGACCGTTCCCGGCTTCACGTTCGGCTGGCCGCAGCAGCTCGCGATGATGGTGACGCTCATGGTCACCTCGAAGGGCGTGGCCGCCGTGCCGCGGGCTTCGCTCGTCATCCTGCTCGCGACCGTGAACACGTTCCTGCCCGCGCCGTGGGGCGCCATCGGCGTCGCCATGATCTTCGGCGTGGACGAGCTGATGGACATGGCGCGCACGAGCGTCAACCTGATGGGGAACTGCCTCGCCAGCGTGGTCATCGCACGCTGGGAAGGCGTGTTCGACGACGACGCCCACCGCGCGTGAGCGTGGTGGGCGTGAGAGGTCCGGGGGACGCGAGCGGTCAGGCCGCGCGCGCCTGCGCCATCTGTGCGAGCGCGTCCGCGGGCGCCCCCACTGCGATCTTGGTGGCGGCGTGCTTGAGCACGTACACCCGGATGTTGTTGCCCTTGTCGTCGGCCGGCGCGATGAAGAACCCGGTGCGCTCCGCCGAGTAGGCCAGCGTCGTGCCGCACAGGATCTCGCCGTCGCGGAACTGCACCGCGATGCGCTTGCCCTGGCCCGCGGCCGAGGTGGGCGGGAAGCCCGGAAGGTCCTTGCGCGTGGGATCGCCCGCGAGGTCCTTCACGAAGAACACCGCCTTGAGCTTCGCGCAGTGGATTTCGCGCGACGACGACTCGCCGACGCTGTGCAGGTGGAACGACGGCCGCAGCGGGGAGAAGTCCTCGGTCGTGCCCTTGAGGGTCGATCCGTCGAGGAAGCGCGCCACCACCTTGTTGACTTCGCCCATGGGTCCTCCGTGACGAGCATCCCGGGAACGCGACCGCGGTCCCGCGCATGGCTTCTCATCGGCCATCCGGCAAGGCCACTTCAGCGCGGACTGTGGGGGAAGCCCGGCGATGCCGCGGATCGTGCAATCCGCACGGCCCGGGGGCCGGACCCTCAAGCGTGGCGCGCGGCGGGCGAGACTTCCGGGTGCAGTGGAACTCCGGGACGGCCACTCGGGCCAGCGCCGTCCACACGTGCGGAGTCACAACGGCCGCAGAAGCGTCCGAGGCCCTCGAGAAGGAGCAGGTCATGGACTTTTCGTTCCAGTCGGTGGACAGCGTCGGTGCCGCGCTCGCGACGCGTTCGACGCAGTACTCCGCACTCGCGCGCAGCGCGCTCGGCCGTGGCGCCGAACGCGTGCAGGCGCAGGACTACGAGACCGCCCTCGTCGAGTTCAAGCGCGCGGCCGCGTACGACCCGACGCTGACCGACACGTACCGCAACATGGGGCGCGTCTACGAGCGGCTCGGAAGGGACGAAGAGGCCATCGCCGCCTATCGGCGCGGTATTTCCGCCGACTCGACTTCCGACGTGGCTCGGCAGGACCTCGCGTCCTTCTACATGACGCACAACCGGTACGCCGAGGCCGAGGAGGAACTGAAGGTCATCGTGCGCAACAACCCGAACGCTCCCGGGCCGATCGCTTCGCTGGGGCATATCTATCTTTCGCAGGGCCGGATCGCGGAGGCCGAGCAGAAGTTCGAGCGCGTGCTGCAGCTCGCGCCGCGCGACGCGGCCTCGCACTACAGCCGCGGGCTCGTCTACGCGAAGCAGGGCGAACTCGACGACGCCATCACCGAGTTCGAACGCGCGCTCGAGCTTCGTCCCGCCTACGCCGCGGTGCGGGCGGAACTGGCCTACGCCCATTTCGACAACGGCGAGAAGGACAAGGCCGAGGAGCAGATCCGCGCGCTCCTCGACATGAACACGCAGGAGAGCATCTCGCTGGCCTACACCGCCTCTCGCTACGTCGACACGCCGAAGATCCTGTTCGAGGACTACACGCACAGCACCTTCAACACGCTGCTGGGCCCGGGGACGGAGTTGTCGACGCTGGACTCCGCCCTCGCGACGCCGGGGGCCAGCGTCACCTTCACGGTCTCGTTCCAGTTCAACCAGGACATGGACCCGAACTCGGTTCAGGACATCTGGAACTGGACGATCACGAAGGCCGCGGGCGGGGAGGCCGGCGTGTACAACCACGGCGCGGACCTGCATCCGGACCAGGAGGCGTACATCCTGCCGTACCCGATCGCGGTGTCCTACGACACGGAGAAGCAGACCGCGACGCTGTACTTCCGGGTCTCGCAGAACGCCAACGGCAACGCCGTCATGGACCCGTCGCACTGGGTGTTCTCCTTCGGCGGCACGGACGTCAGCGGCCGCTCGATGGATCCCGGCGCCGACCAGTACTCCCAGGGCGCCCACGGCGCGTTCTGAGGGCCGCGGTCCGGGACGTGGCGGGGTCGCATCGGCGTTCGACCGGAGCGGTCCTTTCGGACCAGCGATTCCGCCATCTCCAATCGGTGCACATGCTGTTAGACTGCGCTCCGTTCCGGGGACGAGCGTGCCGATTCCGAGGGCGCCGTCCGCGGCTTGAGCACGACTGCGAGTGACGCGCGCGAGCAGCGAGACGCGTGTCGCTGCGATCACCTAGCGGTACGCACAAACAGGAGAGGTTCCATGCCGACCACGACCGTGCCTCAGAACGAAGCCACGATCACGTTCGACGGCAAGACCCTGCCCCTTCCGGTCATTCGCGGCAGCGAAGGCGAGACGGGCGTCAACATCGAGAAGCTGCGCGCACAGACGGGAATGATCACCCTCGACCCGGGCTACGGAAACACGGGTTCGTGCCGCAGCGCGATCACCTTCATCGACGGCGACAAGGGCATTCTGCGCTATCGCGGGTACCCGATCGATCAGCTCGCCGAGAACGCGACCTTCCTCGAGGTCGCCTGGCTGCTGATCCACGGCGAACTGCCGACGCCGAAGGAGCTCGAGGACTTCACGACCAGCGTCACGCGTCACACGCTCCTGCACGAGAACTTCAGCCGCTTCTTCGAGGCCTTCCCGAAGGACGCGCACCCCATGCCGGTGTGCGCCGCGTCCATCGCCGCGCTGACGACGTTCTACCAGGCGCCGGAGACCGACGGGAACCGCGACGAGTCCATGGTCCGCCTGATCGCCAAGATGCCGACGATCGCGGCGTACGCCTACAAGCACTCGATCGGCCAGCCGTTCATGTACCCGCAGAACAAGCTCGACTACGCCTCGAACTTCCTCCGCATGATGTTCGGCACGCCGTGCGAGGAGTACGAAGTCGATCCCGTGCTCGCGCGCACGCTCGACATGCTGCTCATCCTGCACGCCGATCACGAGCAGAACTGCTCGACGAGCACGGTGCGCATGGTGGGCAGCTCGCGCGCCAATCTCTACGCCAGCGTCTCGGCCGGCATCTCGGCGCTCTGGGGCCCGCTGCACGGCGGCGCCAACCAGGAAGTGATCGAGATGCTCGAGCGCATCGAGGCCGAGGAGGGCAGCGCCGAGAAGTTCCTGTTCCGCGCCAAGGACAAGAACGAGACGGCCCGCCTCATGGGCTTCGGCCACCGCGTGTACAAGAACTACGACCCGCGCGCCGCCATCCTCAAGAAGCACTGCGACGTCGTGCTCGCGCGCGTCGGTGTCTCGAGCAAGCTGCTCGAGATCGCGATGAAGCTCGAGGAGATCGCCCTCAAGGACGACTACTTCGTCTCGCGCAAGCTGTACCCGAACGTGGACTTCTACTCGGGCGTCATCTACAAGGCGCTCGGCATTCCGGTGAACATGTTCACCGTGATGTTCACGATGGGCCGCATGCCGGGCTGGATCGCGCAGTGGCTCGAGATGCGCCAGGACCCGGACTTCCGCATCAGCCGTCCGCGGCAGATCTACACGGGCGCCACGAAGCGGGACTACGTGCCGCTCGCCAACCGCACCGAGAAGTAACCACGCTTCACGCACGAACGGCCGGTCCCGCGAAGGGGCCGGCCGTTCGTGTGTCCGGTGGGAGTGTCAGTGGCCGGCGTTCGACGTGTTGGCGGCGAGCGCCGAGTCGATCGCGGACGTGACGGAGGCGTCGAGCGGCTTGGTCTTCGGGTGGAAGCGCGCGACGACCTTGCCGTCCGGGCCGACGAGGAACTTCGCGAAGTTCCACTCGATGTCACCGGGGAAGCCCGAGTCCTTCGTGAGCCACTGGTAGAGCGGCGCCTGGGTCTTGCCCTTCACGCTGATCTTCGAGAAGAGCGGGAACTTCACGGCGTAACGCGTCGAACAGAACTCCTGGATCTCGTCGTCCGTTCCGGGCTCCTGTCCGAGGAAGTCGTTCGCGGGGAACGCGAGGACCTCGAAGCCCTGGCCGCGATACTTCTCGTAGAGCGTCTCGAGGCCCTCGTACTGGGGGGTGAGCCCGCACTTGGAGGCGGTGTTCACGACGAGCACGATCTTGCCCCGGTACTGGGCGAGCGAGACCTTCTTGCCGTCGATGTCGCGCACTTCGAACGAGTGGAGGGTCTTGCCGGTCACGGGACGGTCTCCGGTGGAGGGTTTGGCGGTGACGAAGTTCGGCACGACGACGGCGGCGACTGCCAGCAGTGCGAGCACGGCGGCGAGCCGGAGCGGGCCGGAGAACGGGAACCAGCGCATGGGAGCTCCTCAGGGGATGAAGTGGGTCGAGCGGACGCGCGCTTGGATGCAGCCCGCGGCGGCGCGTTGCGCATACGCTCGAGCCCGGCCGCGGACCGTCCGGGGCCGGTGCCTTGCCATCCCCGGCGAGCGCCTGTAATCTCCGCGCTCCCCGAACCACGGCGTGTCCCTCCGGGACCGTTCGCACGAGTCGTCACGAGCGAACGCATCGCACGAAGTACGCGACCGACGCCGTTGAACGGCAACCGATTGGCGGCATACCCAAGTGGTAAGGGAAGCGCCTGCAAAGCGCTCATTCCCCGGTTCGAATCCGGGTGCCGCCTCCACATCTGTACGCTCATCCCGAACCGCTCGGAAGTTTCGAGCCGCGTTCCGACGGGCCCGCGTCCTCCCGATCCGGTGAGGGGCGGGCTTCTTCGTTTGCGGAGCGCGGCGAGGTTTGTGTGGGCTCTGTGAAACCCACGTTCTGCCGGCCCCGTAGAAAGCCCCGTCCGAAACGCCGCGCACTTCCCGCCCGGAGGGGTTCCATGTCCACCACGCGATCGCACGCCCGCACCGCGCTGCTCGCCGCCCTGCTTTCGCTCGCCGCCGTGTTGCCGGCCCGGGCCGGGACGTCCTACCTGCTCCATCTCAAGATCTCGGACGGGCATCGCGGAAAGGGCGTCGACGTCGCGATGCCGTGGGACGTCTCGAAGGGGAGCAGCCCGTTCGACTTCGTCTCGGACACGCACGACCGGCCCGAGATCGAACGCCTGCGCGCCGCGTGGTCCATGCTCTCGCGCATGCCGGAAGGGCGCACGGTGATCATCCACTCCGAGAAGGGGCGCACGCGCGCGTGGCGCCGTGACGGGCAACTCGTGCTCGAGCCGCTCGACGACGGCGAACACTCCGGCACACGCATCCGCATCCCCGCACCGGTCGTCGAAGCGGTGCTCCGCCGCGACGGCCGCCTGCGCACGGACGACCTCGCGGCCATCCTGCGCGAACGCGGCGAAATCGGCCTCGTGGACGTGGACTCGGACGACGCGCGCGTGCGCGTCTGGATCGACCGCGACGAAGACTGACCTCGTCCGGCGGGGAGTTTCGTACGGGGCGCCTCCACGGCGTCCCGTTTCGCTTGCGGGGTGCGACGCGGCGGAATTCCTTCCGTCCGGTCGAGGCCGAGTTGGTAGGCTCGGCGCTCCCATGTCCGACCGATCCGACCTCGCCTCGACTCTCCGACGCTCGCGCAGTGGCGATCGCGCCGCGCTCGACGTCATGGCCGAGGCGGTCTACGACGAGCTTCGCGACCTCGCGGCCGGCTACCTGAGGCGCGAGCGCGCGGACCACACGTTCCAGCCGACGGCGCTCGCGCACGAGGCGTTCCTGCGCCTGATGGGCCAGCGCGCATTGCCGCGCGAGGACCGCTCGCACTTCCTCGCGCTCGCCGCGCAGGCGATGCGGCGCATCCTCACCGATCACGCGCGCCGCCGGAACGCCGCCAAGCGGGGCTCGGGCGCGTTGCGCGTCACGCTCGCCGCGGTGGATGCCGAGGCCGCGGCCGCCGAGTTCGACATGGGCGCGCTCGACGACGCGCTCCACAAGCTCGCCGCGCTCGACGAGCGGCGGGCGCGCGTCGTGGACCTGCGCTTCTTCGGCGGACTGACGATCGAGGAGACCGCCGAGGCGCTCGGCGTGTCGCCCGCGACGGTGAAGACCGACTGGGCGTTCGCACGCGCGTGGCTGCATCGCGAACTCGCGGACGAAGCGCCGTGAGCGAGCGCTTCCGGCGCGTGGCCGAACTCTTCGACCGTGCCCTCGCGCTGCCGCCGGACGAGCGCGAGACGTTCCTTCTCGGCGCGTGCGGAGGCGACGGTGCGCTGCTCGCCGAAGTGCGCGAACTGCTGCGTCACGAGCAGGCCGCGGGCGATTTCCTCGAAGGCGGCGGCGCCGAAGCGCGCGCGCTCGAGCAGGCCGCGGCCACGCTCGCCGTACCCGCGGGACGGCGATTCGGCGCGTGGCGCGTCGTGCGCGAGATCGGCCGTGGCGGGATGGGCTCGGTCCACCTCGCCGAGCGCGACGACGCCGGCTTCACGCAACGCGGGGCGCTCAAGCTCGTGCGCTCGGCGATGCCGACCGACGAGATGGTGCGGCGCTTCGTGCGCGAACGGCGCATCCTCGCGCGACTCGAGCACCCCGGCATCGCCCGGCTGCTCGACGGTGGCGCGACCGGCGAAGGGCTGCCGTGGCTCGTGATGGAGTACGTCGACGGCCGCCCGCTCTACGAGCACTGTTCCGAGCGCTCGCTCACGCTTCCGGAACGGATCGAGCTGTTCCTCCAGGTGTGCGCCGCCGTGCAGTACGCGCACCAGCAGCTCGTGCTGCATCGCGACCTCAAGCCCGGCAACCTGCTCGTCGCTCGCGACGGGACGGCGCGGCTGCTCGACTTCGGGATCGGCAAGATCTTCGCCGACGAGTCCGCGAGCGAGGACACGCGCACGCAGTTCGCGCCGATGACCCCGGAGTACGCGAGCCCCGAGCAGCTTCGCGACGAGCCCGTCGGCGTGGCTTCCGACGTGTACTCGCTCGGCATCGTGCTTTACGAACTGCTCACGGGCGCGCGGCCCTATCCGGAGGCCACCAGCCGCGCGGACCTCGCGCGCGTGGTCCTCGAGCGCGTGCCCGAGAAGCCGAGCACGCGCGTCACGGCGCGGCGTGGCGCGGCGCGGGAACGCGAGCGGCTGCCGGCGCCCCCGCGCGGGGAGCCGGCGGCGCTGCGCCGCAGGCTCGCGGGCGACCTCGACAACATCGTGCTGAAGGCCATGCAGGCGGACCCCGCGCGCCGCTACGCCAGCGTCGAGCAGCTGGCCGCGGACCTCCGGCGCCATCTCTCCGGGATGCCGGTCTCCGCCCGTGCCGACTCGTTCCGCTACCGCGCGGGGAAGTTCGTCGCACGGAACCGCGTCGCGGTCGCCGCCGCCACGGTGGCCGTGCTCGCGCTGCTCGCCGGTACGTTCGTCGCGACCTGGCAGGCGCGGCGCGCCGAAGCGGAGCGTGCGCGCGCGGAGCGCCGGCTCAGCGACGTGCACGAGCTGACGCGTTCGCTGCTGTTCGACGTGCACGACGCCATCGAGGACCTGCCCGGGGCGACGCCCGCGCGGGAGCTGATCGTCTCGCGTGCGGTCGCGTACCTCGACCGCCTGCAGCGCGACGCCGGGCGCGATCCCGCGCTGCGGCGGGATCTCGCACAGGGCTGGATGCGGCTCGGCACGCTGCAGGGCGGTCCCTGGCGCGCGAACGTCGGCCGTGGGGAGGAAGCGCTCGCGAGTTTCCAGCGCGCGCGCGGACTGCTCGAGGCGCTCGCGGACGAGCGTCCGGACGACGTGAACGTGCTCTACGATCTCATGGACGCATGCAACCGCATCGCGCTCTACGACCTCGACCATGCGCGGAACGACGAAGGCCTGGCGATGCAGATGCGCGCGGTCGAGCTCAACGCGGCGCTCGTGCGCCTCGCTCCGGATTCCGTGCGCTTCGCGACCGCCCTGCCGCGGCGGAGGCACAATCTCGGGCTCGCGCTGCACGCGGCCGGTCGCGATTCGGAAGCCGTCGCGGTGCTGCGCGACGGGCTCGCGGGTTTCGCGGCCATCGCCGCGCGCTCGCCGGGCGACGCGAAGGCGCTCGGCGCGCTCGCGCGCGCGAGCACGGGGCTCGGCGAGGTGCTGCGCGACCTGCGCGCGCCCGTGGACAGCATCCGTGCGCTCGCGCGCCGTTCGATGGCGATCCAGGACGCGCTGCTCGCGGCGCAGCCGGACGATCTCGACCTGCGGCGCCGCTACGGCTCGAACCTCTTCCTGCTCGCCGACGTGGCGGCGCACCGGCTCGCGCAGCCGGACTCGGCCTGTGCGTACGCCCGCCGCGGCGTCGAGTGGCTGCACGCGGCCGCCGCGGACGATCCCGGGAACGCCGACGCCGAGTTGAGCGAGGCGATCGGCCTCGTCAACGAGGGCTACTACCTCGCGCTCGCCGGCCGGGACGCCGAGGCGCGCACACGGATCGCGCCGCAGCTGCGACGTTTCGAGCGCTGGTTTGCCGCGGACACGACCGACACGCGCATGAGCGCCGAGATCGTCGAGGCGCACGACGCGCTCGCCGAGGCGGACGCCGTGGCGGCCCGGCGGGCGGCGCGAATGGGCGCCGCGGGCGCCGCGGGCGCCGCGGGCGCCGCGAGCACACCGCTGTGGCGCGACGCCCGCGCGCACCTCACGGCTTCGGCCGCGATGCTCGCGCGGATGCGTGCGAGCGGCGACGCCTGGGCCGTGCAGCGCGCGAAGGACGATCCGCACGCGCCGCTGCGGGCCGCGTGCGATTCGGCGCTCGGAGCGTCTTCCCGCCGCTGACCCGGCCGCGTCAGGGCAGGCGCACGACGCGCTTCACGCGCCTCACGCCGTCCGCCTCGAGGACGAGCAGGTATGCGCCCGCCGCGACCCTCCGGCCCGCGCGGTCGCGCCCGTCCCAGTGCGTGACGTGTTCGCCGGCGGCGTGCCGCCCGCTCGCCAGCGTGCGCACGCGCCGGCCCGCGACGTCGTAGACCATCAGCGAAGCCGCTCCCGCTCGCGGCAGCTCCCACACGACGTCCGTGCCGGAGGTGAAGGGCGCCGGACGCGCGCCCGCCAGGCGCGGCCCGTCCGCGGCCTCGCGCCCCGGCACCGACACGAGCGCGGACTTCACGATCGAGAAGCTGTCGCGCACGACGCCCGTGGCGTCGAGGAAGCGCGCGTCGAGCCGCGCGCCCACGACGTCCACGACCATCGAGCCGAGCACGTTGAGCGAGGCGATCATCGCCGGATGATCGAGCGTGCCGCCCGAGACCTGCGCGGCGCTGCCGTTGACCGCGTACACCACGCCCTCGCGCGGCCGCGGCCGCCCGGCGCTCTTGCGGTACGGCCCCGCGCCGTCCGCGCGGCCGTCCCCGGCGTCGGCCAGCATCGAGGGCGCGAGCGTGCCCGAGGTTCCGTAGTGCTCGCGCAGCAGGGCCGAGCGCTCGTACGAATGGCTGTGGCCGCCGAGCACGAGATCCACACCGAGCGAATCGAGGATCGGCAGGACGTTCTCGCGCATGTCACGCATGCGGCCGCCGCTGTCGAGCGGATCGTCGGAGTCGTGCGAACCCTTCGTGTACGGCGGGTGGTGCCAGAAGCCGACCACCCACGGCTGCGTGGTCGCGGCGAGGTCCACGCGCAGCCACTGCAGCATCGGCGAGCCCTTCGCGCGATCGCTGCCCTCGGAGTCGAGGCAGACGAAGTGCACCGGCCCCCAGTCGAACGAGTACCAGGCCTCGGTGGCGGAGGGCACGCCGCCGCACTCGCCCTCCGTGGGCAGTGTGAACAGGTCGTAGTAGTCGTTCGAGGCGCCCGCGTAGAGCAGGTCGTGGTTGCCGCGCGTGGACCACAGCGGACTGCGCGCCAGCGTGAGCGGGTACTCGTCGAACAGCCCGCTCTGGTACTCGGCGTCGGTGCCCGTCGTGTAGGCGTTGTCGCCGAGCAGTACCCACAGGTCCTCGCGATGCGATCCGGACCACGACAGCCACGCGTCGCGCACCTGCTGCCCGGGCAGCGTGCCGTAGCCCGAGTCGCCGATGGCCCACAGCCGCACCGGCACGTCGGCGCCCGCGAGCGGCGGGGTACCGAACGTACGCGCCTCGCTCACGCTCTCGGGCGGCTCCGAGGCGCCGTGCACCGAATAGGCGTAGCGCGCGCCCGCGGCGAGGCCGGTGACGCGCACTTCGTGCTCGGTGCGCGCCGACGCCTCGTCGTAGGTCCACAGGTACGGGCCGCCGGCGGGCCCGACCGACACGCGCCCCACGAGGGGCGCCGCGGTGCGCCAGCGCACGCTCACCTCGGAAGGGGTCGCGTTCTGGAGGTAGGGGCCACGCGTGCGCGCGACGTTGGCCGTGTCCGCCAGCAGGGTGGCGTCCCAGAGCAGGTCGGAACTCGAGGCCGAGGTCTGGTGCAACTCGATCGCGAGCACGTGACCGCCGTTCGCGAGCAGGCCCGGGGAGGGGAGCGGGATGTTCTCCCACGCGCCCGACTCGTGGTTCGAGGCGAGCGTGCTCCACACGACGTTGCTGGTCGGCAGTCCGCGCCGCGCGATCTCGACGCCGTCCAGCCACGCGACGAAACCGTCGTCGTAGTCGGCCTGGAGCACCGCGCTGAACACCGCCGCGCTCGAGGCACGCGTGAAGTGCAGGCGCAGGCAGGTCGTGATCCATCGGTTCGTGGCGACGCCGCCGTCGGGCAGCGCGGTCGCGATGCGCGCCTCGCCGTAGCCGAGCGGCGCGGGGCCGCTGCTCCAGGCGGCGTCGTCGTACGCGGGACTCGTCCACGCGCCCGTGGGCAGCGCCGGACCGGCGAACCACTTCCACGCCGCTCCGCGGGCGACGAGCGTCTCCGCGGCCGCTTGCACCGCGTACGGCACGGCGGCCGCGCGCAGCGGCGCCGCATCGGGCGCGCCGATCGTCGGTCCACCGTCGCCGCGCACGAGACCGTCCTGTCCGAGTGCACGGCGGTACGAGCCGGCGAGCGCCCTTCGCGCCGGGGTCCAATGCGCATCACGCGTGTCGCGCTCGAGCGACGCCAGGCCCGCGGCCGCGCCGAGCAGGCGGTGCGCCGCCTGCGCGCGCTCGAGCACGAGTTCCTCGTCGTGACCGCGAGCGCCCTCGATCGCGCGGTCGAAGTCCGGCAGCGCTCCGGTGGCGTCGCCCCGGTTCGCGCGCGCGAGCGCGCGCGTGCGCCACAGCGCGCTCGAGTTCCCGCCGTGCGCCACCGCGAGCGTCGCGAACGAATCGGCGGCCGCGTTCCGGCCCGCCTCGAGCGCGAACGCCGCCTCGAGCGCGAGGCCGCGCGCATCCTCGGGGGCCAGCGCGCGCGCCTCGGCGAGCCGGCGGAGCGCGCCGTCGCGGTCCCCGCGGTCGCGCAGCGACTCGACGTCGGCGAGCGTGCGCGTGAGGCCGTCCCAGTGCGCGCGTCTCGCCGCGGCTTCGCGGAACGCGGGAGCATCGTCGTGCGCGTACGCGAGCGAAGCGCATGTGCCCAGCGCGAGCAGGCCGGGCAGGATGCGGCGCGAGAGGGGCTTTCGCATGATGCCGCCATGCTGGACCGACCTACCGCGAGGAGCAACGGGTTTCTCGTCCCCGGGCCCGTCGAGACTCGCGCTCAGAAGTTCCAGCGCAACCCGATCGTCGGCAGGGGCGTGCCGCTCTCGGGTTCGAGCGTCTTCACGAGGTAGCGCGAGGAGTCGTCCGGGTCCACGAGCGGTTCGCCGTCGGCGCCGCGCCGCACGGCCAGCGTCGGCGCGAGCTCGCCCGCGAAGGCGTATGCGTTCTGCACGTCGAGATAGAGCTGCAGGCTGCCGTTGCGGAACGGCCACTGCTTGTCCACGCGCACGTCGAGCTGGTGCTGCACGCCCGCGCGCGCCGCGTTGATGCGGCGCGTGTCGGGTACCGCGCGCCCGGTCACGTCCCACACCTCGCGGAGGGACGAGCGCGCGACGTCGTCGGGCGTGTAGGGCGCGCCGCCCAGGAGCCGCCAGCGGCCGCCGATCTCCCAGCCGCGAGCGAAGCGCCGGCCACCGGTGACCGAGACGACGTGGCGGTTGTCCCACGCCGCGTTCACGTAGTCCTCGCCGCCGTTCGTGAACTCGCTGCGCACGAACGTGTACGCCGCGATGCCGTACCAGCCCCGGTGGAGCCGCTGCTGGGCGAGCACCTCGAAGCCGTACGCACGGCCGCGCGAGCGGGCGTCGGCGGGTGCGTTGCCGATGACGCCGTAGTCCGCGCCGAGGTTGGCGAGGCTGATCGAATCGCGTGTGAGGTACGGGTAGTCCGCGTAGCGCTTGAAGAACGCCTCGGCGGTCAGCCGCGAGTTGCGCGCCGAGGTCCACTCAGCGCCCGCGACGAGGTGATCGGCGCGGATCCACGTGACGCCCGAGGCTCGGTTCACGAGCGTGCCGCCGCCGTCGCGATAGCCGAGCACGGTGTAGGGCGGGAGCTGGCGGTAGCGCGCGGCGCTCGCGCTCACGCGCACGGCCGGGGCGGCCTGCCAGGTGCCCGAGAGGCGCGGCGAGAGCTGGTCGAGCGGGTTCGAGGTGCGCCGCGAGAAATCCGCCGCGTCGGCGCGCAGCCCGAGCGACGCGGTGAAGCGCTCACGCGCGAACGCGCGCGTGGCCTGCGCGAAGGCCGAGCCCGTGGCGAGCACGAGCCGCGAGTCGAAGTCCACCGTGAGCACGGCCGCGGGCGTGACCGTGCGCTGGAACGTCGAGTTCGTGTAGACGTGCCGGTCCGCACCGGCGCCCCAGATCCAGCGCCAGGCGCCCGCGCGCTTCGTCCACTCCGCGCGTGCGCGCGTCTGCGCCTCGCGCGAGCGGTAGTCGAGCAGCAGGTTCGATGCCGAGCTCTCGTCGTTGCGGAAGTACTTCTTCGCACGGTTGTCGAGCATGCTCCGGCTCACGACGAGCGTGCGCACGCTCGAGGTGCCGAGGTGCTTCCATGTGGCGCCCGTCGTGTAGTTCCACTGCGGCGTCTCGGGCAGGTTGTCGAGCACCCAGCGCTGGAACTCGGTGTCGGTCGCGTCCGTGTTCAGTTCGAACTGATCGATCGCGCCGATCGCGAGCACCGCGAACTGGTCGCGATCGTTCGGGTGCCAGTGCCAGCGCAGCTGCGCGTCGGTGTAGGTCGGCAGGAACGGCAGCCCGATCACGCTCGCGAGGTACTGCAGGTAGGACCGCCGGGCCGAGAAGATCACGCGGTTCGCCGCGCCCACGGGGCCGTCGAGCGTGACGCCGAAGTCCGACGCGCCGACCGTGAGGCTGCGCGCGAGCCGGTCGTCGTTGCCGTCCTTCATGTGGAACTCCATCACCGAGCTCAGCGCGTTGCCGCGCGAGGCGGGGAAGGCGCTCGTGAACAGGTCCACGTCCTGCACGAAGTTCACGTCGATCATGCCGACCGGCCCGCCGGAGGAACCCTGGGTCGCGAAGTGGTTGATCACCGGCACCTCGACGCCGTCCACGAAGAAGCGGTTCTCGTTGGGCGCGCCGCCGCGCACGAGCACGTCGTTGCGGTACGTGGCCGCGCTCGCGACGCCCGGCAGGCTCTGGATCACGCGCGAGATGTCGCGGTTGCCGCCGGGAAAGCGTTCGATCTCGGCCGCGCCGATGTTCTGCACGGACACCGGCGACTCCGCCGGGCGGCGGAACGGCGAGGCCACGACCGTGACCGAGTCGCCCGCGACGACCTCTTCTTCCAGCGCCACCTCGAGCGACACCGGCCGCCCCGGCGTGACGGCGATCTCGAAGCGCACTTCTCGGCGCCGCCCGAGCAGGGAGAACTCGACGTTGTACACGCCCGCGGGCACGCCCGTGACCGTGAATCGCCCGCGCTCGTCGGTGAGCGCGCCGAGCCGCGCGCCCTGCAGCTGCACGCGCACCGCGGCGAGCGGCTGGTTGGTCTCGGCGGCGAGCACCTGGCCGCGCACGATGCCTGCGGCGAAGGCGCGCGGCGTGGCGAGGCACGACAGGGCGAGTACGAGCAGCAGCAGCGGCAGTCGTCGCAAGGCGGCACTCCGGAGTCGGACGGGCGGAAGGCGGGAGGAAGCGGGCGAGCGTTCGATGCACCTCGTTCGCGCGGGTTGCACGCGGCGCGGACTTTGCGCCGTCGAGCTTCCCGGGGTACTGCTCCGGGCGCCTGCCGGCAATCCCGCCGGCAGGAACGCCGCGAGGCCCCATGAACCTGCTCCTGCCGCAGACACGCGAAGCCATCGTGCTCGCCGCGCGCATCGTGGACCTGCACGGCGACCGTTTCGTGGACGTCACGCTGCGCTTCGACGAACCCGGAGCCGCGCCCGTGACCAGTCGCGTGAGTGGCACCGAGTGCCCGCACGACCTCGCCGAAGGCGAGCGCGTCACCGCCCGGCTCGTGCTCGGTATCGTGACGCGCGTCGTGCGCCCGGGCACGCCCTGAAGACGGCGAAGCCCGCCGCGCGTGGGCGCGACGGGCTCGCGGGTACCGGGAACTCCTAGAGCTTCAGACCCTGCTTCAGGCGCGATTCGGCCTCGAGCCAGTGTTCGAGCGCGCGGCCGTGCTGGTGGCCCGACTGCTCGAACAACGAGTACGCGAACGCGGCGATCTGTCCGTGGCTCGGTGCGAACGCCGGCGACGAGGGTGCGCTCACGGGCTTCGTGGCGGCGGGCGCTGCGGCCGTCTTGACGGCGGCGGTGCGCTTGCGCGGGGACGCCGCGGTCTTCGGGGTCGTGGTCTTCTTCGCGGGGCTCGCGGCGGCCTTCGCGCGCGGCGCGGCCTTGGGTCTCTTCTCCATGGTTCCTTCCATATGGGGTGGGACGATGGCCGGGCGGATGCCGGGCCGGAACGAGGGCGAGCAAACTATCACGGGTCCACGTCACGACGGGGCAAACACTGAGTCGTGCTCGGAAGATTGGTGAAGGAACGCCTTGTGCAGGGGTAGCCCTGCATGACCAAGTCGCCTGCCCCCCAGGCGCCCCCGTTCTGTCCCAACCCCGGATGTCCATTCCACAGTGTGCCAGAAGGTTGGCGCTACCAGCGCGACGGCTATCACTTGCGCAAGACGGCGCCGAACCGTGTCCAGCGTTACCGCTGTTGTCACTGCAGGCGACGGTTCAGCGACCAGACGTTCCTGCTCACCTACTGGCTCAAGCGGCCGGAACTCCTGCTGCCGACCTTTCACGGGCTGCTCTCGTGCTCCTGCCTCCGCCAGATCGCGCGCGCCCAGGAGTGTTCGCCGCAGACCGTGCTGCTCCACGCCAACCGGCTCGGACGGCACTGCCAACTGTTCCATGAAAGGTTGCGGCCCAAGGACGGTATCACCGAGTCGTTAGCCATGGATGGGTTCTTCTCGTTCGAGTACAGCCAGTTCCATCCGACCAGCTACAACGTGCTCGTGGGACGCAAGAGCTACTTCCTCCACGGGTTCACCGTCACGGAACTGAGGCGTTCGGGAACCATGACGAAGGCACAGCAGGCGTATCGCAAGGAGAATGAGGCCCGCCTCGGCAAGCCGGATCCGCGCGGGACCGAGAAAGAATGCGCTGAGTTGCTTTGCATCGTGGCGCCGAAGCCGCAGTCGCTGGTGCTTCACACCGACGAACATCGTGACTATCCGCGAGCCATCGCGCGCGCTGTGCACCTCGACGTCACGCACCGGACGATCAGCTCGCGCGCGGCGCGTACGCCGGCGAACCCGATCTTCAGTGTGAACCTCAACGACATGCTCACTCGCCACTCGGGGGCAAACCACAAGCGCGAGACGATCGCGTTCCCGAAACGAAGGCAGATGGCGATATGGCGCATGGCCGTCTTCATGGTGTGGCGCAACTACATGAAGTGGGCGTCGGAACGAAGGCATCACGACACACCGGCGATGCGGCTGGGACTCACGGATCACCGGTTGAGCCCAATGGAAGTGCTGACGACGAGGCTCTTCCCAAGCAAGGTGCATCTGCCGGAGAGATGGAGCGAGTACTACTGGGGGAGGGTGAAGTCGCGAGAGATCCCGAACGGTCGCGAGCACGCGCTCAAGTACGCCGCCTGAGGAAATGAAGCGGGCGGCCACCAGAGAAGCTGACCGCCCTGTTCCCTCACCAATCTTCCGAGCACAAAAAATCCGTTGACCCGGCCGGAGTATGGGCCGAAACTTCACGCAGCAGTTCCACCCGCGTGGATCACCGCGCGCGTCGCCGCAGGCCGGGCAGCCTTCGACGACGGGAGGGTTGGGTCCCTCCAAGCTGGGATGCCCCGAAAAGGAGGTGGTCCATTGGACAGTTGTCGCTGTAGTTCGGTGGAGGTGACGTCCTCGTAGGGACTCCCGGACGCTGTGTGGCGCCGGAACCCCTCGCGGGGAACCCAACGCCACCACCACCGACAGTCTCTGGGCCCCGGTCCGTTCGCGGACCGGGGCCTTTTTTCGCGCCGGGAACGGGCGGGGTCGGGATTCCCGCTCAAGCCGTCCCCGCGCAAAGCCGATGCTTCCCGCGAATTGCGCGGCTTGCACGGTGCACGAGGCCCCGTGGGTCGCGCCCTCGAACCCTCGCGAGGCCATTCATGAACGACCGCGTTTTCCCGCCGCGGACGGGCGCCGCCGCGCCTGCCTTCGCCCCGGCCATCGGGCTCCGTGAAGTGCTCGAGGCGTCGCCGGACCTGCTCTTCTGCTGCGACACGTACGGCCGCTTCGTCTGGGTTTCGGCCGCCTTCGAATTGCTCGCCGGCTACCGCGGCAGCGACCTCGTCGGTTCGGTGTTCGCGCACCTCGTGGATCCGGCCGAGCGGCGGGGCGTCCTCCGCCACTACTCGCGCCAGATCCTCCGTGGCAGCCCGTTCAGCGAACGCGTCGTGCCGGTGCTGCGCAAGGACGGCTCGAGCGTGCGCATGTCGGTCCGGGTGCGGCTGATCGAGGGCTCGGACTCCGAGCGCTACCTGGTCGGCGTCGCGCGTGAGTGCGACTCGTGGGAAGTCCCGACGCCCCGCCAGACGGTCGCACACGCCGAACTCGTCACGCTGCGCGAGCGTCTCGCGGAAGCCGACGCCGAACTCGCGGCGCTGCGCGAACGCCTCGCGCAGACCGCGCCGGAGCGCGACGCGCTGCTGCGCGAGCGCGACGAAGCCCGCACGCAGGCCCGGCTCAAGAGCGAGTTCCTCGCCACGATGTCCCACGAACTCCGCACGCCGCTGAACGGCATGATGGGCACGGCGAGCATGCTCGCGCAGGGCCCGCTCGGGGTGGAGCAGCGCCACATGGTCGAACTGCTGCAGCAGTCGGGGCAGTCGCTCCTCACGCTCGTCAACGACACCACGGACTACTCCCGCCTCGACGCCGGACGCATGGCGATCGACCGGATCGACTTCGACTTGCGCCGTGCGGTGGACCAGGTCGCCGCGCTGCTCGGGCCGCTCGCGGCCGAGAAGTCCCTGCAGTTCGAGTCCCGGGTCGAAGCGCTCGTGCCCTCGCGCCTGCAGGGCGATCCCGGGCGCCTGCGCCAGGTGCTGCTCAACCTGTGCGGGAACGCCGTCAAGTTCACCGCGAACGGGGCCGTGTCGCTGACCGTGGAGCGCATGCACGAGGACGACGAGCGCGTGGCGCTGCTCTTCCGCGTGTCCGACACCGGCATCGGCATGACGTCCGAGCAGCAGCGCGGACTGTTCGAGCCCTTCGCGCAGGCGGACCCCACGATCGCGCGCCGCTTCGGCGGCACCGGCCTCGGGCTCGCGATCTCGCGCCGTCTGGTCGAGCGGATGGGCGGCGAGATGGGTGTCGAAAGCGAGGCGGGGCAGGGCAGCACGTTCTGGTTCCGGCTGTCGTTCGAGAAGCAGGCCGCCGCGCCCGCACCCGCGCCGCAGAACGTCGACCTGACCGGTGTGCGGCTGCTGCTCGCGCACCCGTCCGCCGCCGTGCGCCGCCTCATGGCGGACGTGGCGCAGGCCTGGGGCTGCGAGACCGCGGAGGCCGAAACGGGCATGGAGGCGCTCGACGCCGTGCGCGGCGCCGCGTCCTCCGGCCGCCCGTACCACGTCGCGGTCGTGAGCATGCACCTGCCGGGTCTCGACGGTGAGGACCTCGGCCGCGCGATCCGCGCGGACCGCGAACTCGACGCGACGCTGCTCATGCTGACGACCGAGCAGGGCCGGCCGGGCGACGCCCAGCGTGCACGCGATCTCGGCTACTCGGCGTACCTGCTCGAGCCCATGGAAGTGGCGCAGTTCTACGACGCGCTCGCCGAAGTCACGGGGCGCGGCCACGACCAGCTCGCCCCGCTGGAACGTCCGCTCGTCACGCGGCACTCGCTCGCCGAGAGCCGCCGCGGACGGCTGCGCATCCTGCTCGTCGAGGACGATCTCGTGAACCAGCTCGTCACGAAGAGCGCGCTCAACCGGGTCGGCTACCACGTCGAGGTGGCGGGCAGCGGACGCGAAGCCATCGAACGGACGACGTCCGAGCGCTGGGACCTCATCCTGATGGACATGCAGATGCCCGGGCTCGACGGCTGCGCGGCGACTTCGGCCATCCGCGCCCGCGAGCGTGGTGTCTGGCGCACGCCGATCCTCGGACTCACCGGGCACGCCTCTCACGCGGCACACCGTGACCGTTGCCTCGCCGCGGGCATGGACGACGTGTTCGGCAAGCCCGTGGACCTCGCCGAACTGACCACCGCCGTGGAGCGCTGGACGCTGCGCGCGGAATCGCGCGTGGAGCCCGTGTCGGCGTCCCCGGCGATCGAAGCGTCCGTCCCGCCGGCGCCGGCCGCGCCCGCCTCCGGGGAGAGTGCGGCCCCGCTGGCGCTCGTCGAGCTGCCGGAACACGAGGTCATCGCCGCGGACCTCCCGGTGCCGGCGCTTCCGGAGGGGCCCGCGATCGACCTCGAGCAGCTCAACGTGGCGAGCATGGGACTGCCGGCGCTGCGCACGTCGCTGCTGCAGACCTACCTCGGCGACGTGTATCCGCGCCTCACGCGCCTGCAGGAGGCGCTGGACTCCGGGGACGCGGCCCGCATCGAGTTCGAGGCGCACGGCCTGTGCGGCATGTGCGCGACGATCGGTGCGACAGGGTGCACGCTGTTGTTCGGCGAGATCGAGCAGCGCGCGCGCGAAGGCCGTCTCGGCGACGGGCACGAACTGCTGTCGGCCGGGCGCGCGGAAGTCGCACGCACCGAGGTGTTCATCGAGCGCTTCGAGCGCATGGTCATGCGCGAAGCGGCCTGACCGGAAGTGCGGACGGCCACGTCCGCGTCCACACGCGGCCGTGGAACACGCGAGCGCCCGTTCGACCGGGCGCTCGTCGTGTTTTTCCCGGCATGGCCGGGTTCCGCCGGCGCCGAGCGTGTAGAGTGCCCGCACTCATGCGCTCCCACATCACTCCGCGGCTCGCGGTGCTGTCGCTCGCGCACTTCACGATCGACTCCTACTCGAGCTTCTACATCCCGCTGCTGCCGCTGCTCGTCCATCGTCTCGGGCTCAACTACACGATGGTCGGCGGCCTCGTCGCGCTCGGCTCGATGTCGTCGTCGTTCTCGCAGCCGCTCTTCGGGCTGCTGTCCGACCGGCTGTCGCGGCCCTGGTTCGTCGCGCTCGGTCCGCTCGTCGCGGCGGTGTTCCTGTCGAGCATCGGCGCGGCGCCGAGCTACGCGGCGCTGGTCGCGCTGCTCGTCGCGGGCGGCATCGGGGTGTCGGCGTTCCACCCGCAGACCGCGTCGCTCGCCGGGACGAGCGCGCCCTCGCGCGGCATGGCGATGTCGTTCTGGGTGACGGGAGGGACGCTCGGCTGGGCGCTCGGTCCCATGTTCGCCACGCAGACCGCGCGCGTGTTCGGTCTCGAACGCACGTGGATCGCCGCCGTGCCCGGCGTCCTGCTCTCGATCGCGCTCTACGTGTGGATGCGCCGCGTGCCCGCCGTGCCGCACGCCGCACGCACGCGCGCGAAGCTCTCCGAACTCGCGCCCGTCGCGCGCCCGCTCGGCATGCTCTACCTGACGGTGGTCACGCGCTCGGCGGTGTCGTCCGGCTTCGCCACGTTCCTGCCGCTCTACGTGCACGAACAGGGCTGGTCGGTCGAGGCGGGCGGCGTGCTCACGACCGTCTACCTCACCTGCGGCGCGCTCGGCGGCTTCGCGGGCGGCGCGATCGCCGATCGCATCGGCGGCCACCGCGTCGTGCGCGTGTCGTTCCTGCTCGCGGCGCCGTTCTTCGCGGCGTTCTTCCTGCTGCCGCTCACGCCCGCCCTCGTCAGCCTCGTGACGGGCTACGCGTTCCTGCAGGCCTCGCTGCCGGTGAACGTGGTGCTCGGCCAGGAGCTTTCGCCCCGGCACGCTTCGACGATCTCGAGCCTGCTGATGGGCGCGGCGTGGGGCGTGGGCGCGCTGCTCGTGGGTCCGATCGGCGCGCTCGCCGATCACTCGGGGCTGCGCGTGGCGCTCATGGCGCTCTCGAGCCTGATCGCCGTCGGGGCGCTGTGCGCGCGCGGTATCGAGCCCTCGCGCACGCACCGGAACGACGCGGGACGCGCGCACGCCTGAGCGGCATGGCGTTTCAGCTGCGCGAGAACTCCTCGAGCACGGGTTCCGGCGCGGGCGCCGAGGCGACCCAGCGTTCCGCCCAGCACTGCAGCGAGAGCAGCGCCCAGAGCGTGCGGCCGCGATCTTCGCGTCCGTCGAGATGTTCGCGCACGACGTGCTGCACCGCGCGCGCGTCGAGCACGCCCGCGTGTTCGATCCGCGCCGGGGACAGCTCGTCGAGCACGATGCCGCGCAGCGGGCCGCGCGCCCAGGCCGAGAACGGCGGCGAGAAGCCCTGCTTGCGGCGCGCGAGGAGGTCGGCGGGAAGCAGCGACTTCGCGGCCTGCTTGAGCGCCCACTTGCCGGTCGTGCCGCGCAGCTTCGCGTCGTCCGGCAGGGCGAGCGCGAACTCGATCAGCGAGCCGCGCAGGAACGGCGCGCGCGACTCGACACCGTGCGCCATCGTGCAGCGGTCCACCTTCGTGAGCAGGTCGCCGGAGAGATAAGTCTCGAAGTCGAGCAGCTGGTACGCGGTGATGCCCGCGCGGCCGCCCGGCTTGAGGATCTGCATGTCGCCGAGCACGCTCTCGAGGTGGCGCACGTGACCGAGCGGCGCGGCGGGGCCGGCGGCGGCGCGCAGCTCGGGTGACAGCAGCGCCAGCGCTTCGGACGCGCGCGCGGTGCCGAACCACGCGAGGTGGCGCTCGAAGGGGGACAGCCCGCGCACGCCGAGGAAGCGTTCGAGCAGGTGGGCGATCGTGACGTGGTGGTGCTTCGGGCGGAAACGCCGCGCGAGCGCGACCACCGCCGCGGCGATCGGCCCCGGCACGTGATCGGCGAACGCCGAGTGCCGGTGCCCGAGGTAGGTGGGATAGCCGCCGAAGAGTTCGTCGCCGCCCTCGCCGGTCAGCACGACCGGAACATGTGCCGAGGCGAAGCGCGCGAGCGCCCACGTGGGCAGCACGCTCGGATCGCCGAGCGGCTGGTCCATGCCGGCGGCCCAGGTCTGCAGCGCCTCTTCGCCCTCGCGGTCGGTCATCACGAGTTCGTGATGTTTCGCGCCGATGGACTCGGCGACGCGGCGTGCGTAGGCCGACTCGTCGTAGCCGCGGTGCGCGATGCGCATGCTGAACGTGGGGAAGGCGTGCCGGAGATGCCGCGCCGCGAGCGTCGCGACGAGTCCCGAGTCCACGCCACCCGAGAGGAAGACGCCGAAGGGTACCTCGCCGGGCACGCGTGAGGCCACGGCCTGCGCGAGCGCGCTCTCGACGAGCGCGGGCGTGTCCGCGACGGGATGCCGTGCGCCGGTCGCGAGCAGCGCGTCCCAAGGCCGCCACCAGCGGCGCGTGCGCAGGGCGCCGTCGCGCCACGTGAGCGTGTGCGCGGGCGGCAGCTGCTTCAGTTCCGCGAACGCCGAGTCCGCGCCCGCGAAGTAGCCGTGCACGAGGTAGCGCGAGATCGCCTCGGCCGAGGGCCGGCGCGACACCCAGGGCAGCATCGCGAGCGCGCCGGGTTCGGACGCGAACGCGAAGCGGCCGCCGGCGGTCGTGTAGAACAGCGGCTTCTCGCCGGCGCGGTCGCGCGCGAGCGTCAGCGTGCGCGTCGCGCGGTCCCACAGCGCCACCGCGAACATGCCGTCGAGCACTTCGGGAAACAGGTCGCCGCGCTCCTCGAAGAGATGCGGCAGCAGCGCGGTGTCCGGGCCGGACGGGACGTCGTGACCGCGCGCACGCAGGTCCGCGAGCAGCGGGTCGTGGTTGTAGATCTCGCCGTTCGCGACACCGACGACGCCGCCCGTCTCGCTCTCGAGCGTGCGCGCGGGCTGGTTCGGCGCGACGATCGCGAGGCGCGCGATGCCGAGCGCGACGCCCTCGCCGCCCCACAGCGCTTCGCCGGACGGGCCGCGATGGCGCATCCGCTGCACCATGGCGCGGACGAACTCGAGGCGTTCGGGAGCCGAAAGGTCCGGCGCGATCAGGCCGGCGATGCCACACATGAGAAGTCGGATGCTCCCGTCAGCGTTCGGGCGCGCGCTCGCGGCGCCAGGCCGTGAAGCGCGGTCCCTCGTGGATGCGAGTCCAGCCCGCGCCGGGCTCGGGGCCCGGGCGGTGATGCGACTGGACCCGGACGTCGGCGTCGAGGACGGCGGTGGAGTCGTCCTCCGCGCGCAGCGTCCACAACCCGCGCTCGCGCAGCGACTCGCGGTAGCGCACGACGTACGTGCTCGTGATCTCGTGCCCCTGGCCGGCGAGCACGATTCCCGAGCGGCCCAGCAGGAAATCGGTGCCGGGACTATAGCAGCGCTCGTAAAGCACTGTCCCGCCCCCGGAGGCCCGGATGGCGCGGGCGAGGGCCGCGCCGGACTGCGACTCGGCATAACGCAACACGAGCGGCCTTCCCACCACCAGCGCGAGGGGGATCGCACCCAGCGCGAGCGCCGCCGCGAGGGGGCGCACCCGGCGGCCGGAGGCGCGCCAGGCGGCCGCCGCGAGCCACGCCATCGCGGGAATCGCGGGCAGCAGGTAGGTGACGAGCTTGCTGCGCGAGACCGTGAAGAACACGGCCGCGAAGACGAGGAACCCGAGCGCCGCGCGCGAGCCCTTGCTCGTCGCGGCGCCACGCGCGCGCCACCACGGCGTGGCGAGCGACCACGGCAGCGCGCCGCCGGCGAGCACGGCCGGCACGAACCACGCCGGCTGCTCGCGCTTGAACGAGCCCGACGTCATGCGTTCGAGCGACTCCTCGAGGAACGCGTAGCGCGCGTATTCGGGATGGCGCCGCAGTGCGAGCGCGAACCAGCCACCCGCGACGCCGAACACGAGCATCCAGCCGGGCCACCACGCGAGCCAGCGCAGCGGCGCGCGATCGCGCGCGAGCAGCGCCGAGACCACGCTGCCGCCGAGCACCCACGCGAGCATGACCGGACCCTTGAGCAGCACGCCGAGCGTCACCGCGGCGAACATCGCCGTGCGGCGCGGTGACGACGGCCCGTGCTCCCACTCGATCGCGAGCAGCGTCCACACCGCGGTGACGCAGGCGGCGAGCGGCATGTCGAAGATGACGTACGCGGAAAGCACCGCGAAGAGCGGCGCGCTCGCCGTGAGCGCGACCGCGGTCACGGCGTGCGTGTCGCCTTCGAGCCGGCGCGCGGCGCGCGCGAGCAGCAGCAGCGCGGCGAGCGAGGCGAGCATGGCGGGCAGGCGAGCCGCGAGCGGCGTCGGGCCGAGCACGCGGATGCACGCGGCCGCCGCGGCGAAGAGCGCCGGTGGCTTGTCGAGATACGGCAGCCCCGCGAGGTGGGGGATCACGACGTCGCCGTTCGCGGCCATCTCGCGGGCGACCTCGGCATTGCGGCCCTCGTCGGGGTCGATCAGCGGGAAAGCCAGCGCGAGAAGGAGCGAGAAGGCGAACGAGGCGGCGAGGACGGCGAGCAGCGGGCGCGGCAAGCCGCGCGAGGACGGGGTATTCACGGCGCGCACGCTATCACGAGCCGCGCCCGGAGCACCGCCCGCACGGCCGCGACCGCCGCGCGGGCCTTGCGGGCGGCCGAATGCCGGTGCAGCAGGGCGCGACTCGGGCCGATGACGCCGGGGCGAACTTCGAGCGGCGCCTCCTTCGGGGTTGCGCCGCGCGGGGAGCGGGCGTTTCATGCGCCGGTGATCGAGGGGGCTTTCGCCCCGGAACGACGACGGACCGTCGGACGCGCACGCGCGTCCTTGCGAAGGGAGTGGCGATGGAACTCGGATTTCTCGGCCTCGGCCGCATGGGATTCAACATGACGCTGCGCCTCCTGCGCGGCGGGCACCGGGTGGTGGCCTGGAACCGGAGCGCCGACAAGGTGCAGGAGGCCGTCGCGCAGGGCGCCGTCGGCGCCGGCTCGATCGCCGAACTCGTGGGCGCGCTCGCCGCGCCGCGTGTGCTGTGGATCATGCTGCCGGCCGGCAAGACGACGGACGACATGATCGACCAGCTCGTGCCGCTGCTCGCGAAGGGCGACCTCATCGTGGACGGCGGCAACACGAACTTCCACGACGACAAGCGCCGCGCCGCCGCGCTCGCCACGCACGGCATCGGCTACGCCGACGTCGGCACGTCGGGTGGCGTGTGGGGCCTGCAGAACGGCTACTGCATGATGGCCGGCGGCGCCGCGGCCGACATCGCGCGGCTCGAGCCCGCGCTCGACACGCTCGGGCCTCCGGACGGCTGGCTGCACACCGGTCCCGTGGGCTCGGGACACTTCTCCAAGATGATCCACAACGGCATCGAGTACGGCATGATGCAGGCGTACGCCGAGGGCTTCGAGATCCTGCAGGCGAGCGAGTACGACTACGACCTCGCCGCGCTCTCGCACCTGTGGAACCAGGGCAGCGTCGTGCGCTCGTGGCTGCTCGAACTGGCCGAACTCGCGTTCCGGCAGGACCCGAAGCTCGAGAAGATCCGCGGCTTCGTCGAGGACTCGGGCGAAGGGCGCTGGACCGTGCTCGAGGCGATCGACAAGAACATCCCCGCGGAGGTGCTCACGCTGTCGCTCATGCGGCGCTTCCGATCGCGGCAGGAGGACACCTTCACCGACCGCGTGCTGGCGGCGCTCCGCAACCAGTTCGGCGGCCACGCGGTGAAGGAGAAGTAGCCCGTGCCGACCCGCATCGAAGTGCCGATCGGACTGCCGAACCCGAAGCAGCCGCCGGAGGCGCCGCCATGCGTGACCGTCGTGTTCGGTGCGACGGGCGACCTCACGCGGCGCAAGCTCATGCCGGCGCTCTACAACCTCGCCGCCGGCGGGCACGTGCGCGACCGCTTCGCGGCGGTCGGCTGTGCGCGCCGCCCGTGGACGCGCGGCGAGTTCGCGGCGCAGATGCGCGCGGGCGTCGAGGAGTTCTCGCGCAACAAGCTCGACGCGGGCGTGTGGGAATGGCTCGAGCCGAGGCTCGACTACGTCTCCGGCGACTTCGCGGATCCCGCGACGTACGCCCGGCTCGCCGAGACGCTCGCCGCGCTCGACGAGAAGCTGGGCACCGCGGGCAACCGGCTCTTCTACCTCGCCGTGCCGCCGGACGAGTTCGGGACGATCCTGCGCCACCTGCGCGACGCGGGCCTCATCGTCGCGCCGACCGCGAAGACGTTCTCCCGCGTGATCGTCGAGAAGCCGTTCGGGCGAAGCCTCGAGACCGCGAAGCAGCTCAACGGTCTCGTCGCCGAAGTGCTCGACGAATCGCAGACGTTCCGCATCGATCACTACCTCGGCAAGGAAACGGTGCAGAACATCATGGTGTTCCGGTTCGCGAACTCGATGTTCGAGCCGCTCTGGAACCGCAAGTACGTCGATCACGTCCAGATCACCGCGGCCGAGACCGTGGGTGTCGGCACGCGCGGCAAGTTCTACGAATCCACCGGCGTGCTGCGCGACATCGTCCAGAACCACCTGCTCGAGGTGCTCACGCTCTGCGCGATGGAGCCGCCGAACAGCAGCGACGCCGACGACGTGCGAGGCGAGAAGCTGAAGGTGCTCCAGGCGCTGCGCACGCCGTGGGCGGACACCGTTCCGAACGACGTCGTGCTCGGCCAGTACCGCGGCTATCGGGCCGAGCCGGACGTCGCTCCCGATTCGGTGTCGCCGACGTTCGCCGCGATGCGCGTGTTCGTGGACAACTGGCGCTGGCAGGGCGTGCCCTTCTACCTGCGCGCCGGGAAGAAGATGGCGAAGCGCGTGACCGAGGTGTCGTTCCACATGCAGCCGATCCCGCTGTCGCTGTTCGGCAGCGGCGACCTGTGCGAGCACGTGGAGCCCAACGTGCTCACGCTGCGCATCCAGCCCGAGGAAGGCATCACGCTCTCGTTTTCGTCGAAACTGCCCGGTCACGACTTCACCGTCACGCCCGTCGTGATGGACATGAAGTACACCGAGGCCTTCGGCGGCGAGCCGCCCGAGGCGTACGAACGCCTGCTGCTCGACGCGATGCGCGGCGACGCGACGCTGTTCTCGCGGCGCGACGCGGTGGAGACGTCGTGGCAGTGGATCCAGCCGATGCTCGACTACTGGGACGCGAACCCGCCGAAGGACCTGCCGAACTACGACGCGGGCTCCTGGGGGCCGGAGGCGGCCGACCGTCTCATGCACGTGGACCGGCGCGTGTGGCGGAATCCGTGAGAGGCTCCGAGCCGCGCGTGCGCGTCGTCGCCGACGCCCCGGCGCTCGCGGCCGCCGCGGCGGACGTGTTCGCCGAGCGCGCCGAACGGGCGATCGAGGACCGCGGCGAGTTCCGCGTGGCGCTGCCCGGCGGACGCTCCGTGCGCGGCATGCTCGAGCGGCTCGCCGCCCCGCCGCTCGCGGACACGATCGAGTGGCCGCGCGTGGTCGTGTTCTTCGCCGACGAACGTGCGGTGCCGCCGTCGCATCCCGACAGCAACCACCGGCTCGTGAGCGAGGCGCTGCTCGCCCCGCTGGGTCCGCTCGCGCCACGCTGCGAACGGATGCGGGGCGAAGTGGCCGACCTCGCCGCCGAGGCGCACGACTACGCCGTGCTGCTCGAGGAGCCGCTCGACCTCGTGGTGCTCGGCCTGGGCGAGGACGGCCACGTCGCGTCGCTGTTCCCGAGTTCGCCGTTGCTCGGCGAAATGGACTCGCGCGTCGCCGCGGTGATGGACAGTCCGAAGCCTCCGGCGCAGCGGCTGACGCTCACCCCGCGCACGCTGTCGGAAGCGCGCGCGCTTCTCGTGCTCGCGAGCGGATCGTCGAAGGCCGAGGCGGTGCGGGCGGGACTCGAGGAACGGGGCGCCGTGGCGGCGACGCCGGCGCGGCTGGCGCGCGATCCCCGCGGCGAGTGGCTGCTCGACGCCGAAGCGGCCGCGCTGCTGGCTCGTGACTGACGCGGGCCGCGGAGCGGCCGGAAAAGCGTAAGGGCGCGCGGGCACCCGGCGCGCCCTTCCCGCGTCATCGTGCCGCGATCACTTCTTCTTCTTCGCGACCTTCTTACGTGGCTTCGCGCCACCGCCGCCGCCGGCGCCGAACACGGAGTCGAGATAGCGCTCCACTTCCTCGCGCACGATGCCCGGCAGCAGTTCGCGCACCTTCGCCTGGACGCCGGCGCGCACCTGCGAGCTGAGGTCGCCGCTCCGCAGCACGACTCCGGCCTTCGCCGATGCGGGCTTGCGGCCACGCGGGCCCTTGATGCCCTTCTTCTTGCGCCACGAATAATACGTGACGGGCTTCACGCCGTACTTCTTCTGCACGTCTTCCGCGGTGAGGCCGTCCTTGATCGCCGTCGCGAGGATTTCCTCGCGCTGCGCATCCGAGTAGGTCTTTCGCTCTCGCTTGGCCATGTGCTGCTCCTTCGTTCGGGGGAAACTGCGGTTTGTGAGGCTGGGCGAAGTGCTAACAGTCCCACCGCGAAGGGTCAATGGGATTGTGCCCGGCGGACCCGTCTACGCGACGAATATGAAATCCTGCATCTCGGTGTGTCCACGATCGGTCAGGTATCGCCGCCAGCGCGCGCGTGCCGCGGGGGCCATGAGGACGAGCACGAGGACGTGCGGCTCCCGCGTTTCCACACCGAGTGGTTCCCCGGCCCGCGCACCCACGGGCGGCTGCTTCACCTCGACCGTGCGCTCGACCCGTGGCCCGAGCGCCTCCGCCCAGCGGCCCAGGCTCGTGCCCGTGCCCACGAGCAGGGCCCGGCGCCCGCCGGACAGCACTCCGCGATCGAGGGCGGCGACCTTGAGCGCGGTGAAACGCTCATGCGCGTATCGCGCATCCTGCCTCGTGGAACTCCGCTCGTGCTGCCGCCAGGCGTAGAGCACGCGGGCCAGCTTGCCGAAGCGCGCGCCGGACTCGGCGAGGCGGATCCACAGGTCGAGATCCTCGGCCCAGCCGTGCTCGTGCCAGCCGCCGACGCGCTCGACCGCCTCGCGGCGCAGCATCACGCAGCCGTGCGCGACGGGACTGTCGATGAGCAGCTCCCGCCGGATGTCCTCGTGCGTGAGCAGCGAGTCGTGCCAGTTCCGCCAGCGCCGCATGCCCTCGCCGTAGGCGCCACTCGGAAAGAGCCGGAGCCGCGAGCCCACGACGTCGAGGTCCGGCTCGGCGTCGAGCCGCGCCACCTGCGCCGCGAAGCGCTCCCGATG
>JACRIW010000031.1 GCA_016215625.1 Candidatus Eiseniibacteriota bacterium | reverse complement strand
CTCCGCCGCGAACGCCGTGTGCCGATGTTCGACCTGCGCCGCGGCCGCCGCGCGCTTGGAGGGCAGCGCCGCATAGTCCACGAGCAGGTTGGTCACGCCGGTCAGCGCGCTGACGATCACGATGGGCGGTTTCGCGTCCTGCTTCGCGCGCACGAGCACGAGGCCCTGCGCCTGGGCGAAGTTGGACGCGATGCCGACCGACGTGCCGCCGAACTTGAGTGCCGCGCGCTGCATGAATCGTCCTTTCGAAGGGTGCTTCAGCGCTGCACGACGTAGTGCAGCTGCACGAGCCCGGAGTCGAACGCCTGCTGGGACACGAGGCGCAGCCGGTGGCGGTGCGTGCCCGCGGGAATCAGCGGGGTGCCGCCGCCGAGCACGACGGGATGGACGGCGACGATCAGCTCGTCCACGAGGAACTCGTCGAGAAAGCCGCGGATGAGCTCGCCGCCACCGACGAGCCAAATATCCTTGGCAGGGTCGGCGCCTCCGGCGCCGGGAGCGCCGGAGGCGCTCCGGTGCGTCGCCAGCTCGGCGTAACGCTCCGCCAGCCATTCGCCCGGCGTCTGCGACGTGTACGTCACGCGCGGATCGAGCGGCGGGTTCTCGCTGCGCGAGAACACGAACGTGCGCTTGCCCGCGTACGGCCACTCACCGAAGCCGAGCACGGTCTCGAACGTGCGACGGCCCATCGCGAGCACGTCCACCTGCTCGATGAACGCGTCGTACCCGTAATCCTCGTCGGTGAACAACCAGTCGAGCGACTCGTTCGGTCCCGCGATGTATCCGTCGAGACTCGAGGCGATGAACAACCGGACGCGGCGCATGCGGGGGAATCCTCCAGTGCATGCATGATGAACCAGGGAGGGTGCGCGAGTCACGCGGCGAGCACGCTTCGCACCTCGAAGCGCTCATCGAATTGCTTGACTCGCCCCGCGCCGGGCGCGACTCTGCTCCGGGCCACTCCGACGGCAAGGATGCCGTCCCCCTCGGGTCTCGCACGGAGGCGAGTTTCTGCGTTACTTCCACATTCATGGCGGGACGCTGGTGTGCATGGATGCCGCCGGCCGGATCGAGCAGGGCGACCTGCTCGTGCTGGACGACCGCATCCTGGCGATCGGCTCGGACGTCGCTCCGATCCTCGAGCGCCTCGGTCCCGACGCCGAACTCCGCCGCTTCGACGCCCGTGGCGCCCTCGTGCTGCCCGGCTTCGTCCACGGCCACATGCACCTCTGCCAGACGCTGTTCCGCGGCGCCGCCGAGCAGAGCGACCTGCTGCTCTGGTTGCGTGAGCGCATCTGGCCGCTCGAGATGCAGCACACGCCCGATTCCATGGCGGCGTCCGTTCGCCTCGGGCTCTGCGAACTGATCGCCGGCGGCGTCACGACCATCAACGACATGGGCACGGTCCACCACACCGACGTGGTGGCCGAGACGCTGATCGACATGGGCGTCCGCGCCGTCTTCGGCCCGGCGCTCATGGACGCGGGCGAGGGCGTGCCGGACGGCATGCTGCGTCCCGCGCGCGCGCAGCTCGACGACACGCTCGCGATCGCCAGGCGCTACGACCGCGCGGGCGACGGCCGGCTGCACGTCTCGCTCGCGCCGCGCTTCATCCTGTCGTGCTCCGAAGGGCTGTGGCACGACGTCGCTGCGGTCTCGCGCGAGCGCGGCATGCTCATCCACACGCACATCGCCGAGGCGCCGACCGAGGGCGCCGCGGTCAAGGGCGCGGTCGGTGTCCACGCGACGCCGTACTTCGAGAAGCACGGCGTGCTGAGCGAGCGGTTCGTCGGCGCGCACGGCGTGTGGCTCGACGAGGAAGAGATGGGCATCATGGCGCGCGCCGACGCCGCGCTCGTGCACTGCCCGGGCTCGAACATGAAGCTCGCTTCGGGCTGGGCCGACGTCGCCGCCTGGAAGCGCCACGGCATCCGCTGCGGCCTCGGCTCCGACGGCGCCGCGTGCAACAACCGGCTCGACACGTTCACCGAGATGGGCCTCGCCGCCGGGATCAACCGCGTGAAGCACCGCGACGATCCCATGAGCGCGCGCGACGTCGTCGCGCTCGCCACGTGCGACGGCGCCCGCGCGCTCGGGCTGTTCCGCGAGATCGGCTCGCTCGAATGCGGCAAGCAGGCGGACATCGCGGTCGTGGACGTGTCCACGCCGCGCTGCGCGCCGTTCGGGCTCGACGATCCGTACACCGCGCTCGTGCACGGCGCGAACTCGTCCGACGTCACGCTCACGATGTGCGCGGGCAAGGTGCTCTACGACTGGGGCGACTGGAAGACGATGGATCCGCTCGCCGTCGTCGCCGAGTCGCGCCGCGAAGGGCTCGCGCTGCTCGACCGCGCGCGCGCCGCGGGGACGCTCCGGTGATCGTCGGACCGTGCACCGTGGTGACGGGCGGCCCCGAGCCGCTCGTCTACGACAACGCCGCCGTACGCGTCGTCGGCTCCCACATCGCCAACATCTCGACGCTCGGCGACCTCGCCGCGGCGTACCCGGACGAAACGCTGTGGCCGGCGCGCGGGCGCGTGCTCATGCCCGGCTTCGTCAACACGCACGCCCACCTCGCGCGGCACCTCTCGCGCGGGCTCGGCCTGCGCACGGGAGCCGAATGGCAGCGCTACGACCGCGCGCTGTCCGCCGAGGACGTGTCGTGGGCCGTGCAGGCGGCGCTCGTCGAGGGCGTGCGCCACGGCGTCACGACGGTCGTGGACTTCCACCGTTCGGGCGCGTGCCTCGACCTGTCGCTCACCGAGGTGATCACCGCCGCCGAGAAGGTCGGCGTGCGCGTCGCGACGTGCTACGGCGCCGCGGAGGACGACACGCCGCTCGAGCGCCGCGCGGCGATCGACGAGTGCGTCGGCTTCGCGCGCGACCTCGAGCGCACCGGCCGCGGCCGGCTGCGCGGCATGCTCGGCGTGCAGGCGACGACGTTGCAGGGCATCGAGACGCTGCTCGCCGAGGCCATGGAGAGCGCGGGTGGCCTGGCCGTGCACGTGGACCTCGCGCTCGACCTGACGCCGGCCGAGCGCTGGGGCGGCAAGCAGTCGCTGCCCGCGACGCGCCTGCCCGCGCTGTGGGCGCACGCCGAATGCGCGCCGCGCGGACTCGTCGGCGCCGTGCGCGATCGCGGCGACGCGCTGTGCGCGACGGGCACCGGCAGCGTCGCGGCGCTCGTGCGCGAAACGGAAGTGGCGTGGGGAAGCGACGACGGCGCCAACGCGCCGCCCGTGCCCGACGGCGCGTACCAGCCGAGCATGGCCGACGCGCACTACCGGCGGCTGTTCGTGAACGGCGCCCGCTGGGCGTCGGATCACTTCGGCGAGGAGCTCGGGCAGATCAAGCCCGGCGCGCCCGCCGACTTCATCCTGCTCGACTACCACGCCGCGACCGAGTTCTCGTCGCGCACGCTCAACGCGCACCTCTGGTCGGGCCTGCTGCGCGCGCCCGTCGCGGGCGTGGTCGTGGCGGGCAACGTCGTGATGGACAACGGCGTGCTGGTCAGCGTGGACGAGCGCCGGGTGTTCTCGCGCGCGCAGGAATGCGCCGCACGCGTCTGGAAGCGGGTGGGCTGAGGCCTCCACGCACTCGCCAAACCCTTCGCTTCAGGGGGGGGCATGATCCCCAGCGCGCGCCGGGATGCTCGAACTCGAGGCTGGACGCCGGCCGCCGAAGTCCCACAAAATCATCATCGCTCACGCCTTCCTGCACCCCGCTCGTTTCACCGACGGAGCTGATGATGTTTCGCGCGCAGTGTGCCGCTCTGTGCCTGGTTCTCGCCGCCCTGACGTCGTGCGCCGCGCCCGGCGCGCGTGCCGCCGTGCTGAGCATTTCTCCCGCCGACACGACCGTGCAGGTGGGCGCCACGTTCACGCTGCGCGTGACCTGCGACGCCGTCTCGGACCTCAAGGGCATGCAGACCGCGTGGGGCTATTCCGCGACGCGGCTCCAGCTCGTGAGCATGACCGCGGGCAACGTGTTCACCGACGGCGGGGGCGCGTGGTTCGAGCACATGATCTTCGACGTGAGCGCGCCGGCCGACACCGCGTGGCTCGACGTGGCGAAACTCAACGGCACCGCGCAGGGTCCCGGCGTGGCCGCGTACGTGCGCTTCAAAGCGCTCGTGCCCGGCGATGCGCCGGTGCAGTGCACGCTCGCCGAGATGCGCGACAGCGACAACGTCTCGCTGCTGCCCGGCTGCAGCGGCGGCATCGTGCACGTCGCCGCCCCGACCGCGATCACCCGCCGCTCGTGGGGCCAGCTGAAGATCCACGCGAGGTAAGGGGAATCGGCTCCCCCGCATCCTGCAGGGACTCGAAGACGAAGTCGGCGTGCTCCCTCATGCCTCGGTGCACGCCGTGCCCGAGGGTTTCCAGCAGCACCCGAACACCCTCGCGCCTCGCGAACTTCATGGCGGGAATGAAGTCGCTGTCGCCGGACACCAGCACGATCGTGTCCACGATTCTCTTCAGTGACAGCCATGCGACGTCGAGGCCGATTCGGAGATCGACCCCCTTCTGTTCGAAGTTCGGAGCGATGTCGCCGGGTTCGAGGGGGCGCGATGCGCGGCGCAGCTGGGCAAGGCTCTGATCTCGAAGCCGCCAGCCCTGGAAAACGACCTCGCCGCGCCGAACCGCGACATCCGCGGTCGTCGCGAGGGAGTCCTGAAGACGCTGGTTTCGCCCGAACGTCGGACGTGATTCGAAGAGATAAGGCTCACGACTCAGCGGGTGCGTCTTGCGGCCCGCGAGGGGGGGCGCGTCGTACCAGTAGATGCGGAAGAGCGACGCATCGGCAAGTTGAGGGTGAGCCATGCGCGCGTGGACGAACAGGATCACGTCCTGCGCTTCGGGAAAGTGCCCGATACGCGAGGTGAACTTGGCCCTCACGAATCCACCGTCGAGGAGGAATGCCACTCGATCGCCCATGGCGACCTCGGCGGGGGCGGGTCTCGAGAAAATGGAAAGCGCCTCGTCCTCACGCGGAGCTTTCGCTCTCTTGGATGGGTGGCGTAAGAATCGAGGCGCTTGCTGCTGCAGGCAGTTTCGAACACCGCCGCGCGAAGCTCAAGCCAAGTCTTCGTCTCGCCGCGAGCCGCTCGCCCCGCCGACGCAAGACGCCAGGCTTCGCCCTCGCGGGAGCGACTCCCGGCGCTCGCACCGCAGTCCGGCCGTCGAGGTCGTGGCGCCGAGGGCCAGAGGTGGCGACCCGCGCACCGGCAAGCGGTCACTGGCGGGATCCGAACGCGCCCTCCGTCTTCGTCCGTCGCGGGCCCGGTTTCCCGTTTCGACCCGCGCCGGATGGCCGGCACCGTTCGTTCCCTTCGCCGAACACAGTACGCGCGCCACCGGTTCGATCCGGTGACGCGCGTGTTACCGCCGTGGAAAAACGGCAGCGCCGCTCAGTGCGACGCTTTCATCCAGAGCTGCACGGCGACCGCCACGAGGAAGATGGCGAACGAGCGCTGCAGCACGGGGACGGACATGCGCAGTCCGAGCTGCGCTCCGAAGAAGGCGCCGATCGCGAGGCCGAGCGCGATGAGCATCGACGCCTTCACGTTCACGTGACCCTTCTGCCACCAGCTCCACGCGCCGAGCAGGCCGACCGGAAGCAGCAGCGCGCCGAGCGACGTGCCCGTCGCGTCGTTCGCCTTCAGTCCCGCGAACAGGATGAGCGCCGGCACGATCACGACTCCGCCGCCGATGCCGAACAGGCCCGACAGCACGCCGGCCGCGAGACCGATGAACACGAACTGCATGCAACCTCCGTTTGTGGCGGTGGGTCAGCGCACGCCGAGTTGCCCGCGCAGCCACACGTGCAGCGAATCGTGCGCGATCGCGGGGTCCCAGGCGTTGTGGTTCGCTTCGGGGAACAGCGTGAGGAGCGCGGTCTCGGGATCCAGCCCGCGCTGCATCCGGATCTCGCGCGTCTGCGCGATCGTCGCCTGCGTCTCGCGCGGATCCACGACGTCGTCGCGCAGGCCGTGGAACGCCCACACGGGCAGCGCCGCGATGCGGCCGGTGATGCAGTGCGGGCGGCCGTAGCCGCAGATGGGCACGAGGCAGCGCCAGCGTTCGGGATGGCGCGCGCCGAGGAACCACGTGCCGTGTCCGCCCTGCGACATGCCCATGAGCGCGACGCGCTTCGGATCGATGCCGTACGCGCGCGTCGCGTCCTCGAGCGCCGTGAGCGCGACCGCCTCGCGCTCCTCCCACTCCTCCTGGTCGCTGGGCTTCTGCGGGAACACGACGACGTACGGCCACTGCTCGGGATGCGCCTTGAGCGCGGGGCCGAGCCCGACCCACGTGGGGCGCTCGCCGTCCGTGCCCGATTCGCCCGAGCCGTGCAGGAACACGATCGCGGGCCACTTCTGTTTCGCGTCGTGACCGGGCGGCAGCCACACCATGAACCGGTGCTTCTCCCCGGCGACGGTCACTTCGCGCGCGACGAACCGGTCGGAAGCGGGCGGATTCTGGCCGTCGGACGTGTTCACGGCGGCGAGCAGGAACAGCGGTGCGAGCCACAGCAGCGAACCGTGCATGAAACGATTCCTCCGGAAACGGGACGGGCCCACCATAGGCAGCGCGTCGCAGCCATGTCGAGCGTGCAGTGCGTGGGCGCCCGAGTTACTTTTCGTTTCATGACGAACGCCGCTCCTCCCACGCTGCGCGCCGCGGTCGAGACCGACCTCGACGACGTGCGCGAACTCTTCCGCGAATACGAACGCTGGCTCGACTTCAGCCTCTGCTTCCAGGGCTTCGAGGCCGAACTCGCCTCGCTGCCCGGCCGCTACGCGCCGCCCTCGGGGCGGCTCTACCTCGCGGACTGCGACGGGCTGCTGGCGGGCTGCATCGCGCTGCGCGAGTTCGCGCCGGGCGTGGCCGAGATGAAGCGGCTCTACGTGCGCGAGCACGCGCGCGGGCGCGGCGTCGGCCGGCTGCTCGCCGAGCGCGTGGTCGCGGACGCGCGCGCGATCGGCTATGCGAGCATGCGGCTCGACACGATCCGCGAGCGCATGCGCGCGGCGAACGCGCTCTACGAGTCGCTCGGCTTCCGCGACATCGAGCGCTACTACGAGAACCCGCTGCCGGGCATCCGCTACATGGAGCTCGACCTCGGCGCATGAGCGAACGCCCGAACTCGTGGCATCGCGATTCGCTGCCGTGGTGGGGGTGGATCGCCATGGGCGTGCTGCGCGCCTGGGCGGTGGTCGTGGCCGTGCTGCCGATCGCGGTGTTCCTGCTCGCGGGCTGGGTGTGGTTGCACTGGCGCGACCCGGAGGTGGTGGCGGCGGTGAAGTTCGTGCGCGGGCTGCTCGACGGACTGCTCGCGACGCTGGAACGCGCGACGCGCTGAACGCGCGGACGCTCGCAGTCCCCGAAACGTTGCTGGACGATTTCGTCCACGGCGCGTGCGGCCGGGTGAACCCCACGGTTCACCCGGCCGCTTTGCGTTCCCCGGAACACCGGTCTTTTCGCGGGAATTCGCGCGATTCTCCGCGGCAGGCACGCACGGCACGCGCCCTGCAGTGAGGCATGAGCGTCACGCCACGCTGCTCCCCTCGGCGGCCCACGAGGCCACCGGCCATCTTCCAGAGGAGGACGACATGAAGACGCTCCGAGTGCTGTTGCTGGTCGCCGCGTTCGCCACCGTCACCGCCACCATCGCCTCCGCCCATGGCGCCACGCCGCGCGTGGACCGCCGCGAGGCGCGCCAGGGCGAGCGCATCCGCGAAGGAGTGCGCAGTGGCGAACTCACGCGCGGCGAGACGCGCCAGCTCGTGCGCGGGCAGGTGCGCGTCCACCGCATGGAAGCGCGCGCGAAGGCCGACGGCGTGGTCACGCCGCACGAGCGCCGCAAGCTCGCGCACGCGCAGAACCAGCAGAGCCGCCGCATCGCGCGGCTGAAGCACAACGACCGCACGCGTTGAAGCCGCGCGCCGCGCGGGCCTCGAATGTTCACGCGATCACCAACCCGCAGGGTGCCAGGGCAAGGGGACGGGACGGGATCGCGAAGCCCCGGCGGGGAGACCCGCCGGGGCTTTCTTCCGCTGGCTGGTGCCGCGGCCTCCGGCCGCGGGCGCTCGCGCGCTACCGGCGGTGCAGCGACGACAGCATCGTGCCGAGCGAGAGCGCGAGTCGCGGCTCGCGGTTGCCCGGTCCGACGGGCACCGCGTACGCGACACGCACGAAGTAGTCGGGCTGCGGAATGCCGGGGCGGTAGAGCACCGCGCCGCCGACCTCCGGCTGCCACTCGCGCGCCTCGGGCCAGTTCGCGTCCGTCGCGAGCGCGAGCCCCGTGACGGGATCGTGGCCCCACGTGGCGCCGAGCCCGGCGAACGCCGAGAGCTGGATCGGGAACGTGGGCGGCTGGCGCAGGTGCAGCGCGTGCAGCACGTCGTCCTGCAGCAGCACTTCGACGCACGCGCCGGCCGCGCCCGCGCCCTGCAGCGACTTGCCTTCGGCCGAACGCAATCCGGGCCCGCCGCCGAGGTAGAACGTGTTCTGCGGCGTCACGTCGCCGGTCACGCGGCCGTAGTGCACCTGCGGCAGCAGCGCGAACAGCGTGCCGAGCGGGAACGCGCCACCGGCGGCGAAGCGGGCGCGCGAATAGTCGAAGTTGCCACCCAGTGGTCCGCCCGCGCCCCACCACTGCGCTTCGAGCGTCACCGGCAGCCGCGGCACGCGGCCGCCGAGGGTGACCTTGGCTTCACTCGCACGGCCGAGCGCGGCCGCTCGGTTCTCGAACACCGCGGGCTCGGCGCGGAACAGGTTCCACGACGCGGTCGTCGCGAGCGGCGACTCGAGCTGGTTGCGGTACTGGATCGTGCCCCAGCGGCCGTTGCGCCCGAACGACAGCGACGCGCCCGCGCCGTCGGTGCGGTAGTAGTGGTTGCGGTCGTTGCCGTAGAGCAGCGCGTAGCCCGAGTCGAAGAGCCGGTCGAAGTGATCGCGATCGAACGCCGACCAGCCGCGGCCGGCCGAGAGCCCGAGTGTGTAGCTGAAGTCTTCGTCCTCCGTGCCGCCCCAGCGCTTCGCGTACGAACCGCCGCCGAGCCACAGGTCGGGTCCGTTCGCATGGTCCACCCAGCCGTTCACGCGGCCCCATCCGCGCGACGCGCCGAGTCCCACGTTCGCACCGAGCGTCACGCCGAGCGCGCGGTTGAACGCCTGCCGGTGGCCGAGCGAAGGCTTCCACGACACCCGCGCGCCCGTGGCCGCGCCGGGAGGCTTCGCCAGCCCCGCGGCGAGCGCGCTGTCGAGTCCGGCCGTGTCAGGCGGCGCCGCGGTGAGCCCGAAGAACGCGTCGGTCGAATCCGAGAGCCCGCGCACGTACGCGTCGAAGGAGGAGTCCGCCGGCGCGCCCTGCGCGCGGGCGAGCGAGGGGGCGAGGCATGCGGCGAGCGTCGCGGCGGTGAGAAACGCGCGCAGCGTGAAGCAGGCGAGCCGGCTCATTTGCGCGCCCCCTTCGGTGCGGGCGCGAACAGCGAATCGGGCAGCCCGGCGTTGATGCGGTAGTCCGAGAACTGGAGCCCGATGTCGAACGAGCGCCCGTAGCCCGGCATGGGGATGGTCATGTCCATGCGCGCGAGGATGCGCGACAGCATCCAGAAGTCGCCCTGGCGCTGGCGTTCGATCACGACGCCGCGCACGCCCTTCAGGAACAGCGGCACCGGCGACTGCTTCAGCTCGAGCTGCTGTCGCACGATCACGTACTCGTGCGTGTCCACCCAGACGAGACCGCTCGGATTGAACTGGTCGAGGGCCGAGCGCGGCTCGAACCGGATCTTGTAGATCAGGTGATCACCGAGCAGTTCGCGGCCGACGATACGGAACTTGAACTCGCCGCGGTTCGCGGGGCGGAACGCGAAGTTCACGATCTCCTCGCTCATGTCCGCGTCGGCCGAGACCGACACACCCTTGTCCTCGCCGTTCTCGTCCTTCTTCGGCTTCAGCCTCCAGTCGCGCAGACGCACCGTCCGCGACTGGTTCGGCCTGCGCATGTACACGCGGTCCACGGTCTCCTGCACGAGCACGGGCTTCTTCCTGCCGTCGGTGTCGCGCACGACGCGCACGGTGAGCTGGTAGCTCTGGTCGCGCAGCGCGGAGTCGCGGCGCATCTCGCCGCGGTGCACGCGGTCGAGGATCTCGTCGAGCGTCACGCGCGGGGCGTGCACGAGCACCTCGGAGATGTCGGTGCGCATGGTGTCCTCGACCGCGAGCGTCGGGCCGTGCTTCACCTCGGCCGCGGCCGGAGGCGAGGCGGCTCCCGAGGCGAGCACCGCCAGCAGGAAGGCGGGGAATAAAGGAGTCGTCCGAAGCGTCATGGGTGTACCAGTGGGCAGGGGGTGGCGGCCGGCCGGCGGGAAGTGCGGCAGTCTCGCGACACGTTGCGCGACTTGGCAACGGGCTGACCGTAACCTCACACCCACGCGGAGCGAAATGGACTAGCTTTACGCGCGCTCACGACACGACGTTGAGAGCACGGACGCTCTTCGGCACGGCGCGTGCCAGAGCGTGGGTGACACCGAGACCGGCACGACCCCGGCCGGCAGGGGAGGATGAAATGAACACTCGCAACCTGCATCTCGCCGCGATGACCGCGGCGCTGTTGGTCACCACCGTCACCCGCGCCGACGCCGTCACCACGACTTCGGAGTTCGTGCTGCCCACCCCGAGCCTGGCCGCGGTCACGACCGCGTCGGCTCCCGACGTGCAGTTCATGGGCACGCACTACCGCCCGCGCGGCGGGTCGCGGTCGACGCTCGGTTCTTCCAGCGTCAGCCAGATTCACCTCGGCTACTACGATCCCGACGGCGACGCGTCCAAGCGCTTCCTCCTCGGCATCCGCGGCGGCCCGATGATCGACGAGCACATCCAGCTGGGTGTGGGCGTGGACTGGGCGCACAAGAACGAGAAGACCTCGAGCGTCAGCCACAGCGAGATCGGCCCGGGCGGCACGCCGATCGAGGTGCGCACGGATCTCGCGAGCGCGTCGTACAACTTTTTCCCGCTGATGGCGTTCGTGCAGATCTCGGCGGACGACGATCTCGGCGTGGTGCCGTACTTCGGCGCCGCGGCCGGCTACGAAGTGCTCAGCCTGAGCGCCGAGAACTTCCAGACCGGCGACACGTACGACGGTACGTTCGGCGGCTGGGGCTGGCAGCTGTGGGGCGGCGCCGCGCTGCCGCTGTCGGGGCGCACGCGCGTCACCGGCGAGCTGTACGTGAACGGAGGCGAGCTGAACCGCGACGTGGACAACGTGCTCACCGGCGGCACCTACCGCGAGACGGTCAGCGCGGACGGCATGGGCCTTCGGCTGGGACTCGCCTGGGGATTCTGAGGATCGGGTTGGTTTCTTCGGGCAACCGGCGCGCCTCGTGATTACTCGCGGGGCGCGTTCGCGTTTTCGTGAGGCGTGCGCGGTGACCGGACCAAGGGCATGTTCGATGTGAGCGAACAAAACTGGCCGCGCGGCCAGTTTCGAACGATGCCCGGTCCGCTGCGGCGGCCGCGCGCGACGGACGAGGCAATCCATCGCCTGATCGTCAGGGGCACGTCATGCGATTGGCAGCGCTGCCAATCGCATGACGTTTCACGCACACCGCTCCTCGCGAACCGATGGGGTCCGCGCGGCCCCTTGTTCGGTCGAAGCGATTGAGCGCGAGGAGTGGCGCGGCCAGATAAACGAAAAGTTCTTTGAAGTCGATTGACGCTGCCGACTACAGTAGGCCCAACAAGACCCGCCAAGGCTCTGCGGAAGCTCGCACCCTCAAACTGGCGGGTTCGTGCTTTCTGACATGTCCGAGGCGTTACGAGCGCGACGCGCTCCGAGGGGCACGATGGAAACGCTACACACTTCGAAGGCTTGGGTTCGCCTGCGTGCGGCCTCGAATAGCACTCGCCTTCCCTCTCGTGTGGCTGTCGCCTACCTGAGTAGGAACGCGGCGCGAATGCTCACCCTTCGCAAGGGCAGCCTGCTTGTCGTCAATGCCAGCAAGGACGCAATCGAGGCGGGCCAAACCTCACCTCGGGCGCTCCTTCGTTACCTCGACCGTGGTGTTCGGATCTTCAGCGTCGAGAACCTGCACGCGAAGGTGTTCGTGCTTGGTCGCCGAGCTTTCGTGGGATCCACCAACGTGTCCTCGAGCTCGAAGGAATCCCTGATCGAAGCGGTTCTCGAAACGACCGACCCGCGGGCCGTGCTCGATGCACGTCGCTTCATCGACGACCTTGCTCGTCAGGAGCTCGGACGAGAAGCATTACGCTCGCTCGTCCCCCTCGAGCCGAAGGGTTCGCGCGCACGAGGCGGTGCTTCCCAAGAGCGAACACGCCGCAAGAAGACGAGATTCCGCCCGTTGCGAGTCGAACACCTGACGACGTTCGACATGGATGAAAGTGAGTTGCTGATCTGCGACGCCGGTGAACGCGAAGCACGCAAGCAGAAGAGGGAAAAGCGTAAGACCGAGATCCAGAGTTTTCGAATCACCGGGAAGACGCGACACTTTCGCGGCGACTACGTGCTTCAAATCGTCGACGAGCACCGTGGCGACGAATACGTGGAACCCGTCGGGTTCGTGCTGAGAACGAAAGCAAGCAAACCCAAGCGTGGGAAGGCCTACTTCGTCTACGTCGAAGTCCGCCGCTGCAAGAGGCGGCCGAGATTCACGGAGTTCTGCCGCAAACTGTGGCGCGGGGCGAAGAAGCAGTTGGGACAGAGCGGGACGCTCACTCAACCCGAGTGGGTGGATCGGATTCACGGCTATTGGAAGACGCGCCTGGGCTGATACCGCCAATCTCGTTGCGTGCTTCACGTCTGCCGCCTACGCTGCAGGCGTCATGCCACGTAAATCCCCCCGTTCGCGCCGCGGCAGCAACGGCGGCTCCCCACGAGTGCCCTCGTCGCCGCGCGTGCGGTCGGCGCCGGGCCAGTCGCGCACGCGCGACAGTCGCTCCTCGCGTGCCGCGCACACGCTGAAGGGCGCGCGCCCCGCAGAAGGCGCGGCCAAGAAGAAGGCCGTGCGCAAGAAAGCCGCGCTCGCGCCGCGCAAGGTGAAGCCCGTGACGGGAAAGAAAGCGCTCACGCCGGATCCGGTCCGCGTCGCCACGCTCCTCGACCTGCTGCGCGAGCACTACCCGGACGCGAAGTGCGCGCTGAACTTCGAGACGCCGCTGCAGCTGCTCATCGCCACGATCCTGTCGGCGCAGTGCACGGACGAACGTGTGAACATGACCACGCCCGCGCTCTTCGCGCAGTACCCGACGGCCGCCGCGCTCGCCGGCGCCTCGCAGGAAGCGATCGAGGAACTCGTGCGTTCGACCGGCTTCTTCCGCAACAAGGCGAAGTCCGTGCGCGAGGCGTGCGCCGACATCGTCGCCAAGCACGGCGGCGAAGTGCCGCGCGACCTCGACGCGCTCACCGCGCTCCGCGGCGTCGGCCGCAAGACCGCGAACGTCGTGCTCGGGAACGCCTTCGGCATTTCTTCGGGCATCGTCGTGGACACGCACGTCACGCGGCTGTCGAATCGTCTCGGGCTCACGTCCGAGCAGGACGCCGTGAAGATCGAGTTCGCGCTGCAGCCGCTCGTTCCGCGCGAGGCCTGGGTGCTGTTCTCGCACTGGCTCATCCTGCACGGCCGCGCGGTGTGCAACGCGAAGAAGCCGCGCTGCTCGCAGTGCCCGCTGGCGCCGCACTGTCCGCGCACGGGCGTCACCGTCTCCCAATAGCAGGAATCGTCATGCGCACTTTCGTGCTCGCGCTCGCGCTGGTCGCGAGCGCCGCTCCGGCGTTCGCGCAGTCCCCGGTCTCGAGCTTCAGCCTCGCCACGCTCGACGACGCGCGCGCCGCGCAGTTCCAGGCCGCCGCGCTCGCGACGCGCCACGACGCCGAATGGCGCTTCGAATGGTCGGGTCTCGACGGCCGCCGCGAATCGCTCGCGGCCCAGGCGTACGCGGGCGGCTTCGGCGCGTTCCTGTCCGACGAACCCGGACGCGTGCGCACGTGGGGTGCGTCGTTCGGCGGCGGTTCCGACGCGCTGCGCTTCGGCTGGACGGGCTATCGCGTCTCGCAGGCCGGCGCGCGCCGCAACGACCACCGCTTCGCCGCACTCTCGCGCCCGGCGGCGTGGCTGTCGCTCGCCGGCGTCGTGGATCACGCCTTCGAGCCCACGCCGGACGGCGTCCGCACGCCGCGCGCGTGGACGGCCGCGGTCGCGCTGCGTCCGCTCGCGCTCGATCGCGCGCACGCGCACGATCGCGGCACCCGGCTCGCGCTCACGGCCGACGCGATGCTCGACGAAGGCGCGCCACGCGAGTGGGCTCGCGTGCGTGTGGGCGTGGAGTGCGAACCCGTGGACGGGCTCGCGTTCGCCGTCGCGACCACGGGCCGCGACGCGTGGCGCGTGGGGCTCACGCTGCGCGGACTGCGCGGCGCGCTCGGCGCCTCGAACGCGACGCAGGACGACGCGACGGTGAACGAGCGTTGGTCGCTGTCCGCGCACTCCGGTGAAGAGCGCACCCGGATAGCCTCGCGCCGCGACCGCCGCGTCGCGCTCGTGCGCGCGGGTGGCGTGCTCGCCGACGAAGGCGCGGGCGGCTCGGTCATGGGGGACGTGTCCACGGTGGACGCCGGCGCGCTGCGCGCGCAGTTGGACCGCGCGCTCGAGGACCCGCTCACGCGCGGCGTGCTGCTCGACCTGCGTGGCGTCGCCGGCATGGCGCAGCTGGAAGAGCTGCGGCCGCGCATCGAGAAGCTGCGCGCGGCGGGCAAACCGGTGGTGGCGTCGCTCGAATCGGGCGGCGGCCGCGGCGACCTGTACCTCGCGAGCGCGGGCACGCGCGCGTTCGCTTCGGAAGAGGCGATCTTCGCCGGGCTCGGGCTGCGCACGGAGCGCCGCTACTACCGGGAGATGCTCGAGCGCTACGGGCTGCGCATGGATCGCGCGAGCGTCGGCGCGTTCAAGTCGGCGTACCGCAACTTCAGCGTGGACCGCACGCCCGCGGCCGATTCGATCGTGATCCAGCACGCGCTCGACGTGCGCCAGGAGCTGTTCCTGCGCTCGGTCGCCGCCTCGCGCGGTGTCGGGCGCGAACGTTTCGCGCACGTCCTCGACGGTCGCGGCTGGACGTCGGCCGACCTCGTGACCGCGGGCCTGCTCGACTCGGTCGGTTACCGCGAGGACGCGTGGCGCGAGACGGGACGGCTGTCGGGGCTCGGGGCCAAGCCGCGCACCGTGAACCTGCGCCGCATCGAGCGCGCGCGCCGGACGTGGCACGAGCGATCGCCGATCGCGGTCGTGTACGCCGGCGGCGGCATCGAGGAAGGGCGCAGCGGCGGCGGCCTCGTGAGCGGTGCGGTGCTCGGCAGCGAGACGCTGATCGCGCAGCTCGAACGCGCGTTCCGCGACCGCGAGACGCGCGTCGTCGTGCTGCGCATCGAGAGCCCGGGCGGATCGGTCGTCGCGAGCAACCTGATCGACCACGCGATCGTCCGGCTCAAGCGCGAAACGGGCAAGCCGCTGGTCGTGTCCATGGGCTCGGTGGCCGCGAGCGGCGGCTACTACATCGCCCTGCGCGCGGACCGCATCTACGCGGACCGCCACACCGCGACGGGATCGATCGGCGTGCTCTACGTGAAGCCCTCGCTCGAGGGCGCGTACGCGAAGCAGCACGTGCGCCAGGAGGACTTCGAACGCGGCGAGTACATGGGCGGGTTCTCGATCGCCCGCGACTGGACGCCGGCGATGCAGGCCGCGGCGGATTCCGCGATCGGACGGAGCTACGCGGGCTTCAAGGCGCGCGTCGCCGAGGGCCGCAAGCTCTCGCCCGAGAAGGTCGAGGAGATCGCGCAGGGCCGCGTGTGGTTCGGGGAGGACGCGCTGCGCAACGGTCTCGTGGACGCGATCGGCGGGCTCGACGCGGCGCTCGCCGACGCGCGCGAACGCGCGGGCGTCACGCGCGGCGAGAAGATCCGTCTGCGCGAGTTCCGCCGCCCGCGCGGCTCGCTGCTCGAGCGCGCGTTCGGCGGCTGGGTGCGCGGCGCGATCCAGCGCGAGACGCGCATGCCGGACTGGCGCGGCGCGCAGGCGCGCGACGACGCGGCGTGGGAGTGGGTCGCGGACTGACGGACGATCGGGCGCGCGCGCCTCAGCGGGCGGCGGACGCCGCAGGTGCCGCAGGCACCGCGTCCGCGATCGCGCGCATGCGGTCCGCCCACGCGCTCGCGCCGTCGCGCGCGAGATAGCGGCGCGCCCAGAACGCCGCCTCGGCGGGGCGCTCGGCGTCGCGCAGCACGAGTGCGCGGTCGTAGAGCGCGAGCGGGTACTCGGCCAGCATCGAGTCCACCATCGCGAACTCGGCGATCGCCTGCAGCCGCAGCGCGCGTGACTGCCACGGCTCGGGGGTGCGGTCGGCTTCCAGCGCGAGCGCGACGCCCGCGCCGAGCCGCCCCTCGCCGTAGCGCGGCGCCGCCTCGCACGCGCGGCGGTAGCGCCCGGCCGCGCGGGCGTAGTCGTGTGCGATCAGGTCGAGCGCGGCGAGCGCGGCCAGCGGCCGCGGGTCGCGGCGGTGCCGCGCGTGCGCCGATTCCAGCTTCGCGCGCGCCTCGCCCACGCGGCGCGTGAGAGCGGGATCCGGCGCGCCCTCGCCGACTTCGCCCCCCAGAGCGGCCACGCTCCAGCGCAGGCCGTTCGTGGTCGCGCTCGCGGGACCGGAGAGCAGCGCGGCGGCCGCGATCGCGTCCGGGTCGTCGCCGAGGCCGGTCGGGTGCCACGGCTTCATGAAGAGCGACGAGAGCCCCATGCCGAGCAGCCCCAGGAGAATGGCGACGAACGCGATGGTCGAAAACGCGGACCATTCGAGGCGGCGCTCGAACTCGGAGACCGGGGTCGGCTGGGGGGGCTCACCGGGATGGTGGGAGGTCGGCTCAGACATGTGGCGCGAAGATAGGGGAGCGCCACCCCGGCGCAAAGCACGGGTCGCGATGGCTCCCGGGGAGCCGGGAGCCCCACCGGGAGCCGGGCGAAGCAGCGGACGCGCGGACGACCAGCAGTAATGGCCGCTCGGCGGGACCTGGATGCGGGTCCGCCGATCGTCGGACGAGCCTTTCCCCCGAAATAACTCGAGGACGACCTGCGCCCGCTGCACCGACCGGGACCACGAGCGCTGCAGCCCGGGCGCTGGCGCGCCCCGACGGGACTCCCGCGGTCCTGAGGGTCTGCCCTTCTAGTCGCGCGAGGCCGCCCCGTATGACAGGCGCTGTCATACGAAACTCCCTCCGGCGACTAGGTGGTCGGAGGAAATCGCATGCCTTGCCCCAATCGAGAGGTCCGAATATTGTGCGGGTCTGCTCCCCCGGCAGGCGTCGACATCCTTGCGCATCTCCCCTCCTGCAGTGCCTCCCGAGCCCGAACCGCACGGGCCAGCCGAACGACAGGACATGGCCGAGTATCACGATCCCTCGCTCGAGGGGTTCGATTGGGCGGAAATCCGGACCACCGTACGGCGCCGATTGTCATTTCATCTGCGTGGTTGGGAGAGTGCGGATATCGAGGACGCCACCCAGGACGTGTTGCTGAGCCTGGTGCGATTCCTGGAGCGCTCCGGCGCGCCGGTTTCGATGGAAGGACTGATCGCGGTGGTCGCGCGGCGCACGGCCGTGAGCCGCATGCGCCTGCGCGCGCGGCGGCCGGCCACGCAGCCGGTGGAGGAGGAGCACGTCGTGGCTCCCGATGACGGCGCGCGGCGCGAGCTGCTCGCGCTCGAGGAAGCGATCGAGCGCAAGGCGCTCGCCATTCGCGAGTATTTCCGGCTGCACCAGGCGCCGTGCCTCGAGCTGGCCGAGGCGCGCGCGAACGGCGTGGACTTCAAGCAACTGGCGGGAACGACCGGCCAGTCGCATGTGGCGCTGCTGCAGCGCTGGTCGCGCTGCATGAAGCGCCTGCGTGAAGCGATCGGCCGCGGCGACGTGCCGTGGGACCGCTCGGGAGGTGACGCATGAACGAGACGTTCCGCGACACACACGCGCGCTTTCCTGCGCTGCTCGCCGACGACCTGCTCCACCTGCTCGACGTGACCGAGAGCGCGCTCGTCGAATCGCACGCGCGCGAGTGCGCCGAGTGCGGCGAGCTCCTCGCTCGGGCCCGTGCCCGCCGCGCCGACTGGTGGGAAGGCACCGGGCACGCGACCGTGCGAGCGCTCTCGACCTTCGCCTCCACGCCCGATGCACTGCCGGCCGCCGACCGTGACGTCGTCGCGCGGCACCTCGAACATTGCGAGGAGTGCCGCGAAGACCTGCGCGTGCTCACCGCCGGTGTGGCCTCGGCCGCACCGATCGCGCCGGCCGACGCCGGGCCGGGCGACTCCGGTGGCCGGAGCCACGGACTCGTCTGGGCTTTCGCGGGCGGCCTCGCCGCCGTGCTGCTCGTGTTCGTGTTCATGAATCCGTCGCGCGCGCCGGATCCGGGCGTCGCCGTGCAGCCCGAGGTGCGGCAGCCCTCGGGCTCGGTCACGCCGCCCGCCGGCGCGCCGCGGACTTCCGGGACGCCGGAGCGCGCGCCCGTCGCGGTCGCGATGGAACCGGTCGCACTCGAGGGCGCGTCGCGCGGTACCGGGGAATCGGGCGTCGCGGCGAGCGTCGCGATTCCCGGCGGAGCCGCCGACGTTCCGTTCACGCTGCCCGCACTGTTCGTGGACGAAGGCACGACGTTCGTGATCGAACTGCGCGACGCGAATCGCGTGATGCTCTTCCGCGACGAGATCGCGGCGGCGCGGGCGCTGGCTCCGGCGGGAGTGCGCATACCTGCAGCACGCTTCCGTGCCGGTAGACTCGCGCTGCGCGTGGCGTGGGTCGACGCGATGGGAGTGGCCGAAGCGCGCGAATACGCGCTCGACGTCTCGATGCCGCGCTGATCCCGAGTTCGTTTCCGCACCTTTCGTTCGATGAGGCACGGATGCCCCCGACCGTCCGAAGCAACGTTCTCTCGATCACGATCCTCGTCCTGAGCGTCCTCGCGCTCGCGGGCCCCACGCCCGCGGGCGCGGCGCGCTTCGCGCCCAAGGGCGTGGCCGCCGCGGCGCTGCGGCTCGTCGAGGCGCGCCGCTTCGCCGCCGCCGAGAGCCTGCTCGCGGCGGAGCCGGCGGAGCCGGCGGGAGATGCCGCGGTCGAGTACGTGCGCCTGCTCGCGCGCACCGAAGCGCCGGGCATGTGCGACACGACCTGGCTGTGGCGCCCCGCGCGCGTGCGCGAGCAGCTCGCGCGCGCGAAGGCTGACGCGCTCACGATCGCCCGCGCGGACGTCGCCGCGGCGCGCATCGAGTTCCGGCTCGGCATGTGGCGCACGTCGGCGGCCTCGCTGCGCACCGCGATCGCGCGCATGGATTCCGCGCGCGTGCGCGAGCCCCTGTTGCGCTACGAGGCGCAGCTCGCGCTCGCCGAAGCGCTGCTGGTCGAAGGCCTGGACGAGCCGCGCGCGGAGCTTGCGCGCGCGGATTCGATCGCGGTCGCGATCGGCGACGCGGCCGCCCCGCTGCGTCACCGCCAGCTGCGGCTCTCCGGTCAGCTCGCGTGGTCCGAGGGGAAGGTGACGGAAGCCGTGCGTCGACTGTCGGCGTCCGTGAAGGCCGCCGAGCTCGCGACGCCGCGGCAGGAGGCCGAGGCCGCGCAGTCGCTCGTGCTGCAGGGCACGCTCGAGGCGTTCGCCGACGCTCCGCTCGGCGAGCGGCACAAGCTCGAAGCCGCCGCCCGCGCGGAAGCCGCGATCGGGTTGCTCGACGAGCGATCCTTGTTCGTGCTCGGCCGGTCGGTCGCGGGCCTTCGCGATCCCGCGCGCCTGCCTGCGGCGGCCGAGAAGTTCGACAGCGTGCGCACGGCGCTGCGCGCGCGCGGCATGGACCATCTGGCGGGGGCGTGGAGCCTGTTCTACTTCAACGGGCGCATCGACTACTTCCTGCGCCGCTGGGACCACGGCCGCGAGGTGCTCGAGCAGGCGCTCGCGCTCTCGCAGCGCTGGAACGGCACCGACAACATCCGCGAGCTGAACAGCTGGATCGATCTCGGCAACATGTGGTTCACGCCGCGCGATTCGGCGGGTGTGGCGCGTGGCATGGAGTGCTGGCGCCGCGCAGTCGAGCTTTCGCAGAAGCTGCCGGCGACGTTCACGAACGACCCGAACGTCATGCGCATGAACATCGCGCAGTCCATCGCGGAGGCGGGGCAGGTCCGCGTCGCCCGCGAGGACTTCGCAGCCGTCTGGAAGGCCTACCGTGACCGCGACGGCGAGGCGTTCCGCCTCTGCAGCTTTCCGGCGTTCCTCGCCGCGCGCGCCTCGCGTGCGCTCGGGGACACGGCCCAGGCGGAGTTGTGGTACCGGCGCGCGCTTCGGCCCTTCGAGGTGAACGACAGCGGCGAGCGCGAGGACGTGGCGCTCGTGCGCGAGAGCATGGCGCTCTTCGAGTTCTGGCGCGGACGTGAGGACGAAGCGTTCGCGATGGGCTGGGAGGCAGGCCGGCTGCGCCGGCAGGTCGTCGAGGAGACCGCGCCGTGGCTGCCGGACGCCGATGCCTTGAACTTCGCGAACAACCGGCGAAACGTCCACGGGCTCGTCACCACGCTCGCCCTGCGCACCGGACCCGAGACCGCGGCGCGTCGAGCAGGCGCGTGGGAGATGACGGCGCGCAGCCGCGGGCTCGTGCTCGAGTCCATGCTCGCGCGTGTGCGCGCACAGGCCGACACGACGAGCGAGGGGCTCGAACTGGGCAAGATGCGGCGGGACCTCGCGAATCAGGTGCTCGCTGCACTGCGAGCACCCGACACGCGCGAACAATCGGCGCGCCGCGACAGCCTGCGCACGGTGCTTCGTCATCGCGAGCTCGGTGCGGCGGCTACGCACTTCGCGACGGATTCGATCACGGCGGAGGGCGCGGCCGCGCGTCTCGGAGCGGACGGTGTGCTGGTCAGCTATTCGAGATTTCCGCGCTACGACCGCGCCGATTCCAAGCGTTTCGGCTGGGTCGCGCGCGAGACTTACGCGGCGTTCGTGCTGCGCGGCGGCGAGAGCGCGCCGGACGCGATCGAGCTGGCGCCGGCGGAGTCGCTCGACGCGGCGGTCGCGGCGTACCGCAAGGCGCTGCTCGCGGGCGGCGACTCGCCTGCGGCGCGCGCGGCGGGCGAGAAGCTGCGCGCGCTGGCGTGGGACCCGGTCGTGGCGGCGCTGCGCGGACGGACGCAGGTGTACGTGGTGCCGGACGGCGAGCTCCAGAAGATCAACTGGTACGCGCTGCCGTCGGGCCGCGATCACTGGCTGGTCGACGAACCGTTCGTGCTGCACCGGCTGCCGAGCGAACGCGACCTGTTCGTGCCGGCCCGCGCGCCGGGCGAGGGCCTGCTGGCGTTCGGTGGTCTCGACTACGGCGATTCGCCGCAGCCGCAGCTCGCGAGCGCGACGCCGGTCCGGCGCAGCGTGCTGCCGTCGTGCCGCTCGTTCTTCGAGGAACGCTTCGCGCCGCTGCCGGCCTCACTGGGCGAGGCGCGCGCGGTGAGCGCGCTCGGCCGCCGCTTCACGCGCGACACGACGCGCGTCACGCTGCTGACGGGCGCAGCGGCGAACGAAGAGGCGTTCAAACGCCAGGCCCCGGGCCGGCGCGTCGTGCACCTGGCGACGCACGCGTTCTTCCTGGGCGCGGACTGCGCGAACGGCGCTGCCGCGGCGGACGTGCTCGCGCGCAATCCGCTGGTGTTCTCGGGGATCGCGCTCGCGAACGCGAACCGCTGGCGCGAGGCCGGCGCAGCGGGCGCAGGCAGCGCGGCCGGCGCCGAGGACGGGCTGCTCACGGCGGAAGAGCTGGCGGGGATGCGGCTCGACGGGGTCGAGTGGCTGGTGCTGTCGGGATGCGAGAGCGGGATGGGGCAGGTGCAGGCCTGGGAGGGCGTGTTCGGGCTGCCGCGCGCGGCGCGCCAGGCGGGGGTGCGCACGCTGGTGATGAGCTTGCTGCCGGTGGACGACGACGCGAGCCGGGTCTGGATGCAGTCGCTCTACGAGGCGCACTTCGGCCGTGGCGAGCCGACGGCGCTGGCGGTCCGGACGGCGTCGCGCCGGGTGCTCTCGTGGCTGCGCACGAACGGGCGGGCGGGGGATCCGCGGCTCTGGGGGGCGTTCGTGGCGTTGGGTGAGTGATGGCGAGTTCGACTTCTCCCGCGTCGCGTCACCTGTTCTTCTACCGTGAACTCGACTCCTCCTGCATCGCCTCACCCTGCGGCTCAGGGGGCCTTTCGCGGCCGCTCGGCTCCGCATCCTGCTCCGCCTCGCTGACGCTGAGTCCTGCTCCCGCCCTCCTCGGCTCCGCAGGCCTCAGAGTCCCGCTGCAGGCCCCCTGACCCTCCGGGCGCGGCTCGACCGAGGGAGTGCGCGCGGCTCGGGTGAAGTGATTCGGCTCCTCTCTCGTGTGGCTTGCGGCGTCATCGGCCGGGGGCTAACTTGCGGCGGCTCAATTGAACGCCTCGGAAGGCCTTCCCCAGCGCAAGGACGCACGCCGAAATGGCTCTCGCCCGGTTCCTGCAAGTCTCGGATCTCCACCTCGGCCGCCCGTTCGCATGGTTGCCGGGGGATCGGCGCGAAGAACGCCGGCGTGACCAGCAGCGCGCGCTCGAACTGTGCGTCTCCCAGGCGATCGAACGCGGCGTCCACGGCATCCTCGTGCCGGGTGACGTGTTCGACTCCACGCAGGTGGACGCGGCGCTGCTCACGTTCGCGATCAAGGTCTTCGGGGTCAACGGGTGCCCGCCGGTGTACGTCGCGCCGGGTAACCACGACCCGGCCTCGCAGGACAACGCGGCTTGGAATGCGCGGCTCCTGCAGGCGCGCGGTATCGCGTGGCCGGATCACGTGCACGTGTTCGATTCGCCGGAATGGACGAGCAAGCCGGTGCCGCGCCTGCCGGGCGTGCGCGTGTGGGGACGCTGCTTCACGTCGGGCGTCGAAAGCACCGACCGGCCACTCGCGTCGCACCTGCTCGCACCGGTCACGGGCACGGACCCGATGGGCTTCGAAATCGCGCTCTTCCACGGCTCGCGCGAAGGACAGTGCCCGCCCGCACAGAAGATGACGGCGCCGTTCTCCGACGCCGAAGTCGCGTCGTCACCGTTCGTCTATCACGCCGTCGGTCATTACCACGCGCCCTCGCGCATCGAGCAGCCGCTCACCGAAGGCGTGAAGTCCGCCGGCGCCCGGCTCGCGTACGCGGGCTCCGCGGTCGCGCTCGACTACACCGAGACGGGCTCGCACGGCGCGGTCGAAGTGCGCATCGAGTACGGCCACCGCCTGCCGTTCGTCGAAGTCGAACCGATCGAACTCGACCGCCGCCGCGTGTGCGTGGTCACCACGGACGTGGGTGGCGCCGCGAGCGCCGACCAGATCGACCGCCGCATCCTCAAGGCGCTCGACGTCGTGGGCGCCGGCGAGATGGACTTCGCCTCGGTCACGCTCACGGGCCGGCTGCCGGCCGGCGTGCGCTGGACCGGGCCGGGCGCCGACCTGCGCAACCGCGTGTTCCACCTGCGCTGGGACGCTTCCGCGCTGCGGCCCGACTACGACCTGTCGCGCTACCGCGAAGGCGAGGGCAAGACGACCGAAGAGCGCTTCGCGCGCGAACTGCTCGCGCAGATGGACGCCGCGACCGATCCGGCCGCGCGCGCCGAACTCGAGCGCGCGCTCTTCCACGGACTCGACGCGTTCAAGCTGCGCGAAGTCTCGCCGGCCTGGGAAGAGGTGGCCGGATGAAGCTGCTCAAGCTCGACGTGAAGGGCTTCGGCCCGCTGCGCGGCGAATGGTCGTTCGCGCCCAACAAGGTGAACGTCGTCGTGGACGACAACGAGCGCGGCAAGTCGTCGCTGCTCGCCGCGATCGCCGCCGCGCTGTACGGACTCGAGGACGACCGCCGCTCGCACCGCGTGCTCACGCCGCTCGAGCGCTGGCGCCCGTGGCAGGGCGGCGAGTTCCGCGTGGAGCTCGAGGTCGAGGTGACGGGCCGGCGGCTGCGCATCGCGCGCGACTTCGAGCGCGGCACGGTCACGGTGTTCGACGGCGCGGGCCGCGAGGTCACGTCCGAGTTCGTCACGGGGCGCGAGGAAGGCTCGATCGGGCAGGCGCTGCTCGGGCTCGACGCCGCGGAGTTCGAGAAGTGCGCGCTCGTGCGCCAGGGCGACATGGACAGCGTGGTGCCCGGCGACGAGAAGGCGCGGCGCGCGTCCACGCTGCGCGCGCGGCTCGAGAACGCGGCCGACACGCACATCGGCGACACGAACGCGTCCGAGGCGCTGCGCGTGCTCGAGGACGCGCTGCGCCGCTACAACGCGCCCGAGCTCGAGTTCACCGGCACGGTGGACAACGCGATCGACAAGCTCGAGGCGAAGCGCCAGTTGTCCGAGGCCGAACTGCACGAGCTCGACCACCAGGTGTCGCTCGTGCGCGTGCCGCTCGAGCAGCTCGCACAGCTCGCCGAGCAGGAAGAAGAGCTCAAGCAGGCGCTGCGCCGGCTCGACGCCGAACGCCAGTCCGCGATCGCCGCGTCGCTGCGCCGCGAACTCGAGGCGAACGACCGCCAGCTCGCCGAGCTGAAGCAGCTCGAGGACGAGGCGGCCGGACTCGCGTCCGCCGCCCAGCTGCCGGCGAACGCCGAGGCCGACCTGCGCGACACCGTCGCGCGCTTCGACGAGGCGCAGCGCAACCTCGAGACGCTCGAGGCGCGCCGCCGCGAGGAGCTCGCCAAGGAGCGCGAAGGCATCGCGGCCGAACTCGCCGGGCTCGAAGCGTACGAACGCTTCGGCGAGGAGGAGGCGAACCGCTGTGTCGCGCTCGCCTCGCAGATGCGTCAGGTCGCGCTCGACGACACGCACCACCGGCACCAGGTGTTCCAGCTGCGCGACCAGCTCGCGGGGCAGGGCTACGAGCCCGAGCGCATCCAGTTCCTCACCGCGCGCTTCAGCGCGCTGCCCGACGAGCACCAGAAGCTGCTCCGCCAGCAGAGCGACCTGAACCTCGCCTTCCAGACCGAAGTCGCGGCGCTCGAACAGGAGCGCACCGCGGCGACGGAGACGCTGCGCGCGGTGGACGGCGAGCGCAACCGCCGCCGCGTGCCCGCGTGGATCGTGACCGCGCTCGGCGCGGGCGCGGCGATCGCCGGTGGCGTGGTGTTCGCGACGCACGGCGCGCAGGTCGCGTGGGCCGCGCTGCTCGGCGGCGGCGCGTTCGTGGCGCTCACCGGCGTGGCGCTGCTCGGGATCGCCTCGCGCTCGCAGGCCGCCGAGCGCGACGTCGCGCTGCGCAAGCTGGCCGACGCGCAGCGCCGGCTGAACCAGCTGCGCTCGCAGCGCGCCGAAAACGAAGTCGGGCTCGCCGACCTGTCGCGCCTCATGGGCTATCGCGACTCGGTGGACCTCATGCGCCACTGGGGCGAGTACGCGCGCATGATGGAGGACTCCGCGCCGCTGCTGCGCGCGCAGGAGATGCTCGCGCAGACGGAAGAGACGCGCCGCGGCGTGAACGAGCAGGCGCTCGTGCTCATGCGCGGGTTGCCGGTCGTCTCGCCGACGCCCGAGACGCTCGAACGCGTCGCGTACGAAGCGCGCCGCGCGCTGCAGGCGCGCCAGCGCCTCGCCGAGCTCGACAAGAGCTGGGAGTGGGTCGAGAAGGAGCGCGCGGTGGACGAAGCCGCGGTCGCGGGCCTGCGCGAGCGCGCCGTGCGCATCCTGCATTCGGCCGGCCTCGCGTACGACCCCGAGCGTTCGTGGGCCGAGCACGTGGACGAACTGCACGCGCGGCTCGCGAGCCGTTCGCGCTGGAACATGCTCGTCGAGGAGCTGATCCCGTTCGCGCGCAAGCGCCTCCTGCCGGACATCGAAGTGGAGCAGCGTCGCGCCACGCTCGAGCAGCTCGAGGCGGCGGGCGCGCGCATCGAGGAGCCGCGCGCGGTCGGCGAGATCGAGACCGAGGCGCAACAGGCGCGCGCGACGCTCGAAAGCACGCAACGCCGCCGCAGCGACCTGCGGCTCGAGGTCGAGGAGACCTGGCGCCGTCACGCGCAGAACCGTCCCGAACTCGAGGCGCAGATCGCGCGCTACGCCGCGGCCGCCGCGCGTGCCCGCGCGTTCAAGCGCTCGGTCGAGATCGCGCGCGCGACGATCCAGAAGGTCGCGACCGACACGCACCGCCGCTGGGCGGACTTCCTCAACGTGCGCGTGGGCGAGGTGCTGGCGCAGTTCGGCACGCGCGTCGAGCAGCTGCGCTTCGGCGAGGATCTCGACTTCTCCGTGCAGATGGACGGCGGCCCGCAGGTGACGCGCGGCAAGGCGCACCTGCAGCTCTCGAGCGGCGCCCGCGACCAGCTCTACCTCGCGGTGCGTCTCGCCGTGAGCGAGTTCCTCTCGCGCGGCACCGAGCCGCTGCCGCTGCTGCTCGACGACGCCTTCGCCACGTCCGACGACGAGCGTCTCGAGAAGTCCATGCGCGCGCTCGTGCAGGGCTTCGGCGCCGGTCACCAGGTGCTCGTCGTGACCTGCCACCGCGGCCGACACCAGGAGCTGCGCACGCGCGATCCCGAGATCTTCGCGGATCGCGTGCACTGGCTCGACCTGCGCGCGAACGCTTCCGCGTCCGCGCGCGCGTAGCGACGGTCGCGCGCGGTGCGCGCCCTGCTCCGCAACGGCGTCGGCTGGCTGCTGCTGTCGGAGCTGTCGTACACCGGCATGCGGCTCGCGACGCGCGCGGGCGCGGGCCAGCTGCCGTGGGCGGAGATCGCCGCCGCGCGGTTCTTCGGCGGCGCGATCGTCGCGATCGTGTCCGCGCGGCTGCAGGGCAAGTCGCTGCGCGTGACCGACCAGAAGAACGCGTGGCTGCGGTCGGCCTTCGGCACCGGTGGCGCGCTCGCGCTGTTCAGCGCGCTCGGCACGAAGCAGATCTCGGTCGGTGATGCGACGACCCTGTACGCGACCACGCCGCTGTGGGTGGCGATGCTCTCGGGCCCGGTGCTGCGCGAGAAGGTCCGCGGCCCGGTGTGGGCGGGCGTCGCGGTCGGCTTCGTCGGCGTCGCGGTGCTGCTCGGCGCGCAGTTCCGGTGGAGCGGCGGCGCCGGACCGGTCGTGCTGCTCGGCGCGGTGAGCTACGCGCTCGCGCTGCTGCGCCTGCGCCGCATGGGTCCGCACGAGAGCAGCGAGGCGATCGCGCTGCACATGTCGCTCTTCGCCGGCTGCGCCACGCTGCTCGTCGCGCTGCCGGAGCTCAAGCCCGTGCAGCCGCGAGCCTACCTGCCGCTCGCGATCGCGGCGCTCTCCGGCGGCTTCGGCCAGGTGTTCGTGGGCCGTGCCTACGCCCGCGGCCGCGCCGCGACACTCTCGGCGGTCGCATACAGCGGCGTCGTGATGACGTACCTGTTCGAGGTCGCGCTCTTCCACTCGGTGCCCGAATGGCACCAGGCGGCCGGCGCGCTGCTCGTGATCGCGGCGGGGGTGCTCGTGAGTTTGAGGGGTTGACCGCCCTCGCCTCGCCCGTATGCTCGCCGCTCTCTTTCTTCGCCACACTTCTCACCCGCCCCGGAGAGCCGTCATGAAGCGCTGGATCCTGGCCGCGTCCGTCGTGGCCGCGCTGCCGTTCGCCGCCGCCTCGCCCGAGGCGTGCAGCGTCGAAGCCGACCTGCACCCGTTCATGGGCGTGCTCGAGAGCGCGCCGGGCGACATCGCGCCGCCGGTCGGCATGACCGGCTTCTCGCACGACAGCCTCGACGCGCAGCTCGCGCGCGAGCGCCGCGCCGCGCTGGTGATCCGGCCCGACACGCTGCGCCGCCACCTGCGCATCCTCACCGAGGACGCGCACGTGGCCGGCACGCCCGGTGACCGCGCGACCGCCGAGTACGTGCGTGACCGGCTCGCCGCGTACGGCTGGGACGCGAAGATCGTCGAGATCCCGGTGCTGCTGAACTGGCCGAAGAGCGTGAAGCTCGAGCTGGTCGAGCCGACCGGCGAGAAGCTCGCCGTGCGCGAGACCGGCGCGGCGTGGGACAAGGACGCGCACGACGCGGGCGTGTTCGACGCGTTCCACGGCTACGGCGCATCGGGCGACGTGACCGCGCAGGTCGTGTACGCGAACTACGGCGACGTGGACGACTTCGCGAAGCTCGCCGCCATGGGCATCAGCGTGCGCGGACGCATCGCGCTCGTGCGCTACGGGAAGAACTTCCGCGGGCTCAAGGTCCGCAACGCCGAGCGCGCGGGCGCGGCGGGCGTGCTCATCTACAGCGATCCTGCCGACGACGGTTTCGCGCAGGCCGACGAATACCCGCGCGGCGCCGGCCGTCCCGCCGACGCGCTGCAGCGCGGCAGCGTGCAGTTCCTGTCCGAAGGCCCCGGCGACCCGACGACCCCGGGCTGGGCGAGCGGGCAGAGCAACGGCAAGCTCGCGCGCCTGCCCATGAGCGACGTGCGCGGCATCCCGCGCATCCCGTCGCTGCCCGTCTCGTGGGGCGAGGCGCGAAAGATCCTCGCGACGCTCGAAGGTCCGCAGGCGCCGAAGGGCTGGCAGGGCGCGCTCCCGTTCACGTACCACGCGGGCCCGGGCGCCGCGAAGGTGCACCTCGCGGTCGAGCAGGACTACGCGATTCGCCCGATCTGGAACGTGATCGCGACCATGACGGGCCGCGAGCACCCCGAGCAGAAGGTGCTGCTCGGCAATCACCGCGACGCGTGGACGTACGGCGCGGTCGACCCGAACAGCGGCACGATCTGCATGCTCGAGCTCGCACGCTCGCTCGGCACGCTCGCGAAGACGACCGGCTGGAAGCCGCGGCGCTCGATCGTGCTGTGCTCGTGGGACGGCGAGGAGTACGGCCTGCTCGGCTCGACCGAGTGGGCGGAGGCGAACGCCGCCGACCTGCGCGCGAACGCCGTCGCGTACGTGAACGTGGACGCGGCCGTGAGCGGCAAGGACCTGCGCGCGGGCGGCAGCCACGCGCTGCGCGATCTCGTGCTCGAGGTGGCGCGCGACGTGCGCGACCCGTCGCAGAACCGCGCGCTGTGGAACACGATGATGGACCGCGCATGGTCGGAAGGCCGCGCCGAGTGGTCGCGCCAGAACCGCCTGCGCCGCAACCGCGGCGAGCAGGTGAAGCCGTTCGAGTGGCAGCTGCCCTCGCTCGGCAGCGGTTCGGACTACACCGTGTTCGTGGATCACCTCGGCGTGCCGTGCCTCGACTTCGCGTTCTCCGGCCTGCAGGGCGCGTATCACTCGATGTACGACGACTTCGAGTACGTGGACCGCGTGCTCGACCCGACGTACGCACTGCACTCGGCGATGACCGAACTGTGGTCGCGCGTCGCGATGCGCCTGGCCGACGCCGAGATCGTGCCGCTGCGCTACACGAACACGGCCGAGTTCGCGTACGAGGAGATGCTCGCGATCGAGGAGCGCGCGGACGACGCCGGCGCGGGCCGTCCCGACTCGCTGCGCTTCAACGCGACGCTCGCGCTCGCCAGGCAGGCGGCGGCGCGCCTGCGCAACGCGGCGTTCTCGCTCGAGAAGCGCTGCGACGCCGTGCTCGCGGGCAAGGAGCTCTGGCCGGCGGCGGGCCCAGAGGGGATCAACCGCGCGCTCATGAGCGCCGAGCGCGGGTTCGTCGGCACGGGGCTGCCGGGTCGCGAGTGGTTCCGCCACGAGCTGTACGCGCCGGGCCTGAACACGGGCTACGCGCCCGTGCCGCTGCCGCGTCTCGGCCAGGCGGTGCTCGACCGCGACCCGCGCGCGTACGCGCGTGGCGTGGCGCCGATCACCGACGCGCTCGGCCGCGCGGCGGGCACGCTCGAGGGCGTGCAGTAGCGCCGGTCCGACGAACGCACGACGCGGCGTCCCGAAGTGCCGGGGCGCCGCGTCGTCGTATCCCCGCGGAAAGGGGAGCCGCTACTCGGCCTTGATGAAGCTCGACGAGAGCAGCAGCGCCACGCCGATGGACAGCGGCAGCGCCCCGACCGCCCACACGTTGTCGCCCGCGAGCTTCGCGAGCAGCAGCCCGAGCGCGAGCCCGAAGCACGTGAACAGCAGGCCCGCGACGATCAGCCCCTGGCGGCGGCGCGCCGCGAGCTGGCGCTCGGTCACGGCGCCGTTCTCGACCGCGGCCCACAGCGGGTGCGACTGCATGGCCGGGAGCTTGTCGGGCTCGGTGCCGCGCTCGATCATCGCGATGCGCTCGCGCTGGATCATTTCGGCGATGCTCTGGCGCTGGCGGGAACGTAGGATGGCCGAAAGGAACCCTCCGCCGATGCTCAGGCCGCCCAGCATCACGCCACCGACGATCACCATGGCTCCGACATCTTCTCCGTGCATCGCGCTCCTCCTTCGGGGCGTTCGCTCGTGACTCCGCCGCGCACCGTGCGCCGGGCGGGTCCTGCCGATCACGCCCCTTGGACGGAGCCGGGGCCGCCTCCGGTTTCAGCCGGGGATTCCGGCGCGGGCGAAACTTCCCCGGCCGGCGGCGCCGTCCAAGACGCGATGGCCATGCTCACGGGCTTCGAGAGCGCTCCGCCCGCACCGCTCGTCCCGGTGCCGCCGGACGAGCGGCAGGTGATCGCGCGCGCGCAGCGCGGGGACACCGCGGCGTTCCGCGTGCTCGTCGAGTCGCATCGCGCGCGCGCGTACGCGCTCGCGCTGCGCGTGCTGCGCTCGGGAGCGGACGCCGAGGAAGTGGCACAGGACGCGTTCGTGAAAGCCTGGGCGGCGCTCCCGACCTTTCGCGGTGACGCGAGCTTCTCCACGTGGCTGCACCGGATCGTGTGGCGGCGCGCGCTCGACCGGCTCGCCGAAGCGAAGGCGCGGCGCCGGCGCGAGGAGGCCGTGGCGGCCGACGCACCGCTGCGCGCGGCGCCGGAGCACGAGTCGGGCGGCGCGGCCGAGCCGTTCGCCGAGCGGCTGCTCGAGGCGCTCTCGCCGCAGCAGCGCGCGGCCGTCGTGCTGTTCTACTTCGAGGACCGCTCGATCGCGCAGGCCGCGATGGTGATGGGCTTGCCCGAGAACACCTTCAAGACGCACCTGCACCGCGCGCGCGCCGCGCTGCGCGAGGCCTGGCGGCAGCAAAGGAGTGAAGAGCGATGAACTGCGAACTGTTCGCGCGACTGCTGAACGAGACGGGCGGTGACCACCTGCCCGAAGAGGCGTTCCGTCACGCCGCGCACTGCGCGCGCTGCACGCAGGCGTTCGCCGCCGCGCGCTCGCGCGAACGCATGCTCGCCTCCGAAGGGGGCGCGAGCGCTCCCGGCGACCGCTTCACGGACACGATCATGGCGCGAGTCGCCGCGACGCCGCAGGTGCGCGTGGCGCCCGTCGCCGTGCCGCGCTCGACGTGGCGCGACGTGGTGAACGTGCCCGTGCTCGCGGCCGCGGCTTCGGGTGCGGCGCTGCTCACCCTGGCGGCGAGCGTCGGGTTCGACCCGGCGCGCATCGCCGAACTGCTCACCCCCGGCCGGGCGTTCCAGTGGACGATGCCCGCGTTGGCGCTGAGCGGGCCCGCGGCGCAGTACACGTGGTGGGCGGTCGCGGGCTCGCTCGCGGCCATCGCGATCGTGGCCGGCTGGCTCGTGGGCTCGCTCTGGGGCGAGGACGGCCTGCGCGGGCGCTGATTTCGCGGTCTCGCCGCGACCGGCGCGGTCGCGGCCGTCCGGCGCGTGATTCCTGACAACGCCGGGGCGCCGGCCCGGGCATACTTTCCGGCCATGCACGCCCCCAACCGGCTCGCCCGCGAGAAGTCGCCGTACCTGCTGCAGCACGCGCACAACCCCGTGGACTGGTATCCGTGGGGCGAAGAAGCGTTCGCGCGCGCGCGTGCCGAGGACAAGCCGATCTTCCTCTCCATCGGCTACTCGACGTGCCACTGGTGCCACGTCATGGAGCGCGAGTCGTTCGAGGACGCGCGCATCGCCGAACTGCTGAACGCGCACTACGTGTGCATCAAGGTGGACCGCGAAGAGCGCCCCGACGTGGACCGCGTGTACATGACCGCGATGCAGGCGATGCGCATGGGCGGTGGCTGGCCGCTCAACGTGTTCCTCACGCCGGAGCGCGCGCCGTTCTGGGGCGGCACGTACTTCCCGCCGACGTCGCGCCGCGGCATGCCCGGCATGGACGACATCCTCGCGCGCATCCACGGCGCGTGGCTCGAGCAACGCGAGCAGATCGAGGCCGGCGGCGCGCAGGTGCTCGATCTCGTGCGCTCGCTCGCCGCGCCCGGCGAGGGCGAGGAGTCGCGCGACGAGCTGATCGCGCAGTGCGCCGCCGCGCTCGCGCGCTCGTACGACGCGGCGGAGGGCGGCTTCGGCGGCGCGCCCAAGTTCCCGAGCACGGTGAACCTGCACTTCCTGCTGCGCTGGTGGGCGGCCGATCCCGCGACGCGCGAGCAGGCGCGCGCGATGGCGATGCACCAGTTGGAAGCCATGCGCGCGGGCGGCATTCACGACCAGCTGGGTGGCGGGTTCCACCGCTACTCGACCGACCGCGAATGGCTCGTGCCGCACTTCGAGAAGATGCTCTACGACCAGGCGCTGATCCTCGACGCGTACGTGGACGGCTGGCTCGTCACGCGCGACGCGCGCTGGGCCGAGGTCGCGCGCGGGATCGTGACGTACGTGAAGCGCGACCTCACGTCGGAGCGCGGCGCGTTCTTCTGTGGCGAGGACGCCGACAGCGAAGGCGAAGAAGGCCGCTTCTACGTGTGGACGCCCGCGCAGCTCGCCGGGGCGCTGCCGCCCGATGAGGCGCACACCGTCGCCGAGCACTGGGGCGTGACCGAGCGGGGCAACTTCGAGCACGGCACGAGCATCCTCAACCTCGTGCGCGAGCCGTCGAGCGAAGCCGCCGCGACGCTCGCGCGTGCGCGCGAGGCGCTGCTCGCCGTGCGGTCGAAGCGCGTGCGGCCGCACCTCGACGACAAGGTGCTCACCGCGTGGAACGGCATGATGATCGCCGCGCTCTCGCGCGGCGCGCGTGCGCTGGGCGAGCCTTCGTGGGCCGAAGCCGCGGTGCGCGCCGCGGAGTTCGTGTGGGAGGAGCTGCGCGAGCCGAAGTCCGGCGCGCTGCTGCGCCGCTGGCGCGAGGGCGAGGCGAAGGGCGCGGGCCAGCTCGACGACTACGCGCACTTCGCGCGCGGCTGCGTGGAGCTGTTCGCGACCACGCACGACGCGCGCTGGCTCGAGCGCGCCGTCGCGATCACCGACGCCATGCTCGAACGGCTGTGGGACGACGAACACGGCGCGTGTTTCGAGAGCCCCGCCGCCGACTCCGAGGGTGCCGGAGGCACCCCCATCCGGATGAAGGACGGCTTCGACGGCGCCGAGACCGCCGGCAACTCGATCGCCGCCCACGTGCTGCTGCGACTGGCCCGGCTGACGAACCGCGAGGACCTGCAGGTGAAGGCGGACCGCACGCTGGACTACCATGCCACCCGGCTCGCCGGGAGCGCGTGGGCCATGCCGCAGCTGGTCGCGGCCATGATCGAGAGCGCGCAACCGGCCGGTCACGTCGTGGTGAAAGGTGAGCCTTCGCCCGAGCGCGAATCCCTGCTCGCGGTGTATGACTCCCAGTTCCGGCCGTTCCAGGACCTGATCGTGGTGGAGGACGCGACGCGCGCGGCTCTCGCGGCGCTCGCGCCGTTCGCCGCGTCGCTGCCCGCGCGCGAGGGGCGACCCACCGCGTACGTCTGTGTGCATCACCGCTGCCGGCTTCCGGTGCAGACGCCGGAGGAGCTGGCGGCCGAGCTCGATTCGCAAGGGGAGAACCGATGAAGCGACTGTGGGCGATGTGCGTGGCGCTGATGGTGTGGGTGGGCGTGGCGATCGCGCAGGAAGGCGCGACGCCGGCCGCGAGCGATCTGGTCAAGGCGTCCGCGGGCGCCGTGAAGCTCACGCCCGGCGCGACCGCGACCGTGAAGGTGCGGCTCGACGTGCTGAACGGCTGGCACATCAACGCCAACCCGCCGGCGCTCGACTACAACATCCCCACGACCGTCACGATCGCCGCCGGGCACGGCGTCGCCGCGGGCAAGCCGAAGTACCCGGCGCCGAAGAAGCAGAAGTTCGCGTTCGAGGACTCCGAGCTGTTCGTGTGGGACGGCGCGACCGAAGTGACGCTGCCGCTCACCGCGAGCGCGACCGCCGAGAACGGCACGCACACGCTGAAGGGCACCGTCGCCTACCAGGGCTGCAACGACCAGGTCTGTCTCGCCCCGACCAAGGTGCCGTTCACGGTCGACGTCACCGTGACGGGCGGCGTCGAACCCGGCGCCGAAGCCATCGCCGCGGCCGCGAACCCCGACAGCGCGGTGTCGAGTGACACGCTCGCCGACAGCGGCGCCGGAGGCGCCGAGCCCTCCGAAGGCTTCACGACGGCCATGCCCGAGGGCGGCGAGAACGCACCTCCGCCCGCGACCGGCGCCGCGCAGGGATTGCAGGACGCGCTCGGCAAGGGCGGGCTGTGGTGGTTCCTCGCGCTCTTCCTCGGCGGCCTCGCGCTCAACCTGACGCCGTGCGTGTTCCCCATGCTCGGCATCACCGTTTCGATCTTCGGCGCGCGCCGCAAGGAGCCGCTGCCCAAGGTGCTCACGAACGCCGTCGTGTACGTGCTCGGCATCTGCGTGACGTACTCGGCGCTCGGCGTGGTCGCCGGGCTGACCGGCGGGCTGTTCGGGCAGGCGCTGCAGAACCCGCTCGTGAACGTCGGGCTCGGGCTGCTGCTCGTGGCGCTGTCGCTGTCCATGTTCGGCGTGTACGAGATGCAGGCGCCCACGTGGGTACTCGACAAGGTCGGCGGCGCGAACACCGGCTCGATCGCCGGGCTGTTCGTGTCGGGCCTCGCGGTCGGCGTGATCGCCGCGCCGTGCGTCGGGCCGTTCGTGGTGGCGCTGCTCGCGATCATCGCGCAGAAGGGCAGCGCGCTGTTCGGGCTGCAGGCCATGTTCACGCTGTCGCTCGGCCTCGGGTTCCCGTACCTGTTCCTCGCCGCGTTCTCGAGCCTGCTGCAGACGTTGCCCAAGTCCGGCGACTGGATGGACTGGATCAAGAAGTTCTTCGGCGTGCTGCTCGCGAGCATGGGCCTGTACTACGCGCTGATCGGCGTGGCGCCCAAGCTGGCCGCGTGGATCCTGCCCGCCGCGCTCATGCTGGGCGGGCTCTACCTGGGCTTCATGGAAAAAAGCGCGAACGCGCGCCCCGGCTTCAAGGCGCTCAAGCGCGTGGGCGGCACGCTCGCGGTGATCGCGGGCGTGTGGTTCGTGCTGCAGCTGACGACCATGGCTGCGCGCACGATCGTGTTCCGCCCGTACAGCGAGGCCGCACTGCAGTCCTCGCTCGCCGCGGGCCGTCCCGTGCTGATCGACTTCTCGGCCAACTGGTGCGTGCCCTGTCACGAGCTCGAGCTGCAGACGTTCCCCGACAAGGCGGTCGTCGCCGCCGCGCGCGACTTCGACGCGTACGTCGTGGACCTGACGCACTACGACTCCGCGGAAGCCGAGGGCTATCGCAAGAAGTTCGGCATCACCGGCGTGCCCACGATCGTGTTCGTGGCCAAGAGCGGCGCCGAGGTGCGCGAGGCGCGCGTCGAAGGCTTCATGGGACCGGCGGAGTTCGTGAAGCGATTGGAGAAGGTGAAGGGCGCGAGCTGAACGCCGCGACGAGCCCCCCGCCCGAACTCACCATCGCCGGAGCAGCCCTCGGGGCCGCTCCGGCGATGTGTCTCGTGGCTCGTGTCTCGCCGCGCTCGGCGGCGGGAGCGCTACTTGCGGCCGAAGTGCCAGCCCGCGATGGCCTTGAAGTCGGGGCCGTCGCCGAGGCCGATCTTGCCTTCGACGAAGAACCGGCTGCCGGACTTGGTCGGCACGTCGGCGCCGAACACGGCCGTGCCGCCGGCCACGGTGTCGCTGGCGTCGCCGCCGGGGCCCGAGTTGTCCACCGACACGAAGTGGATCGCCACGCCGCCACCGGCGTACGGCTGCCAGGTCGCGCCGGAGATCGTGAAGCGGTAGTGGAAGTCGCCGTTCAGCGACAAGATCGTGCCACCGTCGCCGAGGCCGAGGTCCACCGACGGCACGAAGTCGATGCTCGGGGCGACGTCGCCCATCTGCAGCTGGCCGCCGAGCACGAGCTGGCTCGGGCCGCTGCTGAAGCCGATGTGGGGTCCGTAGGTCTGGAACGAGGAGCCCGCGGCGAGCGCGGTGGTGGGCAGCAACGCCGCCAGAAGCAGTGCAGGGGCCAGCTTGAGCTTCATCAAGAGTCCTTTCGTGGATGCCGGGGAGGTCCTTCGCCCGGACTGGTAGCACGGTCCGCCGGGCGGCCGCAATCACTCCGCGCGCTGCCGCGCCGGTATCCCGGACACCCGTGCTCGGAAGATTGGTGATGCTTGCCGCCCGCTCTTGGGTACACTCCCCGCCACTTTCAGGTTCCCGGACATCCCCCCAAGGAGAGTCATGCCCCGATCGTTCTGGCGCCCGTTGGCGCTGGCGGCGCTGTTCGCGCTCGCCCTCGCGCCGCAGGTGGACGCCGCCACGACACCCGAGGCCGATCAGGTCATCCGCCGCTACGTGGAAGCCACGGGCGGCGCGGCCGCGTTCGCGGCCGAAAGCTCGCTCTACACCCGCGCCCGGCTCGGCGGCTTCGGCTTCTCCGGCACGATCGAAACGTGGTCCGTGCGCCCCGACCTGCACTACGCGCGCACCGAGCTCGGGCCGTTCAAGCTTTCCGAGGGCTCGCGCGGCCGTACGGCCTGGCGCACCGATCCCACCACAGGCCGCGTCGTCACGCTCACCGACCAGGACCTGACCGAGGCGCTCGCGTCGAACTGGTTCGAGCTCGAGCGCTGGGCGGAGCCGGGCCACGGCGGTGGCACGATCACGGTCGCGGGCCACGAGAAGGAGGGCGCGGCCACCTACACCGTGCTCGCCATGCAGGCGCCGGGCGCCGAAGCGCTCAAGCCGCGCCGGCTGTGGTTCGCCGACGCGACCGGGCTGCTCGCGCGCATGGAGGCGCCGCGCGACCAGAACCAGATCGCCACGGACTTCTCGGACTGGCGCAGGGCCGGAGGCCGGCTGCGCGCGTTCGTGAACGAGTCGGGCATCAGCAACATGCCCGCGAACCGCCTGCGCAGCGTCGCGGACTCGTTCGCGACGAACGTGAACACGGCGGGCCTCGCGTTCGACCCGCCGCTGCCGGTGGGCGTGTCCACCGTGCGCTGGCGCGGCGCGAGCGGCGTGCTGAAGCTGCCGTTCGACTACGCCGCGCGCCACGTCTGGATGCGCGCGTCGGTCAACGGCGCGCCGCCCGCGGACTTCCTGTTCGACACGGGCGCCACGATCAGCGTGCTCGACAGCACGTACGCGGCGAGCATCGGGCTCGAGGGCGAGGGCTTCATGCAGGCGCAGGGCGCGGGCGCGGCGGGCAGCGCGTCGTTCGTGACGCTCGACTCGATCGCCGTGCACGGGCCCGGCGACACCGGCGTGTCGATCGCGGGCCCCAAGCTCGCGGTCATGTCGGTCGCTCCGGCGTTCTCGGCCTACTTCTGGAACGAGATGGCCGGCGTGCTCGGCTACGACTTCATCAGCCGCTTCGTGGTCACGATCGACTACGACGAGGGCGTGCTCACGCTGCACGACCCGGCGACGTTCGCGTACGCCGGCAAGGAGCAGCCGCTGCCCATGGTCATGAACGGCGTCGTGCCGGGCGTGACCGCGACGATCGACGGCGCGTACACTGGCGTCTTCCGCATCGACGTCGGCAGCAGCTCGACCGTGGACATCCACGGACCGTTCGCGAGCAAGCACGGTCTCGAGGAGAAGCTCGTCGGCGCGCGCGACGTCGAGGGCGTCGGCTTCGGCGGGCACTTCACGACGCGCTACGGACGGCTGGGCAAGATGGCGATCGGCCCGTACGCCTGGGACGCGCCGATGGTGTCGGTGGCGCGCGCGGCCGAGGGCGCGTTCGCGAGCGAGGAGTTCGCGGGCAACATCGGCAATCGCGTGCTCGAGCGCTTCCGGCTGACGCTGGACTACGACCACCGCCGGATCTGGCTCGAGCCGGGCGCCCGCTTCGGCTCGCGCGACGCGCTCTCGCGCAGCGGCATGCTCGTGGGGCGCGAGGGCGGCAAGGTGCTCGCGCTCTCGGTGCTGCCGGGCTCGCCCGCGCACGCCGCGGGCCTGCGCGACGGCGACGAGCTCGTGCGCGTGCAGGGCAAGCCCGCCGCGTCGTACACGCTTTCGCAGCTCGACGCGCTGCTCGAGCAGGGCGCCGACGGCTCGCGCGTGAAGGTCGAATCGCGGCGCGACGGCAAGAAGAAGTCGAAGCACACGATCACGCTGCGGGAGATGCTGCCGTGAAGAGGCTCCTCGCGCGTTTCGCGCTGCTCGCCGTCGTGCTGTTCGCGGTCCTCGCCGCGGGCTGCGGCAAGAAGATGTACTCGGGCCTGCTGCCCGCGAACCAGCCCCCGGTGATCGAGCTGACCCAGGCGCCGGCTTCCGCGACGCTGCCGTACTTCTACGCGTACGAGATGCGCTGGGCCGGTTTCGACATGGACGGCACGATCGCGTACTACGAGTACGTGCTCGATCCGCCCACGGCGTCGAACTCCGACACCACGTGGGTGCGCACGACCAAGAACCGCGAGACGTTCCAGTTCCGCTCGGACGTCGTGGACACGGTCGGCGCGGTCACCGCGCACGGCTACCACACGTTCGTCGTGCGCGCGGTGGACGATCAGGGCGCGCCGTCGGCGGTGCTGACGCGCTCGTTCAACTCGTTCACGCTCGCGCCGATCGTCACGATCCTCACGCCGGTGCCGAACCACCTGAACACGCCGCAGTTCGGTCCCGCGTTCCGGATCACGTGGAAGGGCACCGATCCCGACGGGCGCACGACGACGAAGCCCGTGAAGTACAAGTACAAGGTCTTCGCCGAGGGCAACCTCGAGTTCGACTTCCTCACGCTGCTGCTCAATCCGGACTCGCTGCGCAGCTTCTACGCCCCGAACTTCCCGGGCTGGGACTCGACGAGCGCCGAGACGACCTGGGCGGACCTCAAGCAGCTCCAGCCGAACAAGCGCTACGCGTTCGTGCTCATCGGCATCGACGAGGTGGGCGCCTACTCGCCGGTGCTGAGCTTCGACTCGAGCATGCTGTACTTCGGCGTGACCGTCGTGGGCACGCTCGGCCCGACGATGTCCATCTGGAACGACACGTTCTACTACAAGTATTCGGGCGGGCTGTTCTCGCTCGACGAGAACACGTTCCTCAAGGTGGACGTGGCGGCCGACACGCCCTTGCGGTTCAACTGGGACGCGACCACGTCGTACGGCGCGTTCGTGACCGGCTATCGCTGGCGCGTGGACGGCGACATCGGCGACGAGACCCCGCGCACGAACGAAACGAGCGACATCGGTCACTGGAGCCAGTGGTCGCCGAGCGCGAAGTCCTGCGACATCCCGGCGATCGTGCCGCCCGCCGGCCGGTTCACCGAGACGCACTTCCTCTACGTGCAGTCCCGCGACAACGAGGACATGCTGAGCATGTCCGTCGTGAAGTTCACGGCGATCCGGCCGACGTTCCGCAAGTCGCTGCTCGTCGTGGACGACACGCGGCTCACGCCGGACAAGCTGCGGACGACGGCGCCGTTCATCACGGACATCCCGCGCGGCCAGTGGCCGACGGCGTCCGAGCTCGACACGTTCTTCTTCGCGCGCGGCGGCCGCCCGTGGAAGGACTACCCGACCGGCACGGTCAGCCCGATCGGCGTGTTCGCGGGCTACGCGTACGACACGATCGCCACGCGCTTCCAGCGCGGCGGCGTCGTCACGCTGTCGCAGCTCGGGGACTACCGGCACATCGTCTGGTACACGGATTCCAAGAGCGCCACGTACCTCAACCCGCCGGACTTCGCGCAGAACCCCATGCCCGCGCTGCACGCGATGTCGTACCCGGGCATCGCGAACCCGCTCGCGGTGTGGGTGCGCCAGGGCGGCAAGCTCTGGCTCTCGGGCGGTGGCGCGGCGTCGAGCCTGCAGCGCGAGTGGGAGAAGATCGGCTCGAACGGCGCGGTGTATTCGGCCGCGGACGGTGAACTCGCGCCGGGCCGGCTCATGTTCGACGGTCCGCACTGGCGCAGCGAGATCACGAGCGGTTCGTCGTCGCAGGCGAGGCGCGTCGAGGGTTCCCCGCGCGCATGGCCGGGCGCCCCGAGCATCGCGCGCCTGCCCGACCAGCTGTACGAGAAGTCGCCGGCGACCGATCCCATGGCCACGCTCGCGCCGACACGCACGAGCCTCGCGGACTACTACCAGTCCACTTATCTCGCCGAGGCGATCACGAAGCCGAACACGGTCACCGAGGACGACGACCCCGACGTGAACGACGTGCACGAGGTGCCGGTGCTCGACACGCTCTACGTGACGCTCGGCGGCAATCTCGGCGTGGGCAAGCCCGTGATGACGTACTACCACGGCCGCGAGAACACGCCGGTCGTGTTCAGCGGCTTCCCGATCTGGTACTGGCGCCGCGAGCAGGTGATCTCGCTCGTGGACTGGGTGCTGCAGGACGTCTGGGGACTGCCGAGGACCGAAGTGCCGCGCTGAGCGGGCGCCGGGCCGTCAGCGCGCGAGCGCGCGTCCTTCGAACGCCTCGAAGCGCGCGCGCATCTCGGGCGGGCAGGGGATGCTCGCCTTGGCGGCGTAGTCGTAGAACACCTGCACCGAGGTCGCCTTCACGACGAGCCGCCGCGTCTTCTGTTCGCGGATCTCGTAGTCGAAGCCGAACGACTTGCCGCCGATGAACGAGCAGCGGATGCACAGGTCGAGAGTCTCGTGCATGAGCGCCTCGGAGCGGAAGTCGATCTCGACGCGCGCGAGGATGAACGGCACGACGCGGTAGTTCTCGTCGTCCTTGAACGCGCGCCAGTATTCCTGGCGTGCGACTTCGAGGTAGGTGACGTAGACCGCGTTGTTGATGTGGCCCATCGCGTCGGTGTCGCGGAAGCGCGGCCGCAGCGGCGCCACCACCGTCCATTTCGGTTCGCTCACCGTGTCTCCTAGAAGCCGTTCATCGGGTGCAGGAACGCGGGCCGCGTGCGGAACCACGGCTCGAGCATCTCGGCGGCGCCGCGGGCGTCGTCCACGAGCCCGGACTCGGCCGCGCCCATCGGCGAAAGCGTGCCGGCGACGATGGAGGCGAGCGCGCCCACCGGCGTGACCAGCCGCGGCAGCGCCTTGCTTCCGCCCGCGCGCACGGACTCCGGCTTCACCGTGAGCCGCCCTTCGCGCGCGGTGACGCGCCAGGCGCGCGCGTTCTGCGGCAGCACGTCGTCCTGCACTTCGATCGCGAGTTCACCGCGCGCGTGCGGAGACACCGGCAGCGCTTCGAGCGCGCCCTTCACGTCGAGCAGGCGCAGCATCGCGCCGTAGCCCAGGTGCCCCGCCGTGCGATGCACGCCGAGCTTGAGGTCGCCGCGCAGGTTCTGCGCGTCGCGCAGCACCGAGGGCCACAGCTCGTCGCCCGGCACCGCCGCGACGACCTCGACCGCCTGGTCGCGCAGCGAATGCAGGTAACCCCACAGCCCGCGGTGCGCCGCCGGCGTGCAGGCGACGAACTCGTTCACCGTGAGCACGAGCTTCCACGGCCCGTCGCCGCTGTCGACCTGGTACTGCAGGTAGCCTTCGATCTGTCCGCGGCGGCGGCCCTCGTACACGACCCAATCGCCTTCGTAGCTCCAGAGCCGCTTCTCCCACCACTCGGGGCGGCGCGCGAGCGCGAAGTGGCCCGCCTTCGCGGCGTGCTGGTCGTACAGCTCCTGGATGACCGGGCGGTCGGGCATGTGCGCCTTGCGCACGCGCTTCGCCTCGTCGGACGCCGGGAGGATCGTGGGCGGGACCGAGAACATGTTCGTGCGCTCGATCAGCGACCAGCCGAACTTCTGGTAGAAGTCCGAGCGGAACGCGTACAGCAGGCTCATCGTGTCGCCGCGTCCGCGCATCTCGCGCAGCGCCGAACGCACGAGCGCCTCGCCGACGCCGCGGCGTCGGCACTCGGGCGACACCGCGACCGCGCCGATGCCGGTGACCGGCAGGCGCTGGCCGCGCACCCACGCCTGCAGCGGCAGCAGGACGAGCGACGTGACGATCTCGCCGTCGAGCTCGCCCACGCGCACGTCGCGGATCGAGAAGCGCGGATGCTCCGTGTAGAAGTCGCGGCGCGCCTCGATGCTCGAGACGCGGTACGTGCGCAGCGCCATCTCGGCGAGCGTGTCCACGTCGGTGCGGCGCGCCGGGCGGTAGCGCAGCGCCGGCGGGCGGGGAGGACGGCGAGTCATCGTTTCAGTTCCTCCGCGAGAAAGAACGACGCGCCACCCAGGCGCGTGCGCGTGATGCCGGGGCCGCGCAGCGCCAGCCCGTTGCTCGTCGCCAGCATGACCTCGGCCGGCTGGTACTCGGGCGTGAACTGCGCCGTGAGTTCGAAGCGCCAGGTCTGCACCGGCAGCGGGCCGGCCTCGCCGAGCATGGGCGGCGAGTCGAAGGCGCTGTCCTGCACCGTCACCTGCACCATGGCGGCCGAGACGTCGGAGCCCGGCGGCTTGAGCGTGAGGCGCAGCCGCGTGCCGTCGGGGAAGCGGGCCTTGCCGCGCACCTGCAGCAGGCCGTTCTCGTGCCGGATCGCTTCGAAGTCCGTGACGATCGGCCGCCCCACGGAGAGCCCGGAGGTGTCCGCGAGCGTCTCGAACGTGAGGTCCTTCGGGGCGTCGTCCCGCTTCTCGCCGCAGCCCGAGACGAGCAGCAGCGCGGACAGCAGGGCGCACGACGAGGGCACGGCGAAGCGGCACAGCGATCTGGCACGACGCATGGCTCGCAAGTTATACGAACACCCGCGTGCCGCGCACTCTCAAAGTGGATCGATCAGCGCGCGATCGACGCGCGCACGCGTTCCATCTGCGCGAGATGACGCTCGGCGTGCACGACGTGGATCGCGAGCGCCTCGGCGAGGTTCATGCGGATGAACCAGGCGAGCGGCGAGGCGAGCATGACGCGCACGTCGAGTCCGTCGGCTTCGCGCAGTCGCGCCATGACGCCGCGCGTCTGCAGCAGGAACGTTTCGAGCACGCGCTCACGCGGCGTGAGCGGTCGCCACGGCCGCGGCGCCGGCATCGCGTTGCGGTTGCCCTCGAGCAGCGCCTTGCGCAGCAGCGTCCCGAACAGCGTGCCCTTGAACGGGCGCGGCGTTCCCCCGCGGGCTCGCGCCGTGGCGAACGCGCGGTCGAGCACCGGCTCGTAGGATTCGGCGGTCAGGCAGAGGTGTTCGAGCACCTCGGCGATCGACCAGCCACCCTCGGCCGGGGACTGGGCGAGCTGGGCGGGCGCGAGGTCGCGCGTGACGGCGAGGGCGCGGGGCTCGAGTGCCTCCGCCCGGGCGAGGTATTCCTGGACGAACGAGTGGGCCACGTCGGTGGGGTGCTCGGAAGATTCGGGAGAGGGCGATCCCGGCCGCCCCGGAGGGGCTCGCCGGGTGGAAAATCGGGCCAAATCCGCCCGCGGCGGGCGGCACCTTAGCAGCCCGGAACGGTCTCACCACTCTTCCGAGCACAAGGTGCGTGTTGGCAGGGCGGGGGGGGCTTTGTTAGCTTTCGCGCTCCGCATGCGCCCCACGGTACGGGTCTTCCCTTCCCGAACCCTGCGGCCGCGCGGCGGGGCCCGCACCGCGGGAGCCCAGACCGGGCATCTCCCTACCGACGTGTCGAAAGGAGCATCTGGTGCCGAAGTCCATTCGTTCGCTGAGCCTCGCGCTCGCCGCCCTCACCGTGTCCGCGGTGATCGCGCTCACGGCGGTCTCGACCGCGCTGGCCGCCGACGCCGCGCCGGCCAAGCCCGCCGCCGCCGCCGCGCCGAAGCCGGCCAAGCCCAAGAAGACGAAGGCTCCCAAGCCGCCCAAGCCCGCCGAGAAGTCTTGGGAGCAGCAGCGCGCCGAGGACGGCCTGTGGGCGAAGCGCACGAACTGGATCTCGATGCGCGCGGGCTACGCGAAGTCCACGGCGATCGGCGCCGGCGACGGCATGGTCGGCTACGGCGTCGGCTACCAGCGCATGCTCGACCGCAACTGGTCGTTCGGTGCTTCGGTCAACCACGACGTGCTCGGTCACTTCGACCGCGCGTACGAGACCGCGGTGCCCTTCACGGCCGACCTGACGCGCCACTTCAAGTGGAAGACGGTCGTGCGCCCCTACATGAGCGTCGGCGGCGGCTACTGGTTCCACAAGTACTACCGCACCGCCGCGGACTACACGGGCGCTCCCGGTTCGGGCTGGTACTTCGGTTTCGGCGCCAACCTGCCGCTCGACGATCGTCACCTGCTCGGCCTCGACACGCGCATCGCGAGCGTCGCCGGCCGCGAAGGCGTCGTGAACCCGGTCTTCGGCCTGGAGCAGTCGAACGAGACCATGTGGACCGTGAAGATCAACTGGGCGCTGGCCTACTGAGCTTCGTGATGTCCACCGCCCGCGTCACCGGCACCGCGCGCGTTCGCGGACCGGCGGCGCGGGCGAACTGTTTCCGGGGCTGCCGCCCGTGAAGCCGCTCGACCAGGCGTTCGGGCAGGATTGGACCTGGAGCCGGCCCCGGGTCGGCCGCCGCCGCTGGGAGCTGCTCTCCGGCGGCGAGGTGGTCGCCACGCTCGAGGCGCGCACGCTGCTCGGCTCGCGCATGGCCGCCGTGACCGCCGCGGGCGAGCGCGAGATCCGCCACGAGGGCTGGCTGCGCGGGCGCATCCGCATGAGCGACGGGGCCGGCGCCACGATCGCGACGTTCGAGCCCGGCTGGTTCGGCGGCGGGCGCATCGTGTTCCCGAACGGCGGCGAGCTCCTGTGGAAGCGCGTGGATTTCTGGGGACGGCGCTGGGCGTTCCGCGACGCCGACGGCCACGAGCAGGTCGTGTTCGTGCGCAAGCCGTCGTGGTTCCGCGCCACGACCCAGGTCGAAGTGTCGGATGCCGGACGCCTCCGTCCCGAACTCGCCGATCTCGTGCTCGCGGGGTTCTACCTGCTGCTGATCATGCAGCGGCAGGCGCACGCCGCGCACTGACGCACGTGCCCGGCGCGCTGCGCGCGCGCCCCGCGGCGCCGGGTGGCGCCTGGCGGCGCCTGGCGGCGCCTCGGCATGCCGCGTGCAGGACGCCGCCCGCGTGCGGCCGCACGGTGCGTCCGCACGAGGCAGCCCCCGTGCGAGGTGAGTCCATGCGCAAGTGGATCGGGTGGTGGTGGCTGTGCGTGATCGGCGCGATCGCTCCGGCGGTTCCGGCGGCACAGGCCGGGTGCATGCAGTGCACGTCCGAGATGTGGTGCGCGCAGTCGTCGCTCGGCGGCGCGCTGTGCCTGGCCGACGGCAACTGGTGCGCGATGGCCGGCCGGTGCCGCAACGGCGGCGGGTTCCTCGACGGCTTCGCCATGGTGCAGGTGACGCTGCTCGAGGACGCGCCCGGAGCGCCGGGCGCACCCGCGCGCGTGAAGCGCGGCGCCGGAGCCGTGACCGTGGGCGACGCGGCGCGCCGCGCGGCCCGCGACCGCGGCGCCGAGCCGGCGATCGTGTTCAGCGCGGTCGGCGTGCTCGACGGCACGTCGGCGGTGTTCCGCTCGCGGGCGGGCGACGGCTTCGTGGTCTGGCGCGAGCGGGACGGCCGCGGCGCGCGCGTGCGCGTGCGCGAGTGGAACACCGACCGGCCCGGGCGCGTGCTCGCGGACGAGCGGCTCGGCGAGCACGACGCGATGGTCGTGCGCGTGACGCTCGACGGCCAGCGCCGCCAGCTCGTGCTGCAGGCGCCCACGCTGCCGGAAGCCGAGGGACGCGAGCGCGAGGCGCGTTGCCGGCGCGAGATCGCGCTCTCGGGCGCTCCCGTCACACTCGCTGCGCTGCCGTTCGAGCTTCAGGCGTACGACGAGTGAGGCGATCGGCTCAGCGGCGGCGGGGCGAACGCTTCGCCGCCGCCGAGCCGGCCTCGCGCGCGGCTTCGCGCGCGGCCGCGCGGTCGCGGCGATCGTGCCGCAGCGCGCGCAGCAGCTCGAGCGTCACGAACAGCACCGCGGCGAGCAGCGCCACGAGCACCGCCGACCACTCGCGCGGCAGCCACGTGAGCAGCACGGCGATCGTGCCGAAGAACGCGCACAGCGCCCACATGGCGAACAGCGCGCCGCGCTTGGACAGTCCCGCCTGCAGCAGCTGGTGGTGCACGTGGCCCGTGTCGCCGCGGAAGACGTGCTGGCGCCTGACGGCGCGGCGCAGGAACGCGATCGCGCTGTCCGCGAGCGGCACGCCGAGCGCGACGAGCGGCAGCAGCAGCGTGACCGCCGCCGTGCCCTTGCGGTTCTCGAGCAGCGAGACGGCGGAGAGCGTGAGCCCGAGGAACTGGCTGCCCGTGTCGCCCATGAACACGCGCGCGGGCGGGAAGTTCCAGCGCAGGAAGCCCGCGCACGCGCCGATGAGCAGCGCCGCGAAGAACATGACGTAGAAGTCCGCGTGCATGCGCGCGACGGTCCAGAGCGCCGCGCTCGCGATCACGACGACGCCCGAGGCGAGGCCGTCGAGCCCGTCGATGAGGTTGATCGCGTTCGTGACCGTGAGCACCCAGAGCAGCGTGACCGGAACGTTGAGCAGCCCGAGTTCGATCGGCGGTCCGAGCGGGTTCGTGAGCAGCGGCACGCCGTAGCCGAACACCGTGAGCGTGAGCGCCGCGCACGCCTGCACCGCGAGCTTCACCCACGGGCTGACGCTCCAGCGGTCGTCGGCCATGCCGAGCGCGAGGATCGGGATCGCCGCGAACGTGAGCCCGAGCAGGGGGCGCGGCTCGAGCGCCGCCGCCGGTCCGGGCAGCAGCCGCGCGAGCCACGCCACGCCGAGCACGCCGGCCGCGATCGCGAGCCCGCCGAAGCGCGGCATGGGCCGGTCGTGCACGCGGCGCGCGTCCGGGACGTCCATCGCGCCCACGCGGATCGCCAGCGCACGGGCGAGCGGCGTGAGCGCGAGCGCGACGAGGCCCGCGGCGAGGGCGAGCTGGAGCGAGTAGGGCACGATCATCGGCGCAGCGCGTTCGCCGCGAGCATGAGCCGGGCGCGCAGGAGGATGAACGCCGCCGCGAGACCGTCCACGAGCGGGTTCACGCGGTGGTGCTTGCGGAAGTAGTGGATCATGCCGCGGTGGCGCTCGAGGATGACCTTGTCCGAGACGCGGCCCTTGCTGGCGCCGATGTGGTGCGTGACTTCCGCCGCGGCGACGAAGTCCACGGTGAAGCCGGCCTTCTTCATGGTGTGGCACCAGTCCACGTCTTCGTTGAACATGAAGTAGGTCTCGTCCATTCCGCCCGCGCGCTCCACCGCGGATCGGCGCGCGCACATGGCGGCGCCCGAGACCCAGTCCACCTCGCGGTCGCTCGCGTGGTCCCAGTCGGAGAGCAGGTAGCGCCTCGTCCAGGGATTGCCCGGCCAGAGCTTCGTGAGCAGCGAGTAGCGGTTGAACAGGAACGTGAAGTGGTCGGGGAACGACCGGGCGCTGTACTCGACCGAGCCGTCCGTGTTGCGGATGAGCGGGCCGGCGAGCCCCGAGCGCGGGTGGGAGCGCATCCAGGCGACGAGCGCTTCGGGGGCGCCGGGCGCGACCACGCAGTCCGGGTTCAGCACGAGCACGAACTCGCCGGTGGAGGCCGCGATGCCGCGGTTGACCGCCTTGGCGTAGCCGAGGTTGCCGCCCGTCTGGACGACGCGCGCGAAGGGCGCCTCGCGTTCGACCAGCGCGACCGTGTCGTCGGAGGACGCGTTGTCCACGACGAAGACGTCCATCGTCAGGGCGCCCCGGGCACGATCGAGCGAGCGGAGGCACTCGAGGACGTGCGCGCGTGAGTTCCAGGTGACGACGACGGCCGAAAGGTCCATGTGCTCCGGACGGGAAGATGGGGGAGATCCGCCAACGCGGCCCGCAGTCTAGTCCAACCCTCGTGGTTCGCAGAATGTTGCCGGGCCGGATCGAGCCTTCTTCGCGTGGACCGATCACGCAGTGACAACGAGTTGCCGCCGCGACCCGGGCGCGGAACCCGCCAGCAACATTCTCCGAACCACGCCCCAACGAAAACGCCAGGTGGACGGGAAGGTCGCCCGTCCGAACCTGGCGTTTCGTACTTCAGGAGCGCATGCGCAACCGGGTCGAACCTCTCCCCACGATCTCTCCGGGTTCGATTCCAGCCAGCAACACGCGCTCGCCGCAAAGATTGTCGCGGAAACCGACACCCCCGTGCAATACAGGATTGTGCAAGGCCCCGTGTTTTTCAGGGCGCGGGCGCGATGGGCGGCCGGTGCGGCGCGGGTGGCGGCGGCGATTCCGGCCACGCCACCGGCCGCCCGAGCACGCCCTCGAACCATTCCCGCAGCTTTTCGGTATGGGTGCCGAGCCAGAACCACTGCCCGCACCCGGTGCAGCTCCACAGGGGCCCGCCCCGGCGCGCGACCCGGCCGGGCACCTCGCCGTGCGCCTCGAAAGGCGAGCGCACGCGCAGCGGATGGTTGCAGTGCGAGCACCGGCTGAGTGGTCCGCCCGAGGGTTCGGCCGCCGCCACGACGGCGCGCACCGCGGCCGCCGGGTCGGCGCCGCCGACCTGGAGCATCGCGACCGCGGCCCAGCGCTTCGGACGCCGGGCACTGCGCGTGAGCACGGTCCGGCCGTCACGCGAGGCGGCTTCGAGCAGTTCCTCGAGACGTGCGCCGCGATGCAGCTCGACGTCGAAGCCGAACTGGCGGAGCCGGCGGGCGACCTCGGCGAGCGAGGCGTCGGTCACGAATCGGGTGGGCGGCATGCGGCGCAAGGTAGTGGCGCCTCCGGCCGGCGACAAGCGCTCCCGGCCCGGATCAAGCCCGTCGCGGCGCAGGCAACTGACACGATGGCAGCACCTTGAGAGTGCGGCGTTGACCGGGGAGCGCCGCCCTGCCACTTTCCCGGCCATGCCAAAGAAGTTCCGGCCGGAATCCGGCCCGTCCGACTCACGGGCTGTGTTCCGTACCCTCACGCTCGATCGCCGCCGATTCCTCGTGCTGCTCGGAGGGGCGACGATCGCCACCGCCATGCCGCCCGCCTTCGCGTGGGCGGCCAAGGCGTCCGAACGGTTGCCGCTGCAGCCGTGGTCGCTGCCCGACCTCATGCCCGCGGCGCCGCACGACGCCGTGGCCGCACTGGTCGGTGCCGCGATCCTCGCGCCGAGCCACTGGAACTCCCAGCCGTGGCGCTTCGAACACGACGACGGCCAGCTGCGCCTCGTGCTCGACCCCGCGCGCACGCTGCCCGGGTGCGACCCCGACCTGCGCTTCGCCCAGATGTCCCTCGGCGCGGCGCTCGAGAACATGCTGGTCGCCGCGCGTGCGTGGGGACAGCAGCCGACCGTGCAGTACCTGCCGTGGGGGCTCACCTCGCGTCCCGGCGCCCCGCTCGTCGCCGCGACCGTGGGCTGGCAGCCGACCGAAGCCCGCCGCGACGGCGCGCTGTTCGCCGCCATCGCCGCGCGCCGCAGCAACGCCCGCACGTACGAGGGGCGCGGCATCACGATCACCGAGCGCGCGGCGCTGCACTCGCAGGTCCCCGAGGAGATCCGGCTGCACTGGCTCGAGGACAAGCGCGGCATCGCCCGCGCCGCGAACGCGGTCAGCGACGCGGTCGTCGCCTCCGCGCGCGACTCGCGCGTGCGCGCGGACCATCAGGCGTGGCTGCGCGAATCCGACGGAGACGCGCGCCGGCGCGGCGACGGCGTCACCGCCGAACGCCTCGGCTACGACGGTCCGCTCGGCTGGGTGGCCGAGCGCGGCCTGCGCCCCGGCGGTCACTTCCGCCGCTGGAGCCTCGGCTGGCTGGGCCACGAGACGGGCGAACTCGTCCGCGCCTCGGGCGCGCTCGCGCTGCTGACCGCGCCGCGCCGCACGGACTCGACGGCGATCGTCGCCGGGCAGGCGTACGAGCGGCTCGCGCTCAAGGCCACGTCGCTCGGGCTCGCGCAGCAGCCGCTGTCCGCCGTCACGCAATCCGAAGCCGGCCGCGCCGGCATCGCCAGGGCGTTCGGCGTGGGCAACGAGGAGCCGCTGCTGCTCGTGCGGCTCGGGCACGCGCGCACGGTGCCCGCTTCGCCGCGCCGCGCGGCGGCGCTCGTCACGAGCTGGCACCGCGCGTAGCGCGCCGCGCGCTCGGTTCGCGCGCCTCCGTCAGCCGTTGCCGCTGACGGTCATCTCCGAGATCAGCAGCGTCGGGCACGCCGTGCTCGTGCGGAACTCGAGGTCGTTCCCGACCGCGGCCACGTGCTTGAGCATCTCGAGCGACTGCCCGGCCACGGTCACGCCGTCCACGGGGTAGGCCAGCTCGCCCTTCTCGATCCAGAAGCCCTGCGCCTGGTACGAGTAGTCGCCCGTCACCGGGTTGAAGCCGAACGAGCCCTGGTCGTCGAAGTAGAAGCCACGGTCCACGGACTTCAGGATCGCTTCCGGGGGCGTCTCGCCCGCCGGCACGTAGAGGTTGTGGTAGCCGATGCCGGGCGTGCTGCCGAAGCCGCGGATGCCGTTGCCCGTGAGCGCCGTCTTCGCGCGGCGCGCGTGATAGTGGTCGTACGCGAACGACGCGCACGTGCCGCGATCCACGAGCCGGTTGCGCCGCGTCGCGACACCCTCGCCGTCGTAGGGCGAGCTGCCGAGGCCGCGCACCATCGCGCCGTCGTCCACGAGCGAAAAGAGCGGCGAGGCGATCGCGGTGCCGAGCTTCTCGGTGAGCCACGAGCTCTTCTTGATCACCGCTTCGCCCGTGAACGCTTCGTACATCTCGCCGATCCACGACGCGGCGATGTCCGGGCTCATCACCACGGGCACGCGCGCGGGGGGCACGCTGCGCGCGCCGACGCGCGACACCGCGCGCCGCGCGGCTTCTCGCGCGATGGACTCCATGCTCGCGACGTCGGCGAGATGGCGCTTCGTCATGCCGTAGACACCCGTCTGCTGGCGGCCGCCCGAATCGTCGGCGAGCGCGACGACCCACGCGCTCACGCTCGTGCCTTCCCACGCGCGCGCGACGCCGTGGGAGTTGGCGATCGCGAACGCCCCGCCGCTGCTCGAGACGAGCGCGCCGTCCGTGCGCGTCACGCGCGGGTCCGCGCCGAGCGCGATGCGCTCGAGCTCGAGCGCGAGGTCGATCTTGCGCTCGACCGGCAGCTCGAGCGCCGCCGGATCGAACAGCTGCAGGTCCGCGCCCGCGTACGTGCCGGCCTCGGCCGGCGTCGGCGAGCCGTTGTCCTCGTCGCTCGTCGAGAAGCGCGCGAGCGCGACGGCGCGTTTCGCGAGGTCGTCGAGCCCGGCGGGCGAGAGATCGGTGCCGGAGCAGAAACCCACCGCGCCGTCCACGATCACGCGCAGGCCCAGGCCGAGCGTGCCGCTCTGCTTGAGCGTCTCGATGCGTCCGCCGTGCACCTGCACGGTGAACGCGCGCGAGCTTTCGACGCAGGCGTCGGCGACGTGCGCGCCCGCGGCCTTCGCGCGTTCGAGCGCGGCCGCGGCGTGCGAGAGAAGCGCTTCCGGAGTGGCGTGGCGCCCGCTCATACGGCGGTTCCTCCCACGGTGATGCCGGTGAACCGCACGGTGGGCTGGCCCACGCCGACGGGCTTCCACTGCCCGTCCTTGCCGCACGAGCCCGTGGTGCCGTCGATGCGCAGGTCGCTCCCGACCGCGTCGATCTTGAGCATCGCGTCGTTGCCGTTGCCCGCGAGCGTCGCGTTGCGCACGGGATGCGTGAGACGGCCGTCCTCGATCTGCCACGCCTCGGTGACCTGGAACGAGAAGTTGCCGTCGGCGGGATTGACCGAGCCGCCGCCGAGTTTCTTGCAGAAGAGCCCGCGCTCGACCGACGCGATCAGCTCGTCGGGCGCGTGCGGCCCCGGCTCGATGTACGTGTTGGTCATGCGGCACAGGGGGTAGTCGCGGTACGACGCGCGCCGGCCGTTGCCCGTGGAGGCGTTGCCCGTGAGCGCGCCGTTGAGCCGGTCCCACAGGTAGCCGACGAGCACGCCGTCCTCGACGAGCACCGTGCGCTGCGCCGGCGTGCCCTCGTCGTCCACGCGGAACGAGCCGCGCGAAAACGGGATGAGTCCCGAGTCCACGATCGTCACGCCCTTGGCGGCGACCTGCTGTCCCATCTGTGTCGCGCGGATCGACGACTTCTTGCGGATCGTGTCGCCTTCCATGCTGTGGCCGAAGCACTCGTGCACCATCACGCCGCCCCAGCCGTTGCACACGACGACGGGGTAGGAGCCCGCTTCGGGCTCGCGCGCGCTCAGCAGGAGCACGGCGCCGCTCGCGGCCTCGAGCGCGATGGACTCGGGCGTGCGCTCGCTCGTGTAGTAGCCCGCTTCGACGCAGCCGCCCGCGGCGGCGAAACCCTCCTGGCGCTCGTTCCCTTCGAGCGCGAGCGCGCTCACGACGAGGCGCGAGAGGTGTGTCGTGTCCTCGGCCCACACGCCGTCGCTGTTCGCGATCAGGAAACGCTTGGCCGACGTGGCCATGGACGCGCTCACTTCGCGCACGCGGCCGTCGTGCCCGCGCGCGGCGGCGTCGGCGCGGCGCAGCAGGTCCACGCGCTTCGGCTCGTCGAGCACGAGCGTCGCGGGCGCGCTCAGCGTGAACGGCGCCTTCGCGTCCACCACGCGGAACGCTCGCGGCTCGGCGCCGCGCCCTTCGCGCGAGATGCGCGAGGCGACGCGGGCGGCTTCGCGCGCGTCCTCGGCCGTGAAGCCGTCGGCGTACGCGTAGCCCGTCTGTTCGCCGATCACGGCGCGCACGCCGATGCCGCCGAGCACGGAGTACGAGGCGGTCTTGACCCGGCCCTCGTCGAACGAGAGGCCGGTGAGCACGGTGTGCTCGGCGAACACGTCGGCGAACTCGGCGCCGCCGCTGCGGGCGATGGCGAGGAGTTCGGCGACCAGGTCCCGCGGGACGAGCCGCGAGAGGTCGGGAAGTTCGGAGGTGCCGGACATGATCCTCTTCCGTGAGGGTGCGCGTCGGACGACCGCGGCAATCTAGCGGGCACTTTCCCGTTGCGCCAGACCTCGCGGAGTCGCCATCGTGCGCGTTCCGCCAGAGGCGACGATTCCCGGCGCCGGCGGCACGGAGGATTCATGCGGTCATGGTCCGGCGCGGCGATCTGCTGCGCCCTGTTCGCTCTGGCGCCGCTCGCGTCCGCGCAGCCGGTGTCGTCCCCGCCTTCCACGCCGGCCGCCGCCGCCGCCGCGGATTCCGCGCAGGGCCCGCCGCGCCTGCGGCTCCACGTGACGTGCACCGACACGGACCTCGATTACGACTACCTCAAGCGTGAACTGTCGTGGGTGGACTGGGTGCGCGATCGCGCGGACGCCGACGTGCGCGTGCTGCTCACGCTGCGCCGCACGGGATCCGGCGGCGACGAGGGCACGTTCTACGTCACGCGCCCGCACGGCGGCGGTCCCGCGGCGGACACGCTGCGCGTCTTCGCTTCGGCCACCGACTCCGACGACGCGAAGCGCCAGCTCGTCGCCCGGACGCTGCGGGCGCTGCTCGCGCGCGACCTCGCGGAGCGCCCGGAGGGCCCGCGGCTGAACGTCCAGCTGGCCGCTCCGCCGTCCTCCGCCACGCCGGCGGCGGCCACGCGCGATCCGTGGGACCACTGGGTGTACAAGCTCGGGACGAACGGCTACGTGAACGGTGAGCAGAGCTACGGCAGCGCCTCCGTGCGCAGTTCCCTCACCGCGTCGCGCGTGACCGAGCGGCACAAGTTGGGTGCGAGCCTGAGCCAGAACTACAACCAGAGCCGCTACGAGTTCGAGGACGGCTCGACCTACTCGACGTTCACGCGCAGCTGGAACGGGCGCGGGCTCTTCACGCGCGCGCTGTCGCCGCGGTGGTCGGCCGGGACGTCGCTCAACGTCTCGTCGTCGAGCTGGAGCAACATCCACCTGAGCTACGGCGTCGGGCCGGCGGTGGAGTTCGACGTCTTTCCCTACCTCGAGTCCTCGAGCCGCTCGCTCACGTTCGGCTACCAGCTCTACGTCTCGCACGCGGCGTACGAAGAGCTGACGCTCTACGGCAAGACCACCGAGACGCTCCTGCGCGACGAGTTCGACGCCTCGCTGGCGCTGCGCAAGCCCTGGGGCTCGCTCGACCTTTCGGGTTCGTACAGCCACTACCTCCACGACGTTTCGAAGTACCGGCTGTCGTCCTACGTGAGCGCGGACCTGAAACTGTGGCGCGGGTTCTCGCTCGAGGGCCACGTCTGGGCGGCCCGGACGCGCGACCAGCTCGCGCTGAGGCGGGGAGACGCCACCGACACCGAGGTCATCACCCGGCAGCACCAGCTGGCCTCGGGCTACCAGTACAACGGCTCGTTCGGGATCAGCTATCGGTTCGGCTCGATCTTCGACAACGTCGTGAACCAGAGGCTCGAGAACACCCTCGGGGGACTCTGAGCCGCTGCTGGACAAAGACTTGTCTTGAGTCGTCCCCGGCTTGGGCGATAACTTACCTACCGTTCAGTAAGTAATCACTCTTCTTGTTGCCCCGGGGGCAGGACCGTCATGACCAGCACCCACACACCCCAGACCGAGCCGCGCTGGCACCGCCGCAAGGAAGCCCGCCCGGCGGAAATCCTCGAGGCGGCGCTCGTCGAGTTCGGCTCGAAGGGCTTCGCGAAGACACGGCTCGACGACATCGCCGCGCGTGCCGGCTGCACGAAGGGCACGATCTTCCTCTACTTCGCGAACAAGGAAGAGCTGCTCTTGGCGATCGCGCGGCAGTACGTGCTGCCGCGGCTCGAGAAGGCCGAGCAGATCGTCGAGGCGCACCAGGGCACGATGCGCGAACTGCTCGTCGTGCTGCTCCGCACGCGCTGGGACGCGATCGCGTGCTCGAACATCTCGATGCTCCCGAAGCTCATCTTCTCGGAAGCGGCCAACTTCCCCGAGCTCGCGCGTCTCTACCACGACGAGATCATCGCGCGCAGCCACGGTCTCATCGAGCGCGTGCTGCGCGAGGGCGTCGCGCGCGGCGAGTTCCGCGAGATGGACGTGGCGAACGTGGCGCGCGCCGCGGTCGCACCGATCCTCATGGCCGCGCTCTGGAAGCACTCGTTCGCGCCCCATCTCGAGAATGGCCACGAGATCGCCCCGTTCTTCGAAACCTCGCTCGACCTGCTGCTGCGCGGCATCGCGCGCACCGATTCCACCGGAGGTGAAGCATGAAGCGAGTCGCCGTCCTCCTGATCGCCCTCGCCGGCGCGCCCGCGGCCCACGCCGCCGAGCCCGCGGCCGCGGCCGTGCGCCTGACGTTCGCGCAGGCCGTGAGCATGGCGGCCGAGCAGAACGCCGCCGTGCAGGTGGCGTCGCTGCGCACGGCGCAGGCCGCCGCGAAGACCACGCAGTCGCGCGGCGCGCTGCTGCCGAGCGTCTCGGGCCAGGCCACGATGACCGACCGCACGTTCAACCTGTACGCGCTCGGCATCACACTGCCGCGCGTGCCGGGCGCGGCGCCGTACCCGGCGCTGCAGGGCCCGGTGTGGGACTCCGAGGCGCGGCTCAAGTTCTCGCAGCCGGTGTTCGACTGGTCGTCGTGGCAGAAGCTGCGCGCCTCTCGCCTCGGGCTGGTCGGCGCGCGCGCCGATCAGGGCGTGAGTGGTGAAGGCGCGGCGGCGAACGCCGCGCTCGCATACCTGCGCGCGGCCCGCGCCGAAGCGGTCGTCGCCGCGCGCGCCGAGGACCTGCGGCTCGCGCAGGAGCTGCAGGAGCTCGCCGAGGCGCAGCTCTCCGCCGGCACCGCGCCGCAGATCGACGTGACGCGCGCGCGTACGCAGGTCGCTTCCACGCGCGGCGCGCTGAGCGTGGCGCGCAACCAGCGCGATCGCGCGCGCATCGACCTCGCGCGTGCGCTCGGCCTCGAACCGTCGGCGGTGATCGCGCTCGCCGACACGCTCGACGCGTCGCTCGGCGCGAGCGAGGCGCCCGGCGAAGCCGCCGCGGCCGTCGCGTTCGCGCTCGACCATCGCGACGACCTGCGCGCCGAGCAGGCGCGGCTGCAGCGCGCCCGCGCCGATCGCTCCGCGACGGCCGCCGAGCGGCTGCCGCGCGTGGACGCGTCGCTCGACTGGGGCCTGTCCGGCGAGCACTACGGCGACGCGATCTCGACGCGCACGTGGGCGCTGGCCGTCACCGTGCCGCTCGTGGACGGCTTCCGCCGCGAGGGCAAGCTCTCCGAGCAGGCGGGACTCGTGCGCGAGTCCGAGGTGCGCGAGAAGGACGTGCGCGCGCAGGTCGAGGCCGAAGTGACCGGCGCGCTGCTCGACCTCGCCTCGGGACAGGAGCAGCAGCAGGTGGCCGCCGAGCGCCTCGCGCTCGCGCTCGACGAGATCGCGCAGGCGCGCGAACGCTTCGTGAGCGGCGTGGCCGGCAACATCGAAGTGATCAACGCCCAGTCTTCGCTGGTCCGTGCCCGCGACGCCGACATCGACGCGCGCTTCGCCGTGGCCAGCTCCCGTACCGCGCTCGCGCGCGCCGCCGGCGTCGCGCGCCGCATGCACTGACCCGAAGCCCCCGAAGGAGAGACGCACCATGAGTGAAGCGCCCGAAACCGCCCCGGCTGCCGCTGCCGCGGCTGCCGCGGCCCCGGCGGCCAAGCCCCGCGCGAACGTCGCCCCGATCATTCTCGGCGTCGCCGTGCTGATCGCCGGCCTGTTCGGCGTGCAGCGCTGGATGTGGTCGCGCACGCACGTCGAGACCGACAACGCGCAGGTCGAAGGCAGCGTCGTGCCCGCGCTCGCGCGCGTGCCCGGCTTCGTCGCCGAGGTCGCCGTGAAGGACAACCAGCACGTGAACGCCGGCGACCTGCTCGTGCGCATCGACGATCGCGAGCTGAAGGCGAAGCTCGCGCAGGCCGAGGCCGACTTGCAGGCCGCGCTCGCGAACGCGGGCGAGAAGGGCCGCACGGGCATGATGGAAGCGCAGCTCGCCGCGGCGCGCGCGCAGGTCGCGCAGGCCGAGGCGAACGCCGGCCGCGCCGCGTCCGACGTGCAGCGTTACACGGGGCTGGCGGCCCGGGGCGTGATCAGCAAGCAGCAGCTCGACAACGCGCGCTCGGCGAGCGCGGCGGCCGACGCCGCGCTGCAGGCGGCGCGCAAGCAGGTGCTCGCGGCGGAGGCGGCCGTGGCGGGCGCGGGCGCGCGGCTGCAGGCGGCGCGCGCGGCGCGCGACCAGGCGGCGCTGCAGCTGACGTACGCGCGCATCGTCGCGCCGGTCACGGGCGTGGTGAGCCGCAAGACGGTCGAGGCCGGCCAGTACCTGCAGCCGGGGCAGACCACCATGGCGGTCGTGCCGAGCGACGGCCTGCACGTGGTCGCGAACCTCAAGGAGACGGACATCGGCGACGTCCGCGTCGGCGATCCCGTGCGCATCACCGTGGACGCGTATCGCGGCCGCGTCGTGCAGGGCAGGGTCGAGAGCCTGAGCCCGGCGACCGGCGCCAAGTTCTCGCTGCTGCCGCCGGACAACTCGACCGGCAACTACACGCACGTCATCCAGCGCATCCCGGTGCGCATCGCGGTCACGAGCGGGCTCGACGCCGAGCACCCGCTGCGGCCGGGCATGAGCGTGCAGATCGTCGTGACGACCCGCGCGAGCTGAAATGTCCGCCACGACCCTGACCGCGGTGCGTGACGCCGCCTACGACGAGGCCTACCGGAATCGCTACATCATCGCGATCACGGTGACGTTCGCGTCGATCCTCGAGATCCTCGACACGAGCATCGTGAACGTGGCGATCCCGCACATGATGGGCACGCTCGGCGCGACGCTCGACCAGATCGCGTGGGTCTCCACGGGCTACATCGTGGCCAACGTGATCGTGCTGCCCATCACGGGCTGGCTGTCGGCGTACTTCGGGCGGCGGCGCTACTTCGCGGGCTCGATCCTGCTGTTCACGACCGCGAGCTTCTTCTGCGGCAACGCGCACACGCTCAACGAGCTGATCGCGTGGCGCATCCTGCAGGGGCTCGGCGGCGGTGCGCTGCTGTCCACGTCGCAGGCGATCCTCTACGAGGTGTTCCCGCCCGAGGAGTACGGCCAGGCGATGGCCATCTTCGGCGTGGGCGTGATGGTCGGCCCGACGCTCGGTCCCACGCTCGGCGGCTACATCACGGACACGTTCTCGTGGCCGTGGATCTTCTACATCAACCTGCCGTTCGGCGCGCTCGCGCTCGTGCTGAGCCTGCAGTACATCGGCGATTCGAAGTGGGCGCAGAAGCTCGGCGACACGGACTGGCTCGGACTCTTCCTGCTCGCGGTCGGCGTCGGCACGCTGCAGCTGTTCCTCGAGCGCGGCGAGCGGCTCGACTGGTTCGCCTCGCGCGAGATCGGGTTCTACGCGGTCACGAGCCTGCTGTCGCTCGTGTCGTTCGTGTGGCACGAGCTGCACGTCGAGCATCCGGTGGTGGACCTGCGCATTCTCGGCAACCGCCAGTTCGGCACGGGCGCGCTGCTCGGCGCGATCCTCGGCGTGTGCCTCTACGCGACCGTGTTCGTGCTGCCCGTCTACCTGCAGCAGATCCTGCGATTCACGGCGAACCAGACGGGCCTCGTGATCCTGCCCGGCGCGCTCGCGAGCGCCTTCACGATGGTGCTCATGTCGCGGCTGCTCGGGAAGGTGGACAGCCGCCTCATCGCCAGCTTCGGCGCGGCACTGTTCGCGTTCGCGATGTGGCAGTGGTCGCACTTCACCACGCAGAGCGGCGTGGACGACTTCTACTGGCCGCTCATCGTGCGCGGTGTGGCGCTCGGGCTCGCGTTCATCCCGCTCAACAACCTCGCGATGTCGCAGCTGTCCATGTCGCAGATCGCGCCGGCCACGGGGCTCTACAACCTCATGCGCCAGCTGGGCGGCAGCGTGGGCATCGCGCTGTCGGCGACGCTCGTGCAGCGCTTCATGGCCGAAAGTCGCGAAGGGCTCGCCTCGCACGTCTCGCTCTACAACCCCGTCGTCGTGCAACGGCTCGACGCGATCACGCGCACGCTCCAGGGGCGCGGTGACACGTTCGACGTGGCGCGCACCAAGGCGCTCACGTCCATCAACGGCGCGGTGCAGGCGCAGGCGGCGATGCTCGCGTACGAGAAGATCTTCCTCGTGTTCGGGCTCGTGTTCCTCGTGGCGATCCCGCTCATCATGACGCTCAAGTACGACCCGAAGCGCCTGCGCGGCGGCGGCGACGCGCACTGAGCAGGGCCTCGAGCGGCCCCGGAAACAACCCATTGACGGACGCCGTCGTCGTGCCTGATACTGAACCACATGGTTCAGTATACGCCGGATCACTTCGACGCCTCCTTCGCCGCCCTCTCGGACGTCACGCGCCGCGGCGTGCTCGAGCAGCTCGCGCGCTCGGACGCCTCGATCACGGACCTGGCGCGGAAGTTCGACATGACGCTCACGGGCATGAAGAAGCACGTGGGCGTGCTCGAGCAGGCCGGGCTCGTCACCACCGAGAAGGTCGGGCGCGTCCGCACGTGCCGGCTCGGCGTGTGCCGGCTCGAGGAAGAAGCGGCGTGGATCGAAAGCTATCGCCGTCTCTGGGCGGCACGTTTCGAAGCACTGGATGCGGTGATCGAGGAGCTCAAGCGAAAGGAGCGGCCCCGTGGACGCACGAAGAGGAAGTGAGCCCGTGACGGTGGAGCGGACCTCCGATCGCGAGGTCGTCGTCACGAGGGTCTTCGACGCCCCCGCGCGACTGGTCTACGCGGCGTGGACGCAGCCCGAGCTGTTCCAGAAGTGGTGGCTGCCGAAGTCGATGGGCATGGTGCTGTACGCGTGCGAGATGGACGTGCGCGTCGGCGGCCGGTACCGCCTGAACTTCGGCGAGGGCGCCGACTTCTTCGGCCGCTACCTCGAGGTCACGCCGCCCTCGCGGCTCTCGTGGACCAACGAAGAGGGCGGCGAGGACGGCTCCGTCACCACCGTGACCTTCGAAGAGAAGAACGGCAGGACGCTCGTGGTGGTGACGGAGCTCTATCCCACGAAGGAAGCGCTCGACGCCGCCGGCACCGGCGCCCAGGAGGCGATGCGCGAGACGTTCGCGCAGCTCGACGAGCTGCTCCTGACGCTCTGAAGGGTGATACCGTGCGGCCCCGGAAACGCGCGCCGGTCGGGCGCGCACCGGGAGGAGCCCACGCATGAACTCACGCCAACTCAACCTCGCGCTCGCCGCGGCGGCGGCGCTGCTGCTGCTCGCCGGCGGGCCGTGGCTGTTTTCGCAGATGAAGTCGCTGCCCGGCACCGGCGAGCTCGCCGCGCGCTCGGGCCAGCGCATCGTCATGGTCGCGGTGGACAACCTGCGCAGCGACGCGGACTGCGAGAAGATCCGCGCCGCGCTCGCGGCGACGCCCGGCGTGCGCGAGTGCGAGGTGCGGCTCGGGCAGCTGCGCGCGTTCGTGATCGTGGACGCGGGCGTGAGCGACGACTCGCTGCTGTCGGTCGTGCGCCGGGCCGGTGGCGCGGCGAGGATTCCGGAGCGCTGAGGCGCCGCGGCGCTTCAGTTCACCCGCGTCCGCGCGAACAGCGAATCCCATGTGCCCTGTGCGGGCTTCGCGGTGAGCGCCGAGTCCACGACGCCGAGGTGCGCGAACGGTACGAGCGATCCCGTCGGAGGGCTCGGCCACGTGGACAGCGCGAGGTCGGCGTAGGTGAGGTCGAACACCGCGATCGCCGCCGCCTGGTCGAGCAGCCGCGCGTGGTGCCGCACGTAGCGCGCCTGCTGTGCGGGCGTCGCGTTGTTCCCGCCGTAGGGCACCGACGCCCAGCCGCCTTCGATCACCATCACGGGCTTGCCCACGCCGTCACGGATGCGCGAGTAGTAGTCGAGCGGGATGTCTTCGGGCTCGGCGAAGCCTCCGAGGTAGGGATACGAAGACAGTCCCCACGCGTCGGCGAACGGGAAGTCCGCGAGCTCGCTCGCCACGCCCTGCCAGCCGGGCGGGCCCAACCGTCCCCACACGGTCTCGACCTGGATGGTCGCGTAGAGCTCGGGCTCAGGCAGGTCGGGCCGGCGCGCGTGCAGCGCGCGCAGCGAGTCCGCGGCCTGCCGTGCCATCGGCGCGAGCGACGCGTACACGGACGGGCCCGCGGCGCGCACGAGGTTCACCTCGGAGGCGAGCCCGAGATACTCGGGATGGATGATCGTGTCCACGGCGGTGACCCAGCGCACGTAGAGCGCGCGCACGGCGGGCTCGGAAATGCTGCGCCCGGCGGCGACGAGCTTCGGGTCCTCGTCCGCGCGCGAAAGACCGTCGGTCGGGTCCACCTCGAACACGATCTCGTGGTGCGCGACGAGCCGGTAGTAGTGCATGAGGTCGAGGTAGCGCCGCGCGAGCGTGTCGGGCGGCACGCCTGCGAGCAGCGAATCCCACGGCACGCCCTCGTGCGCGATCGCGGCGTCGGCACGTGTGGCCCACTGGAAGATCGCGTTCACGGCGACGGTCTGGTCGGGCACGGGTGGAATGCCCGAGAAGCCCATGCGCCACGTCCGCGTGACGGGGGACGGGCCGGGCGCCGTGGAGCCGCCACTCTTGCCGCAGCCCGCGGCGCCAAAGGCCGTGAAGGCGCAAGTCGTCAGGAACACCGCAAGAAACGCACGCGAGAGCGGTCGCATGCGTGCATCCTAATGCACCAGCGGGTACTGTCCGCCATACCCCGGGCAGCACCCGTGTCCGCGTTCGTCCGAACGTTCAGGAAGACTCGACCGCATGTGCCAGAACTGCGACGGCAAGCCCGCCTCCGAAGCCACCCACGCCCACGCCGGACACGCACCGCTCGCCGCGGACGGTGAAGGCTGCATCGAGATCCTCGCCGACCGCCTGCGCGAATGGCCGGGCGTGCTCGCGATCGAGGCGAACTTCCGCGCCAGCACGCTCACGGTGCGCTACCAGCCCGCGCTCGTCTCGCCCGAACAGCTCAACACGTTCGCGGACGAGGTGGGCGGTGTGTTCGCGCAGCGGGTGACGACGTGCGAGAAGCGCGACACGCTCGAGGCCTGCTCCGAGTGCGCGCTGCGCTTCGGCACGCTCGCGCCCGAGGACGCCGCGCAGTTCTCCGCCGACGCGACGCCGGGCACGGTGCGCCTCGCGCGCAGGCGCGGCGGGGAGCAGGCGGGCGTGGAGGTCGTGCGTCCGCTGTCCGACAAGCCGTGGGGCGCCACCATGACGCACGAGGAGGAAGAAGAGCACTCCTCGGGCGGCGCCATGGTCGCGATGACGATCGCGTGCCTCACGACGCTGCTCGCCGGCTTCGCGGTCGAACAGCTCACGCCGCTCGCGCCGATCTGGGCGCACCTGCTCTACACGGCGGCCGCCGTCACCGGCGGCTGGTTCGCCACGGTGAGCACGTTCGAGGCGCTGCGGAAGTTCAAGTTCGACGTCAACCTGCTCATGATCCTCGCCGCGGTCGGCGCGGCCGCGACGGGCGCGATCTTCGAAGCCGCGGTGCTGATGTTCCTGTTCTCGCTCAGCAACACGCTCGAGGTCTACACCATGGGCCGCACGCGCCACGCGCTGCACGCGCTCATGAAGCTGCGCCCGGCACGCGCGCTCGTGCGCCGTGACGGCAAGGAGATCGAGGTCGCCGCGGAAGACGTGCGCGTCGGCGAGACCGTGATCGTGAAGCCGGGCGAGGCGATCCCCGTGGACGGCACCGTCACGCTCGGCACGTCGCTCGTGGACCAGTCGAGCCTGACCGGCGAGTCCGTGCCGGTCGAGAAGGGCCCCGACGCGCCGCTGTACGCCGGCACGCTCAACCAGCACGGCGCGCTCGAGTACATGGCCACGCGCGCCGCGTCGAACTCCGCGCTCGCGCGCATCGTCGCGCTCGTGCAGGAAGCGCAGGAGCAGAAGTCGCGCACCGAGGAAGTCGCGGAGTGGGTCGGGCGCTACTACACGATCGTCGTGATCGTGGCCGCGGTGCTCATGCTGCTCGTGACGTTGTTCGTGATGAAGATGCCGTGGAGCGGACCGTCGGGCGCGCTCTACCGCACGATGACGCTGCTCGTGGTCGCGTCGCCCTGCGCGCTCGTGATCGCGACGCCGGCGACCATCCTGTCGGCCATCGCGAACGCCGCGCGCAACGGCATCCTGTTCAAGGGCGGGCGGTTCATCGAGGCGCTCGGCCGCGTGAAGGCGATCGCGTTCGACAAGACCGGCACGCTCACGCACGGCCGCTTCGAGGTGACCGACGTGATCGCGCTGCAGGGCGGCACGGAGGAGCAGCTGCTCGCGCTCGCCGCGTGCGCCGAGAAGCGCTCGCCGCACCCGCTCGCGCAGGCCGTCGTGCGCGCGGCCGCGGCGCGCAAGGTCGCGTTCGAGCCCGCCTCCGAGCTGCGCAATCACCTCGGCAAGGGCCTCGTCGCCTCGCACGGCGGGCGCACGATCCAGGTCGGCACGCCCGACCTCTTCGTCTCGCTCGGGATCGCGCTGCCGGCCGGCGTCGTCGAGCGCGTGCGCGCGTTCTCGGAGGACGCGAAGACCGCGATGGTCGTGCACTCGGACGGCGCGTGGGGGCTCATCGCGGCCGCCGACGTCGTGCGCCCGAACGCGTCGGACACCGTGAAGACGCTCCGCTCGCTCGGCATCTCGCACCTCGCGGTGCTCTCGGGGGACAGCGCCCAGACCGTGGACGCGATCGCGCGCCGCACGGGCGTGGACGAACGTCACGGCCAGCTGCTGCCGGAGGACAAGGTCCGCGTCATCGGCGAACTGGAAACGAAGTACGGCTCGGTCGCGATGATCGGCGACGGCGTCAACGACGCGCCGGCGCTCGCCCGTGCCACCGTCGGCATCGCGATGGGCGGCATCGGCAGCGACGCCGCGATGGAAAGCGCCGACGTCGTGCTCATGGCGGACGACCTGTCGTCGCTGCCCTACGCGGTCAAGCTCGCCAAGCGTGCCAACCGCGTCGTGATCCAGAACCTCGTGATCGCGACGGGCGTGATGCTGTTCCTCGTCGTCTGGACGCTCGTCGGCACCATGACGCCGCTGGGCCAGCTCAAACTGCCGATCGCGGTGTCGGGCCACGAGGGCAGCACCGTGGTCGTCATCCTGAACGGACTGCGCCTGCTCGCGGGACGGCGCGCGCAGGCCTGACCGTCCACGCTGCTTCCGGCGCGCCGTGCGGGACACCGTGCGGCGCGCTTCGCGTTCACTCGAGCGCGGTGACCACGACGTTGTCGTAGTACACGGTGCACTGGCCCACGCCGCCGGTGTACGCGGCGAGCGCGATGTGCCCGCGCGGCCGCCGGGCGTCGTGGCGGTCGAGCTTCAGTTCGCCGTTCACGAACACGCGCCAGCGCGTGCCGTGCGCCTCGACCCGCACGTGCTGCCACGTGCCGTTCGGGTTCGTCACGCCCACGCGCCCGAGCCGCCACTCGCGCACGTGCACGAGCACGTCCTGGTACGAGCCGCCGCGCAGGTCCACGCCGACACCGGTCTGTCCCTCGATCCGCAGCACGGCGCCCTTGTCGACGCCGCGCATCATGCAGACGTCGAAGTCGAGCGCGTAGTCCGTCCACGCGTCGTCACCCGCGTGGATCAGCGAGCGGAGCTGCTTCTCGTCCGGCAGGTCCGCGCGCAGCATGCCGCGCCAGACGCTCCAGACACCGTCGAGGTCGGGCCGCCAGCCTTCGAGCGCCGCCGACGAGAAGTCGTCGGTGAACAGCACGCGTCCCGCGGGCGCGGCCGGGCGCGGCGCCGGCGGCGGAGTCGCGAAGCGTTCCGGTTGCGACGCTTGCGCCGCGGCGGCCCACGTCACGGCCGTCACGACACACGAAAGCATCAGACCTGTCGCGCGCATCCCACCCCCCACGGTGGACGGGCGTCACCGCACCGGCGTCAGAAGCGCCAGCTCAGTCCGCCCTGCAACTGCCGCGTCGTACCCGAGAGACCGCCGTGGTCCTGCTCCCAGCCGCCGTTCACGTACCAGCTGCGGCCGAGCGTCCAGTCGAAGTCCACGCTCTCCCAGCGCTCGGTGTCCGACGCGTGCGAGAACGTATCCTCCGTCTTCCGCGAACCGAACGCCATCTCGATGTGCGACTGCGACACGGGGTCGAAGCCGAGGCCGCCCGACCACAGCGAGCTGGTCACGGTCTCGCCGTCGTAGGTCGAGGCACGGAAGCGCGCGGTCGTGCGCAGCGGCGCGATGCGCATGATCTCGGCGCTGCCCGACCACGAGCGCGACTTGTCGGAGCCCGCATTGCCGCGCGTCTCGGCGTTCAGCCGCGCGCGCTTGGCGATCTCGAACTGCGCGCCGAACCACGCGCCCTGGCGGTACGCGTCGTCGAACTGCGTCTCGGGAGTCAGGCGGTCGCGGTACAGCCGCACGCTGCGGCGGTTGTCGTAGCCCGCGGTCGCGGTGGCCCACGTCGTGACCGGCACGCGCAGCGACCCGAACGTGCTCGTCGCCGAAAGCGCGGGCTCGCCCATCGCGCGCTTCCAGCCGCGGTTGAAGTCCACTTCCTGCGTGACCGACGCGCTGAAGCGCTTCGTGAACCACCACGACTGCACGAACGCGAAGTCGCGGTTGGGTTCGCCGTTCTCCTGCGACGAGACCGCGCCCATCGCGTACGACCAGCGCTGCTGCGACTGCGGCGCCTGGTGCCATTCGGCGTAGCCGCCGAACTGCAGCACCTTGCCCGAGAACGAGTACTTCTCGGGATCGGGCTGCGTGCCGCTGAAGAAGCCGACGGAATGACGCGACGTGCCCAGCTCGAGCAGCCCGCCGTCGAACAGGTTGATGCTCGCGAGCAGCGGCGAGCTCTGGCGCCCGGCCGTGAACTTCCGGTTCGAGTCGTGCGAGCGCACCGTCATGGCGGCGCGATAGACGCGCGCCTGCTGGTCGGTCTTCGCCTCGCTGCCCGAATAGTTGCGGGTCGTGCGGCGGCTGCGCATGTCGAACGTGAGGTCCATGTGGCCCGCGGCGACGTTGTGCCCGTCGAAGCGCAGGTCGAGCGAGGGCTGCTGGAACTTCGAGCCGTCGGACGTGTTCACGGACAGCCAGCGCGCGCCGGCGCGGCCGCGCAGGCGCTGGCGGTTGACGCTCTTCGCGGTCGGCGAGGCGGGCGGCAGCTGCGCGGCGCGGCGCGCGGAGTCGGCCCACACCGTCGCACGGCGCACGCTGTCGGCGCGCGCGGCGACTTCCGCGGCGCGCGAATCGTAGCGCGCCTCGTCACCGATCTTCGGCGTGCCGGCCGTCCACAGCGTGTCGCACGCGGCGCGGCGCGACGACACGTACGCGGCACGCACGCGCGCGACGAGCGCGCCGTCGCGCCACACCTGCAGCGTGTCGCCGACCCGGACGCCTTCGAGCGCGCCGACCTCGACGTACACGTTGGCGCCCGAGACGTACGTCACCTTGGTCGTCGCGGGCACGGCGAGCGCCGTCCCGGAGAGGAGCGCCAGCAGGGCCAGCGCGGCGAGTGTGCGGATGTGGCGCATCAGTTGGTCGTCCCTCGCGGATGGCAGCGGTAGCAGGCGGCGCTCGTGTAGCTGTAGCCGGACTGGCCCGTGTGGTGCCCGTCGGTCACGCTCTTGTTGTCGTGCGGGTGGCACGACAGGCAGGTGAAGTCGGCGTAGCGGTTCGGGTTCGTGTGGCACGTCTGGCAGTCGGTCCACGTGGCGCGGTGGCGGCCCGAATAGATCGGGAACCAGAGGCCGTCGTGATTGAACGTCGCACCCGCCCAGGTCGCGGTGCCGTGACACGACGCGCAGGCGCTCGCCACGAAGCCGGCGGCCACGTGATTCGGCGTCGCGCCGTCGTAGTCGGTCTGGTGGCAGGCGATGCACGCGGTGGGCTTGCCCGCGTACACGCCGTCGCCGTGGCAGCTCGAGCAGGGCGTGGTCGCGTGCGCGCCGGTCAGTGCGAAGCCGCGCGCGGCGTGATCGAACGTCGAAGGCTTGAAGTACGACGTGTTGTGGCACGACGTGCACGCCGAGGGCGCGAACTGCGCGGCCGCGTGATTCGGCGTCGCGCCGTCGTAATCGAGCTGGTGGCAGGCGATGCACTCGTGCGGCGTGCCGGCGTAGCGGCCGTTCGCGTGGCAGTCCGTGCACGCGGCCGCGCGGTGCGCGCCCGTGAGCGGGAAGCCGGCGGCGTCGTGATTGAAGCGCGCCGGGGTCCAGCCGAGCGCCGAGTGACACGTCTGGCATTCGAGCGGGAACTGGCTCGCGACGTGATCCGGCGTGCGCGCCGACTGGTACTGCGGCATGTGGCAGTTGCGGCATTCGGCCTGCGTGCCGACGAACTGCATCTGGCCCGCGCTGCGGCCCTTGTGGCAGGACTCGCAGTCGATCGCGGCGTGGCTGCCCGAGAGCGGCAGCTTCGTGAGCTGGTGCAGGCGGATCATGGGGCCGCGGTCCACGAAGCTGCGCGCGCCGTGGCAGCGCCCGCAGTCCGTGCCCATCTCGCCGTGGTGCACGTCGGTGTGGCAGGACGCGCACTGCGTCTGCGCGGACGAGAAGTCGAGCGAGCGGTGACAGGCCGTGCACGCGGCGGAGGCGTGCGCGCCCTTCAGGTCGAAGCCGTACGCCGAGTGGTCGAACGCCGCGCTCATGCGCGCGATCTTCCAGGTGTTCGGCGAGTGACAGTGCGAGCACTCCTCGATGAACCGGCCGTGCGGGTTCTCGATGCGTTCACCGGGTTCGGCGAACGAGCGCAGGGCGCCCGAGCCGGCGGCGAAGAGGACCGCGCAAGCGAGTCCGAGCAGCCAGTGCAGACGGCGGTCAGCGATCCGCATCTCGTACCTCGTGAGCGGCCAGGAGAGCCGGCGTCCCCACGCCGGTCGCGGGAATCCGCGACGTCCGTCTGGTGCCCGCGCCCGGCGCGGGAATGCCCGTGACGTGACAGGCCTCGCACTTGGCCGGCGTCGGCTTGTAGGTCACGAACGGCTTGCCGTCCGCGCCCTTCTGCTGCACGTGGCAGCTCGCGCACGGCGTCTTCGCGTGCGCGCCTTCGAGCTTGAACGCCGCGTCCCGGTCGTGGTCGAACCTGCTCGCGGGGACGAACGCGAAATCGTCGTGGCACGACTCGCACGCGCCCTTGTCGCGGCGCGCGGCGAACTGCTCGCCGTGCGGGCTCTTGTGGCAGGCCTCGCACGCGCGGCGCGGATTGTCGAAGTGCAGCGGCCGCATGCTCGCGGCGTCCGCGCGCAGCGTGGACCTGCCCGGCTTCGCGAGCAGCTCCTCGTGGCACGCCTGGCACGGCGTCGCGAGGTGGCCGCCGCGCAGCGGGAACACGCAGTCGGCGTGCGCCGCGGCGTCGTACGTCGAGGGCTGGAAGGCGGCCAGCGTGTGGCACGCGCGGCAGCCGTTCTTCTTCGGGCGTGCACCCGCGGCCTCGAAGCGCCCGAGGTGCGGGTCGCCGTGGCAGTCCGTGCACGCGCCTTTCTTCGGGCGCAGCTGCACGCGCGCGGCGCCGAGCGCGGCGGCTTCCGCCGATCCGGTGGCGGCCTTCGCGTGGCACTTCTCGCAGGCGGCCGCGGCGTGACGGCCCTCGAGCGGGTACGCGCTCTTCGCGTGCTCGAGCGCGGTGTAGGTCGAGCGGTCGAAGCCCTTCACGTCGTGGCAGGCGGCGCAGTCCACGACCTTCGTGGCGAGCGTCGCCGTGCCCGCGTGCGCGTCCTTGTGGCAGTCGGTGCAGAGCGCGAACTTCGGCTTCGGCCCGAAGCCGCCCTGGCGCGCGTCGTGGCACTTCTCGCACGCGACGAGCACGTGCTTGCCGCGCAGCGGATAGCGCGTGCGGTCGTGATCGAAGCCCGACTTGCTGATGCTCTTCCAGTTCTCGGTGTTGTGGCACTTCGCACACGAGCCCGGGAAGCGGCCGGCGTGCGGATCCTTGTGGCACGAGACGCAGTCCTTGTGCGGCAGCGGCTTCCACTCGGGCAGCGGCTGGCCCTTCGCGTCACGCGCCTTCACGAACTGGGCCGCCGCGTGGCACTCGAGGCACTTCACCTTCACGTGCGAGCCGGTGAGCGGGAACGCGCTCTTCGCATGGTCGAATCCCGGCGCCGGCGTGAACTTCTCCTGGTTGTGGCAGCTCTCGCACTTCTTGCCGAGCTGGCCGCGGTGCACGTCCTCGTGGCATGAGGCGCAGTTCGTCTCGAGCCCGAGCCAGCTCGAGTCGCGGTTCTTCTTGCGGATCAGCTTCGCCGCCGGCGACTTCTGCAGCGCCGCCTTGTGGCACTTCGCGCACGCGAGCGTCGCGTGCTTGCCCTCGAGCACGTAGCCCGCGCGGCGGTGATCGAACTTCTCGGGCGAGCCCTCCGGCCACACGACGAGGTTGAATTCGCGTCCGCCGTGGTCGGGGTGGCACGACGCGCAGTTCTTCGCCGTTTCCTTCGCGTGCGTGCCGCGCTTCGCCGTGCGCATCCAGCCGATCTCGGTGTGGCAGGCGAGGCAGCGTTCGTCCATGCCGGCCTTGTCGCCGCCGCGGCCGCTCGTCTTCCCGTGGCACTTCAGGCACGCGAGCGAACCGTCGAGCGACGCGTGCGGCGCCGCGAGCGGACCGGGCGACACCTGCGCGCGCGCGGGCGAGGCGCACGCGAACGACGCGACGAGTCCCGCGAGGGCGAGGGCGGCGAACCGCGCGAGGAAGCGCTTCACGCGTGCGCTCCGCTCCTGGAGTCCGACGGCTCCTCGATGGCGAGCTCCTTCTTCACGATGCGCACGCCGATGCGTTCGAGGAACGGGTACGGCGCCTCGCCGCCGATGCGCACGACGACGCCGTCGTTCGGCAGCAGCCGCAGCGTGCCTTCGTGCTCGAGCACGACGACGTCGCGGCGGATCTCCTTCACCTGGCTGCCGAGCAGCAGCTCGACCTTGCCGGCGTCCACCGCCGCGTCGATCTTCTCGCGGTTGCGTTCCTTCACGCGCCCGAACTCCGAGCCACGGTAGGAGAGCGTGACGGTCGTGCCCGGCTGGTTCGCGAGCCCGAGCGCGGACTCGACCGCGCTGTCGCCGCCGCCGACGACGAGCATGCGCTGGCCCTCGAAGGCTTCCATCTCGACGATGTCGTAGAGCACCTTGTCGAGTTCCTCGCCCGGTACGCCGAGGCGCCGGGGCGTGCCGCGGCGGCCCATGCACAGCAGCACGCGGCGCGTGCGGAAGGTGCGTTCGCCGCACCGGACCATGAAGATCGGCCCTTCCTTCACGACGCTCTCGACGCGCGTGTGCGACTGGATGCGCAGCCCCGTCTTCTCGATCACCGTCTGCCACACCGCGAGCAGCGATTCCTTGGTGGCGTCGGTCACCCACAGGTCGCCGTACACCGGCACGCGCAGCGGCTCGGCGAAGAGCAGCTTCTTGCGCGGATACTTCGAAATGGTGTCCGCGAGCGTGCCCTGCTCGAGGATCAGGTAGCGCAGTCCCTGGTGCATCGCCTCGAGCCCGGCGGAGATGCCGGACGGACCCGAGCCGACCACGATCACGTCGTGCACGCCGTCGGAGACGTCGCCCTTGAACGGATCGCCCTGCAGCGACTCGGCGATGCCTTCCATCGCGAGCCGGCCTTCGTTGACGGCGTTCTTGATGAGGCCGCGCCCGCCGAGTTCGCCGGCCACGAACAGGCCCGGCACGCTGTTCGATTCGAAGCGCGGGCTCAGGTCGGGCACTTCGACGACCTGCACCGCGGCGCCGGACGTGATCACGATGCCGTTGACGGGGCACGCGGCCGCGCAGTGGCCGTGGCCCTTGCACAGGTCCGCGTCCACGCGCGCGACCTTGTTGACGATCTGGATCGCGCCGGGCTCGGGGCACACGGGCACGCACGTGCCGCAGCCCACGCACACGTCGGCGCGCACGAGCGCGTGCATTGCGGCGCCCGGCTCGGCCTTCTTCTCCTCCGTCACGATCTTCGCCGAGACGAGATCGAACGCCTGCGGCGGCGCCTTGCACTTCGGGCACCACTGCGCGTCCACGGACAGCGTCGTGCCGCAGCGCGGGCAGGGACGCGAGTCCGCCGCGCCGCCGCTCCCGCCGGTCTTGCGCAGGTGCAGCGCCACGAACACCGCGGTGACGGCGACGAAGCCGACGGTCGTGACGAGTCCGTTCACTGGGGGCCCCCGAAACCTTCCCTGGTCCTAGAAACCGATGCCGCCGATCCAGACGGCGACCACGACGTGCACGATCACGGCGATGAGCGCGGTGATCGCGAACGGGCGGTGCGCGACGTGCCAGTAGCCGAACACCTTGCGCGTCGCGTCGAGCATGCGGACCTGCTGCGTCAGCTTCATCTCCTGGCGCGCCAGGCGCAGCGTGTCGCGCAGCTCGGTGCCGGTGAGCGCCGCGTGCCCCGCGTGGGGACGCGACAGCTCACGCTTGAGTTCGGCCAGCACGCGCCAGCGCTGCACGTCGTCCTGCACCATCCGCACGATGGTCCGGACGGGGTCGAGGCCGTCGTAGGGCCGGGGGTCCACCGCGAGGCGGCGCTCGATGTCCGCCGGCACCATCCCGGTGGCGGCCGCGAGGCTGGTGATGAGCGCCCGGCGCTCGCCGATGACGTCTTCCATGCTCAGCTCGAGCCCGTTCCGGCTGCGCGGGATGTGCGTGTAGAGGTAGCGCCCGACGATGCCGCTGAGCGAGACGACGAACATGGACAGGTAGCCGAGGCCGATGAGGCCGTCGAACCGCCAGCCGGCGTGCACCGCGACGATGGCGGGCAGCGCGAGTCCGGCGACCACGTGCACGCGCATCCAGCCGCCGAGCGGGCCCGTCCACGCCAGCCACTTCACGGCCTTGCGGAACGGGTAGAGCCACATGAAGAGGAAGAGCGCGAAGCCGAACACGCCGAGCCCGAGCCCGACGGGACCCGCCGGCTTGAGCAGCGCGTGCAGCGGATGACGCAGCCGACCGCCGAGCGGCGCCAGGTAGTAGCTCGCGCCCCAGACCGTCACGGCCGCGGGCACCGCCAGCGACACGAGGATCGCCAAGAGGTCGCCGTACGAGCGGCCGGCCAGCTTGGGGGCAGGCGAAGCCTTCGCGGGTCCCCCCGGCACGGCCTTCAGGTCGGGCGCGGCCGTCGCGCCCGCCGGAGGGGGCGGGACCAGTTTGAGCGCAGGCTTCTGCGCTGGGGTCATCTGCGGAGTCTCCGAAACTGCACGAGCGGACATGCCGGACGAATGCACTCTGCAACTCCCGGGGATGGGACGCGGCCTGCCGACAGACACTTGGGTCGGTGGGAAAGATTCGCGAGTCTCATCCGCAAGAGCAGTGCCGGTGTGTGAACACGTCACGGCGTGTCACGCCCTGGGGCACCACTCGCAGAGCGAGCGGAAGTTTTCGGGGGGGAGTGGGCCGGAGAGTAGGCCTGTCGTGCTGCAGATGCCGCATGCACCGGAGCGGGGAGGTGCTCCGGCGAGAGAGGGCGGCAACTTAGTGCAATCCGAGCGTCGAAACACGAGGATTCGCGCTCCCATACCCCAGAGGTGGGGGCGAGTTCCGTGGGGATACACCGGGCCCCGCGTGCCGGGGGGTTCGCTCCCACGCGATGACCGCCCCGACGAGCGTCGCGCGGCCGCTGCAGAGCGGCACGAGGCCGGCCGAAGACCACGGAGGCGCACGGGAACTCCTCTCGTGGCGGCCCGCCCGCACGTTTCGGGCACGGATCGGGTGTGTGTTTGCCGCCTTTCTCGGGGCCGGTGTAGCCTGCCGGGCACTATGAGCAAGAAGAAACGCAACATCGGGGTGATCGGCGTACCGATCGATCTGGGCGCCGGCCGTCGCGGCGTCGACATGGGGCCGTCCGCCATCCGTATCGCGGACCTGGAGAAGCGTCTCGAGGAACTCGGCCACAAGGTCACCGATTACGGCGACCTCGACGTCATGATCCCGGAAACGCAGAAGGTCGGAACGGGCAAGCTCCGCTACAAGAAGCCCATCCTGGCGGCCTGCCGCGAGCTCATGAAGTCGGTCGAAAAGTGCCTCGACGACGGCCGCATGCCGCTCGTGCTCGGAGGCGATCACAGCATCGCGATCGGCTCGGTGGCCGGCTCGACCAACTGGTTCGCGCGCCGCGGCGAGCACCTCGGGCTCATCTGGTTCGACGCCCACGGCGACGCGAACACGCCCGAGACCACGCCGAGCGGCAACATCCACGGCATGTCGCTCGCGGTCACGCTCGGTCACGGCGACCACGAACTCGTGCACCTCGGCGGCCGTTCGCCCAAGGTGCTCGCGCGCAACACCGTGCTCATCGGCATCCGCGACATCGACAAGGACGAGCGCGACTTCCTCAAGAAGTCGGGCGTCACCTGCTACACGATGCGCGACCTCGACGAGCGCGGCATGCGCGACACGCTCGACGAGGCGATCCGGCTGGCCTCCGACGGCACGGCGGGCATCCACCTGTCGTTCGACCTCGACGTCGTGGACCCCGAGGACGCGCCCGGCACGGGAACGCCCGTGTGGGGCGGCATCAGCTACCGCGAGGCGCACCTCGCGATGGAGATGTTCGCGGACCGCGCGAACATCGTGAGCATGGACCTGGTCGAGGTGAACCCCGTGCTCGACTCGCAGAACATGACCGGAGTGCTCGCGGCCGAGCTGGCGCAGAGCGCGCTCGGCAAGACGATCATGTGATCCGGCCCACACGAAACGGGAACGCCGCGCGCCTTTCGGGTCGCGCGGCGTTCGTCGTTTCGCGGGCGGCACCGGCTCAATGCCGGATCAGCGCCTCGACCGTGCGGTCGAACTCGTAGGCGAGCTCCTCGCGCCCCGCGCGCCGCGCGTAGGCGGCCTGTATGCGCAGCAACTCGATCTGCAGTCCGGTGCGCGACTGGCGCATCTCGTCCTGGATCGCGAACGCCTCGCGTTCGTCGCGCGCGCGTGCGAGCTGCCCGAACAGCGCGGCGTACTCGCGCTGGTTGCGTTCGATCGCGCGCTGCAGGTCGGCCGCCATCGGATCGGCCGCGGGCAGCACGACGCCGGTCGGGCCGACGGGGCGCGCGAGGGCGGCGGCCGACGTGGGGGGCGCGCCGGCCGAAGGCGCGCCCGCGGGCGTGGCGAGCGCGGCGACCAGCGTGAGGGAGACGGCGAGCGCGAGACGCAGGTGCACGGCGGACCTCCGGAGAAGTGCGGCGCGCGGACCCGGGCGCCGGCGTGGCACACGGCCCCGCGGCCTGGAAGTCTCGGCGGGAGCCGCCCCATTCCGAAGGGTGGCGAGGGCGGAAAAATGCGCCGGGGCGGCGCCGCGTTCGCGGGCCGCCCCGGGCCGTGCCTGCCGTTCCCCCGAACGGCCGGCTACTCCATGCGCACGAGTTTCGCCACATCGTGGGCCGCCCCCGCGTCGAGGCGCACGAGATAGACGCCCGGCGCGACCGCACGCCCGTCCTCGTCGCGCCCGTCCCAGCGAATCGCGTGCTCTCCCGTGCCGCGACGCCCGGATGCGAGCGTGCGCACGCGTGCGCCGCGCAGGTCGTAGACGGCGAGCATCACGTCGCCTTCGGTCGCCAGGGTGAACGAGAGGTCCGCCGCCCCGGCGAACGGATTCGGGCGCGGCACCGCGAGTCGCGTCGCCGCCACGTGCGGCGCGCCCGGCGCGTCGGTCGTCGCGGAACGGAAGCGCAGGCGGTAGGTGCCGTCGTTCGAGCCGCCCACGCCGACGCGCCACACCGCGACGGCGTGATAGCCGGCCGTCGGCACGGTCACCGCGAACGCTTCGTCCACGCCCTGCGGCGCGCCCCACGACGCGCCGAGCGCGTCGGACTTGCCGTACGTCGCGCCGGTCGTCCCGTAGAGCGAGAGACCCCAGTCGATCTGGCCCGCGTCGCTCACGAGTTCGACGACGTACGAACCCGCGGGAAGGTAGACCTCGTGGAGCTTCAGGAGCGTGTTCGAGTCGAACGTGTAGGGTCCGTAGAGGCCCGCAGGGGAGCTCGCGAGCCAGCGCGACTTCACGGCCTCTGCGAGGTAGTACCAGGCGCCCGTCGGCGTCGAGAGCTGCCCGACGTCGAACGCACGGAACGGCGTGCGATTGAAGTTCACGATCGCGAAGTCGGACTCGTACAGGCCCCACGCCGAGGTGGCGAGGTTCGCGCCGAAACCCGTCTTGGCGCCCTGCGCGACCTCGTGCAGGCGAAGGTCCACGTCACCGAAAGGAATCGAGACCACGGCGCCCCACCAGCCGTCGTTGCCGCTCGCCGCGAACCGGGGCGTCCGCCAGCCGTCGCAGTTGTAGTACAGCGCCTCGCCGGTCGAAACGGCGTCCCAGCCTCCGGTGCGATCGGGCGGATTGCTCCGCAGGAAGCCACTCTCCATCGCCGCGCCCTTCGGTCCCCAGACGTACTGCTCACCGAACGTATTGTTGTCTTCGCGGATCTCCTCGACACGGTTCGGCTGGTCGTAGCGCGCGACGAGCGTGTGCCGGCCGCCGCGCACGTTGAAGTTGCCCGGATCGTTCAGTCCGCTCGTCGCCCAGCCTCCGAACGCGCCCACGTTCAGCCACCACGTCGCGACCCCGTCGAGATCGAACTGCGCCTGGAACGCGCCGCCGCCGCCGGCGCTCTCGTTGCGCAGCGCGAGATTCAGCGCGGTGGCCGTCGAGTCGCCGTAGAGCGTGTCGGGCAGCGGCACCGACGACGGCGTGCCGTCGTGCCTGGGGCGGGGCACGAACGGCGAATGCCATCCCGCCATCGCGTACGGAATCAGGTCGGGAGGCGTCGTGCCCATTTCGATCCGGAGCGGCAGTGCGCTCGAACCGTCCTTCGGGTCACGCCAGATCACGACGCCGTAGTAGCCGGCCGTGTTCACGTTCACGTCCACGCGCGCGCGGCCATTCGCGTCCGACGTGCCGACGACCCCGTCGAGCAGCCCGCCCGTCGTGAACGTGCGGTCATACCACGCCACGTAGAGCTTGCCCGCTCCGGCCGCGCCGTCCACGACGACGCTCACGGGTCCGAGCTGCGCCGCGCCCACGTACAGCTCGCGAACGATCGCGTACTCGCCCGAGGGCATCGTGAAGGCGACGGAATCGTCGAACGTGAACGATGCGCTCGTCACGTGCTTCACGACGAACGTCGCCGTCTGGCCCGTGCGGTTCAGCACGCCGACGTCCCAGCTGCCCGAGCCCACGGTGTTCTTGTTCGCGAGCACGGCGTCGAGACAGCCCGGTCCACGGCCCGAGTATCCGCGGCTCGCGCCGAATCCCGTGTCGGCGCTCGTCGTGGGGAAATGGAGGCGGCAGTCGTAGTCCGTCGTCGAGCTCCCACCCGCGACCCACGTGAGGTTCCACCAGCTGCCGCTCGGCGCGGACATGCGCTCGCCGGTGGCGTTGTACCAGAACGCGCCCCCGAGTCCGTCCCACGCCGCCGCCGGCGGCGGCGCGACGGCGACGTAAGCCGTGTTCGCCACCAGGTTGAAGGGCGACCACACGAACTGGCGGCCGAAGAGGTTGTCGCTTTCGTTCGACTCGGCGAGCCGGTGCGTGTGGTCGAGCATGCTCACGAACGCGTGGCGTCCGCCGCGCACGTAGACGGGGCCTTCGTTGATGCGGCCGAACGGCTCGTTCGCGAGAATCGGGCGCCACGTGTACGAGCGCACGATCGCGCCGTCGAGCAGCAACCCCGCGGTGACGCTGTCCGTCGTCGTCGCACCGCCGACGTTGCGCGCCGAGAAGTTCCAGTACGTGTTCGTGGCGAAGCCGGGCAGGATCGACGTGGGCAGCGGCACGCTGTTCAGTCCCGCGTCGGCCGCGCCGCGCGCCACCGTGACGTCGGCCCAGCCGATACCGAGCGACGACGTGAGCTGCGCCGGATCGGGATTGCCGACGATCACGGAGCCGGAACTGCGCACCGGCCCTTCGTTGCCCTCGTGGTCGATCGCCGTGACGTTGATGTAGTACGTGCCGCTCGAAGGGAGCGTGTAATGGTCGGAGAGCGAATCGCCCTCCTGCCACCAGTGGTAGATCGTGCCCGCGCCTCCGGGTGCGACCGGCGTGGTCGAGATGCCGATGTGATAGGTGTCCACGCCCGCGTCGAGATCCGAGGCCGCGATCCAGTTGAAGAAGATCGTGCGGTCCGGGCTCGGGAATCCGAACGAACGCCCGCCCGTGAGGGCGATCACGCCCGGTTGGGTCGGCGGCGTGACGTCGGACGCCGCGAAGCCCGCCATGCGCATGCACCAGTAGAGCGAGCGACGATCGGCGGGGAAGCGCGCGCGATAGCGGTCGACGAACTGCTGCGTCGTGACCGGGTTGTCCCAGTCCGCCACCTGCAGCATGCGAACGAACGGAAGCTGCGTGAGGTCCCGGAAATCGCCGGCGCCTGCGGTGATCTCGCCGGGATCGGCGGGATCGGTCATGTCGCGGATGAGCGCCTGCAGATGTCCTTCGGTGCGCAGCGGGTCGCCGTAGCCGCCGGTCGCATCGCACGTCGCCACACCCTCGGCGTCGTAGACGTAGACCGCGTACAGCGAATACAGGTTCGTCACGTATTCGGCGATCGCGTTCGCGATGCCCTCGTTCCATGCGTCGTGATCGGTCTCCGTGCACCAGCGGCAGTGCCCGCACGCCCACGGCGTGGGCACCGGTGCGGGGACGCCGTCGCACACGCCGTTGCAGTAGTCGGGCGTGAGCATGCTGCCGTACTGCGAGATGAAGAAGTGCCCGTACTCGTGGATCGCCGTCGGGGCGTGCCACGCGCGATCGCGGCCCAGATGGATCGCGTTCTCGAGACTGCTGTACCACGAGCCGCTCCCGAACACGTCGTCGAACGGCTCGGGCCAGATCACGCTCACGTGGCCCATGTTCCAGCCCTGGTCGGCGAACCAGCGCCGCGTGCGCATGAGGTTCGTGAGGATGTCGTGGCTCTGCATCGTGCGTTCGTCGGTGGCGGAGTACTCCCCGAAGTTCGCGCTCGTGCCCACGTTGTTCATCGTGCCCGTCAGTTCGGAATACACGAAAAGGCCGGACGGCGTGCGCAAAGTGAAGTGAGAGTTCTGGACGACGAACTCGAGCGTGAGGTCGGGGTCGGTGTCGAACGGATTGATCGGCACCCAGTGCCACGTGACGTCGAAGTTGCCGTTCGCATCCGTCTCGGTGGACAGCAGGTAGGTGAGGATCGGGTAGTCGTTGTCGTAGATCTTCACCGTCACGCCTTCGACCGGAAGCTCCACCGATCCACCGGTCGCCGTCGGCCGGTCGTACTTGAGGGAGCCGTAGACACGGATGTCGCGCTCGCCCGGGACCGTGATGGCGGGCGTGGCGACCGCCGGCCGCGCACGCACGGTCATCGCGAGTTCGTCCGCGGTCGGCTCGGGCAGCGGCGCGGAACCCGGCGCCGCGCGCCGCTGCTTGGCCGCGCGAGGGCGGCCGGCGGTTTCGAGCTCGGCCGGATCCAGGAGCCAGCGTCCGTCATCGCCGTCGCAGGTGTACTCGAGCAGGACGAGCCCCGCGCCCGCGCCGGCGTCGGCTTCGAACGGAACGCGGACGGTGGAGCCCTCGACGAGCGGGCGGGAGGCAGGCCGCTGTGCGAACCGCGCCCGGCCGCGTGACTGGCTCAGGCCGCGCGCTTCGAACACGGTCGTCTTCAGCGCGCGCACTTCGATCGTGCCGCGCAGCCGGGCGCCGTCGCGTTCGACCGTGTCGAGCACGCGGAACTGGACGGGGATCTCGTGCAACGTCGCGCGCGCGGGGCGCACGGGCGCGAGCGCGAGCATGACGAGAGCGAGGAGGGCGAGTCGGCGTCGCATGATCGTCGTCTCCCGCGCGCTCAGCGCACGTCTTCGCGGGCGGGCGCCGGACGCTCGACCGGTTCGTGCGCGGCGCGCGGCGCGGTGAGCTCGGCGATCGCGGCGTCGAGTTGCGCGGCGAGCGCGCTCTTGCCGGCGGCGCGCGCATGCGTCGCCTGCACGCGGAGGAGTTCGACCTCGGAGTCCTGCTTCACCTTCTCGATGCGGCGCTGCACGGCGAGCGCGGCCATCGGGTCGGCGGTGCGCGCGAGCTCGGCCTGGAGCGCGGCAACCTGGGCGTCCTCACGGTCGAGCACGTCGAAGAGCTCCGAAAGCAGCGGCGTGGCGGCGGGCCGCTGCCGGGCGGCCGCCTTCGGGAGCGGCAGTGCCTCGAGCGCGCGGACCGCAGCCGGGTCGCCGAGCGGCGCCTGCGTGGGGGCTCCGGTCAGGGTGGGGAGGACCGGACCGGATTCGGCGGCGACGGCCGCGGTGGCGGACAGGCCGGCGACGAGGGCGAGACTGGCGAAGAAGCAGGCGCAAGGACGCATGACGGGACTCCCGATGCGGGGGATCGAGTCGTCCGGCACGGGCCGGACCGGTGGCTTCGGGAAGGAGTCCACGAGGTGCCCGCCGTCACAAGGAAAAGCGGTCGCCGGGCGCGTCGAAGGGAGGCCTCCGGCGTCTTCTACGCCTTCGTCGCCTCCGCCAGCCTCGCGACCGCCGCCCGCAGCTTCGCGTGGCCGTCGAACGCCCGCACGAAGTCCGTCTCGCGCACGCCCCCCTTCGCGCGCATGACGTGCGCGAGCGCGCGCTTCTCCGCGGCGCTCCAGCGCGACACGCCGCTCAGCAGCAGCGCGAGCGGCGCCCAGCGCTCGAACGACTGGCGCTCGCCCGCGGACCAGCCGCTCGCCGGTCCGGCGCCGAGCAGCTTCGCCGCCTCGCGCACGCACGCGGCGGCGCCGCGCTCGCCCTCGCCGCCGAAGCGCTTCGCGAGCAGGTCGGTGACCGCGAGTCCCACGTTCGCGAGCGGCAGCAGCCCGATCACGTCGTCGCGTTTCGCGCCCTCGTGCCAGTAGACGTTCGACTCGCCGAGCGTCATGAGCGTCGCGCGGCTGGAGCGGTGCTCGGGATGCTTCGCCATGCGCGCTTCCTCGCGGCGCACGAGCGCGCGCGCGGCGCGGTCGCGCGGCGCGAAGCCGAGCTTGCGGTAGACCCACCAGGCGCCGCTCGCGAGTCCTTCCTCGTTGCCGGCGCCGCCGAGCTGGTAGGGATAGACCGTGAAGCTGTCCACGCCGAACAGCGCCTTCGTCATCGCGAGCACGCGACCGTACACGGCGCCGGCCTCGCCGCCGCGGTAGGTCTCGAACACGTTGTAGGCGATCTCGGCCGAGCCGAAGAGCGCGCTCGTGAGCACGTAGCCCGTGGGCACGCCGTTCTTGAGCGTGAGCATGCCGTACACGCTCTCGAGCAGCAGCCGCCGCGACGGCAGCGCACCCACGCACGCGAACTGCAGGCCGTCGCCGCAGTCCACCATGCGCACGTCGCTGGGATCGCCGTACGCGAACACGTCGAGGTCGCGGCTGCGCGTGACCATCGCCTCCATGCACATCGCGAGCACGCGCTCGCCGTCGCGGCGCGACAGCGGCGTGATCGCCACGGGCGGACGCATCAGCTCCTCACGCAGGTCGGGCCGGCCCTTGCGCAGCGGCCCGCGCTGGAACGTGACGCTCGCGCCGGGCCAGCGTGCGTTCGTGCGCGACGGCCCGCCGGGGCCCCACGCGAGCGTCATCGCCGCGTCCACGCCGTCGTGCAGCTTCTCGAACAGCTGCGGGTCGCGCACGCGCGCGGCGAGGCGCGTCGTGACGAACGCGGCGTCGCCGGTCTTCGGCCCGCGCATGCGGTCGAGCCAGCCGCGCAGGCCGAGGTCGTACTCGTCCATGCCGGGTGTCTCGCCGTGCGCGGCGAGCAGTGGCAGCAGTTCTTCCAGGCGCGACGTGTCGTCCATGCGCGCCCAGTCGTAGGTGAGGCGTTCGGGAAACCGCGTCGCGAGCCGCAGCGCCGTGGACGCGAAGAAACGGAAGCGCGTGTCCGTGCCCGCGATGCCGCTGTCCTCGAGCTTGCCGCGCAGCGCCGTGAGATCGGCGCGCTTCGCGAAGCCGCGCAGCAGGCGCTCGGCGAGCGCGAGCGTCGCTTCGTCGTCCGGGTACGCGCGCGTGTACACGAGCGCCTCGTGAAACCGCGACAGGTCGCGCGCGGTCGTGAACCGCGTGCGGCCGAGCGCGGCGAACAGCCGCCGCTTCTCGCGCGCCGCCTCGGGTCCGAACGTGAAACGCAGCTTCTCGATCCGGGTCAGCGGCGCGGCGGTCATGTCGGCCTCAGCTCTTCTGCGGTGTGGGTTCGGCGGACGAGCCGTCCTGCGGCGCCTCGACGGGAATCCAGCCGTCGTCGGGCACGAGCATGTCGGCTTCGCCGGTCACGCGGTGGATGCGGACGGGCACGATGTTCCCGTCCACGGTCATGTGGTCGTAGCGGTACGGCGTCGGCCAGACGTACGCGGCGAACACGCCGAGCAGCGCGCACACGATCGCGAGGCGCACGAGGTGCGCGGCGCGCGGGCTCACTTCACCCACCGGTCGAGCCAGTCGCCCATGCGGTCGAGCCAGTCGGCGCGGTGGCGCGGCTCGCGCAACCCGTGCGGTTCGCGCGGGTAGTGCACGAACTCGGTCGGCACTCCGAGCGCCTTGAGCGACTGGTAGGTGACCTGCGCCTGCGGATACGGAATGCGCGGGTCGGCCTCGCCGTTCAGCACGAGCGTGGGCGTCTTCACGTTCTGGACGTAGGCGAGCGGGCTCGAGGCGCGCCACTCGTCGAACGTCTTCCACGGTTCGCCGCCGAACTCGTACGCGCGGTAGCGGTGCGTGTCGCTCTGTCCCCAGAGCGCCGCGAGGTCGGTCGCGCCGGCGCTCACGATCGCGGCGTCGAAGCGCTGCGTCTGCGTGATCGCCCACGCGGTGAGGTAGCCGCCGTACGAGTGCCCCATGGAGGCGAGCCGCTCGCCGTCCGCGAGCTTCCACTTCACGAGGCTGTCCAGTCCCGTGCTCACGTCGCGCCAGTCCTGGCCGCCCCAGTCGGCGCGTTCGCGGACCATGAACGCGGTGCCGTAGCCGCCGCTCGAGCGGAAGTTCGGCAGGAACACCTGGTAGCCGCGCGCGGCGAAGTACTGCGCGTACGGCTGGAAGCCGAGCCCGTAGCGCGTCGTGTACGGCCCGCCGTGCAGCAGCACGAGCGTCTTCATGGGCACGTGCTCCCACGCCGTCACCGGGCGCACGAGCAGCCCTTCGACCTCGACGCCGTCGGTGCTCGTCCAGCGCACGACGCGCGTGGGCGCGAGCGTGAGCTTCGAGACCGCGGCGTTGAGCGAGGTGCCCGCCCGTCCGCCGAGGCCCGGGTGGTCGGCGATCCAGATCTCGGGCGGCGCTTCGCTGGTCGACTGCACCCACGCGACCCGCGAGCGCGCCGCGACCATGGGCGTCGCCTCGGCGCGGCGGTCGGTGCCGAGCGCCACCGCGCCGCCCGCGACGGGAACGGCGGCGACGACCGACGACGTACGGATCGCGGCGTGGAAGAAGAGCGTGTCCGACCCGGCGGAGAACACCGGCGCGTACGCGTCCTCGTCGAACTGCGCCGTCAGGTTGCGCGGCGTGCCCGCGGCGGGCGTCGCCGGCGCGGCGAGCGCGACCCACAGGTCCGTCTTCTCGACGTACTTGGTGCGGTCGGTGGTCCCCGCCCACGCGACCCAGCGGCCGTCGGGCGACCACGCGACGTGGTTGGACGCCAGCACGCCGAGCGCGCGCAGGTAGCCGTTGGACGCGTTCACGATCGCGAGGTCGGACAGGTTGCCGTCGTCCACGCGCCCGGTCGGGTTCGTGATCACCGCGATCGAGCGCGAGTCGGGCGACCAGCGCGGGTTCGACACGTGGTACGCGCCGCTCGTGAGGCGCTTCTGCCTGCCGGTCGCGACGTCCACCACCCAGAGGTGGTTGAACTGCAGCTGCTCGTCCTCGACGACGTGGTCCCACTTCTTCTTCCGCCACTCGCGCACCTGCTTGCTCAGGGTGTCGAGCATGGTGAACGCGATCGAGCGGCCGTCGGGCGACCAGGCGATCTCGCCGACGGACTCGGGGTAGTGCCCGAACGCGAACGGTTCGCCGCCGTCGAGCGGCAGGAACCAGATCGCGGGTTTCACGTCGTCGCCGCCGCCGCGCGCGGACAGGAACGCGATCGTGTCGCCGCCGGCGGAGAACTGCGGCGCGTAGTCGTTCTTCGCGAAGCGCGTGAGCTGCCGCGCGCGGTTCGTGCGGGCGTCCCACATCCACACGTCCTGCTGCGTGGTGTTCTCCGCGGTGTCGGGCTGCGACACGACGAACGCGAGGCGGCTGCCGTCCGCGGACCACGTGAGGTTCTGGAACGAACGCAGCGTGAGCACGTGCTCGAGCGTGAACGGCGCGGCGTGCGCGGCCGTCACGGCGAACGAACCGGCGAGCGCGGCGAAGAGTGCGAGCGAAAGTCGGCGCATCGGGGACTCCGGAGGAATGTCGCGAGGGACGCGAATCGCGCGCGACAGTACCCGCGGACCGCCGATGCGAAAAGCCGGACGGCGCGCCCCCGAGCCTCGGGGCGCGCCGTCCGGTGTGCGTCGCGGGAGGGTCAGTACGCGGTCACGAACGTGAACGCGAGCCGCGCCGATTCCGCCTGCGTGTCCCAGCCGGCCTCGGCCTGCAGGCGCACGTTGCGCTGCAGCATGCGGCCGGCGCCGGCGGAGATCGTCTCGTAGCGCGTCACGCCCTCGGGCCCGCCCATGCGCGGATTCAGCAGCGGCTGGTCGCACTCGATCCGGTTCCAGAGACCGAAGCCGTACCAGCGGCTCTCGGACGGCGCCCACAGCGCTTCAAGGAAACCGCCGCGCGTCGTGGCCTCGGTGTCCGCGAGCAGGAAGTTCGCGTGCCGGTCCTTGCGCTGCAGGAACTGGCCGTTCAGCTCGAGCGCGCCGCGCGACAGCGTCGCGTCCGCGCCGATCATGCGCACGTCGGAGCGCACGACGCCGTCGCCCGCGTCGCCGTCCTCCCAGCCGCCGAACGCCATGCCGCCGACGCGCATGCCGAGCGCGGGCTCGAACGACGCGCGCGCGAGCACGTTCTTGGGCGCGTCGGTGTCGAAGCGCTCGCCGTCGTCCGCCTCACGCTTGCCCGTGCCGTTCACGACGGCCGCGGCCAGCTCGAAGCGCTTCGGCGACCACGTCGCGAGCACGCCGCGGTCGTAGGTGAGGTCGGCGCGCGAGGCGCCGACGCGCGCGCGGTAGATCACGTAGTCCTCGAGCTCGAGCCGCAGCTCGCGCTTGAAGAGCGGGTCGGAGACCTGGAACTGGCCGACCGCCACGTCGAAGGGTTTGCCGCCGAGGTCGTTCCACTGCACGAATGCGTCCTCGATGCCCATCTCGCCGTGCTCGAAGAAATAGAAGTAGAAGTAGTAGGAGAGGTCCTTCGAGAGCGGCGCGCTCGAGATCACCTTGAGCGCGTACGGCGTCTGGAAGTCGGTGACGGGCGCGTATCCGTCGCCGCCCTGCCAGGTGACGTTCGACTCGAGCCGGATCGACAGCGGGAGCGAGCGCCCGAGCACGAGCAGGTCGTCGCTCGTGCCGATCGTGTCGGTGGGCGCTTCGGCGTGACGGCGGAAGCCGTTCGCGGCGAACGCTTCGCCCGCCTCGGTCAGGCGCGGGAACGGGTTGTGGCAGCGGCGGCAGCTGCCGCCGTAGCGCTGCGCGAACAGCGGCAGCGCGTCGGACGCCGGCGCGATCGCGAGCACGGCGCCGAGCAGCATCGTCAAGGTGAGACAGGCGCGGAAGAGGCGCATGGGAGGCTCCATCGGGGGGGGGGGCGTCACGGGCCGCCGGCTGTCCGGCGCGCTCCCGTGTTTGGACGCGGGAAGCTAGCCGAGCCCCGCCGGGCGCAGCAAGCGGGCCGCTTCGGCTATCGTGCGCCCCCATGACGAAGGTTCAGTCCGACGATCCGGCCGCGCTGCGGCGTGTGCTCCTGCCCACCGAACACGGCGGCTGGGCGTTCCTCGGTGAGCCGATCGTGCTCGGGTTGCTGCTCGCGCCCTCCGCGGCCGGCGCGCTCGTCGCGTTCGCGACCGTCGCGGCGTTCTTCGCGCGCCAGCCGCTCAAGCTCTTCGGCGCCGACCGCAGGCGCGGCAAGGTCTACCCGCGCACGATCGTGGCCGAGCGCGCGTTCGCCGTGTGCGCGCTGGCCGGAGCGGCGGCGCTCGCCGGGACGCTCGCGCTCGCCCGCGGACCCGTGCTGCTCGCGGTCGGGGCGGCTGCGCCGGTCGCCGCACTCGCGCTGGCGTACGACCTGTCGCGCCGCTCGCGCGACCTGGGAGCGGAACTGGCCGGCGCGTTCGCGATGGGCGCTTCGGCGAGCGCGATCGCGTTCGCCGCGGGCTGGGATCGCGCCGAGGCGTTCGGGCTCTGGGGCGTGCTCGCGGTGCGCGCCGTCGGGACCATCCCGTTCGTGCGCGCGCGGCTGCGTCTCGAGCGCGGCGAGCCGTGGAGCGCGCCCGCCGTCGCGGCGGCGCAGGCGCTCGCGCTCGCGGGCGCGTACGCGCTCGTCGCCGTGCACGCCGCGCCGCGCACGGTCACCGCCGCCGCCGCGCTGCTTGGCGCGCGCGCGGTGTGGGGGTTGTCGCCGTGGCGGCCGCGCCTGCGCACCGCAATGCTCGGCGTGAGCGAGATCGTGGTGGGACTGGCGGTGATCGCGCTGGTCGTGTGGGGACGGGCGAGCGCGCGCTGACGGTGACCGCGCAGGCTCACCCGTTTCACGTGCCGAGGGCCGGGCTCCTCACGGAACCCGGCCCTCGTGCGTGCGGCTCGCCTGCGAGCGTCGCGTCAACGCGTGGCGGTGAGCGGTGCTTCCTTCACCACCACCTTGTGCGCGACGGGACGTCCGCCGTCCTCGCGCCAGTACACCGTGACGCGGGCGTCCTTGACGAGTTCGCCGGTGGTCTTCATGCCGTCCTTCCGGCTGAAGACCATCGTCTTCGCCTGCTTGCCGGTCTTCTCGACCGTCAGCGAGCTCGCGTCGAGAGCGCTCACCACGCCGGTGAACTGGCGGAAGGCGTAGCTCTTCTTCTTCGGGCTCGCCGTCGCGGTGGCCGCGGCGCTCTTGCGGGGCGCCGCCACCGCCTGCGCGGCGGGCAGCGCGACCGTCGCGAGCATCGCGGCGAGCACGAGCGAAGTGATCCATCGGCCCTGCTTCATGAACCTCACCTCCCATCGATTCCCCGGGGGCAGGGCGCGCGCAACATGCGCGTGCACGAAACGCCAGTCAAGCATTTCGTGCAGTGTTCATGCGGGTGACGAACGTGTCGCCGCTCTTGTCGGCGGACGCGGAGCGCGCTCCGCGCGGCGATGCGCGGCGTGCTCGCGGCGCGACCGTCCACGCCGTGGACGGTGCGCGGGTGGCGTGATCTCAGCGTGCGGGCTTCGGCGTGAGCGCGCGGAAGCCCGTCGCTTCGAGGAAGCCGACGGTGGCGAAATAGAACGCGCCGAACGCGAGCACGCGCCACGGCTGCTCGATCCACAGCCCGCCGCCGGTCAGCCGCAGCGACTCGACGAACGCAGGATCGAGTCCGAGCCGCGGCAGCGGCAGGAGCGTCGTGAGGAACACGCCGCCGAGGTAGCACAGCGCGCCCGCGGCCCAGCTCGCCTTGAGCGTCGCGCTCTCGCGCCCTTCGCGGCCCTGGCGGAACGTCAGCACCGTGAGCCGGTTCGCCGTGAGCAGCCAGAACGACACGAACGGCCACCACGCGTGGAACGCGAGCGAGAAGCCGAGCAGGAAGACCGAATAGAAGAGGCCGATCGCGACGACGTTGCGGAGCTTGCGCGCGGCCGGCATGTCGCTCACGAGCTGCAGTCCCATGAACGGCGCCGAATGCACGACGACGAACTCGACGAGCATGGTGAGCAGGATCCACGGGACGACGCCCGGAGTGAGCGCCTCGGGTGCGATCCAAGCGAGCAGGCACACGACCGCGAGCGCGAAGTCGGGCAGTGCACTCGCGAGGTCGCGGAGCGTGGCGGACTTCTCGGGCGGGGCCGCAGGAACCGGGTTCACGGACACGCCGCGGTCATCGGCCGGGGAGGGCGGCGGCTTGACGCCTCGCAAGTGACGCGCGGGCCTCACGCCAGACCTGCGCGCTCGCCTCGACCGAAGTCGCGATCGGGCGCCCGTAGCCGCCGCCCATGGTGATCACGACGGGCACGCGCCGAGATTCGAGCCACGCGAACACGCGGCGCTCGCGCTCGGCCAGCCCCTCGTGCGTCATGCGGAGCCGGCCGAGCCGGTCGGTGTGCAGCGCGTCCACGCCCGACTGGTAGAGCACGAGATCCGGAGCGTGCCGGTCGAGCGCGGCGGGCACGGTGGCGTCGATCGCGGCGAGCACCTGCTCGTCGCCCGCGCCGTCCTCCAGTTCCACATCGAGCGTGCTCGTGTCCTTGCGCAGCGGGTAGTTGTGACGCGCGTGCAGCGAGTACGTGAAGACGTCCGGATCGCCCGCGAAGATCGCGGCCGTGCCGTTGCCCTGGTGGACGTCGAGGTCGAGCACGAACGGGCGCCGCACGGCGCCCTCGGTGCGCAGGAGCGCGATCGCCACCGCGAGGTCGTTGAACAGGCAGTACGCCTCGCCGCGGTCGCGGTACGCGTGGTGCGTGCCGCCCGCGAGGTTGCCCGCGACGCCGTGCACGAGCGCCGCGCGCCGCCTGCACCGTGCCGAACACCGCGGCACGCGCGCGGCTCACGAGCGCGGGCGACCACGGCAGGCCGAGCTTGCGCACCTCGGCCGCATCGAGCGCGCCCTCGAGCGCGCGCCGCACGTACGCTTCGTCGTGCGCCGCGTGCAGCCACTCGAGCGGCGCTTCGTCCGAGCGCGTGACGTGCTCGTCCCGCAGCACGCCTTCGGCGGTGAGCTGCTCGCGCAGCATGCGGTACTTCTCGATCGGGAACGGATGCGACGCGGGCAGCGGCAGCGTGATGTGGTCGCTCGTCCAGGCGAGCAGCGGCGCCGCGGTCACGTCAGGCGACGTCCGGGCGCACCGCGCGGTACATGGCGAGACAGGCGTCGCGTTGCACCGCGTGGTCCACGATCGGGAACGGATAGCTCTCGCCGAGCGTCACTCCGGCGGCCGCGAGCAGCAGCGGCGGCGCCGCGGCCGGCGCGTGCACGTGCGACGCGGGCACGGCCGCGAGTTCCGGGCACCAGCGCTTCACGTACGCGCCGTCGGGATCGAAACGCTGTCCCTGGGACGTGGGGTTGAAGATGCGGAAGTAGGGCGCGGCGTCGGTGCCCGTGCCCGCGGCCCACTGCCAGCCGCCGTTGTTCGCGGCGAGGTCGCCGTCGACCAGGTGCTTCATGAAGTGGCGCTCGCCGAGCTGCCAGTTCATGAGCAGGTCCTTGGTGAGGAACGACGCGACGATCATGCGCACGCGGTTGTGCATGAGCCCGGTCGCGAGCAGTTCGCGCATGCCGGCGTCCACGATCGGATAGCCCGTGCGCCCCTGCGTCCACGCCTCGAACTGCCGCGCGTCGCCGCGCCAGGCGAGCGCGTCGTACATCGGGCGGAACGCGCCCGACTCCACGTGCGGCCAGTGCCACAGCACGTGCGCGAAGAAGTCGCGCCAGCGCAACTCGCTCACGTACTTGTCCGCACTCGCGCGCAGCGACGGCTGTGCGGCCACGGCGGCGCGCACTTCGGCGACGACGCGGCGGATGCCGATCGTGCCGAACTTGAGGTCGGCCGAAAGCAGGCTCGTCGCGCGCACCGACGGCACGTCGCGCTGGTCGCCATAGCGCGCGAGCGCGCTGTCGAGGGGAGAAAGAAACTCGGCGAGGCGCTCGCGCGCTTCACGCTCGCCGCCCGGCCAGCGCGCGGCGGTGGGGTCGTCGAAGCCGAGCGCGCCGAGCGGCGCGAGCTTCGGGGTGGGCAGCGCGTGCGTGGCGAAGCGCGTCACGGGCGGATGCGGCGCCGACACCGGCTGCGCCTCGCACGCCTTGCGGAACGGCGTGTAGACCGAGAACGGTCCACCCTGCTGCGTGGCGACCGCGCCCGGCGCGACGATCAGCCGGTCGTGGAAGCGCTTCACGCGCACGCCCGCCGCGCGCAGCGCCGCTTCGACCGCGTCGTCGCGGCGGCGCAGCGACGATTCGTATTCGTCGTTCCAGTACACGGCGTCCGCCTGCGCTGCGCGAGCGGCGGCGACGACCGTCGCGGCCGCGTCACCGTGCGCGAGCGCGAGCGCCGAGCCGCGCCTGCGGATCGCGTCGTCGAGCGCGCGCAGCGAGTCGAGCGCGAAGCGCACGCGTGTCGCGGCCATGTCGGGCCGGCCGAGCAGCGCGGGCTCGCTCGTGTAGAACGGGATCACGTCCCCGTCGTGTGCGGCCTCGGACAGCGCGGTGTTGTCGTCGAGCCGGAGGTCCTTGCGGAACCAGTGCAGGATGCGCATGGCGGCGCAGGCTACAGGGCGGACGCGGGGCGTGCACGCCCCACGCCGCGCGCGCTCAGCGGTACAGCTGCTTGATGCGCCCCCACGTGCCCGGACGCACGCCGGTGACGGCGGAGGCGGTGACGCTCACGTCGTCGATCGCGGCACCGGCGTAGCCGGTGATCGTGCTCACGAACGACAACGTCGTCGTGGCGCCGGTCGCGACCGCGTCGAACGCGTGATACGTCCAACCCGGATCGGCGAGCGTCCGCCCGGTGACGTCGAACGTGTACGAGTGCGTCATGGCGCCGAAGGAAACGTCCATCGTCTTCACCGGAGGACCGTCGTCCGGCGCGCGCGAGTGGTCGGGGTTCGCGGCCATCCAGAAGCCGATCGTGTAGGTCGTGCCCGGCGTCGTCACGATCACCTGCGACACGGCTCCGGGCGGCGTGCCCGCCGTCTGGATGTCCTGGTTCAGGTCGAGCGACTGGCTGCCTTCCCGCGGCGCCCAGTAGAGCCGGATCAGGTCCACGCCGGCGCCGCCGACCGTCCAGCCGAAGCCCGTGGGCACGCAGTTGCACGTGTAGCGCGCGACGATGCCGGAGAGCGCGGGACTCTCGAAGCCCGGATTGTCCACGAGGTTCGCGGCGCGAGCCGACGGCGCCGCGGTCGTGAGCGCGGTCAGGGCGAAGATCGCGAAACGGCGGGCGTGCAGGAGCATGGAGCGGCCTTTCGGGTGTGTGGGCGAGAAGAATGTCCGAGTGAAAAGGCTACCGGCCCCGGACGGCCGCCCACAATGGGCGATTTGGCCGCGACCTGACCGCGCGGGGGCGGTGCGCGGATTGACACCCCGGACGGCCGGCGAGAAGTTGGCCGCGTCCAATCTCTTCCGTACCCACGCGGCCGCGCGCAGGGAAACCCCATGCCCACCGATGCGCTCTTCTGGCACCGCCTGCAGTTCGCGTTCACGATCACGTTCCACTACCTGTTTCCCGTGCTCACGATGGGGCTCGCGCTCCTGATCGTGATCATGAAGGCGCTCGCGCTCCGCACGCGCGACGCGCGCTGGGACGACGCGGCGCGCTTCTGGATCCGGATCTTCGGGATCAACTTCGCGGTCGGCGTCGTGACCGGCATCCCGATGGAGTTCCAGTTCGGCACGAACTGGGCGCGCTTCTCGCGCATCGCCGGACCGGTGATCGGCCAGACACTCGCCATGGAAGGGCTGTTCGCGTTCATGCTCGAGTCGAGTGTGCTCGCGCTGCTCGTCTGGGGCGAGCGCCGCATGAGCCGCGCCGCGCACTTCGCGTGCGCGCTGCTGCTGTTCGCGGGCAGCTGGCTGAGCGCGTACTTCATCCTCTGCACGAACGCGTTCCTGCACCATCCGGTCGGGCACGCAGTGGGCCCGGACGGCGTGCTGCAGCTGGTGGACGCGCGCGCATTCCTCACCAATCCGTGGGCGGCGATGCAGTTCGCGCACAACCAGGCCGCGAGCGTCGCGACCGCGTCGTTCGTGGTGGCCGCCGTCGGCGCGTGGTGGCTGCTGCGCGGCGTGCACGCGGAGGTCGCGAAGCGCTGCGTCACGCTCGGCGTGATCGCGGGTTTCGCCGCGAGCATGGCGGTCGCGTTCCCGACCGGTGACCTGCAGGCGAAGGCGGTGGCGAAGCACAAGCCCGCCTCGCTCGCCGCGATGGAAGGGCGATTCGAAAGCGGCCCGCACGCCGGCATCACGCTCATCGGGCAGCCGAACGTGGCCGAGCGACGGCTCGACAACCCGATCACCGTGCCCGGCATGCTGAGCTTCCTCGCGTTCGGCACGTTCCACGGCGACGTCGCGGGGCTCGGCGCGTTCCCCGAAGACCAGTGGCCGGACAACATCGAGCTCGTCTACTACGGCTTCCACGTGATGGCGGGTCTCGGCACGCTCATGATCGCCCTCATGGGATTCGCGCTGCTCGCGCTCGTGCTCAAGCGCCTGTTCGCGACGCGCGCGCTGCTTTGGGCGCTCGCGCTCGCGTTCCCGTTCCCTTACGTCGCGGTGACCGCAGGCTGGATGACCGCCGAACTCGGCCGCCAGCCGTGGCTCGTGTACGGCATCCTGCGCACCGCCGACGGCTCGAGCCCGACCGTGCACAGCGGCACCGCGCTGTTCACGCTCATCGGCTTCATGGGCATCGATTTCGTGATCGGCCTCGCGTTTCTCTGGCTCATCGCTCGCGAGCTCGCGCACGGTCCCGGAGCGCCCGCGGGCACGAAGACGGAGGTGGCCCATGCCTGACCTCTGGTACGCCATCGTCGCGGGGATGCTCACCGTATTCGTGCTGCTCGACGGCTACGACTTCGGCGCCGGCATGCTGCACCGCTGGGTCGCGCGCAACGACGACGAGCGGCGCCGGGTGATCGCGGCGATCGGTCCGTTCTGGGACGGCAACGAAGTGTGGTTGCTCGCCGCGGGAGGCGCGCTGTTCATGGCGTTCCCGGCCGTGCTGTCGGCGGGGCTGTCCGGGTTCTACTTCGCCATCTTCCTCGTGATCTGGTGCCTCATCGCGCGCGGGCTGTCGGTCGAGTTCCGCTCGCACGTGCACGATCCGCTGTGGCGTTCGTTCTGGGACACCGTGTTCATGGCGAGCAGCCTGCTGCTCGCGCTGTTCTTCGGCGTCGCGCTCGGCAACGTGGTGCGCGGCGTGCCGCTCGGCGCCGACGGCTGGTTCACGCTGCCGCTGTTCACGGACTTCGGCGTGCGTGGCGCGGTCGGCATCCTCGACTGGTACACGCTCTCGGTCGGGCTCTTCGCGTGCGGTGTGCTCGCGGTGCACGGCGCCGCGTTCCTTTCGGTGCGTACCGACGGTGCCGTGCGCGAGCGCGCGCGATGGGTCGCGAAGCTCAAGCTGGTCTCGATCACGCTCGCCTGGCCGCTCGTGACGTGGGCGACGGCCCACGTGCGTCCGGACTTCGTCGCGGCGTTCGCATCGCGACCGTTCGCCTGGGTCTTCGTCGCGATGTCGGTGGCGGGCATCGCGCTCGCGCACGCGGCCGCTCGCCGGCGCGAGGCCGCGGACGCGCTCGTGCTCGCGGGCAGCGGCGCGTTCATCGCCGGACTGCTCGGTGCGACCGCCGTGTGCGCGTGGCCCGCGCTGCTGCACGCGATCCCCGACGCGTCGCGCTCGCTCACGACGGCGAACGCCGCCTCCCCGGCGGAGTCGCTGCGCGGCGCGCTCGCGTGGTACGTGCCCGGACTGCTGCTCGCGTTCGGTTACGTGGCGGCGCTCGCGTGGCTGCACCGCGGCAAGGCGCAGGGCCCGGAATACGGCGGGCACTGAACGCCGATCGCGTGAAGGCGCGCGCGAAGTGGTTCCCTCGCGCGCGCCGATCCCGCGCGAGTGATGGGACAAGGGGCCGCGCGGCCCCTTCGGCGGTGTGACGACGGCGTGGACAGTTCGCGAACGCCGTCGTCGGCTTCGATCGCGGCCGCCCGCCGTCCGTCGGGGTCGAACACGCGGAATGCTTCGTGCTGGCCCGTCGCGGGCGAGGCGCGCGCCCGCCCCGAGTTACCGTCTCACCACCCGCCCCCGGCGCTTGGGAACCGTTGCGACGGCCATTCACCATATGCATAATCCACCGGCGACGGCGGGTCGGCTGAATGAGCCGCTGGCGTTGGAGGGTGACGCTTCGAGTACGTCGTGCGGTGCGAGAGCATCGAGTCTGGTTCACACAGAAAGCCGCGCGTGAGCTCGAGGAATCCGTACTGCGGCTCGATCATGCCGACGCGCTGGACATCTTGGCTGAGTTGACCCCCGAAGACGCATTTCAGGCGCTCGCCTCGGAGGTCACCGGCGAGCCTTTGTACGTCTACCGCATTCGGGTGTCCGGTGTGCCGCTCTACATCAAGCTGGCGCTGCGAGGCAGATGCGACGTGATCTCGTTCCACGATGACGAGGGTCCTGCCGATGGAGAAGAAGTCGAAGTCGACTGAGGGCGGCACCTCGAAGAGGAAGCGCTCGCCGCACAAGGTTCACGAGAACGCTTGCCATGCATGCGGCACGGTCATGCACGCGAGCACCGCGGCCAAGCCGGTCCACATCAACGGCGAGACCGTTCTGGTTCGCGGCATACCTCACTTTCGCTGTCCGAATTGTGACGAGACGCTCACGCTGGCCCAGGATCTCCAAGTGCTCTGGGACCGAGGGGCGTCGCTCTACCGCGACCGACACGGCCTGCTCGATGCGGACGACATCCGCGCCATCCGCACGCGTCACCGCCTGACGCAGGCCCAGCTCGCCAAGCTGCTCGGCCTCGGCACGAACACGCTGTCGCGCTGGGAGGCCGGCCGCAACGTCCAGACGACGGCGATGGACGTGCTCCTTCGCCTCGTCCGCGACGTGCCGGGGAATCTCGCGTACCTGAGAAGACACCGGGCTTGAGAGTGCCGTCGCAGACGGCCGACTGTTTGCCGCGCCGTGCGGTTCCCCGTCCATCCGGCGTTCTCAGGGTGTGGCCCGTTTCCATTCCCCGGGCCGCGTTCCGCCCGCGAACCGCGGGTCCCGAGCTCGGGAGTACCCATGAACCGCTCGACCGTCGCCGCCTGCGTGCTCCCACTGTGCCTGTGCTCGATGCTCGCCACGGCGACCGTCGCACGGGCCGCCGACTGGAACGTGATCCCGTCCGGCACCACGAGCGACCTGCTCGCGGTGCTCAAGAGCGGCATCGACGGCCGCATCGTCGGGCGCGGCGGCTACATCGGGCTCGCCAACCCCACGCGCACGGCGTGGTCGCCGATCGCGACGCCGACGGCGAGCGATCTGTATTCGGTCCTCTCGCAGTCCGTCGGGCAGGTGTGGATCGGCTCCGAATCGGGCGCGGTGCACGTCCAGCTCGGCGGCACCTGGAACTCGCGCCCCATCCCGAACAGCGGCGAGAACTTCGTGCTGGTCAGCAACTCGAGCATGGCGGCCTTCGCCGGCGGCAGCGCCGGTTCGATCTACTACACCTTCGACGGCGGCAGCACGTGGTACGGCCAGGCGAGCGGCACGACGTACGCCCTGCACGCGGGCACGGAAGGCTTCGGGTGGGCGTGGTTCGTGGGCGATCACGGCACGATCCGCCACACGCGGAACGGCGGAGCCACCTGGTTCGGACAGCCGAGCGGGACGACGGCGAACCTCTACGGTTTCTCGCGTTCGGGGAGCACGAACCTCGCGGTGGGCGCGGGCGGCACGATCCTGCGCAGCGTGGACAACGGCGACACGTGGACCTCCGTGCCGAGCGGCACGACGGCGACGCTCCGCGACGTGGCGTGGAGCATGCAGGACGGGAACACGCTGTACGCCGTCGGCGACGGCGGCACCGCGCTCAAGAGTTCGGACCAGGGACTTTCATGGTGCGTCCTCGCGACCGGCAGCGCCGCGAAGCTGAACAACGTGCTCGTGCCCGCGAACCTCGAAGTGATCGCGATCGGCGACCACGGCGTGATCCTGCGCACGACGAACGGCGGCGGTGGCTGCGCCGTCACGGGCGTCGAATGGAACGGCGAGGGCGCGGGCGTCGCGTGCCGCATTTCCGGACCGACGCCGTCCCCGGTCACCGGGCGCGGCGAGTTCCGGTTCGCCCCGGCGCGCTCCGGCGCCGCCCAGGTCGAGCTCTACGACACGAACGGCCGCCGCGCCGCGGTGTTGTTCGAGGGCTTCGTCGGCGCGGGCGAGAGCCGGGCCGCGTTCGTGAACGCCCGCACCGTCGCGCCGGGCGTGTACTTCGTGCGCGTGCGAGGCGAGGGGTTCGACGTGCGGCGGAAGGTCGTGGTCGCCCGCTGAGGGGTCGCGGGCGCTCCTACAGCCTCAGCGTCTCCTGCGCGTGCTTGTCCGCGAACGCGGCGCCTTCGTGGTTCAGCAGCCAGCGCTTGCGGTCGAGCCCGCCGCCGTAGCCCCACAGCGTGTGGTCGGCGGCGATCACGCGATGGCACGGCAGGAACAGCGCGATCGAGTTCGCGCCGTTCGCCGCGCCGACCGCGCGCATCGCGGCGGGCTTGCCGAGGTGCGTCGCGAGCTGCGCGTACGTCCAGGTGCTGCCAGCGGGAATGAGTCGCAGCGCGTTCCACACGCGCAACTGGAACTCGGTGCCGAACGGTCTGCACGGCTGCTCGTCGAGCGCGTGCAGCTCGCCCGCGAAGTAGCGCGTGAGCCGGCCGACCGAGCCCGCGGGATCGTGATGCTCGCGCGGCTCGCAGTTGCCCAGATGCTTGTGCAGCCGCGCCAGCGCGTGTTCGAGGCGGTCGGGCGCCGACACGAACTCGCATGCGACGAGCGCCTCGCGGTGCGCGATCAGTCGCAGCGGACCGACCGGCGAATCCATCGTGCAGAAATCGAGCGTCATGGCGTGATGCTCCTCTTCTTCTTCGACTTCGCGCGGGCGGCCTTCGCGCTCTTCTCGCTCTTCTCGCTCATGTGCGCCCACAGCGCGAGCGTCGCGTACGCGCGCCACGGCCGCCAGCGCTCCGCGCGCGCGAGCACCTCGCGTTCGGACGGCAGTGTGCCACCGCGCGCGAGCGCCTGCCGAACGATCAAGTCACCGGCGGGGAACGCGTCGGGGTCGTGTACGGCGCGCATCGCGACGTACTGCGCGGTCCACGGCCCGATCCCGGGCAGCTTCACGAGGCGCGCCTGCGCTTCCTCGGCGCTGCCCAGCTCGTCGAGCTTGAGTGTGCCGTCCGCGACGGCGGTGGCGAAGCCGCGCAGCGCCGCGGCGCGGGCGCGCGGCAGCCCGAGTGTCTCGAGCGGCGCCGCGGCGAGCGCCGCGGGAGTGGGGAACCGGTGCGTGAGTGCGCCGTGCGGAACGGCGAGCGGCTCGCCGCACGCGGCGACGATGCGTGCCGCGAGCGTGCGAGCGGCGGCGACGGTGATCTGCTGGCCGAGCATCGCGCGCACGCCCAGCTCGAACGCGTCCCACGCGCCGGGCACGCGCACCGCGCGCCCCGTGAAGGCGCGCGCCAGCAGCGGGTCCGCGGACAGGTGCGCCGCGATCGCGACGGCGTCCGCCTCGAGGTCGAACAGGCGTGTCACGCGCGCGGCGACCGGCAGCAGCGGCAGCGGCCGCGCCGAATGCACGCGCAACCGCACCGCCTGCTCGCCCGCCGCGGCGCGCACCTCGACCACGCCGCTCACTCCGTCGAGCGCCACGGTGCGCAGGTACGTGTCGCCGTCGACGCTCTCGACGCCGGGAATGGCGCGCGCGGCGAAGAACGCGAGCAGCGGCACGGGATCGAACGGCGCCCGGGCGCCGAGCCGGAGCGCGAGCCCGGGCACTGCGGGCGCGCCCGCGCGGCGCAGCTCCGACGCGGGGCGGCGGAACGTGCGCTGCAGCGCCTCGCGCAATCGGCGCGCGCTGCCGAAGCCGCTCGCGGCGGCGACGTCCTCGAGCGGGAGCGATGTCTCGTCGAGCAGCCGCCGCGCGAGGTGCACGCGCCGCGTCTGCGCGACGTCGAGCGGCGAAGCGCCGAGCTGCTCCGCGAACAGCGCCCGCAGCCAGCGCCCGGTCACGCCGAGCCGCGCGCCGAGCGCTTCGACCGAGCCTTCGTCGAGCGCGCCGTCGTCGATGAGCCGCAGCGCGCGCGCGACCGTCGCGCTCGTGCCCTGCCAGGCCGCGGAACCGGGAGCGGTCTCGGGACGGCAGCGCCGGCACGGACGATGGCCCGCGGCTTCGGCCGCGGCCGCGCTCGCGAAGAACCGCACGTTGCGGCGCGCGGGCGTGCGCGCCGGGCAGATCGGGCGGCAGTAGATCCCGGTGCTCGTCACGCCGACGAAGAAGCGCCCGTCGAAGCGGCGGTCGCGTGTGCGGACGGCGTTCCAGCAGAGGTCCGAAGTGATTTCCATGCCGCGCAGCTTACGCGCCTCCGGCGCGCGGAGGGCGGACGAAAACGGAAGTCGCTAGCGCCCCCGGAAGTCCACCCGCACGAGCACGAGCGTCGGCGTGCGCACGAGCACCTCGGCGCCCGGGGGCAACGCGGCGCGCACCTCGCGTTCGCGCGCGGGGCGGTAGGCGAGGTAGGCGCGGCCGTCGTGCGAGACGAGCGCGCGCAGCGAGCGGTCCACGTCGGCGACCTGCACGAGATGTCGCGGCAGCAGCAGCCGCAGGCTCGGCAGCTCGGGCTCGAGCAGCGCGAGCGGCGCGTTCGCGGGCGCGTCGGACTGCATGGCCTCGGCGACGCCGCGCGTGTTGAGCCAGGGCTCGAGCGGCGGCAGCACCTGCGTGAGCAGCACGGGAGCGCCGAGCGCGACGGGCAGCGCGAACAGCGACGCGGCGACCTTGCGCCGCCCGAGGAAGTCGGCGAGGAACGGCGCCCACGACGCGAGCAGCACGACCGCGCCGAGCAGCTGCAGGCCGTGCGCGGCGTCGGGCAGGCGGGAAGCGAGCGTCGCGGCGAGCAGCGCGAGCAGCGTGCCGAGCATGGCGGTGAACTGCGTCGCGACCGACAGGTGCTTGTGGTCCATGTCGCCGTCGAGCACGCGGTCGAGGAACCGTCCGCACAGCAGCGCGAGCGCGGGCAGCGCGGGCAGGGCCGCGGTGAGCGGCGGGCCGGGGTACAGCGCGACGGGCGCTCCGGCGGCGATCAGCATGGCGAGCAGCAGCCCCGAGGCGTGCCCGGGGTCGCGCAGGCCGTGCTCGCGCTCGGCGCGCGGCCAGCGCAGGCGTTCGATCGCGTCGCGCAGCGACGCGCCGAGCAGCGGCGTCCACGGAAAGCCGAGCACGAGCGTGTACGACAGCGCCGCGAGCACGCCGCCGAACAGCGGACCGCGCGGCTCGATCGCGTACGGGAACCACGGCACGTGCTTCAGGAACTCGGTTCCGTGCAGCGCATACAGCACGCCGTACCACGGCAGCACGAGTCCGAGCACGACGAGCGCGCCCCAGAAGGGACGGATGCCGTGCCACGCGCCGCGCGCGCGCGTGAGCGAGAAGTAGAGCGCGAACCCGCCCATCGGCCACAGCGCCGACAGCGGCCCGCCGGTCAGCGCCGCGGCGCCGAGCGCGAGCCAGGCGCCGAAGCACGTCACGTCGGCGCGGCGGGCGCGCGACTGCAGCACGCTCAGGAACAGCGCCACGCCGAACCACGAGCACAGCGTCGCGAGCAGCTGGCCGCCGTCGGCGCGCGCGGCGAGCGGCAGCCCGACGGTGGTCGCGAGCGCGCACGCCGCGAGCCAGCCCGCGCGGGCGCCGAACACGCGCGTGCCGACGACACCCACGAGGAGCGCGAGCGCCGCGGCGAGCGCCGCACGCACCGCGCGCGAGGTCGCGACGTCGGTCAGCCGCTCGGGGTCGGCGTGCACGAGACGGCGCAGCAGCCGCTGCGCGATCACCTCGTGCGCGTAACCGGGCAGCGGCTTCTCGAACAGCGCCTCGTGCGCGTAGAGCGGCGTGAGCCACTCCTTGCCGGAGGTGGACTCGCGGATCACCTCGGCGTCGCGCGCCTCGCGCCAGTCGGTCGCCTCAATGGCCGCGATGCCGGGCAGCAGCGTCAGGAAGAGCAGCGCGGCGAGCGCGAAGGGAAGCAGCCGTCTCATCGGTACGCGGACAGGGCTGGTCGGGACGTGGTCATGGCCGCGGCAGACTATCAGAGGAGGGCGCCGGGCAGTCGGGCATTGACGCGCGGGCGAACGCGGCGAGAGGCTGCGCGGCGAATCCGTGCTCGTCGCACACCCGCACCCGGGAGCCGTTCATGTTCCGCCAGATCGCGCGCGCCGCACGCCTCGCGCTCCTGCTTCTCGTTCTCCTCGCCGCGGTCCCGGCGCCCGCCCCGGCCGCGGTGCCCGCACCGTCCGGCTGGAACACGTGGGCGGACTTCCACCGCGACTTCACGCACTGGCCGCTCGACTCGACGCGCATCGCGCGCGTGAACAGCCTCATGCTCGAACGCGACGCCGGGACGTTCGTGCTGCAGGAGGGCCAGCTCGTGTTCGCGACGCCGCTCGGCGGCCGCACGGTCGCGGCGGTGTTCACGGGCAAGGGCACGTTCTCGTTCGCGCCGCGCTCGGAGATCGAGCGCCAGCAGCTGCGGCGTTTCTACGGCACGCCGACGCTGCGCGTGCCGGTACAGCAGCTCGTGCTGTTCTTCTCGGACAGCACCGCCGCCGAACTGCGCGGCGGGCTCACGTTCGCGCCCGACACCGCGCGCTCGCTGCAGCGGGCGTGGAAGGCGGCCTTCCCGTACCTCACGCTGCCGCGCACGAACTTCGTGCGGCCGCTGAGCCTCGCGCAGATGCTCGTGGACGGCGACGACAACGGCTACTTCCGCGCCATGATCAATCCCGGGCGCGGCGGCGAGCCGATGTTCTTCTCCCTCGACCCGCTCTACACGGAACGCGTGCGTCTCGAGCGCCGTCCGCGCGACGACCGTCAGGGACTCAAGCGCCGCTACGGCTCCGAAGTGCTCAGCCAGTTCTTCGCGCTCGGCGATCCGGACACGCTGCGCCGCGACCGGAATCCGCCGTACGAGGCGACGCGCTACGTGACCGACGTCGTGTTCGACGCCGGGCTCGGCATGACGGCGAGCGCCGAAGTGAGCGTGGCCGCGCACGGGCGCGAGCGCGGCTGGATCGGCTTCGACCTGCCGCATCACCTGACGCTCGATTCGCTCGTCACCGCCGGCCGCCGCGTGACGTTCGAGCAGCAGGACGAGAACGACCTCGTGTGGGCGCGGGTCTCGCCGCCGCTCGCGCCGGGGGACACCGCGGTGTTCCGCGTGCGCTGGCACGGCGTCGCGTTCGAGCGCGAGGACGACTTCCTCCGGCACCGCGACCTGCTCGGCTGGTTCCCGCGGCCGCTGTTCGCGGGCGAAGCCACGTGGGACATGCGCTTCACGCACCCGCGCGACTACCAGCTGGTCGCGGCCGGGCGTCGCGACGGCGTCGAGGTCGTGGGGAACACGCAGCGCTCGCACTGGGTCGTGGACCAGCCGATCGACCTCGTGTCGTTCGACGTGAACTTCCTGCGCGCGATCCGCGTGGACCGCGACACGCTGCCGGTGACCGTGTGGATGCGCCACCTGGACGGCGCCGGCCGCGTGACGGTGGCGAAGCCCGAAGCGCTGCGCGACGCGCGCTCCGGCGACGAGCAGGTCGCGTTCGACGTCGCGAACTGCCTCGAGTTCTTCGGCCGCATGTTCGGCCCGCCGCCGTCGGCGCAGTTCCACGCGCTCGAGACGCCCGAGGACACGTACATCGCGTATCCCGGCATGATCCACATGATGCTGCGCGAGGACCGCGTGCTCGGCCGGCCGGACTTCCAGCCGCACGTGCTGCGCGCGCACGAGATCTCGCACCAGTGGTTCGGGCTCGCGGTGGACAACGCCACGTACCACGACGTGTGGCTCTCGGAGGGCTTCGCCGACTTCTGCTCGATCTGGTACCGGCAGGCGGGCTGCAAGGACTCGAAGACGTACCTCGACGTGTTGTCCCGGTGGCGCACGGACCTGCTCGAGAACCGCAAGTTCGCGCTCGGCGAGAGCCAGCAGGCCGGCCCCATCTGGCTCGGCGCGCGCACGAACAGCAGCACGACGCCCGACGACTACAACCTCGTCGTGTACGAAAAGGGCGCGTGGGTGCTGCACATGCTGCGCGACATGCTGCTCGACGAGAGCGATCCGTCCGAGGCGCGCTTCCGCGGCCTGCTGCGCGACTGGTACACGCGCATGCGCGGGCGCAAGGCGTTCACCGAGGACTTCCGTGCCGAGGTCGAGCGCGTGATGAACGCCGACATGGGCTGGTTCTTCGACCAGTGGGTGTACGGCACCGACGTCCCGACCTACGCGTTCTCGTGGACCGCCGAGCCCGCCGCGAACGGGCAGTGGCGCGTGAAGGGGCGCGTGACGCAGTCGAACGTGCCCGAGTCGTTCAAGATGCCGGTGTTCGTGCGCGTGGACTTCGGCGACGACGGCTGGTCGCGCGAGCGCGTGTGGGTGACCGGCAGGGTCACGGAGTTCGAGCTGCCGCTCGCGCCGAAGAAGCCGACGGCCGTGAAGTTCAACGACCTCGAGAGCGTGCTGTGCGAGGTGACGCCCTGAACGACGCGGCGGTGCGGCCGCCGGAACGCGTCCGCACCGCCGTCCGTGTCACCGCGCGATCGCGATCCGTCGCGTGAACTCCGGTCCGCCGCTCACGCGCAGGCGCACGAAGTAGAGCCCCGCCGCGAGCGGGCGGCCCGCGCTCTCCATCGTCACGCCGTGGCGGCCGGCGGCGAACACGCCGTCCGCGAGCACCGCGACCTCGCGGCCCTGCACGTCGAGCACGCTCACGCGCACGTGCGACGCGCGCGGCAGCGCGAACGGGATGCGCGCCGCGCCACGCGTCGGGTTCGGCGACGGCGCGCCGAGCGCGAACGCGGCGACCGGCGCGTCGTCCCCGGGAGCCACGGGCGAAAGCGCCGCCGCCGCCGCCGCGCCGGCGGCGAGTGGTTCGGCGAGCGCGAACGAACCGAATGCCGTGAGCCCGGTCGCCTGCACGCTCGTCGCCGATCCCGTGCCGCGCACCGCACGCGTCCAGCCGCCGGCGTAGCGGAACGGCGAGAGCACGTCGGCGGTGATCGCCGTGTCAAGGTCGGCGGGTGAGAACGAGAACGTCGCGCTCCCGGTCGCGAAGTTCGCCGTTCCCGCGGAGGTCAGCGTCCACCAGCGGTTCACGGTGCGAGCCGGGTCCACATTCGCGCTCGCGAGCTGCGGGTGATCGCCGTCCGTCGTCGAGACGGCGAGCTGGAAGTCGAAGGTGTTGTTCACGAGCGTCACCGTGACGGGGGCGTACACGCTGTCCGTGCCGACCGCGAAGTCGACCGTCGGCGCCCCGTAGCGCATCGTGCGCTTGAGCGTGCCGTGCACCCAGCCGGTCGCCTGCGACGCGGTCACCACGGTCGCGGTGTCCACGGTGAGCGCGAACGCACCCGTGCGCACCGGGCCGCGCACGAAGTTCACCGCGCCGCGCCATGTGGCGTTGCTGCCCAGATCGAGGCCGGCGGGATTGTCGAGCACGAGCACCGGGTAAGGCCCGGTCGCGAACGTGCCGGTGCCGACGAGACGCTGCGGCGCGTCGCCGCCGATGCGCACGCTCGACGGTCCGATGCGCGGCGCGAGGTTGAGCGTGGCGAGCCGGTACACGAGGATGTCGCCGCGGATCGTGCAGCCGCCCGAGGGCGTCAGGTTGAACACGCCCTGGCGCACGATCAGGCTGTCGAGCGTGAACGGCTGCGTCGGCGTGACGTCCACGAGCCCGGAGGGCACGGCGAGTTCGACGTCGGCGAACGTGCGCCGCGAGAACGCCGGCGTGAAGGCGTTCGACTCGATGCGATAGCGGCTGCCGCGATCGAACGTCAGCACGGCGTCGTTCAGCTGCGCGCCGAACGGATCGCCGCCGATGGACTGCCGCAGCACCGAGCCGGACGCGAAGCGCACGGAGCCGATCGAGCCGGCCGCGGCGCCGGTGCCGAACGGGTTGCCCTCGAAGCCGGCGGTCAGCACGCACGCGCCGCCGTTCTCGAACACGATCGCGTCGCTCGCGACGCCGAGCAGGCGCTGCGGCCCGCCCGACAGCTCCAGCGTGCCGGCGATCCGCGCGGTCGTCGTGTCGCCGAGCACGAGCTGCAGCGAGTTCACGCCGCTCGTGCCGGTCAGGCGCAGCGTCGCGCCGCTCGCGATCGCGAGGTCGTCACCCGGGCGGCCGGTGAACGACAGCGTCGCGTTCCCGGTGCCCGACAGCGTCGCGCGCGATCCGTTCGAGACGACCAGCTGCCCGATGGTCTGGACCGGCACGCCGTACGCGGTGTCCACGGTGCCGCGCGAGAACTCGAGGATGTCGTCCGCGCGCCGCAGCAATCGCGGCGGCGTCCAGTTTCCGGCGTCGTTGAATGCGCCGCGCGACGACGTGGCCGTCCACACGTAGCGCGGCTCGACGGGGCCGCCAATCGGCAGGGCCGCCGTGAGGTCGCCGTAGGCCGAGAGCCCGGTGGCGCTCACGCTCGAAAGCGTCGCGATCCCGTTGGTCGGGTAGTGCCAGCCCGAGGTGTACAGCAGCGGGAGGAGCTGACCCGGCGTGGTCGAGGAGTCGAGTTCGCCCGGCACGAAGTTCATGACCGCGTCGTAGGAGAGGTCGACCGGTGTCGCCGTGGGGCTCGACACGCGCCACCAGCGCCGCAGCGAGCGCGCGGTGTCCATCGGCGCGGAGCCGAGCTGCGGGTGCAGCCCGGCGGTCGTGGAAGCGCCGACCGGAAAGCCGCTCGGCGACGTCCGGAAGTTCAGGACGAGCGGCGCGTAGCGCGCGGAGTCGCCGATCGGATACGTGAGCGATGAGCCCGGCCCCGGCACGGTGACCCGCAGCGTGCCGTCCACCCAGCCGGTGCCGGCGCCCGCGTTCAGCACGCCGTACGCCGTTCCGAGCGAGAACGCGTACGGGCCGGTGTGCAGCAGGCCGCGCCAGAATCGCAGCGGGCCGGGCCACGTGACGTCGGTGGCCAGCCGCACGCCGGCGGCGTTGTCGATCTCGAACGGCGGCGTCGCGTATCCCGCGAGCTGGCCGCGGACGGCGATCCGCTGCGTGACGGCCCCCTGCATCACCACCGGCCCGCCGCTGCGCAGCGGGTAGAAGCCCAGCTGGCTGCCGCCGAGCACGGTGAAGTCGCCGCGCAGCGTGAGCGCGGCGGCCTGCGACAGGTAGAGGTAGCCGGTGCGCACGAGCAGCGAGTCCATCGTGACCGGCGACTCGAGCGGCACGAGCATCGATGCGCCCGGCGCGTCGTATTCGAAGTCCGCGTACGTGCGGCCGCTCAAGGACACCGTCGCGCCGAGCGAACGCACGGCATACCGGCTGCTGGGCAGGAACGCGACGACGGCATTCGGAGCCGCCGCGCCGAACGGATCGCCACCCGAGAGGTGGTCGAAGCGCGAGCCGGCCTCGAAGTACACCGAGCGCATGCCGCTCGCGCCGGTGCCGTCGCCGAACACGTTGCCGGTGGCCGCGGCCTCGCACACCGCGCCATCGGTGAACGTGACCGCCGCGGTGTCGCGCGCGACCAGCTGGTGCGGGGCGCCGGACAGCTGCAGGCGTCCACCGATCGCGCCGCGGGCGTGGGCCGGCAGCGCGATCACGAGCGGCAACGTGCCGCCGATCGCGAGCTTCGCGCCGGGTTCGACGACCAGCGCGTGCCCGCCTTCGCCGCGCAACGTGAGGGTCACGGCGTTGCCGGAGACGAGCTGGACCTGCGCGCCCCCGCTCACGAGCAGCTGCGCGACGGTTTCGGTGCGCGGACCGTTCACCGTCACCGCGCCGGGGTGCGAGAAGACGAGGATGTCGTTGGGCGCCGGTTCGCGCCGCGCGGGCGTCCAGTTGAGCGAGTCCGTCCAGAGTCCGGACGAGACGCCGGCCTTCCACACGTACGTCACCGGCGTGCGGAACGTCGCGGTGAGGTGGCGGTCGCGCGTGACCGCGATCGCGAGCGGCGTGAGCGTGGCGCTCGTGTCGCCGCTCCAGCCGACGAACGTCGCGGGCGCCGTGGGCCGTGCGGTGAGCGTGACGATGTCGCCGTACGCGTACGTCGCCTGATCGGGCGAACGCGTGACGGTGCCCGGACCGTCCACGGTGACGGTGACGCCGTAGTCGCGATACCAGGACTGCGCCGCGGTGAGCACGCCGAACGTCGTGCAGTGCTGCGCGGTGATCGTGTTGCCGGGCGTCGCGCCGCCCGCGCGCGGATACCAGAGGTTCGAGAACTGGAACGGCGAAAGGTCCGAGGCGAGCGTGCCCGCGGCCAGGTCGCCGGGCACGTACGTCATCTTCGCCGTGTAGTCGAGCACGACGGGCATCGTCGGCGAGGACAGCGTCCAGTGGCGCTTCAACACGTGCGCGGTGTCCACGGGCGCGTCCGCCAGCCCCGGCGCGGGCCCGTCGGCGCACGAGACCGTGAGCGCGAACGGGAACGTGGCCTGCGCGAAGTCGAGCTGCAGCGGTGCGAACGCCGTGGCGGTGCCGACGGGGAACGTGCGCGACGAGATGCCCCCGGGGATCGTGCGGCGCACGCGCCCCGCGATCCATCCGGTCGTGTCCGCGGCGCCGGTGAGCACGCTCGTGCCGGCCAGATCGAGCACGCCGGTGCCCGTGCTCAGCACGCCGTGCGCGAACGTGACGTCGCCGCCCCAGGCGAGGTCGGAGCCGAGCGTCACGCCAGCGCGGTTGTCGATCGTGAGCTTCGCGCTCGCGTTCGCGGAGAACGTGCCGTATCGCGTGACGCGCTGCGGGCCGTCGCCGGAGAAGCGCACGGGGTTCGCGAAGTCGCCCGAGCCGATCGTGAGCGACGTGCCGGACTTCACCGTCACGTCGCCGCGGATGGCGAGCGCCGTCGCGCAGTTGAGCCAGAGCGTGCCGGCGCCGACGATCAGGCTGTCCATCGTCACGGGCGAGGTGCCCGCGATCGTGACGCTCGTGCCCGACAGGAACTCGAAGTCGCCGAGCGTGCGTCCCGACAAGTCGAGCGAGCTGCCGCGCACGCGGTAGGTGTACCGGCTGCCGTGCTCCATGCGCAGCACGGCGTTCGGCGCGGCCGCGCCGAACGGATCGCCGCCGCCGAGCACGTTGAGCGTGGCGCCCGCGTCGAACACGACGCTGCGGAGCGCGCTCGCGCCGGCGCCGTTGCCGAACACGCTTCCGGTCGTGGTCGCACTGATCGTGCAGAGCGAGCCCCGTGTGAAGTGCAGCGCACCGGCATCCTGCGCGACGAGCCGCTGGGCGCCCGTTCCGAACGACGCGAGTCCGTCCACGCGGCCGGTGGCGCCGGGGCCGAGGGAGATCGTCACGGCGCCCGACGGCGCGGCGAGCGTGAGCTGCGAACCGGCCTCGATCCACAGGTCGTGACCGCCGCCGCCGTTCAGCGTGAGCGTCGCGGCCGAAGCGGTCTGCAGCGTGACGCCCGTGCCGTTCAGGACGCGGAGCTGCCCGACGGCCTGTGAGGGCACGTTCGTCGCGGTCACGATGCCGCCGTTCGCGAACTGCAGGATGTCGTCGGTCGCGGGCGAGAGGCGCGTCGGCGACCAGTTTCCGGGCGAGCCGAAGTTCGCCGTGCCGGAATCGAACGCCCACGTGTAGGTGCGCGGGCCGAAGTCGGCGGCGATCGTCTGGTCCGCGTGCACGGGCGCGAAGGTGTACCGCGTCGTGGGCGCCACGGTGACGTCGTTCACGCGCAGGCGCGCGAGGTACGAGTTGGAGTCCGCCACCATCGCGAACTCGGGGGCGTCGCCGTCCGCGACCTTCACGGCGCCGGAGGGCGCGATCCGGCCCGGGCCCGTCGCGCTCGCGAGGATCCGCCAGGAGGGCACCGCGAACGCCGCCTGCGAGGAGTCCGCCGCGACGTTGCCGAACGCGTCGCGCACGGTGACGCGCACGCGCAGCCCGGCCGCGCCCGTGTCGGGCAGCGTCCAGTCGAAGTGGCCGCTGTCGGGAATCGCCGCCGCGATCGTGTGCGGGAACGACAGGCCGCCGTCGCGCGAGTACGCGAGCGTGACGCTCTCGATCCCGCGGTCGTCGCTCGCGGACCACGCGATGCGCCGCGTGGCGCCGAGCGGCCAGCGCTCGCCCCCGACGGGCGCGAGCAGCGTGACGACCGGCGCGTAAGGGTCCGGCCGGCGCACGTCGAAGAGCACGCTCGCCGAGAGCCCGCCGCCGGGCTCGGGATTCGACACGCGCACCGCGCGCGGACCCGCCACCGCGAGATCCTCGGCCGAGAGCGCCACGCGCAGCTCGGTCGCGCTCACCCAGCGCGCCTCGCGCACGAGCGAGCCGTAGCGCACGCTCGCACACGGCGCGAAGCCCGAACCGATCACGCGCAGCGTGCACGCCGCCGAACCGGCCCAGCGGAAGTCGGGCGAAAGTGCCGCGAGCACGGGCATGGGGCGCGCTTCCGCGCACACGAACAGGTTGCCGGAGGAGCGCTGCCAGGCCGCGAGCACGACGCGCACCGCGTTCGCCCCGATCGCGGTCTCGCGCATGCCGCCCGAGCCGGGCGCTGCGAGCACCGAAGCGCCGCCCGCGGGGGGCGCGACCACGACGTCGTACGTGCCGGCTTCGAGGCCCGCGAACGCGAACGTTCCGTCGCCGGAGGTGTGCGCGGTCGCGATGACCGTGCCGCCGGCGGCGCGAAGGCTCACGGCGTGCGCGGCGAGCGGCGCGCGGTCCCCGGGACTCGCGGCGTCGGCGCGGCAGTCGGCGAGCACGGTGCCGCGGATCTCGCCGTAGGAGACGATCACGGGCTGGACCCAGGTGCCGCGCGAGCCGCCGGCGCGCACGAAGGACGACGCGGCCCAGGCGGTCTGGCCGGGCAGCTGCGGAGCAGGGTCGAGCGCGATGCCGCTCGGACCGCTCCAGTCGAGCGAGTCGCTCGCGCCCTCGCCGGTGCGCACGGGTGCCGGTTTCTCGAACTTCGGTTCGCCCGCACGGCGCACGGCCGTCCAGGCGGAGGGGAACTCGTCCGCGGCGCTGCGCACGTACGCGAGCTGCAGCGCGCCATACGCGTCCGCGGTGAGCGCCGGCGCGAACGCGAACGTGCGCGCCTCGCCGAAAGCGTGATCGGTCAGCACGGCGCGATCGCGCAGCCGCACCTGGAGCACGCGGATGCCCGACGCCGTGTTGCCGCCCGAACGTCCGGCTTCGTGCCACGCCGCGCTCAGCACGCCGTCGCGCACGACCGCGCTGCGCACGCGGCAGTCTCCGGTCTCGAGCCGCCGCGCGGTGCCGAGCTGCCGTGCGCCGGGTGCGGTGGAGTAGGGCGCGACGTCCACGAACTCGCCTTCCGACAGCACGGGTGCACTCGGTGGTCCGGTGATGCGCCGCAGCGTCACGCGCGAGCCGCCGCCGGCGCGCGAGGTGACGAGCAGCACTTCTTCGCCGGCGCGGTCGAGGCACACCGCGGGACGCGTGCTCGTCATGTCCCAGCGGTCGCCGCGCGCGGGCGGAGCGGTGATACGCAGCTCGACCGGTGGCGCATAGCCGTAGCGATCGAGCACCGTGCGGTCGAACACGAGCACGGATTCGTAGTCCTGGCGTCCGGTCGCGACCACGAAGTGGCGCATCGCGACGACGAAGCGGCCGGGCGCGATCGCCGCGATCGGTTCGGCGCCGTACTCGGTCACGTGGCGCGACACGATCGTCGCGGTCGGCCAGTTCGTGAGTCCCCAGTCGGACCGCGGGTTCGGCGAGAGGCTGTGCGCGATCGCCAGCGTCTGCGGCAGGTCGCCCGGCGGGCTCCACAGGCCCACCACCCACCACAGGCGCGCCACGGGATCGAAGAAGCACTGCGTCCCGGTCACCGTGCCGTTCGCGAAGCCGAAGAAATCGCGGACGTTCACTTCGGAGCGGATGTTTCCACCGCGGGACACGATCGCGATGCGCCCGTGCGCGGCGATCAGCAGCACCCCTTCGCCGGAGGCGATGCTCACGTCGGTTCCGGGACCGGTGGCGAGCACTCCCTCGAAGCCCGAGCGCGGCGAGACGGGCGGTGGTGGCGGTGGCGGCGGGGGCTCGCTGGTGGCGGCCGAGGGCAGCGACGTCCACGAGAACGTGGCCGGAGCGGCGGGCGAGGCGCCCGACGCGAGCGCGGGGCGGACGACGGCGAGCAGGAGCGCGACGAATACGAATCGAAGCAGGCGCGACATGGCGGCGGCCTCGCGGGCATGCAGGCGGAAAGAAGCGTGCGGGTCGTCGCGTGGGGAGCCGTGCGGCCCGAGGGTCTCGGTCGGGGGAACTCGACCTCGATTGTAGGAGCCGGGTCTGGAATACCACCAACGAAATTACGGGATGGTGGCAAAAGACGGAGCCCGTGCGGAGGCGTTCTCCACACGGGCTCCGGTATTGGCATTGCAGGCGAGACGGTTACTTCGTGACCGCGAACCTCCGGGTGCAGGTCGGGCCGCCGATCACGCGCATGCGGACGAAATACAGGCCGGCGCCCAGATGGTGCTGGGCGGAGTCCATGGTCACCGACCAGCGGCCGGCGCCGTACGCGCCGTCGGCCAGTACCGCGACCTCACGGCCCTGGACGTCCAGCACCGCGACCCGCACCGCCGCACCGCGCGGCAGCGCGAAGTACGTGCGGGCGGCGCCACGCGTCGGGTTGGGCGAGATCTCGCCGAGTGCGAACGCGGCCACCTCGCCGCCGTCCACCGCCGTCGAGCCCGTGATCGTGAACACGGCATCGCTCACGTCCGAAGCGCCGTTGTTCGCCGCGTCGTGCGCCGTCACGCGGAGCAGCGCCGTGCTCGTGCCCGGACCGGTCACCGTCCACGCGTACGTGCCGGTGTTCGCGACGCCCGTGGCGATCGCGGTGAACGGACCCGCCACGCCGTTGCGCGACAGCTCGAGGTCCACCGTGCTCACGCCGACGTTGTCCGACGCGTTCCACGTGAGGTTCGCCGAAGCGCCCGCGAGCAGGTTTTCGCCGCCGTTCGGCGCGGTAACCGCGACCGTCGGTGCGAGCGCGTCCGCGAAGCTCGCGGCGATCGTGTGGTTCGCCGTGACGTTCGTAAATGTGTAATTGCCGACTGCGCCGACGCTCACGCCGTCCACGAGCACGTCGGCGATCGTGAAGCCGGCGTTGCCGGTGATCGTGAACGACTGGTTCGCGTTCGCGCTCACGCTGACCGCGCCGGAGGGCGAGATGACGCCGCCCGCGCCGGCCGAGGCCGTGATCGTGAAGCCCGGCGCCTCGGCGATCGCGAGGTCGCCGAACGCCGTGAGGCCGGTCGCCTGCGTGCTCGTCGCCGTGTGCGTGCTGGCCGCCGGCATCGTCCAAGTGCCGCCGTACAGCGCCGGCAGCAGCAGGGCCGCGTTCGTGCCCGCGTCGAGATCCGCGGCGTCGAACGTCATCGTCGCGGAGTAGCTCGTGAAGACGGGCGAGCCCGAGGGCGTCAGCGTCCAGAAGCGGTTGACCGAACGGGCCGGGTTGACCGGTGCGCCGCCGATCGACGGATGGTCGCCGTCGGTGCTCGATGCAGTGAGCGTCACGGCCGCGGCGTTGCCCGTCATGGTCACCGAGACCGGCGCGTAGCGCGCGGCGCCGCCGACATCGTACGGCGTCGTGCCCGCGGCCGGGATGGCGCGCGCGAGCTTGCCGTGCACCCAGCCCGTCGCCGCGCCCGCGCCGGTCACCGTGCTGGACGAGCCGAGCGTCAGCGTGTTCGCGCCCGTGTGGATCACGCCGGTCGTGAACGTGACCGGGCCGCTCCACGCGATCGAGCTGGCGAGCGTGACTCCGCCGGGGTTGTTCACGGTCAGGCGCGGGATCGTGCCCGAGCTGAACGTGCCCGAGTTCGTGATCGTCTGGTTCGTCGTGCCCGCGAGCGTGATGCTCGGCGTGCCCGACGTCGGCGCACAGCCGAGCGTCGCGCCCGCCGCCACGCGGACGTCGCCGCGAATGCTGCCGCCGCCCGTGAGGTTGAGGTTCAGCGTGCCCGACGAGACGATCAACGAGTCCATGTTGAAGGCCGTGCCGCCGGTCGCGTTGATCGTGCCGCCGTTCGCGATCTCGAAGTCGGCGTACGTGCGGCCCGAGAGCGCGGGCGTGAGCCCCGAGCCCGTCAGGCGGAAGCGGCTGCCGGCCTGGAAGATCACGACCGAGTTCGGAGCCGAAGCGCCGAACGGGTTCGCGCCGGCGCCCTGGGTGAGGAGCGCGCCGTTCTGGAAAAGCACGGAGCCCAGGCCGCTCGTGCCCGTGCCGGTGCCGAAGATGTTGCCCGAGAAGCTCGCGCCCAGATTGCAGACCGAGCCGCCCGCGAAGAGCAGCGAGCCCGAGTCGAGCGCGTTCAGGCGGTGCGCCGCGCCGAGCGCGGAGAAGGTGCCCGCGATGGCGCCGCTCGTTCCCGCCGGCAACACCATCGTGACCGCCGCCGTGCCCGAGAGCGTGAGCGTCGAGCCCGACGCGACCGACAGGTCGGTGCCCGTGACGCCCGCGATCGTCAGCGTCGCGCCGGAAGTGGTCTGCAGCGCGATCGCCGTGTTGCCGCTCACCACGAGCTTGCCGATGGACTGCGTCGTGAGTCCCGTCGCGGTGGACGAGCCGCCGTTCGAGAACACGAGCACGTCCGTGGCCGTTGGTGTGGTGCGCGCCGGCGTCCAGTTGGCCGCCATGCCGAACGCCGCGGTGCCGCTGGTCGCGTTCCAGACGTACGTGTTCTGCGAGAACGTCGCGGTGATCGTGCGGTTGCCGGTCATGACGAACGACACCGGGTTCGTCGTGCCCGTCGTGTCTCCGCTCCAGCCCGCGAACGTCCACGTGGCGGTCGGCGTCGCGGTGAGCGTCACGCTCGTGCCGTGCGCGTACGTCGCCTGATCGGGCGACTTCGCGACGGCGCCGCTGCCGGCGACGTTCACGGTGAGCGTGTACTCGTCGATCGCGAACGACGCCGCGATCGTCTGGTCGGCATGGATGGCGGCGAACGTGTAGTTCGTGACCGCGCCCACGCTCGAGCCGTTCACCAGCACGTCGGCGACGTGGTAGCCGTTCGCCGGAGTGATCGTGTAGCTCGGGGCCGCGCCGTCGGCGACGGCCACCACGCCGCTCGGCGCGATCGTGCCGTTTGCCCCGGCCGAGGCCGTGACGTACCAGCCGAGCGCGGTGAAGTTCGCGGCGCTCTGGTCGGTCGCGGTGTTGTTGCCGCCGTCACGCGCGACGACGCGCACCCGCAGCTGCGTGCCCGGCGTGCCGGGGACGGTCCACGCGTACGTGCCGGTGTTCGCGATGCCGGTGGCGATCACGTTCGGGTAGGTCGCGCCGCCGTCGGTCGAGTACGCAAGGTCCACACCCGCGATGCCGATGTCGTCGTTCGCGGTCCACGTGATCGCGTGCGACGAGCCGATGCCCCAGCTCTCGCCGCCCACCGGCGAGGTGAGCGTGACGGTCGGGGGGGTCGTGTCGGGCGTGCCGTTGACGATCAGCGGATAGGACGTCGTCGTGCCGCCGCCGGGCGCGGGGCTGAACACCGTGACGTCGCGCGTGCCCCCCGAGAGCAGGTCGGTCGCGGGAATCGCGGCCGTGAGCTGCGTCGCGCTCACGAACGTCGTGACGCGGTCGCTGCCGTCCACGCGCACGACCGAGCACGGAATGAAGAAGGAGCCGTTCACGGTGAGCGTGAAGGCGGCGTCGCCGACCGACTTGATCGCCGGCGCGATGCCGGACGCGGCCGGAGCGGCATGCGTGTTCGCCACGGCGAACACGTTGCCCGTCGAGGTCTGCGCGTTCGTGAGGTTCACCTGCACGTCGCCCGCGTTCACGATCGTTTGCGTCGTGCCGCCCGAACCGGCGATCGCCGTCACGGAGGCGCCGCCGCCCGGAGGGGCGACGACCACGTCGTACGTGCCGGATTCGAGGTAACCGAAGCTGTACGCGCCGAGCGCGTCGGTCGTCGTGGTCGCGACCGTGGTGGCGCCCTGCTTGAGCGTCACGGTCCAGCCCGCGAGCGCGCTGCGGTCGCCGCTCGTGCCGGCCGCGCCGTCGCAGTCCTCGACCACGCTGCCCGCGACCTGTCCGTACGTGAAGGTGAGCTTGTTCGCCCAGACGCCGAACGTGTTCGTGCCCTTCGTGTACTGGCCCGTGTACCAGGCGACCGCGCCGCCCGGACCGGAGAGCGCGGCGTCGTTGTCGATGCCGGTGTAGTCGCCCCAGCGCGTGTGCGACGTGTTCGACGTTCCGGCCTTGAGGAGCACGCTCGGCTGCAGCGCCGCGTCGCTGCGGCGGCGGCCCGTCGCGTAGGACGACGGGTACTCGTTCCCGCTCGAGCGGTCGAAGCCGAGGAAGATCGTGCCCACCGAGTCCATCGTGACGGCGGGGTAGTAGTAGAACGTGCCCGTCGAGCCGTAGGTCTCGTCGATCAGCACGGCGCGGTCGCTCGTGCGCATCTTGAACAGGCGGATCGCGGAGTAGGCGCCGGCGCCCGTGTGCCACGAGCACAGCAGTTCGCCGTTGCGCACGTAGAAGTCGGTCGGTCGGCAGTCGTTCGTCGGTACGAGCGCACTGCTGCCCTTCTGGGCGGCGTCCGGCGGCACCGAGTAGGAGGACACGGTCACGAAGGTGCCGGCCGACAGCGAGGGCGCGGCCGGTGTTCCGGTGATCGTGCGGTAGGTCACGTGCGTGCCGCCGTCCACGCGCACGCACAGCAGGTGGAGCGTGTTGTCGCCCGCGGTCAGGTTGCGCGCGGCCTTGGTCACGAACACGTCGCCGTCGTCGCCGCCGGAGGGCCACGTGAAGTTCACGAAGTCCACGTACGAGACGGTCTGGCCCGCGTACACGGCGGCGCGGTCGATCACGCGCACCTTCTGGTAGACATACGTGTCGGAGGCGAACGTGAACTGCTGGCCCGTCATGGCGATCTTGTCGTCGGAGACGCCGAGCGACTGGTAGTCGCTCCAGTTCGCCGTCTGCGTGGCGCCGTCCTTCGTCATGTCGAACTTGTAGAGCCACCACGCGCCGCGCGCGTCGTTCGTCTTGGACACGGCGAGGTAGAAGTTCGAAAGATTCGGCGCGTTGTTCCAGGTGAAGCACAGCGCGACGAAGCGGCCGCGCAGCGCGTCGTAGTAGCACTGCGCGTCGGAGATCGCGTCTTCCGCAACCGGGACGCCGAAGAACACCTGGCCGTCGATCTCGACGCGGTTCGTCCCGTCCTTGTCGGTGATCGTCACGCTCGAGTTGCCCGCCGTGAAGATGTTGAGCGGGCCGGCGGCGACGGTGGGCTCGCCGGGGATGTACGCGCCCTGCGTGATGCCTTCGAAGCCGGAGTTGGCGATCGGAGCCGTCGGCTCGGCCGCGGCGCGGAAGCCGAGCGTGCCCGTGGTGCGGTCCTGCGTGAAGCTGCGGAGCAGATCGGCGCCGGGAGTCGCGGGATTGCGCTTGGCCGCCTCGACGCGCGCTTCGGCCGCCGGGTTCATGCCCTCGGGCTTGCGCTTGCTCGCGCGGTAGGGCTGCGACGGATCGTGCTGCGGGAGTGCGCGGAGCTCGAACGTGCGGGGCGCGATGTTCTCGCCGCGCATCGGCGTGAAGCCGGCCGCGAGAGCGGACGCGGCGACGAGCAGCGTGAGCAGGGCCGTGGCGCCCTGCAGAAGGCGTTTCATGACGACGGGCCTCATCGGGATGCGGGGTCGAGGATGCGGGGCAGGCCAGCGACCCGGTGGTGATTCCTGAGGGGCGATGCCGTGGGGAGGCGATGCGTCCCGGGTCTGGAGCGTGGAGCGTAAGAGAGCAATTCTAAGGTGCGCGTGACGGGAGCCGGAAAGCAATTCGTGCGCACCCGGCGGCCGTCGCGCGAAAAAGACGCCGTTTCATGGAAACGAAGCGGGCCGGGCGCACCCGAAGGTGCCGCCCGGCCCGTGTCCGCCGGTGCCGCTTGCCCGAACTCAGTCCCCGAAGCGGATGCCGAGGTCGCGCGCCGACTCCATCGTGTCGCAGTCGAGCGGCACCACCTTCATGCGGCTGATCGCGGCCTTGAGCGGCTCGTAGCGCACGGTCGGCGGACTCAGCGAGACCATGACGCTCGACATCCCTTCGTCGAGCGCACGCACCGCGGCGGCGCCGAAGCGCAGCGCCACGAGACGGTCGAACGCGGTCGGCGAGCCGCCGCGCAGCAGGTGGCCGAGCACGACCGTGCGCGCTTCGCGCCCGGTGAGGTGCTCGAGCTCGTGCGCGACCTTGTCGCCCACGCCGCCGAGCTTCTCGGCCTGGCCGACGGCCTTGCCGAGCACCGACACGGCGCCGTCCACGGGCTTCGCGCCCTCGGCGACGACGACGATCGTGTACTGGCGGCCCGTGCGTTCGCGTTCGCGCACGACCTCGGCGACCTTGTGGATGTCGTACGGAATCTCGGGAATGAGGATGACGTCGGCGTTGCCCGCGATACCCGCGTGCAGCGCGATCCAGCCGGCGTAGCGCCCCATCATCTCGACGACCATGATGCGGCGATGGCTCGTCGCGGTCGTGTGCAGGCGGTCGAGGCACTCGGTCGCGAACGCGACCGCGGTGTCGAAACCGAACGTGACGAACGTGCGGTCGAGATCGTTGTCGATCGTCTTCGGCACGCCGATCACGCGCAGGCCCTTGTTCGCGAGGTGGTAACCGATCGCGAGCGAGCCGTCGCCGCCGACCGTGATGAGCGCGTCGAAGCCGTGCTCGGCGAACTTGGCGACCAGCTCCTCGGAGCGGTCCACCTCGACGAAGCTGCCGTCGGGCTGCTCGACCGGGAACTTGGTCGGATTGCCGCGGTTGGTCGTGCCCAGGATCGTGCCGCCCAGATGCGTGATGCCCGCGACCGAGCGCCGCGTCAGCGGGAAGGTGCCGCCGTCCGGGAACTCCTCGGGCGAGAGCAGGCCGTTGTAGCCGTCGCGGATGCCGTGGCATTCCCAGCCGCGGTCGGTGGCGGCGAGGACGACGGCGCGGATGACGGCGTTGAGGCCGGGGGCGTCGCCGCCGCCGGTGCTGATGGCGATCTTCTTGATCTGCTGGATGGGCACGGGAGTTCTCGGGAACGTCGGGTGGAACGATCAGGACTGCGGGGCAGTCTCCAGTCTCGGAGGGCCCGCACGGGGTCTTGAGTGCCGCCCCGGGCCGTGTCGGCGCCCGGCGGCGCCGCGCAGTGTGCCGCAAACGGCCCGCGCGGAGTAGTGCACGCACCGGCGGTCACTTGAAGCCGACGATGCTCCGCGGGGAAACGGTCGCGCTCGCCGCCTCAGCGGCCGCCGTGCGTCACGTCCCGCACCCACGCGAGACCGGTCATGGCGCGCGGGAAGCCGAGCGTCGTGATCGCGAGCAGCGCGACGTGCTCGAGCTGGGCGGGCGTCGCGCCCGCGGCGAGCGCGCGGCGCGCGTGCGAGTGCGCCGAGCCTTCGGCTCCGGCGCCGATCGCGATGCCGAGCTTCACGAGCTCCACCGACACGGCGTCGATCGGGCCCGCGTCGCGGCAGGCGTCGGACAGCTTCTGGTAGTGCGCGGCGACTTCCGGGTAGGCGGCGCGGAAGTCCTCGAAGAACTTCGGGATCTTGTTGCTCGGCTTCTCGCTCATCAGCGTGCTCCTCGGCGGCGGCCGCGGCGCGTTCGCATCCGCGGGAAAAAGAGTGGGGAGGCGGCACGTGCGCCACCTCCCCACGGAATCGAGGCCGGATTCACTTCGCCGGCGGCGCGGGATGGTTCTGCTGCAGCCACTCGCGCAGCGCGGCCATGTCCTTCACCATCGAGGCCATCTGCTGGCCCTTCTTGGTGAGCTTCTTCGAGCCGGGCTTGCGCACGTGGCAGCTCGTGCACTGGCCGAAGGATGCCTTCACCTGGTCGTAGCCGTCCAGCGTGTGCATGGCTTCGAAGTACTTGCCGCGGTCGGTGAGCAGCTTGCTCCCGGGCTTGTCGTGGCAGGCGACGCAGTCCTTGCCCGTGTCGCGGCCGATCTTCTCGGAAGCGACGGCGGTGGACGCGGCCGCGAACGCGGCGAGCGCGAGGAGCGAGAGCGTGATGCGCATGGTCTTCATGTGAGCTTCTCCTTGCGCGTCAGCGCGAGAACGCCTTGCTCCAGCCGAGCGAGACGGTCCATTGCGAGTGATCCACGAACGCGCCGGGCCCGAACGGGTTCACGTTCATGTTCGTGTTGTCGTTGGTCTGCTTCGCCTCGAACGCGCGCTCGACCGCGAGATTCAGCGTGTGCGCGCCGCGGGTCCAGCCGAGCCCCGCGGTGACGTGCTTCGTCGTGATCGCGGGGAACAGCGGATTGAGCGTCTCGTCGGGCACGGGGCTGTCGCCGTAGTTGAAGCCGCCGCGAAGCGTGAGCGCCGGCGTCGCACGGTACTCGGCGCCGACCGCGGTGACCCATTCGTTCGCCCACGTGAACGTGAACGGCATCTCGACCGTGCTCATGGGCGAAGCCGCGTCGGGGTTCGTGCCCTTCACGGTGATCTTCGCCATGGCGTCTTCCCAGAGGTAGCGGCGCACGTCGGCGGCCAGCATCAGCCGTTCGGTCGGACGCAGCTGCACTCCGCCACCGAACTGCGCGGGCCACGTGAAGCCGTCCACGGCGGCGTCGTAATGCACGCGCCCCAGCCCGATCGCGGACTGGTTCAGCGTGAGCGTGCCGTTCTCGTATTGACCGTTCGTCTCGCTCTGGTAGACCGCGCCCAGCGTGACCTGCGGCACCACGCGCCAGAGCGCACCGGCGCGGACGCTCGTGTTGAACGTGCGCGCGCGTTCGGTGAGGTCGGCGCCGAAGAATCCCATGTCGTCGGCCGGGTCCATCGGCGTGCCGCCGTCGTTGTAGAAGCTCGTGTTCGGCCAGAACGCGAACGTCACGTCGGAGTAACCGGCGTTGGCCGACACGCCGAACGCGAGATCCTCGTTCACCGCGTACGCGACCGTGGGCGTGAGCGTCGCGAAGCGCACTTCGCTCGAGGTGCCGTCGCTCGTGCCGAAGGGCGTCGCGTACCCGGCGAAGGTCGCGCCCATGCCGCCCTGGCTGATGAGCGCGAGCCCGAATGTCCAGGGTGAGCCGTGCGCGCCGCGCACCCACGAGATCGACGGCATGGTGAACACCTTCGAGTCCCCGTCGAAGTCGTTGCCGAACGGATCGCCGCCGTAGTGCAGGCTCGGCGCGAGGAACTGTGCGTCCACGCCGAAGTGCGTGCCCTGCAGCTGCGCGATGCCCGCGGGGTTCGCCTGCAGGCCGAGCGCGCGATCGGCGACCGCGAGATTGGCGCCGGCGCGACCGGCGGCTTCGCTGCCGTAACCGGTGAGGTACATGCCGTTCGTGGCGAGCGCCTGCGTGGCGAGCGCGCCGAGCAGCAGCGCGGGCGCGCACCAGCGGAGCGCGGAGAGAGTCCTGCTCATACTGCGGTCCTCCTTCAATGCCCGCCCGCGGCGCCCCGCTCCGTCCCGGAGGGGCGCGGCGCGAAGCCCGCGAGGCGGGCGATCAGGGACGCGGTGCGACCGGGGAACAATCGGTGGAGTTCGCCGGCGCCGAATCCCGTGAGCTTCTCGATGCGCTGCAGCGTGGGGAGACGGCCACAGCGGGCCGCCTCCTCGCGCACGCACGCGATCACCTTCCAGTGATGGCCACCGAGCGCGCCGAGGCCGGCGAGTTCCGCGGCCTGCACGGCGTCCTCGGGTGACCAGGGGGCGAGCACGTCAGCACCCTTCCTTCGCCTTCTTCTTGCCGCCGGCCGGCGTCTTCGCGCCGCCGGTCGCGACGGCGGGGCCCGGCGCCGCGTTCGCCTGGGGCCCCACGACGCGCGCGGGCTCGGCGCCGCCCGTGGCGGCCGCGGCGCGCGGCTGTCCGCCGAAGTGCCGGG
>JACRIW010000030.1 GCA_016215625.1 Candidatus Eiseniibacteriota bacterium | reverse complement strand
GTGTGCAGCAGGTCCACGACCATCTCGCCCACGTCGGACGCCTGCAGCGCCCAGTCCTGCTTGGCCGCGGTGCCGCGCCCGAAGTCCGTCGCGACGCTGCCCGGCATGAGGTAGGTCACGCGGATGTCGTCGTTGCGCACTTCCTGGAACAGCACCTCGCTGAAGCCGTTCACCGCGTGCTTGCTCGCGCAGTAGGCGCCGGCGCCCGGGAACGCGTTGCGCCCCGCGAGGCTCGAGACGTTGAAGATGTAGCCGCCCTTGCGCGCGCGCAGGTGCGGGATCGCCTCGCGCGTGCAGTAGAAGAGTCCGTTCACGTTCGTCTGCACGACCGTGTCGAAGTCCTCCGGCGACATGTCGGCGATGGGGCCGAACAACCCGACGCCGGCGTTGTTCACGAGGATGTCGATCCCGCCGAGGTCGGCGGCGACCTTCGCGACGACGGCCTTCACCTGCGCGTACTCGCGCACGTCGAGCGCGTAGCCGCGCGCACCGCGCCCGATCTCGGCGGCGGCGGCGTCCGCGTCGGACTGCTTGCGGGCGGTCAGCGCGACCGTGGCGCCGTCGGCGGCGAGGGCCTCGGCGATCCCGCGGCCGATGCCGCGGTTGCCTCCGGTGACGAGAGCGACTTTTCCGTGGGAAGCGGACATGGAGCGACTCCTTCTCGAGGTGAGGGGCGATACGGCCTTGGGCGCGGCAGGGTATACCGGCCCCGCGCCCGGGCCGCAATTCGCCACGCCGGGAAGCCGTGCCGTTGTGGGGCCGGGAAAGCGTCGGCTAACCTGCCCGGCATCCCTTCCCCGTCTTCCCCTGCCGGCCCGCGCCCGCCGCGGCGCGCCCGGCTTCGCACCGATCCTTTCGGAGGTCCCGTGAAGCGCATTTCCTCGCTCGCCCTCGCCGGCGTGCTGCTCGTGGGCGCGGTCACCACCGCGTTCGCGGCCGCACCGGCCGCCGCGCCCCGGCGCGCCGCGTCCGCCGTCGCCGCCAACACCCCGTTCTGGACCGGCAAGCCCGGTGCGGCGGCATTCAAGGCCGCCCAAGCCAAGCGCCTCGCCGGCGCCAAGGCGCTCATCGCCCGCATGGTCGCGGTGAAGGGCCCGCGCACGATCGAGAACACGCTGCAGCCCTACGACGACGCGCTCAACCTGCTCGAGCAGGCCGGCGCGCAGTCGCTGCTCATTTCCGAGACGAGCCCGATCCAGGCGACGCGCGAAGCCGCCGAGAAGTGCATGCAGGACGTGTCGGCGTACGGCACGGAACTGTCGCTCGACCGCCGCGTGTACGACGCGCTCGCGGCCCTCGACGTGTCGAAGGCCGACGCCGAGACGCAGTTCTACGTCACGCGCACGCTGCGCGACTTCCGGCTCGCGGGCGTGGACAAGGACGACGCGACGCGCCAGCGCATCCGCGACCTGAGCGACTCGCTCACGCTGATCGGCCAGGAGTTCGGCCGCAACATCCGTGAGGACAAGAGCACCGTCGTGTGCACCGCGGCCGAGCTCGAGGGCATGCCGCAGGATTGGATCGACGCGCACAAGCCCGGTGCCGACGGCAAGATCACGCTCACGTGCGAATACCCGGACGCGGTGCCGGTCTTCAACTACGCGAAGAACGAATCGCTCCGCAAGCGCATGTTCATGGCGTACAACAACCGCGCGTATCCCTCGAACATCGGCGTGCTCGACCGCATGCGCATGCGCCGGCACGAGCTGGCGACGACGATGGGCTTCGCGAACTTCGCGGACTACGTGACGGCCGACAAGATGGTCGGCAGCGCCGCGAACGCCCGCGACTTCATCGGCCGCGTCGTGGCCGCGTCGCAGGACAAGCAAGCCCGCGAGTACCAGCAGCTGCTCGCGCGCAAGCAGAAGGACTTCCCCGGCGCGACGGAAGTGAACTTCTGGGAAGTGAACTACTACAAGGAAGCCGTCCGCCGCTCCGACTACGACTTCGACTCGCAGAGCATCCGGCCCTACCTGCCGTTCGAGAAGGTGAAGCAGGGCGTGCTCGACGTGACCGCGAAGCTGTTCAGCGTCGAGTTCCGCCGCGTGCCGAACGCGCCCGTGTGGGACCCGTCGGTCGAGTGCTACGAGATGTTCGACGGCGGCAAGCTCGCCGGCCGCTTCTATCTCGACATGCACCCGCGCGACAACAAGTACAACCACGCCGCGCAGTTCGACATCCGCACCGGCGTCGCCGGCAAGCAGATCCCCGAGGCGGCGCTCGTGTGCAACCTGCCGGGCGGCAAGCCGGGCGATCCGGGCCTGTGCGAATACGACGACGTCGAGACGTTCTTCCACGAGTTCGGCCACCTGCTGCACACGCTGTTCGCCGGCGGTCACCAGTGGGTCGGCGTCGGCGGCATCAAGACGGAGCGCGACTTCGTCGAGGCGCCCTCGCAGATGCTCGAGGAGTGGGTGCGCAGCCCGCAGGTGCTCGCGATGTTCGCGAAGCACCACCAGACCGGCGAGCCGATCCCGGCCGCGCTCGTGCAGCAGATGAACCGCGCGAACGCGTTCGCCAAGGCGCTCGACGTGCGCCGCCAGATGGTCTACGCCGGCACGTCGCTCGCGTGCTACGACCGCGATCCGTCCACGATCACGACCGACGCGATCATGACCGAGATGACGAAGAAGTATCAGCCGTACCCGTTCGTGGACGGGACGCACTTCCAGTGCGCCTTCGGCCACCTCGACGGCTACTCGGCGACGTACTACACGTACATGTGGTCGCTCGTGATCGCGAAGGACTTCTATTCGCAGTTCGATCACGCCGACATGATGGCGCCCGCGGTGGCGAAGCGTTACCGCGACACCGTGCTGGCGCCCGGCGGCTCCAAGCCCGCGGCGCAGCTCGTCTCCGACTTCCTCGGCCGCCCGTTCAACGAGGCCGGCTGGAAGAAGTGGCTCGACTCGGACGAATAGGGTTTTACATCACGAAACTTGACGCTCACCGGCCGGTGCTCCCCTCGCGGGACGCCGGCCGATGGTTTTTCGTGTCGCCGCTCCGCGTGGCCCTTGTCTTGCCCCCCCCCCCACTGGTGTCACAATCTCCGGCGCAGTAGACGCAATGCACTCACGCCACACACCGACCGGCGCCCCCCGACGTTGGCCATCAGCGAGGAACTCCCCATGCGCCGCCTTCTCGCGCCACTCGTACTTCTCCTCTGCGTCTCGAACGCGCCCGCCCATGCCGCGCAGGGCATGAACCTGAGTTGGGACAATTGCTTCGGTGACGGCGCCGTTCGCAACAAGACGTTCGCCTGCGACACGAACACGGGCAGCGAGCAGCTCTACGTGTCGTTCGAGCTCGACAGTGCGTTCGCCCCCCTGACCGGGCTCGAGCTGAGCATGGTCATCGCGACCCCGGCCGGCCCGTCGAGCGCATGGTGGCAGTTCAAGAACACCGGAAGCTGCCGGCAGACCGCGCTCTCCGCCTCGGCGATACCACTCGTTCCCGGAGTCTCGTGCGTGGACTACTGGCAGGGTGCCGCGGCCGGAGGGGTCACCGCCTACATCCTGAACTACAACTACGCGGGCTCGAATCGCCTTCTCGCCGTCTTCGCACTCCCGATGTCGGCAGCGGCGTCGCTCGACGCCGGGACCGAGTACTTCGGCATCCGGATCGCGATCACGCACGCGAAGACCGTGGGTACGGGCTCGTGCCCCGGATGCCTCGACCCGGTCTGCCTCGGGCTCGAGAATCTGCTTCTCACCCGCCCCGCCGGAGTCGGCGATCTGCGACTCGCCGAGGAGACCACGTTCGGCAGCAGCACGGTCAACTGGCAGGGTGCGGCCGCCGGCTCGGTCCGCGTGAAACGGGACAACCCGTATTACCCGAACTGGTTCTACCGCGTGCTCTCCTGCGCCTCCGCCACCCCCGCCCGCAACCACACCTGGGGCTCGATCAAGTCGCAGTACCACTAGCACCGCGCCTCAACGCAGACGGCCGGCGCTCCTCGCGGAGTGCCGGCCGTTTCGCTTGCCGTGCGTGACGCGCTTCGTCAGCCGTCGATCTTGCTCGACTCGCCGTCGTTCACGGTGCCGGCCAGCAGGTCGGCGTGATAGCTCGAGCGCACGAGCGGACCGCTCGCGGCGCCCTCGAAGCCCAGCTCGTCCGCGACCTGCTTCCAGTACGCGAACTTGTCCGGGTGGACGTACTCGATGACGGGCAGGTGGAACTCCGACGGGCGCAGGTACTGGCCGATCGTCAGCAGGTGGCAGTCGTGCGCGCGCAGGTCCTCGAGCGTGCGCCGGACCTCGTCGTCCGTCTCTCCGAGGCCGAGCATGATGCCGGACTTCGCCTTGATGCCCGTGCCGCTCGCCGCGACGCGCTTGAGCACTTCGAGCGACCGCGCGTAGCGCGCGCTCGGCCGCACGACTTCGTGCAGGCGCTCGACGGTCTCGACGTTGTGGTTGATCACGTCGGGATGCGCGTCGATCACGCGCTGGAGCTGCTCGGCGTTGCCGCGGAAGTCGGGAATCAGCACCTCGATCTTCGTGGTCGAACGCTTGCGGATCTCCTCGATCACCATCGCGAAGATCGTGCTGCCGCCGTCCTTGAGATCGTCGCGGCACACGGACGTGATCACGGTGTGGCGCAGCTTCATCGCCTCGACCGACTCGCCCACGCGGCGCGGCTCGTCCCAGTCCACGTAGCCGTTCGGCTTACCCGGCGCGACGGCGCAGAAGCCGCAGCGGCGCGTGCACAACTCGCCGAGGATCATGATCGTCGCGGTGCCGCGCTCCCAGCAGTGGCCGAGGTTCGGGCAGCGCGCTTCCTCGCACACGGTGACCATGCGCTTCTCGCGCAACAGCGCCTTGGTCTCGGCGTACTCGCCCTTGCCGGGCAGCTTGATCTTGAGCCACGACGGAAGGCGGCGGAACTCGCCGGTTCCCGTCATGCCGGCCGAGCCGGCGCCGCTGCCGCAGCCCTTCGTACGCGGCGCGAGCGGCACACGCTGCGGCACCGCGGGGCGCGGCGCGCCGATGACACCGACATCGGGATTCTCGGCGCCGCTGGCGCCGGGTTCCCCGATCGACAGCAGGGGTTCGGCGCCGGAGTCGTTCGTATCGAAATCGTTCATCGCAAGCTCAGTCCTTCGCGAGCCCCACGCCCACCGCGACCGCGCCGCTGCCCTTCAAGGCCAGCATGCGGTCGAGCGCCAGGCGCGCGTCGCGCTTGATGTCGTCGGGCACGCGGATCGGGTTCACGACGTGACCCTCCGCGAGATTCTCGAGCGTCCACAGCAGGTGCGCCGGGTCGATGCGGTTCATCGTGGCGCACGGGCAGACGTTCTTCTGCAGCGAATGGATGTTCTGGTCCGGATGCTCGAGCGCGAGCCGGTGCACGAGGTTGATCTCGGTGCCGATGGCCCAGTGCGTGCCGGGCGCCGCCGCACGCACCTGCTCGATGATGAACTCGGTCGAGCCCACCAGGTCCGCGTTGCGCACGACCTCGAACGGCGTCTCGGGATGCACGAGCACCTTCACGGCGGGGTCGGCCGCGCGCACCTCGTCGATCTGCGACTTGGCGAACTTCGTGTGGACCGAGCAGAAACCCTTCCACAGCACGATGCGCGTCGCGGGATCGAACGCGCGCGCGTTCGCGCCGCTCAGGTCCTCCGCGCGCCAGTCCCACTCCGCCATCTGCTCGAGCGGCACGCCCATCGAGAACGACGTGTTGCGCCCGAGGTGCTGGTCCGGGAAGAAGAACACCTTCGGCTTGCGCGCCCACGCCCACTCGAGCACCTGCGCCGCGTTGCTCGACGTGCAGACCACACCGCCGCGCGCGCCGCAGAACGCCTTGAGCGCCGCCGTCGAGTTCATGTACGTGACGGGCGTGAACACGTCGCCGTGGGCCTTCACCAGCCGGTCCCAGGCTTCCTCGACGTCCTCGATGGACGCCATGTCCGCCATCGAGCAGCCGGCCTTCATGTCGGGCAGCACCACGGTCTGGTGCGCCTGGCGCAGCACGTCGGCGGATTCCGCCATGAAGTGCACGCCGCAGAACACGATCGTGTCGGCCGCGTCCTGCTGGGCCGCGAGCTGCGACAGCTTGAACGAGTCCCCGCGGAAGTCCGCGAACTCGATGATGCTCTCGCGCTGGTAGTGGTGCCCGAGCACGACCGCCTTCGAGCCGAGCTTCGCGCGCGCCTCGATCGTGCGCGCGTGGATCGTCTCGGCGTCGAGTCCGGTGTATGTGGCGAACGCTCGCGCGCCCACCGGGAGTGGCGACATCAGTGCCATGGGGTCAGTCCAGTTCTTCGGCGTTCTTGATCGACTGCCGTCCCGCGAAGCCGTCGTGCAGCCCGTGCCAGTGCGACACGGTCGCTTCGCCGAGGTGCCAGCAGAGGAAGATCAGGCGCTCGCCGTTCAGCGCGTAGAAATCGCACAGCCCCTTGTCGAGGTCCTTCACCACCACGCCCTGTTCCTCGAGGCGCATGATGCCGCTCCCGATCATCTCGCCGAGGCGCAGCCGCTTCCGCGAAAGCGCCTTCAGTTCGAGAGCGTCCGGGTTCTCGGCGTCCGCGCCGGAGGTGGCCACGAGCAGCACGCTGATGCGCGTCTCGAGCCGGTCGAACTCGCGCTTCATGGCGCACAGACGTTCGAGCGGCTTGCGGATCTCGCCCAGCAGCTGGTTGGCCTCTTCGACGGTGAAGAGCGTGATGCGCACGGGAGGGGTGTCGTGCGTCAGTGCGAGCCGCAGCCGCCGGAGCCGCAACCGCAGCCACCGCCGCCCTGCTGCTTCGCCGCAGCCGCTTCCGCCTCGGCCGCTTCGGTCTCGAACGACTTGCCACAGCCGCACGAACGCACCGCGTTCGGGTTGTGGATCGTGAAGCCGGTGGCCTGCAGCGTCTCGACGTAGTCCACCTGCACGCCGTTCAGGACGGTCGCGCTGTCGGCGTCGACGAACACCTTCACGCCGTTGAACTCGCCGATCCAGTCACCCTCGACGGTCTGCTCGGCGAACGCCATGCCGTACTGGTAACCCGAGCAGCCGCCCGGGATCGCGCTCAGGCGGAGGCCGAGCACGCCCTCCTGCTGCGAGAGGAGTTCGGCCAGCTTCTTGGTCGCGGCTTCGGTCACGTTCAGCATGGAACTATTCCTCCAGAGGGGGTGAGTCACCCCGAGGGACGTCAGGTGGCGATGTCTTCGGCCCGCGACGCGTCACGCAGCAGTGCGTGCAACGTCTCGGGTGCGGCCGGCGTCACCTGCTCGAAGCCCAACTGCGACGCCAGCTCCTGTGTCACGACTTCACGGACTTCCTCGAGCGTCGGGGCCGCGGGGCCGAGCAACTCGGCCATGCTGGTCATCTCGACGCCCTTCAGGCCGCACGGATGGATGAGCGAAAAACCCGCGAGGTCCGGGCAGACATTCAGTGCGAAGCCATGATAGCCGACCCAGCGGCGCACGGCGACGCCGATGCTGGCCAGCTTGCGCTCCCCCACCCAGACGCCGGTCCGGCCTTCCGAGCGGGCCGCCACGATGCCGTACCGGGCCATCGCGCGGATCAGCGCCTCCTCGATGAGGCGCAGGTACTTGTGCAGGTCGCGGCCGACCCGGTCCAGGCCCACGATCGGGTAGCCGACCAGCTGCCCCGGCCCGTGCCAGGTGACGTCACCGCCGCGCGGGACCTCGAACAGCTCGACCCCGAGCCGTTCCAGCGTGGCACGGTCCACGAGCAGGCTGTCCGCGCCGGTGCTGCGGCCGGCCGTCAGGACGGGCGGATGGTCGGGATAGACCAGCCAGTCGCCCGTGTCACCGGCCGCCCGGGCGTGCACCAGCGCGTCCTGTAAGGCGAGTCCTTCGCGATACGAGGTGGCGCCGAGCGCACACACGGTGAGCCGACCGGGCAATCGAACTCCTAGGCGTAGAACCAGAGCAGCTCGGGCTTCTCGAGCAGCTCGCACACGCGGCGCAGGAACTTGACCGCCATCTCGCCGTCGATGACGCGGTGATCGAACCCGATCACGGCGTTCATCATGGGCGCGATCACGATCTGGCCGTTCTTCACGACCGGACGATCCACGATCTTGTGCACGCCGAGGATGGCGACCTCGGGCACGCTGATGACGGGCGCCGAGTTCACCGCGCCGTACACGCCGGCGTTCGAGATGCTGAACGTGCCGCCCATGATCTCGTCCGGCTTGAGACGGTCGGCGCGCGCGCGGCCCGCGACGTCCGCGAGCTCGGTCGCGATCTGGACGAGGTTCTTGCGGTCGCAGTCCTTGATGTTCGGGACGATGAGGCCCTTCTCGTCACGGCCGACCGCGAAACCGACGTTGTAGTAGTGCTTGATCACCATGGCGTCGCCGGCTTCGTTGACCGAGCCGTTCATCCACGGGAACTCCTTGAGCGCGAGCACCGCCGCCTTGATGAAGAACGGCATGTACGTGAGCTTCACGCCCTGCTTCTCGAGCCTGGGCGCCCACTCCTTGCGCAGCGCGACGAGCGTCGTGAGGTCGCACTCGTCGAAGCAGTGCGTGTGCGCGGCCGTGTGCTTGGCCTTGACCATGTTGTCGGCGATGACCTTGCGCACGCGCGTGAACGCGATCGTCTCCTCGCGCGGGCCCGAGCCGGCGGCGCCGACGGAAGCGCGCATTAACGACGGGAGCGCGACGGGCGCGGCGGCGGGAGCCGCGGCTGCGGCGGCGCCAGGAGCCGCGGCGGCCGGAGCGGCCGTGCGGGTCTTGCGGTAGTCGAGCAGGTCGTCGCGCGTCACGCGGCCGGCGGCGCCGGAACCGCGGATCGCCTTCACCTCGGCGAGCGAGACGTTCTGCTCGCCCATGATGCGGCGCACGGCGGGCGACAGCGTGCGGTCGTCCAGCATGCCGGTGCCGGCGCCTCCGGCGCCGGTGGAGCTGGCGGCCGCGACGGCTGCGGGAGCCGGTGCGGCGGCGGGCGCCGCGGCGGCCGGTGCTGCGGCAACGGGCGCGGCGGCCGGTGCCGGCGTGGCAGCGGCTCCGCCCGCGGCGTCGATCGAGCCGATCTCGGTGCCGACCAGCACGGTCGTCCCTTCGGCGATCACGATCGCGGTGAGCACGCCGTCGGCGGGCGACGGGATCTCGACGTTGATCTTGTCCGTCTGGATCTCCACCAGCGGCTCTTCCTTGCGCACCTTGTCGCCCACGGCTTTCAGCCACTTGGCGACGGTTCCTTCGGCGACGCTTTCGCCCAGCTGGGGCACCACGATCGAGATGGCCATCTCGCGCTCCTTCAGGGTTCGCTTCGGTCCCGGCGTTTCCGCCGCGACGAGTGTCATTCGAAATCGTTGCCGCGAACCCCGAACCGGGGTTCGCGAAGTCGTCAGTCGTTCGCGTGCGCCTTGCGGCGCTCGAGGCGGAGCCGGCGGCGCTCGAGAGCGCGCACGTGCTCGGCCTTCTCTTCTTCCGTCTCCAGCACCAGCGGCGGCACCGGCGAAGGCCGGCGCGTCACCGGATCGAGCGCCACGAACGTCACGAATGCCGTGCCGGTCTTGCGCCGCTCACCCGTGAGCACGTCCTCGGAGACGACGTCCACACGGATCTCCATGCTGCTCTTGTCCACGAGCGTCATGCGCGCGTGGATGAGCGCCACCTGCCCGACCATGACCGGCGCCAGGAACGCCATGTCGTCGAAGGCCGCGGTCACCACCGGGCGCCGGCTGTGGCGGTTGGCCACGATCGCCGCCGCGAGGTCCACCCAGTGCATCACGGTGCCGCCCAGCAGCGAGCCATGGACGTTGGCGTGCTGCGGAAGGACCAGCTGGGTCATTTCGGTGGCCGAATCGGCCACACGACGGCCTTCGCGCGGGGTTTCGGGAGTCACGTCGGGGGTGTTCCTCGGGTCCGGGATGGAGGGAGCCCGCGCCCTTCTGCAGAGCGGGTTCACGGGACGCGGCAGTATAGGGGCCGGTCCGAAGGGGCGCAAAACCCAGCGGCCGGGGTCCCGAAGGACCCCGGCCGCATGGGTACGAGCGACTGCGCTTACTGGAGCTTGATCGAACGGGTCGAGAACGTCTGGCCGTTGACCGTCAGGCGATAGAAGTACACGCCCGGGCCCACCTTGCTGCCGGCGGCAGAACGGCCGTCCCACGCGCGCGAGTACTCGCCCGCCGGGAGGTGGCCCTTCTCGAGCGTCACGATCTGGCGACCGGTGACGTCGTACACGCCGAGCTCGACGTCCGAAGCCTGCGGCAGGCCGAACGCGAGACGCGGACGGGCCGAGGGGTTCTGGACGACCGAGAAGTGCACCTTGGGCGAGTTGTTGCCGACGCCGGCGCCGACGCCCAGATCCACGATGTCCGAGTAGTTACGCGGGCAGATGCGGAAGCTGTTGTTGGCGTAGTGCAGGACGCCGGTGACCTGGACCGTCGTACCCATCGTCGGGTGGACGAACGGGTTCAGGACGCCGTTGAGGTTCGACACGAAGATCGTGTCCGTGCCGGCGATGTTCGAGATGTGGAAGCCCGTCGTCGGCGGCGTGACGAGGCCCTCGGCGAGGATGACCTTGCCGTAGTTCACCTTCACGAGCATGCCTTCGTAGTCTTCCGCGTCGTCGAGCGTCTGGGTCGCGTCGCAGCCGTCGTGATCGATCGAGCCGAGCAGCGGCGTGACGGCACCGGGGCCGGAGGCGGCGCCGAGGTCGTAGGCCTTCACGATGCTGGAGAACTCGGTCTCACCGAAGAACTCCTGCACCTGGCCGACGAGCATGTACTGGCGGCCGACGACGATCGGAATCGGCGAGCCGAAAGCGACGAGGCCCGAACGGGCGCCGCCCGCGGCGTCGGCGAGGTAGTCGAGCGTCGTGTACTTCGCGATGGAGACACCCTTGACCGTGCAGCGCGTGCCCAGGTTGCCCTGGTTCGTCTGGCCGAAGGCGCCCGCGAAGCGCGACTTGTCGAGGCACGGCGTACCGGCCAGCGAGTCGGGATTCGGAGCCTGGATCTCGGCGCAGGTCAGCACGCCGTTGATGAACGTGCGGGACTGGCCGGAGGTCATGGCGACGTTGTTCACGAAGCCGGCGATGCCGCTCACCGTCACGGTCTCGGGTGCACCGTGCGGGAGGCCGTTCGTGACCGTGATGATCGCGGCCGACTGGCCGTCCATCACAGCCGCGTCCACCGTGCCGAAGGACGCGAGCGAGTAGTTGTTGATGTCCGTCGCCGTCGCCGTCGTCACGTCACGATCGAACGTGACGCGGATCTGGTCGTCGGCGACCGGGTAGGCGTCGGTGACGTTCGGAGGGGTGTTCGTGACGATGTCGTTGCCGTCACGCAGCTGGATGCGGTAGCCGCGCGTACGCTGGTTCACGATGCCCTGGACGCGGTTGATCACCGAGTTCACGGCAGGCGCCGGATAGGTCGCCAGCGTGTTGCCGTCGATGAAGATCGAGTCGCTCGGGGCCGCGCTGTCCACGAGGATGAAGGAGTTCGTGCTCAGACCGACCGTGCGGGCGACCTTCATCGTGCCCGCGCCGCTCTGGTTCACTCGCACGAGCATGCCTTCGTACTCTTCCATCGTGGTGTTCGTCGGGGTCTCACGCGCCTGCGTGGACGAGAGCACCGTGAAGGCGGGAAGCGCGTTGCCCGAGGAGACGCGACGCACGATGCAGTCGTCGGTGCCCTGGGCGTTGTCGTACCCTTCGAGCTCGGTTTCGCCCTGGAACTCCTGCTTCTTGCCGTAGCAGACGACCGAGTCGCCGAGCGCGAGGCTCCACGGCGCGGCGTTCTTGTTGAACGAACCCGTGAAGATGTCGATGCCGGTGAACTTCGCTCCGGTCGAGGACTGGATGTAGAACGCGTAGCCGGTGGCCTTCGCGTCGAAGCCGGTGATGATGCCGCTGATGCCGTAGACGGTGTCCGCTGTCGCGGGGAACGGCACCGCGGCGGAGTTCTGGAGGTTCTCGATCTTCAGCGTGTCGGGGAACGCGCCGCCGGGCCCCGGAGGGTACTGAGCGGCGGAGGCGATGCCCGCGATACAGAGGAACGCGGCAACGCCCATGATGAGACGAGTAAACAGCTTGGTCATGGATCTCACCCCTGGTTGCAGGTCAGTGTTGCGTGAAGGGCTGTCCGTAGGGTCGATCTTGCTCGGGCCGTTCCTCCTCTCCACCATCCGGCCGAAGGGCCGTCGGGCGGGCGGAGGGGGACATCCCGCGGTGCAGTTTCTGCCGTGGGTGATTGTAACAACGCGAGTCCCCCCCGAACGAAGGAAAAAACACGGACACTTCGAGTTAAAGCGGGGTAACCACTCGGATACCCCCCAGACGAGCGGGCCGGTCTCCCCCGCAGGGGAAACCGGCCCGCATTTTCCGGCCGATCGGGTGATCCGGCCCGCTTTCGCCCCCCCTAGGGGGTCAGCAGTCCCAGTAAACCGAAAGTCTTGGCGATCAGGCTCGGCCCCCGGCCGCCGATCGCGGGGATGCTGGTCGAGAAGGGCATGGTGGTCACGATCACGCGTCCACCACCCGGACGGTCGTTCATCACGGCCACCGGAATGCTGTCCTGCGCCGCGGGCGCCAGCGAGTTCGCGAAGGCCCACAGGATCGCCTTGGAGTTGTCCCGCACGAGGAACGCGCGCGTGCCGCCGGGCTCGCCCGTACGTCCCGCGAGCGCCTGCTGGCGCGAGCTGTCGGCCAGCACACTGCTGCGGAAACGCGAGTTGTTCGTGTTGCCCCAGCCCGCGGAGGAATCGCTGACCGACGGCGTGATCACGTAGGCGTTCTGGAGGCCGCGACAGTCGAGATAGTCCGTGATGAAGTTCGGCGTCAGGGCACCCGTCGCGTTCCTGCCCTCGAGCAGGTAGAGCCCCTCGAGATAGAACTTGCCGCCGTGGTCGAGGTAACCCTCGATGCCGCTCTGGAAGTCGTGCAGGAACGTCGAGAAGGACGTTTCGTTCGCGCGGTACCAGATGACCGTCTCGAACTGCTGGAAGGTCTGCTGCACGTCCATCGGCGAGCGGAACGGCGTGCGGTTCTGCAGGCGCATGATCGCGAACTGGTCCGCCGGCAGGTTGCGCGTCGCGCAGTTGATGTACAAGGAATCGAAGCGCACGTTCGACGTGTTGGTGGTCGGCACGTCGTCGATGATCAGCAGCCGCGCCCGCGAGCCGGCCACGGGACGGCGCACGAACCAGCGCACGCTGTCGATGTTGCCGTAGCGCCCGCCGTCGTCGCGGCCCTGCACGTAGAGCGTGCGGAAGCCGTTGTTGTAGGTCGCGGCACCGTTGAAGAAACGCGCGCTCGGCATCGTGAACGTGAGCGACGTGGTGCTCTCGGGCGTCGCGGCCTGCCCGTCGAGCCACACGAAGTACTTCATCCGCGACAGGTTGCCGTCGATGTCGCCGGCGATCCACGTGACCGTCACCGATGCGAACGTCGTGTCCGTCGTGGCCGGCTTGCTCGAGAGCGTCACGGTCGGCGGCAGGTTGCGGAACCGGAAGTCCTGCACGGCGGGAGAAGGATCGCGCACGCCGTCGTTGTCGATCGCCCGCGCCTGGAACACCGGAGCGGTGAACCCGGTGGGCGCGTTGACCGTGAGCACGGAATCCGCGCGGAGAGTGAACACCCATTCGGTGTCCGCCGGCTGGGCGGGATTGAGCAGGCGGATCTCGTAGCCGGTCACCGTGCCGTCGACGTCGGACCCGAACCAGTGCAGGTGCACCACGTGGTTCACGGTGTCCACGTCGCCCGAGACGAACAGCGTGGTCTCCGGCGCCTGGTTGGGCTTGATCTGGCCGGTCAGGCCGCAGCCCGCGAGCACGGCCCCGAGCACGGCGAGCGGAAGCAGAAGACGAACGATGGCGCGCATCACTGGACTCCCTCTCGATCCGATTTCACGATCAGGAACTTGCCCACCGAGCGCTTGCCGGACTGCTTGTCCTCGACCGCCCACATGTACAGGCCCGTCGCCGCGGCCTGTCCGTTCCTCGTGATCATGTCCCAGCCGAAGCTCGCGCCCGAGAGCGTCGAGCGCAGGTCGGTACGCGGGTCGTTGATGCCGCGCGCGTTCCGGCCGTCGTACGTGGCGCCGTCGAAGTCGTACTCGTAGACGAGGTCGCCCGACAGCGTGTAGATGCGGATGGTCGCCTTGCTCGGCAGGTTCGCGAACCACAGGTAGTGGTCGCGCACGCTCTCGCCCTTGTCCCACATCGCGTCCACGCGATAGGGGTTCGGGAAGACCGTGATCGCCGCGCCGTTCGTCTGGCTCGGCGCCGGGGCGGGCGTGGCCATGAGTTCGTTCTGCGCGAAGCCCGATTCGAGCGACTCGATCTCGGAGTTGCCGAGGTCGTACGCCGTCACCGCCACGTAGTAGCGGAAGCCGTTGCGCAGGTGATCCACGGTGTACTTGTAGTGGTAGGTCACGCCGTCGTAGACGACGGGCGTGGCCAGCCGCACGGCGGTGAAGCCCGTGTTGTAGCCGAGCGTGTCTCCGGGGGCCGTCGCCTTGTCGAACTGGGCGACGAGGCCGAGCGTGTCCCGGCCTTCACCCACGTACACGCGGTAGCCCTCGAAATCGAGCGTGTCCGGGCTCGTGCGGTCGGCGAAGAACTCGGGGCTTTCGTCCCAGTAGATGTCGAACGCCGCGTCGCGAGGCACGACCTTCATGCGCGGGGACGGCGGCGGCACGGGCACCTTGTAATTGCGATCGTAGGCGCGCTGCGCGAAACGCGCGTAGCGGCGCAGGGCGGCGAGCTTCTCGGCCGTGTTCGCGCCGGTGGAGCCCACGTAGGCGAAGTCCACCTGGATGCTGTCGCCCGCAGCGAACTCGGCGAACGGCCCCGCGCTCAGCAGGAACACCGGGTCACCGCCGTTTTCCGGCTTGAGCGAATCGGGAAGCGGCGACAGGGGCGAAATCGCCCCCGTGCTCATGAGCTGGTACTTCTCGACGTCCTCGTCGCGCGCGGCGTTGCCCGGCGCGTAGCTCCACACGCTGAGGGAGACCTGCTTGCGTTCGGCCACGGTGTCCGCGAGCGTGCCCGGGCGGACGCCGAGCATCAGCACGCCCGCCATCGGCGGGGCGAGCTCGTTGCGGCAGCTGAGCGTGTTCTGGCAGTAGAACTCGTTGAAGAGTCGAAGCGAGTCGGTGTACCCGACCTGCTTCTTCCCGAACCAGCCGCCGATGGAGCTGCAGCCCGAGCTCGGCGGCCAGCAGTTGTACGCGCTCTTGTTGCCGGACTGGAGTTCGTCGTACATGCCGACCCAGACGTTCCGCAGCGGCGGCCCGACGTTGTAGATCGTGTAGTGGAAGATCACGAAGTTGCCGTAGTCCGAGAACGACCAGGCGTAGTTCTCCTGCTTCACCTGGATCTTCATCGGCCGGTGGTCTTCGTTGTTGCCGAGCGCGCGCTTGGCCACGCCGTCCCAGAACGTCGCGCTGTAGTCGAGCTCGCTCACGGCGTCCGGGTGGTAGTAGCGGCTGTTCGGCAACGTGGAACGCACGCTGACCTTCGGAGTGACGGGCGTGAACTCGGTGGCGTCGGCGCTGGCGCTGCCCTGCGAGCCGTCGACCGCCGACGTCGTCACACCGGTGAAGCCGCCGTTGTCGTCCACCGCGAGCGCGCCGACCCAGAGGCCGCCGCGCACGAGGTGCTCGTAGCCGGACCCGAACGGGTACTCCATGGACGCCGAGCGCGTCGTGAAGTTGTTCCCGATGAAGCCGTAGTTCGTGATCGAGATACCCAGCCTGTTCTGCCCCATCACGCGCAAGTCGTAGTTCACGGCGTCCTGCGCGGACTGCGAGATCACCGGGTGCGCACCGGGCGCGAAGTGATCCGCGTCCACGGCGGCGAACACCGGAGAAACCGACAGGCACATCCCCAACACCAACGCTGCACGACGCATCATGGACGCCTCTTGAAACGGATGACCTTCCCGCGGCCGCGGTCGGCGATGTACGCGAGCGAATCGTCCACCGCGACGGCCACGGGGTCGAGCAGCTCTTCGGACTGCGCGTTGGGTTCGTTGTCCACGCGCTGGATGTACTCACCGCTGTTCGCGTCGAAACGCAACACGCGGCGGTTGCCCCGATCGACGACGTAGAAGAAGCCCGCGAGGTCCGCGGTCACGTCGGTCGGATCGACGAAGTTGGAACCGGTGGAAGCTCCGTCCGTCTGCACGAGACCGAGATTGGTCACCATGCTGGAGAGGCCCTTCACCTTGTTGTTGCTGCGGTCCGCCACGAACAACGGGTGGCTTCCCCAGCGGGACCAGTGAAGGCCCGCGGGATCGAAGACGGTCGAGTTGCCCGAGCCGTCCTCGATGACCCACGTCGTGTCCCGGTGCCAGTTGGCGCCGGGCATGTTCACGTCCTGCGCGTTCGGAGCGCCCGGGTACTTCGGGCCCCGCGCGTAGCGATAGATGCGCGAGATGATGCGGCGCGTACGGATGCGCTGGTCGGTCTCGAGCGTGTCGAGCACGATCGCCTGGCCGGACACGTAGACGTATCCGTCGTCACCGGCGGCCACGCCGGCCACGGCCGCGAACGTCGTGTCCGTGAACGTGCTGACGGTGTCGCCACCGCCGAGGCCGTATTCGCGAACGCGCCAGTAGGCGGCGAGATTGCGGATGAAGTTGCCCTTGCGAGCCGGGTCGGTGTTCGCGCGGCACGTCATCAGCGTGTCGTTCCAGTGCGCCATGCACGAATCGCCGGCATCGAGCACGAACAGCTTGTTCTGAGCCGAAGCGACCGCGATCGGGTTGAAGAGTCCCGTGAGCGGCTGGAAGTAGTCGCCGACGATCGGCACCGGCTTGGACAGCGGATACAGCCCGACCGAACCGTGCGGCGTGATGGGGCCGGCCGGATCGATCGCGGTGCCGTCGTTGAAGAGCAGGAACAGCTGCGTGCCCGAGCCCTGCGTGAGCAGGACGTCCTGGATGCCGGTCATGCCGGTCCAGGTGGCGATCATCTGGTAGCTCTTGTCGGACGGCACGATCGTGCGCGGGCGTTCCGTGGGCAGTTCGTACTTTGCGCCGCAGCCCGGAAGGGCAGCGAGGGCCAGCGGCAGCGCGAGAAGCGAGAGAAGCCGGCGCATCAGAAACGCACTCCCAACGAAAGACGGTTCACGGCGCCGAGCGGGCCGCCGTCCGTGTAGGCGTAGTCGAGGTTGACGCGCTTCTGTCCGAGGTCGGCCATGAAGCCGGCGCCGGCGGAGAACTTCAGCGCGTCCGCCTGGAAGTTGTAACCGCTGCGCACGGCGAACTGGCGCAGGTACGACCACTCGAGCCCCATCTTCACCAGCCGCTGGTTGTCGGCGGGCTGGTTCACCTCGAGCGCGTAGGTCAGGCGGCTCTTCGCGTTCTCGATCGGCTCGAACGCGACGCCGTACCGGAACATGAGCGGCGGGTCGTAGCCGTCGTAGTTGCGGGTCTCGCCGGTGTAGGGCGACACCCACTCGCCCGAGGGCCGGAGCTCGGAACCGAAGTTCGTGAGGCTCGTGGCGATGCGCACGCTGCCGAGGCCGAGGTAGTAGATCGAGCCGACGTCGAACAGGAACGCGCTGGTCGTGGGACCGCCGACGTCCTTGCCGAGATCCTCGTACACGTACTTGAGGCCGGCGCCGACGAGCAGCTTGTCGGTCCAGCGGCGGGCGTACGCGCCACCGAGCAGGAAATCGGAGTACGTGAACGTGCGGCCCGTGCCGAAGGGCTGCAGTTCCGTGGTCTCCTCGATGTCGGTGCTGAGCAGGCCGATCTGCAGCGCGAGCGAGCCGCCGAGCCTCTGCGACGGCTGCACGATGGTCACGTGCTCGTACGAGATGTCGGCGGGCCAGTCCACGTGCGAGAACGCGACTTCGCGGCGCTGGAGCGACGCGAGACCGGCGGGGTTCCAGTAGATCGCACTGGGATCGTTGGCGACGGCGACGAACGACTCACCGAGGCCGGTGGCACGCGCGCCCACGCCGATGCGCAGGAACGTGGCCGAGGACGTGCCCGCGCGCTGGCCGCCGAGCGACGCCTGAGCGTGCACCGGGGACGCGGCGAACGGGATCGTCAGCGCGCCGAGAACGGCCGAGGCGACGAAAGCGGCGAGACGCCTAGAAGTCCACATCGAGCGTCATCCTCCACTGGGCGCCGGTGCCGTAGTTCGACGGATCGCCGATCTGCGAAACGAGCACGTAGTCGTTGAGCGTACGGGTCACGTAGTCCGGGTCGAACTGACCCTCGCCCCACACGTAGCCACGGCCCGTGATGGGATCCACGCGATAGATGAGCTTGTTCGAGAAGATGTTGACGCCCTGGAGGCTGATGTCGACGCGGCGATTGCCCACCTTGAACCAGCGGTTCAGGCGCATGTCCGTCGTGATCTGCACGGGCGCGTTGCCGGAGTTCGGCTCGCCGATCGCGAAGTCGCCCGTCCGGTCGTACGGCGTGTACGCGCGGCCCGACTGACCCTGGACGAAGACGTTCATGCCGCTCTGCTTCATGAACTTCAGCAGGCCCGGCGTCTCCTTGTCGTAGCGCAGGTCGAACGAGGCCGACAGCTTGTGCGGGCGGTTCCAGCGCACGAACACCTCGGAGAGGCGCGTTTCGTTGCTGCCGCCGATCTCCTGCAGGACGCGGTCCTCGCTCGGGTCGCTGCTCTTGCCCTTCGTCTGCTGGTACGAGTACGAGAGCTTGCCCGACCAGTGGTGCGACACCTGCTTCTCCACCTCGATCTCGAAGCCCTTCGAACGCGAGAAGTGGCCGTTGAGGTAGATGAAGTACGACGACAGGTTCGTGCCGGCGACGGGGTCGATACGCGTGGACGCCGGGTAGTCGTAGACGTCCTTCACGAAGAACGAGACGTTCGCGGCGGCCTTCGGGTGGAACTGGTGTTTGGCGCCGACTTCGTAGTTCACCGAGATCTGCGGGTTCAGGTTCGGATTGCCCTGCAGCGGGAACGACTCCGACGAGATCGAGTTCAGCTTCGAGTACACGTAGCGATACGACGGGTTCTGCGTGAACTCGCCGTAGTTGAAGAAGAAGCTCGAGTACTCGGTGATCGGGTGCGCCACGGAGACGCGCGGCGAGATGTGCATCTTGTAGCGGCGGCCGAAGAACGAGCGCGTGTCCTCGTAGAACTGGTTGCGCGTGGTCGAGGCGATGTTCGCGCGGCTCGTGTCGGCGAGCGCCGCTTCCGCTTCGCGGCCGACGAACCAGTAGTCCGCGCGCAGGCCGATGTTCGCGGTGAAGCCTTCGAACTCGAGCTTGTCGCGCAGGTACACGTCGCCGACCCACGGGTGCGCCTGCCAGAGATCGTGCGAGGCGCCGAGGCCGTCCGGGTCGTAGACCCACGGGCGCTCGATCGTCATGTACTGCACCGACTGGAACTGGTGTTCGATGCCGACCTCGATCTCGTGGCGGCGCGCGACGCGCTGCGTGAGGTTCCAGCTCATCGCCCAGCTCGTCGAGCGGCGGTCCTGCCACGTGTCGCCGTCACCCGTGTCGACGAAGTAGTCGTCACGGCGCGGGTCGCCGACCGGGAACTGCCGGTCGTCCGGCTCCTCGTATTCCGACCAGTGCTTGCCGAGCACGTCGGTGCGCTGCGCGAAGAAATAGCGCGACACGTTGAACTCGGTGTAGCCGGCGGTGGACAGCGTGCGCCGCCACTGCAGCGACGTCTGGACGTTGTCCTCGAAGATCGTCGGCGCGTTCGTGATGCGGTGATCCCACTGCCACGGGTAGGCCGGGTCCACCTGGTCGCCGGAGGCCGAGATCGTGCTCCGCGAGAAGCCCTGGTCGATCGCGATGCGCTTCGAGAAGCTGTAGTTCACCTTGTCGCGGTTCGTCGGCTTCCACGTGAGGCCGTAGCGGCCGGACCAGCGATTGTCCGCCGACGGCGACCACATGTCCGAGTACGTGAACTTGCGGCCGAAGAACGTGTCTTCGTAGCCCGAGTGGATCCGGGGCCACTTCGGCGGATTGACCGTGCGCTCGATCAGGCTCGCATCCGGCCTGTTCATGTAGCGGAAGCGCGTCTCGAACAGGCTGCCCGAGAGGTCGAGGATCGTGCTCACCGTGCCCGGCACCTTGACGCCGATGGCGCGCAGGCCGCGCGTCCAGATCGGGTCGGGACCGGAGACGAGCACCTGCCACGAGCGGCTGCCGTAGCTGCCGGTCGAGCTCGTGATGCCGCCCTCGAACTTGTCGCGGCCGTCCTTGAGGCGGATGTCCACGACGCCGGAGAGCGCCTGGCCGTAGCGCACGTCGAGCGCGCCCGTGTTGACGTCCATCGCCTCGACCGAACGCGCGTTCAGGCTGCCGGCCGTGGACTGGCCGGTCACGAGATCGCGGTTGGTGACGCCGTTGATGTTGAAGATCGTCTCGTCCGCACGGCCACCGCGCACGTGGATCTGCTCGGCGTCGGTGCTGATGCCGGCCTGGCGCTGCATGACGTCGCCGACCGTGCTGACCGGCATGTTGCGGATGTCCTTGGCGCTGACCGAACGCACGGTGGCGCCCTGGCGCGCCTCGACGAGGCGGCGCTCGGCGGTCACTTCGACCGCCTTCTCCTCGCGCACGACGATGTCCTCGAGCGCGACGTTGAGCACGGTGGCCTTGCCGGCGGTCACGACGACGGCGGCGGAACCACCCGGCTTGTATCCGAGGTATTGGACCTTCACCTCGTACGTGCCCGGCGGTATTCCGGCAATCGTGTATTGGCCTTCGGAGTCCGTCAGACCGCCACGCTTCTGCCCGACGAGACCGACGCTCGCGAACGGGATGGCATGGTTGGTCCGGCGGTCCGTGACCCGGCCGGTGATGGTGCCAACGTCGGCGGCATGAACATCCGAGGCGAGACCGAGGAGGAGAAGCAGCGGAAGGGCGAGTACTGCGAGTCGAAGTGTTTTCATGAGGTGGGTGAAGGTTGGACGGCGACCCTAGTGGCGCGGCTCCGGCACGGTCAAGCGGTCCTTTCGTGCCGGTTCCACTAAGCCTTAGGCCGTTCTCCCCTCGACTACTCCCGATCGGACTTCACGAGCAGCAGCTTCCCGCGAGACATGGCGCCGGTGTCCCGATCCTCGACGGACCAGACGTACAACCCGGTCGCCGCGGCTTGCCCGCGGGCGGTGATCAAGTCCCAGGCGAACGCCCCTCCGGACTGCGAGGGCGCCTGGATGTCGCGATCGCGCACCGGGTCGTACAACCCCGAGGCGCTCTCGCCGTGGTAACGACTGCCGTCGAACGCGCTCTCGTACACGAGATCGCCCGACAGCGTGTACACCCGAATCGTGCATCGCGCAGGAAGTCCGGCAAACCAGACGTAGTGCCTTCGCGACGACGCGCCCGCATCCCATGCCGCGTCCACGCGGTAGGGATTGGGATACACCGTGACGCGGCCCAGTTCGCCCGCGCGCGCGTTGGGAACGACCGCGAACTTGTTCTGCCCCAGCCCACTCTCGAGCGGCGGCGTGCCCGGGTCGCCCGTGTCGTAGCTGGTGATCGCACCGAAGTAGCGGAAGCCGTTCTTGAGGTTCGTGACCTCGTGCCGGTAGCGGTACGTGATGCCGTCCGCGACCAGTGGCTGCGGCGCGAGCGCGCGCGTGAGCCCGGTGTTGAAGCCGGTGGTGTCCGGCAGGTCGTACTGCGCGATCAGGCCCGGTCGCTCGCGGTCGAGTCCGAGGTAGAGCCGGTAGCCCTCGAAGTCACGGCCACCGGGCGCCGGGCTCGTCGGGTCGGACGCGAACTCCGGGGAATCGTCCCACCAGATCGTCGCGCGGGAATCGTCCGCCTCGATGCGCACGCGCGGCGAGGGCGGCGGACTCGGCAGGTGGTAGTCGATGCTCGCGGCGAACGCGGCGTAGTCGGCGTAGTCGGTGAGCCTTGCGCGGTCATCCCCACCCACCCACGCGAAGTCCACGACGAGGCTGTCGCCCGCCTCGATGCGCGGGAACGGCCCGACGCTCAGCAACTGGATCGGCGAGCACGAGCCGTCGAACGGGCAGAGCTCCGGATTCGGCGCGCCCCCGCCGGACATGAGCCGGTAGCGCTCGACGTCCTCGTCGCGCGTGGTGTCACCCGGCGACCACACCCACCAGCGGTGCACGGCGCGCGGCGTCGCCGGCGTGTGCGAGATCGAGCGCAGGTACTGCAGCCCCGCCCACGGGGGACAGTAGGCGACGATGCAGCCCTCGAAGATCGGCAGTGCGCGGCAGTAACGCTCGGCGACCATCGCATGCGTGGTGTCGTACTCGAAGTACGTCTTGTAGTACCACGAGCCCGGTCCCGATCCGGCGGAGGGCGGCCACGTGGAGTACGCCTCGCGGTTGCCGCTCACGATCTGCGCGTAGAGCCCGACCCAGACGTCCTGCAGCGCCGGGCCGTCGTTGTGGATCGTGAAGCTCGAGACCACGAACGCGTCGGCCGCCTGCAGCGTGAAGCCGAGCGTGCGCTGCGTGATGCGCAGGTGCATCGGCCGGTGCGGCTCGCGCTGGAAGCCCGAGGACGGCTTGGCCGGGGTGTCGGCGTACTCGGCGATCAGGTCCTGGTCCGAGACCGCGTCGGGCGAGTAGCGCGCGGCGTTCTGGATGCGCGAACGCTCGGTGAGCGTGCCCTTGAGCGGCGTGAACTCGGTCTCGGCGGGACCGCTCGAACCCTGCGAGTTGTCCACGATCGCGGCCGAGACGCCGGTGAACACGCCGTTCTCGTCGAGCGCGCGCGCCCCGACCCACAGCCCGGCTCGCGACAGGTGCTCGTAGCCCTTGCCGAGCGGGAACTCGAACGACGGCGAGCGCGAGCCGAAGCTGTTGCCGAAGAAGCCGTAGTTCGAGACCTGCAGCCCCACGCGGTTCACGCCCGCGATGCGCACGGCGAAATCCGCCGCGCACACCGGCACGGCCACGGCCAGCAGGGCCGCGGCGGCGAGTGGGGCTGTGAGAAGTGGCCGCGAGCGCACCTCGCGCTCAGTAGCTGCCGCGCAGGTCGTACTCCTGCGGAAACGCATCGAGGAAGATGCGATCCATCTCGAGGTTCACCTCGCGCAGCATGCGCGCCTTCTGCGGATACGGCATGAACGCGCTCTTGAACCCGTTGATGATGATGCGCTTGATCTCGTACGGGCTGAGCTTGAAGGCCTTGACCGCGAGCTCGATCTCGTCCGACACGGTCGTCGCCGACATGAGGCGGTTGTCGGTGTTGAGCGTCACGCGCAGGCCCTGGCGGAAGTACTGCCCGAACGGGTGCGCCTGCGGCGTCTTCGAGACGCGCGTCTGCACGTTCGACGACAGGCACATCTCGAGCGGGATGCGGTGGTCGCGCACGTAGCGCAGCAGGCCGTCGTCCTCGAGCAGCCGCGTGCCGTGCCCGATGCGGTGCGCGCCGCAGTAGTGCAGCGCCTGGCCGATGCTCTCGGGGCCGAACGCCTCGCCCGCGTGCACGGTCGAGTTGATGTTGTTCTTGTGGATCAGCTCGAAGGAGTCGCGGTGCGCCTTGGCCGGGTAGTCCTTCTCCTGGCCCGCGAGGTCGAACGCGAGCACGCCGCGGCCCTTGTAGGCCACCGCCAGCTCGGCGAGTTCCATCGAGATCTTCGGGCTCATCGAGCGGATGCCGCAGATGATCACGCCCGTGGACATGTTGTTGCGCGCTCCGGCGTCGCGCAGGCCGGCGATCACCGGGTCCACGATGTCCGGGAAGCTCAGCCGGCGCTTGCGGTGCAGGATGGGCGAATAGCGCACCTCGAGGTGCCGCACGTTCTCTTCCGCACAGTCCTCGACCAGTTCGTACGCGATCCGGTAGAGCGCCTCCTTCTCCTGCATCACGCTCAGCGTGATGTCGAAGATCTTGAGGTAGTCGCCCAGGTTCCGCGTGCGCTTGCCCGCCTGCATCAGACGCGTGAGCTTGGTGAGGTTCGTCGTCGGGAGCGTGACGCCCTGCTCCTGCGCGAGGTCGAGCACCGTCTTCGGGCGCACGCTGCCGTCGAGGTGGCAGTGCAGTTCGGTCTTCGGCAGGCGGCGGATGACGTCGTGCGAGAGCTTCATGAAGAGGGCTTCCTCAAAAGGCACCGGTCGCGGCGCCTACGAAAAAGCGCCGGAGTCAGCTTCGCTCCAGCGCCATGATCTTCTTGACCCGGCGCTCGTGTCGGCCGCCGGCGAACGGAGTCTGCAGGAACAACCTCACCATCTTCGTGGCCGCGCCGCGATGGACGATGCGGGCGCCGAGGGCGAGGACGTTGGCGTCGTTGTGCTCGCGGCTGTTGAGCACCGTCGTGTCGTCGTGGCAGAGCGCGCAGCGCACTCCGGCCACTTTGTTCGCCGCCATGGTCGAGCCGATGCCGGCGGAGTCGATCACGATGCCGCGGGCCGCCCGGCCCGAAGCCACTTCGCGCCCCACGGCGGCGGCGAAGTCCGGGTAGTCCACGGCGTCGGTGGAATGCGTCCCGCAGTCGTGCACTTCCCAGCCGAGATCCTCGGCGATCGCCCGCTTGAGCACTTCCTTCAACTCGAGGCCGCCGTGGTCGCAGCCGATCGCGACGCGCTTCGGTGACACGGGCGTGGGCGTGGCGGCGGGGGCGGACGCAGGCCGCTCCGGCTTGGCCGGGCCGAGCGCGCGCTCGACGGCCTCGCGTACGAGGCGTCGGACGGTGGCTTCGTCGGGGGTGCTCATGGGTCGGGCAGCATAGCCGCGCCCCCGTACTTTCACAACGGCAACACCTCGGCGGGCCGGTGACGCGTGCTAGACTTTCCGCCCATTCGCCTCCCCCAGTTCCCGAGTCATCCGCAGGAGATCCCGTGTCGAGCCCTCGATTCCTTCGCCGCGCCCTCACGTTCGCCCTGCCGTTGCTGCTCCTGTTCTCCCGGCCCGCCGCGGCCGGGCTGATGGCGGACAGCACCATGTCCGACCGCTGGAAGCTGGCGAACGGCCTCGAGGTCCGCGTCCGTCACGTGCCGGGCGCTTCGGGCGTGGCCATCGTGGTGGCGTACCGGGCCGGCACCTCGTACGAGCCGGCCGGACGCGAAGGCCTCGCGCAGCTGCTCGCCGAGTTGCAGTACCACTCGGCCGCCGGCGACATCCCCGAGCGCACCCGCGAGGAGATGGGGAGTCTCCGTCCGCTGGGCTGGGGCGTGCAGGTCAACGAGCGCCACGCGACGCTCACCGAGATCGCCGCTCCGGACCGCTACGCCGGCGTGCTGCACCAGGTCGCCACGCGCATGAAGGGCGTGCAGCCGACCGCGGCCGACCTCAAGCAGGCGGCCGACGACGTGCGCGGCGATCTCGCGCTGAGGCACTTCGGCCGCGCCGACCTCGGGCTCTACTACCGCGTGCGCGAACTCGCCCGCGGCGCCAACGACGAGCAGCTGCTGCGCCTGTCGTCGGCGGCCGGGCTCAAGGCCGTCACGCTCGCCGAGGCGACCGCCGCGCTGCAGAAGCTGTACGCGCCCGCGAACGCCTCGCTGGCGATCGCCGGCGACCTGGGCGAAGTGGACGTCCGCGCGCTCGTCGAGCGCGAGTTCGGCTCGATCCCGGGCGGCACCGCGCAGCCCGAAGCCGCGGCCGCGATGCTCCAGCCCGTCTCGCGCGCGACCCCGTTCTCGGGACTCGACCACACGATCGGCTGCGTGGGCGTGTTCGCGCCCGCGATCGAGGACTCGCTCCACCCCGCGTTCTTCCTGTCCATGGTCATCACGGGCCCGTGGTTCACGAACGCGCTCGGCCGTCCGAACCCGCCGCTGTCCTCGCGCTTCTCGTACTCGATTTACGACGAGGCCGACCTCGTGCGGTTCTACCCCGAACCGCGTCCGGGCGAGACCGCTCCCGGCGCGCTCGGCTCGCAGCTCGCGGCGCAGCTCGACAAGCTCGCCGAAACGACGATGGAGCGCGACCTGTTCGAGACCGTGCGCCGCAGCGTCGCGTGGCTGCTGGGCGGCGACCTCACGAAAGCCGTGAAGGACCAGATGCGCAAGCAGCCCGGCGCGCTCGGCACGCTCGCGAACGGCATGGCCGCGCGGGCGCTGTGGAAGGGCGACGCTTTCTGGGACGAGTACCTGCTGCGCTTCCAGACGACGAACCGCGGACACAGCACGTTCTACTCGTGGCTGACCGACCCGCAGCACCAGGCGGCGCTGCTGTTCACGCCGAAGCCCTGAAGCGAACCGCGCGCGCTCAGGGGCGCGCGGAGTATTCCACGACCCAGTCGCGGATCATGTCCGACTCGAGCACCGAAAGTCCGCCCTGGTCGAACATGGTCTTGCCCGGCAGAGTGCGCCGCACGAGCCGGCAGCCGGGGTCCCCGGCGATCAGGTTCGGCGTGGCGTCGGTGCCCACGCCACGCAGGTAGGCCAGCGAGTCGGTGCGGTAGTGGCCCTCGGCGAGCGCGGCGCCGTGACAGCGGTCGCAGTGCTCGGCGAAGAGCATCCGCATGTCGCTGGCGTAGCCGAGTCCGGTGACGAACGACGCGGTTCGAGTGCCGGTCGAGCGGCCCTGGTCGGTCCTGACGCCGCTCGTGGTGATCTCCCACGCCTCGCGATCGGGCAGCGGCCCGCTCGCGATCAGGAGCTGAACGACGCGGCCGTAGAGCGTGTCGACGACCGTCGCGCTGTAGATCACCGCACGGCTGCCGGGCGAGGCCGAGGGGTGCAGGTCGTAGCGCGCAGGGTCCTCCGCGCTCGCACGCTCGAGCGGCTCACCGAACTCCACCTCGACCACGAACGCGTTGACCGAGGCCGCGCGCAACGGATTCGGGAGCAGGATGCGCGCGGCGTTGCAGCCGCCGGTCGCGATCCCCGCCACCAGCAGGGCGAGGATCGCGACGGCGCGGCGGAGGCGCGCGCGCTGGCGTTTCATCGTGCTGCCGGGTTACCGGCGGCGCGCTTGCGGAAGCGGTGCCACACGTCGCCCGTCCATTCCAGGGCGAGACTGCCGCGGTTCTCGGTGAAGCTTCCGGCGTCGGCCGAGGCGGGCGCCGAGGCTCCGAGCACGGCGTCGTTGGTTTCGTGACGGACGGCCGCCCGCGCCGACCAGTGGCGGCGGAATCCGAGACGCAGTCCCGCGTCGATCGTCGTCCGCGTGTCCTTTCGGCCACGATGATAACGGTCCGCGACACGATCGGAATCGTACGTGCGCTTCTCGAACTCGACCGAAAGGTCTCCGTCGAGCTTCACGCGCGCCGACTGCGCGAGACGGGCGCGTGTGCCGGCGCCGAAGAGCAGGGCGTGAAAACTCACGTCCGGGTCGTCGGGCACCGCGAGTCCCGCATCGTCGCCGTCGCTTCCCTCGGCACGGCTGTTCTCGTAGCCGAGATCGGCGCTGAACGAAACACGCTTGGGCTTGGTCCAGTCGATCCCCACCGTGCCCTGATTCAACCGGGAGTCCCGCTCTCGAAAGTCCGAGTTGTAGACGCGGGATTCGTTCTGCCACCCCAGGTCGGCCGAGAGCCCTTCGGCGAGGCGCTGCTTCCAGCGCGCGCCGAAAATGGTGAGCGCGAACTCGGCGCGGCGGTACTTGCCCTGCCCGGAGTAGGTGGGAACGAAATCGTCGTCCCACAGCTGGCGCAGGTAGTAGTTCGGCAAGCGGTACGCCGAAACGCTCAAGCGCCGCCCGCGGCCGAACGTCTCGCGCCAGGTCGCGCCGAGAGCGCCCCAGTCCGCGGTGGCGTTCTTGTCGTGCCATTCTCCGCTGCCCCGCAGCGTCAGTTCGGTCGCGCGGCCACGGGGTCGCTCGTTCTGGTACTCCAGTCCGAGCGACGGCAGCCACAGCATGTCGTCGCTCGTGCGGATCGAGAACTGGTTCGGCTTCGTGCCGGCCTCGAAGTCGGCGAGTTGCTGGTCGGAATACTGGAGCACGTTGTCCGTGAACCCGGCGCCGAGTCCGGCCGAGAGCGAGAGCGTCTCCTTGGCCTCGGCGGTGCCCGCCGACGCGGCGAGCGCGGCGGCGATCAGCAGAAGAAGTTCCTTCTTCATCATTCCTCGTTCCCGGTGGTCGGCGCGGGGATGCGTGCGTGCACCACGGCGGAGCCGCGGGCGGGCTCCACGAGCGTGAACACGAGTTCGTGCGTGCCGGCGCCGAGCGGCAGCACCACGCGGTCCATCTTGGACGGAACCAGGTCGCGTGCGTTGGTGAACGAAGCGGTGGTCGCCTTGCTGGCGGTGTACACGAGGTCGCGGACCTTGCGGCCGCCCTCCGTGACCGTGATCCGATAGCCCAGGGAACCGCGCATCGTCGCGTCGAAACAGAGCCGCGTCACGAGATCGAGCGAAACCGGGCCGATGACCCGGAGCCGGACGGGCCTGGCGCTCGTGAGCTCGTAGTAGGGGATTGTCTTCTCACCCTCGGAGAGCAGCAGGTTGCGCGCCGCATCCGTCGGCGTCAGCGAGACCATGCCGGCCGCTGCGCGCTTGCCGGCCACGCGGACGCGCACGAGCACGGCCGAAGCGCCCTCGAGCGCGAGCGAAACGTTGTGCGAGCCCGATCCGACTTCGAACGTCAGCTTGCGGCCCTTGCCGGCCTGCTCGCCGTCTCTCAGCTCGGCCTGTTCGGACGCGGACGATTCCGTGGACAACTCTTCGATCACCTTTCCGCCCTCCATCGCGCGCAGCCGGTACGTCTGGACGCCTTGGGAGCCCTTCGCGAACTCGGCGCGAGAGACGACTCGGACCTTGGCCGGGCCCTGGATGGTGATCATGAGCGGTTCGCGCGGCGTGACGCGGAAGTAGTGACGGTCGTGACCGGCCACCTTGACGACGACGGGCGTGCGGCCGGGCACGCTTTCGATGCCGTCCCACCGGAGAGCGGCGAACGACGGCGATGCGGCGAGAAGCGCGACGGAAGCGGCGAACGCCAGCGAACGGCCGAGGATCATGCATGCTCCGTTTCGGGATGAGGCCGGCCCATGAGCCGGTGACGCAGGTCGAGCCTGAGGACGAAGAAGTTGGCGACGAGCACGACGAGAGCCGACGCCGCGACCAGCCAGACGTTGTACTTGTACTTCACGAACACGAGCCCCTGCCCGGGCTTCGGCATCGTGCCGCCTTCCTCGCGGATGCCGTACCGGCGCGCCAGCAGCGTCACGTCGAGCATCTGGATCACGGGAAGCCCGCGCTCCCCGAACACGTTGATGACGCCCCGGTTCGGGTAGTTGCGGCGCGCGAGCCGCATCGTGAGGCCCGCGGGAATCAGGCGTGAGTTCTGCGCACCACCCAGGCTGGCCACTCCGCCACCGACGTTGACGTAGGCCGCGATCTTCCTGCCGCGGGCAGCCGCCACGCTGTCGTAGAGGGCGACGCGCGCCTTCACGCCTTCCATCACCGTCTCGTGCTGGAGCAGGACCACGCCGTTGCGCTGCACGGCCTGCAACAGCAGGTCGCGGCCCTGGGGCGACAGGCCGCGTCCGTTGTCGCCGCCGCCACCGAGCGAGGCGGCGAGCGTGCGGAACGGCAGGACGTTCGCTTCGCGCAGGGAGGACTCCATGTCGAGCCAGGTGTATTCGGGGTCGGTCGCGCCGAACATCGACGCACCCACCGACACGATCACGATCGGCTCCGCGCCGATGGCCTTGCACGCGGACAAGGTCGCGAGGTTGAAACCGGGCAGGGAACCGGTCATGCCCACCGCGACCAGATCGCCCTTGCGCACGCCGGCCTCGAGGAGCATCTGCGTGACCGCGGCGGCGAAGTTGGGATGCGTCGCCAGCTGCTTCGCTTCCTGGCTGCCGCGGTCGGTGGTGATCAGCGTGAACTGCGGGCCGACGAGTCCCGTGTGCTCGGGATCGTTGCGGCCGTCGATGGCGATCGCCCGCTGCGTCTTGGTCGCGGCGATGACGACTTCGGCGCGCTGCATGATGCCGACCGCGGCCTTCTTGCGAGCGTAGGCATCGGCGTGAACCGGCGTCAGCGATCGTTCGGATGCGGCGTAGACGACGGTCGCGAGGAGCGCGAGGCCGAGCAGTGCGGGTGTGGAGGCGCGGGCGGAGCTCATTGGATGAGGTTTCCTCCGTTGAGCAGCATGAGGAGCAGACGCACGAGCACGGCGGTCGTGATCATGACGCACAGCGTCTGGACGATTCCCTGCCGCTCCATCCAGTTCGCGATCAGCCCGGGAATGACGAAGCCGATCGTCTGGAAGTCCAGCGGCAGACCCTTGACGTCGAACACGAGCAGCCGGCGTGACACGGCGCCGAGCGAGAACCCGATCAGCACCGCGATCACGATGCGGCGCCGGCCGTAGACGAGCGTGTATCGCGAGATGAGCTTGAGCAGGCCGAGCGTCACCAGCGCCACGACGATCGTGCCGGCCACGCGCATCGGCTGGTGAATCATCAGGGCGAGGTAGCCCGGCACCACCATGCCTCCCGCCGCCAGGCTGAGTGTTTCGGAGAAGATGAGGCTCACGACGAGCCCGAGTCCGACTGCTTCTTCGGTCATGTGCGGTCCGCCCGATTGCTGAAGTGAAGGACGATTTCCTCGCCCAGTCCCACGATGTTCCCGATTCCGACCACCACACCGCGCTCCTCGACGAGCCCGAACACGTGCTCGAAGACCGACTCGGCGCTGCGTCCGCCGAGATCGGTGATGCGGGAAGCATCCACTCCCATCTGAGCCGCCTGGAACATCACGAGCGCGGTGCCCTCGCCCGACAGCAGGATGTGGTCGTTCGAGAGACCGCGCGCGACGAGTTCCGCCATCTGCGAAGAGCGATGCACGCGGTCCGCACGCAGGTTGGCGAGCACCATCCGCTTCACGCCCGGCATGGGCTCGTCCAGGCCGAGCCGGTTCCAGATCAGCTTGGTGGAATCCGGATCGTTGGCGGCGAAGGCGTTGATGAACTCGACCTGCTTGTGGCCGACGGTCGCCACCCAGCGGCGCAGCACGCCGGGATCGGGAGTCGCCTCCTGCATGCCGCGCAGCGCCGTCTCGCGCGGCACTTCGAAGTGCGCACACACCGCGAGCGCGAGCGCCACGTTCTCCGCGTGCTCGATGTACGAGAATCCCGCGAGATCCGCCGCCGTCACGGTCTCCGCGTCGGTCACGGTGAGCGTCGACCCGCGCGATTCGGCGACCTTGCGCAGGATGTGCGCGCGCTCGCGCTCGGCGGTGAAGGCGACGCCCTTGACCGGGAGCGTCTGCGCCAGCGTCCACGCCACGTCGTCCACGGTCGGCCCCATCACGTCCAGATGGTCCGCACGCGCGTTCGTGATGACGCCCACGGTGCTCTTGACGAGCTGGAGTTCGGCCACGGGCTGCAGCTCGGGATGGACGGCCATGCATTCGATCACGAGCACCTCCGCCTTCTCCCGGATCGCGCGGCGGAAGATGCGCGTCTGCTCGATGATGTTCGGGGAGCCCACGCGGTAGACGGGGATCTCCCGTCCGTTCGGGTAGAGCAGGCGGGCGTCGGTACCGGTGGTCTTGCCGAACGTTCTCCGCCCGCTCGCGCGCAGTCCGCCCGCGATGAGTCGTGTGACGGAAGACTTGCCGCGCGTGCCGTTCACGTGCACACGATGGGGAATCTTCGCCACGTTCGCGTCGTGACGCCGGCGCTCCCAGACGCCGTAGCCCGTGAGTCCGGCCGCCAATGCCGTGGTGAGCCAGGCCATCAGCGTTCGGTCACCACGAGCCGCGCCGTGGTCGCGGAGCCCGAGTACGCGAGGCGCACGAAGTAGAGCCCGGGAGCGGCAGCCGAGCCTTCGCCCGTGCGGCCGTCCCAGCGCAGTTCGTGCGCGCCGGCCGCCTGCGCGCCGCGCACCAGACCGCGGACGCAGCGCCCGTTCACGTCGTATATCGCGAGCGACACCGAGCCACCGTGCGGCAGCGTGAATCGGATCGTGGCATCGCCCACACGCGCCGGATTGGGCGAAACGGCCATCGCGACGCGGGCGGCGGCCGGGCCGTCCGCGACGTCCGCGGTGACCGGGAACCCCGTCAGCGCCTGCACGCCCGCGTCCGTTCCGGCGTAGATGGTGTTGAGCGGACCGTCCACGGTGAGCGAGTAGACGTTCGTCGAAGCGAGCCCCGACTGCGCGTAGAGCGCCGACCAGGTCGTGCCATGATCGGTGGAGCGGAAGACACCCGCACCGTAGAGCGCGCAGAACACCTGCGAAGGATGGACCGGGTCCTGCGCGATCGACCGCACGGAACCCGACAGCGGCAGCCCGGCCGAGGTGGCGGACCAGGTGATGCCGTGGTCGGTGCTCCTGTACACACCGTTGTCCGTGCCCGCGAAGACGGTGGTGCCGTTGGAGGCGTCGACGAGGAGCGAGCGCACGAAGAGGCTGACGAGTCCGCCGTTGGGATTCGTCCACGAAGCGCCGTGATCCATGGAGCGGTACACCCCGGCGCTGTCCGTGCCGGCGTACCAGCACCCGCTGCCGTCGGCCGCTTCGTCGAGGCTGCGGACGCTCGTGCCCGGCGGCATCGCGCCCGTCGGGCCCCACGTCGCACCGGCGTCGAGCGACTCGTAGACGCCGCTGCCCGTGCCGACCAGGAGATGGCCGGGCGCGTCGCGCAACGCGATCACGGGTCGAACGTTCTTGTTCACGAGCCCCGCCTGGCCGCTGTCCGGCTGGAAGAAGGTGACTCCGCCGTCGTCGCTGCGGAACACGCCGACGCCGTAGAGGGAGACGTAGATTCGATTCGCGTCGAACGGATCGAACGCGATGTCGCGCTCGGAGGAGTGGTTCGAAAGGTAGGACGTCTTCGTCCAGTTCGCGCCGGAGTCGTCGGACCACCAGAACTGGTCGCCGAATCCCGTCGCGTCGTATACGCGGTGCGAGACCGGAGAGACGTGGACGGCGAACCCGAACGTGGCCAGGAGCCCGCCGTCGAGCTGGGTCCACGTCGCGCCACGATTCGTGCTGCGATAGATGCCTCCCCCGTCGGTACCGACCCACGCGGTATCGGCCTTGAATGCGGAGACATGAAGCCCTTGCGAGGCGAAGGCCGCGGGAATGCCCGCGCCGGCCGGATGCCACATCGTGTCGTTGAGCGTCGTCACGAACACGCCCTGATCATCGGTGCTGACGTAGCGGAGCGTGTCCACCACCGCCAGCGAGTTGGTGCGGAACGAGGTCAACCCGCGGTTGATCCGGCTCCAGGAGTTGCCGCCGTTCGTGCTCTTGGCGACGCCGCGGTCCGCGAGCGCGAGGTAGAGGGTCTTGGACTGCTTGTCGGTGAGGTCATAACGAATGCACGAAACGGCGCCCTGGTAGATCGAGGCGTCCGTGTTCTGCGCCCACGTCAGTCCGCCGTTGACGCTCTTGTGGAGGCCGCCGCCGGTGCCCGTCCCCACGAGGATCGTGTCCGGCTTGTCGGGCTGCAGGGCGAGGTCGCGGACGTCGGTGTTGAGCAGCCCGAGATTGGTCGGATTCCAGGTCGTTCCCGTGTTGAGCGTCTTGTAGACGCCGAGCCCGAAGACGCCCGCATACACGGTGCCACGCCGGGTCGGGTGAATGGCGATCGCGCGGACCGAGCGCGTCGTCGCCAGTTTCTGCGTCCACGTGACGCCGCCGTCGGCGCTCAGGTAGACGCCGTCGTTGGTGCCCGCCCAGACGGAGTCCGAATGCACCGGATTCACGGCGAGACAGCGGACGAACGTGTTGAAGAAGCCGGCTCGTTCGCTCGTCCAGGTGACGCCGCCGTCGATCGAGCGGTACACGCCCGCGCCGAAGGAGGCGGCCCAGAAACGGCGTGCGTCGAGCGGGTCGCGGACGATGTTCTCGATGGAGCGGGCGCGCGGGCCGGAGCCGGTCCACGTCTGGTATCCCGCGAAGACGGGCGAAGGGGCCGCGAGCGCCAGGAGGAGCGCGGAGGATGCCAGACACGACAGAACTCGCCGGGAAGCGCCGAAGATCGGGTGCATGATCATGAGAGGAACGAAGCCCTGATGGTGGGTGGCATGCGACCGAGCGCCCGCCGTCGCGTGGGGTTGCGAGGGGCTTCCGTCCCTGTCGGTCACCTGCAGAGGTGAAGCGCCCGCGGTGCCTGATACGTCCACTTCGCACGTTGCCGAAAGCAGCGCCCGGAGTGACGCGGCTTCACGCGGCGGCCCCGGCGCTGCTCCCCTTTTGACCGCGCGGAAAGGCCACGCTAGGGTGCGGCTCGCATGGCGCGACGCATCCTGATCGGCATCGCCGGTGGTTCCGGCTCCGGAAAGACCCTGGTCGCACGCACCATCGTGCGTGAACTCGGGTCCGAGAAAGTCGTCATCGTCGATCAGGACTCTTATTACAAGAACCTCGAGGAGATCCCGTTCCGGGATCGCGAGGCGCGCAACTTCGATCATCCCGACGCCTTCGACAACGAACTGCTGGCCGCGCACCTGCGCGAGCTGCTCGAAGGCAAGGCGATCGACCAGCCGATGTACGACTACACGCACCACTGCCGGCTGGCCGAGACGCGGCGCATCAGCGACCACCTGATCGTCGTGCTCGAAGGCATCCTGATCTTCCACGATCCCGAGCTGCGCGCGCTCATGGACATCAAGCTCTTCGTGGACGCCGACGCCGACGTGCGCCTGATCCGCCGCCTGAAGCGCGACCTCATCGAGCGCGGCCGCGCGGTGGATTCGATCCTCCGTCAGTACGAGGAGAGCGTGCGTCCGATGCACCTGCAGTTCGTCGAGCCGACCAAGCGTTTCGCCGACGTGATCATTCCCGGCGGCGGCCACAACAAGGTCGCGATCGACCTGCTGAAGACGAAGATCCGCGAGCTGCTGCGCGAACGCGGCGTCGCGGTGGACCCGACCGCGATCAACGCGTAGAACTTCGTCGCGCGGTGGCGCGCCGAGCGTCAGGGATCCATCACGCGATCGGCAGCGCTGCCAGTTAGCGCTCACGCGAGAGTCGCGGTGCCCGGCGCACGAAGAAGCCCGGCCGCTCGAACGACGAGCGGCCGGGCTTCGGTGTTCCCGAGGACAGTCTTTTCGTTGCGAAGACCGCCCCCCTACTCCAGCACCAGCATCCTTCGCGTCGCCGTGAATCCCGGCGCGGTCATGCGCACGAAGAACACGCCCGAACGCAGGCGCGGCACGCCGGGCACTCCCGTGCCGAAGGCCAGCGAGTAGCGGCCCGGGGCCATCTCGCCGTCGGCGAGCGTGGCGATGCGCTGGCCCTGCACGTCGTACACGTCCACGCGCACGCGCGCGCGGCGCGGCACGTCGAAGCGCACCAGCGTGCGGCCGTTCGCACCGAACGGATTGGGCGCATTGGGCGCGAGCGCGAACGCGGCCGGCGAGCCACCGTCCACCGCGAGGAACGCGCCGGCGTTGCCGCGCACCCGCAGCGTGTGCGGCGAACCGGCGTCGTTACCGTAGACGGTCAGCTGCGCGCTGTCGGCACCGGCGGCCAGCGGCCGGAACCACACACCGAGCGTGTCGCTGCCGCCCGCGGGAATCGAGAAGATCGTGCGCACGGGCGTGAAACGAGGATTGTCGCTCGTCACGTTGGTCACGTTCAGCGCCGCCGTCCCGGGATCGCTCAGCGTGAAGGTGGCGAACTCGCCGATCGTCACGTCCACGTTGCCCATGTCGAGCAGCGACGGCAGCGCGTCGTACTGCGGCGTGAACACCTGCGCGATCGTGAACACGGCGTTGCTCACGTCGCTCGGGTTGGAGTCCGCGGCGTCGCGCACGCGCACTTCCGCGGTCGCGGTCGGGTCGTTCGGCACGGTCCACGCGTACGTGCCGGCGTAACCCTCGACGTCGGCGATCGTCACCCACGGATCGCCCGCGCTGCGCCGGTACTCGATGCGCGCGAGCGCGACGTTCGCGCCGTTCCAGGTGATCGCGTGCACGCTGCCCACGTCCCACGACTCGCCGCCGTTGGGAGCGGTCACGACGAGCGACTGCGCGCCGGCCGACGGCGTGTAGGTGTAGGTCGCGCGCAGCTTGTAGACGCCGCCGCTCTGCTGCGCCACGAGCGTGCCGCGGTCGCGCGCGAGCAGGCTGTAGTTGGACCCGCCGAGCGCCGAGCCGGCGAACGTGGTGCCGCCGTCCCAGCTCAAGTAGCCGACGCCGCCGGAGTACACGCCGACGAGCACGACGTTCGGATCGTCTCCCGCGACGTCCGTGCCCCACGACGACGCCACGTTCTGGCCGGTGCGGTTGAGGTCGTTGACGAGCGGCCAGGTGACGCCGAAGTCCGAGGACGACCGTACGCCGGTGGCGGACCACGTCGTGCCGAACGCGACGTTGTTGCGCAGCCGTCCGCAGCTCATCCCCGGAATCTCCGAGCCGTTCGCGAGCTGGCGCCGCGTGTAGAACACGCCGCCGTCGCTCGACTGCCACAGCTCACCGATGCCGCTTCCGGTGATGCCGTCGGCCACGAGCACGACGTTGTCGGCCTCGGGCACGATGATGATGTCGCACGGACTGCGGAACCACTGGTGCCCCCAGTAGGACCACGTGGCACCGCCGTCCACCGAGCGCTGCAGCGAATCCGAGTCGCCGCCGAAGTAGAGCGTGTCCGGCTTGTCGGGATGGCGCTCGAGCGGAATGCCGTACTCGCCGAACGCGTGCGTCAGCGTCGGCGTCCAGGTCGCGCCGCCGTCGACGCTGCGCCAGATCTGGCGCGTGCCGCCGCTCGTGACGACCGCCGCGACCATCTGCAGGGTGTCCTTGGGCGAAATCGTGAACGCGTTCGCGTGGCCGTTGTTGTTGACGCGCCGCACGAACCGCCACGTCTCGCCGCCGTCGGGCGAGCGGTAGAGCGAGTCGCCGCTCCAGTCGTAGATCACGTCGCGCTGCAGCGGATGCACGGCGAGCGTGCGGCCGCGGATGATCTGCGTGCCGCTGGTGCCCATGGTCTTGGCCCACGCGCGCGCGACCGTCGCACCGGTCGGCAGGAGCATGGACGAGCCGCCGTTCCAGCGCGTCACGATGCGGTTCGTGCTCGAGACCGCGAAACCGGCGCCCGACGTGAAGGCGATGCCGCTCGTCGGGCCGTACTGCTCGTGGATGGGGAACGTCCAGTTCGTGCCGCCGTCCACGCTGCGGCGCACGAATCCGCCGCCACCACCGACCCAGATCTCGCTGGCCGCGGGCGCGGACAGCGCGCGCACGTCGGGCCGATGGTCGGTGTGCAGGCTGACGCTCGAGAAACTCCCGCCGCCGTTCGTGCTCTTGAGCAGCGTGCTCGCCGCGCCGCCGAGCCAGACGGTCGAACCGTTGCGCGCGATCGCGTAGAGCGTGTTCGTGGTCGAGAGCGGCTGCGTGGTCCAGTTCGCTCCGCCGTCGTTCGTCACGATCAGCGTGCCGCCGGCGCCCACCGCGATGCCGTGGTCGGCGTCCGTGAACGACAACGCGTGGAGCGTCTGCACGGTGCCGCTCGACTGCGGCGTCCACGTGGCGCCGGCGTCGTCGCTGCGCAGCACGGCGCCACCGTCGCCGGCCGCGTAGGCGCGCGTCGCGCTCGCGAGCGTCACCGCGCGCAGCACGGGCGCCCCCGCGATCGCCTGCGTCGCGAACGAAAGCCCGTTGTCGGTGCTGCGGAACACGTAGCCCGAGTCCCCGACGACGATCACGCCCAGCCCGCGGTGCGCGATGGCGCGCAGCGTGCGGATGCCGAGCTGCGACTGGGCGAAGGTCGTTCCGCCGCCGAGCGAGCGGTACACGACGCCCGCGTCGCCGACGGCCCACACGTCGGTGCCGTCCTTGGTGGTGACCGCCTGGAATCCCTGCGCCGAGACGGCGGCGGGGACCAGGGCGAGAACTCCGAGCAGGAATCCGGCGAAGCAGGAAGATCCGAGGCGGCGCATGCGTTACTCCCAGGCGAGTCGAGACGAGGTGGTGATCTCGGCGAGACCGGTGATCGGCCGTCCGCGCAGCTTTCCGTCCACCACGGTGGGCCGGAACTCCAGCGCGTCCATGCGAACGGGCGGAAAATCGAAACGGGTTCCCTCCGCGGACAACTCGCGCGCGACGGGCACCCGCCCCACTTCCCGGCCCTGTTGGAAGAAGACGAGCTCGCCGCGCCGCACGCGCCATGGCCCGCCTTCCTTGGTTTTGCCGCGCAGAGCATAAAGGACGACCGCGCGCGTCTCCATGATTTCCTGCCACTGGAGCCGCACCCACTGCGCGGCGCTCGTGTCCGCGAGCCACGCCACCTGGGTGAGTTCACCCCGTGTCCGGCGGTCCACGAGTGCGGCCGGGCCCGTGCCCTCACGCTGGCTGCTCGAGGCGGTCGCGTGCGCGCTGGGCGCGGCGTTGAACCACTCCGCGTCGCCCGCGCTCACCGCGACCGGCTGCGCCGAATGCCCGGCGTGGCAGCCAACGCACTTGGTGCCCGTGCCCGGGCGCGTCCAGTTGAAGCCCGCGACGTGCGTGGGGCCGGAGGCCGAGCGCAGCACCTTCCCGCTCGCGTCCACGATCTGCTCGAACATGGGCAGGTCGCTCGGCGCGGTGTCCACGTGCACCCCGCCCTGCGGCGAGACGGGCGTCTCGCGCAGCAGCACGAGCGAGTCCGCGCCCTCGGCGTCCGGCCGCGGCATCGCGGTGTAGAACCGGATGCGCAGTCCGCGCTGCACCGGCAGGCCGTCGGGGAACGGCGCGTCCACGTCGGCGTTGGTGAACACGTTGAAGCAGTCGAAGCGCGATGTGCGCTCGTCCGCGCGCACGGCGTCCACCGTCGTGCGCGGCGCGGCGTCGGCCGGATCGGGCCAGCCCTTGCCGTACAGCGGCGGCGGCGGCAGCGGGCGCGGCGCGAGCAGCGCGGCGTCGAGTTCGAGCGTGCCGGGCGCCTGCGTGACCTGCTGCAGGCCGGCGCCGCTCGCCTCGCACACGTAGAGATCGAAGTTGCCCGTGCCGTGTTCGTCCATGCTGAAGAGCACGCGGCCGTCGGGCAGCGCGAGCGGCGCGCACGCCGACCAGCCCTGCGCCGCTCCGAAGCCGAACAGCGGCCGAGCGGCGCCGAAGCGCTTCGCGAACGCCTGCAGCCCGAGCCGTCCCGAACGCATGAGGTTCGTGCGCTCGGCGCGCACGCCCACGAACGTCGTGTCGCGGAGCATGATCGGCTGGTACGCCTGCTGGCCGGTGCGCGTGCGCGGCTCGCCGCCCGCCAGTCGCAGGTGATCGCCGTCGTACTCGATCCCGCCCGCGTGCCAGAGGTCCACCGTGTCGGCGCTCATCGCTCCTTCGAAACCGGCGACGATGCCCGCGGTGTTGTCCGCCGCTCGATAGCGGTTGAAGAACCAGCGCGCGTAGAGCAGCCGTCCGTCGGTGGGATCCACGCTCGGCTCTTCCCCGCCCTGGCGTTCGGTCGTGATGCGCGTGAGCCCCGATCCGTCGGCGTTCACGACGAACAGGTTGCTCGCGACCGGGCCCTGCTGCGAGAGCAGCGGATAGCGCGTGCTCGCGAACACGACGCGCCCGTCGGGCAGCCAGCAGGGATCGAAGTCGTCGTAGCGGGCGAACTTCGCCGGGCCGGCCGCGGCGGGGCGGTCGGAGCGCGTGAGCGCGCGCACGTCGCGACCGCCGGCGTCGCACACCCACAGGCGCCACGCGCTGTCGCGCGCCGTCACCGCGGCGAACGCGACCCAGCGCCCGTCGTACGACACGGCGGGATCGGCCACGTCGTAAAAGCGCCCGTCGGCGACGAGTGGATGCATGCGGCCGTCGCTCTCGCGCACGACCAACCGGCCGCCGGTGACGATCGAGCGCCCGGCGGGGCCGACGCCGGGCACGATGCCGGAGCCGGGCACGTCGTTGCGCTGCACGAACACGATGGTCGGAAGGACGTCGCGCTTGCGCGCGCCGGTGAGCATCGCCGAAGCGAGCGGCGCCAGTACGGCGAACGCGAGCAGCACGGCGAGGGCGCGGCGTGGGAGCGAACGGCCGGAGGGGACGGTCATCTCGAGTCCTCGTCTGTCGAATGCAAGGGGCGCCCACCCGGACGGCGGGCGCCCCGCTGGGTATCGGCCGGGAGCGGGAGCGCTCCAGCCGTTCGTGGCCGCGTCAGGCGTGCGCCGCCACGGCGTTCTTCGCGCGCTTGGGTGAAGCCGCACGCACGCGCGCCGGAGTCTTCGGCTTCGCCTCGGCCAGCGTGTGCCACGCGCGCAACGTCTCGCCCACGGTCCACGCCTGCGCGAAGCAGCCGCGCGGGGTGTGCGGCACGTCGCCGTCGGCGACTTCGGGCAGCGTGCCCACCGCCATCGCGTGCATGAGGTCGGAGTACGGCTGCAGCACGGCGAGCGCGGCGTCGCGGTCGCCGTACGCGCGGAAATGCGCCAGCGCGTAGTGCGGCAGCAGCCACGTCCACACCGTGCCCTGGTGGTACGCGCCGTCGCGGATGCGGCGGTCGCCCACCATGCGCGGGCGGTAGCCGGCCTCGCCGGGCGCGAGCGAACGCAGGCCGTACGACGTGAGCAGGTGGCGTCCGACCGCGTCCACGACGGCGCGCCGCTGCGCCGCGTCGAGCGGCGTGTCGGGCAGCGACACCGCGAAGATCTGGTTCGGGCGCACCGAAGCGTCCGGGCCGGACGGCGTGTCGAGCACGTCGAACAGGCACTTCTTCTCGGCGTTCCAGAACTTGCCGAACGCGAGCCCCACGCGGCGCCCGAGCGCGTCGTACGCCTCGTGCGGACGGCCGAGCTTGCGCGCGAAGCGCGACATGGCCGCGAGTGCGGCGAACCACAGCGCGTTGATCTCCACCGGCTTGCCGCGGCGAGGGGTGACCACCCACTCTTCGACGCGCGCGTCCATCCACGTGAGGGCGACGCCGTCGGCGCCCTGCGTCACGAGTCCGTCGCGCGGGTCCACGCCGATGCCGAAGCGCGTGCCACGCTCGTACCATGCACCGATGTCCTCGAGCGCGGGATAGACCTGCTCGAGCAGCGACTGGTCGTCGGTCGCGTCGAGGTACGACTGCACCGCCTGGAAGAACCACAGCGCGGCATCCACCGTGTTGTACTCGGGCGGCGAACCGTCGTCCGGGAACATGTTCGGAAGCATGCCGCGGTCCACGTGCGCCGCGAAGGTGGTGAGCACCGCGCGCGCGAGTTCGTGGCGCCCGGTCGTGAGCAGCAGGCCCGGCAGCGCGATCATCGTGTCGCGGCCCCAGTCGGTGAACCACGGATAGCCCGCGAGGATGCTGCGCGGCGAACCCGAAGCGCCCATGACGAGGTCGTCGCCGTTCGTGCGCGCCCGCTCGACCACGAACGCGTCGGCCGCGAGCACGAGCTGGCGGATCCACTCGGGCGCGTCCTTCGCACGCTTGCCCTGTGCCTTCGCCCAGGTGTCGAGCAGCTGCTTCTCGTGCGCGCGGCGGCGCTGCAGCGCGCTCGCGATCGACAGCGCGCCGCGGCCGGAGTCGTGACGCGTACTCGCGACCACCGTGAACGCCTCGCCGGGTTCGAGCGTGCGCGTGATCTCGCCCGCGAGCAGCAGGTCCTGCTCGTCGTCGAGCCCGCGCTCGGTCTCGACCGCGAGCGTGTAGTGCCGGTACCAGACGTGCGCGGGGCGGCACTCGGCGCCGTCGGCGAACAGCCACAGCGGCATCGTGTCCGCGCCCATCTTGATCTCGAGCCCGCCGGTGACGTGCTCGACCACCGCCTCGGCTTCACCGAGCGACGTGGTCTCGTGATGATCGCGATGATCCACGAACGCGCGCAGCGCAAGCGTCACCGGCGCGTGCGCCGAAACGAGCCGGTACTGCACGTACGTGATGTTGTGCCCCTGCTCCATCCAGACGCGCTTCTCGAGACGCGTGTCGCCGACCGCCCAGGTCCACACGGGCACCGCGCCCTCGAGCGCGAAGGATTCGAGGTGCAGGTGGCCGAGCGGGCTCGTCGAGCCGCCGTGCCAGTGGTTGCAGTCGAGCTCGATCCACTCGCCGTCCACCTGCAGGCGTTCGGAGAGCTTCGCGAGCAGCAGCGTGCGCTCGACCGGGGGCTTGCGCGCGGCGATGAGAAGTCCGTGGTAGCGGCGCGTGAGCGAACCGCCGACGGTGCCGGCGGCGTAGCCGCCGATGCCGTTCGTGACCAGCCATTCGAGACGGGACGAGGCGGCGAGGTCTCCGAGAACTTCGCGGCCGATGCGCGTGGGCGACATGATTACCTCCGCCGAGGGGGACGGCGGCAGGATACGGCGGCGGCGGCAGCACTCCAACAGGAGTCGTGCGGGCTCCGGCGGCGAGGTGGGCCGCGGCGGGCCATGGTTACTCGGCCGGCTCGCCCCGGAGCGCCTTCTTGGCGCGATCCACCTTGAGCTTGAGCCGCCCGGCGAGCCGCACGGGAATGTCCTCGGGCCACAGCCGCAGCGCTTCGGCGCGCGCCTGCTCGTAAGTGGCTGCGCGCACGCCGATGCGGCACGTGCCGAACGTGAACTGGATCACCGCGTCGTCCGGTACCCGGAGGGAGTCCGCCGCCGCGAGCAGCTGCCGGGCGTCGTACCACCGCTCGGGAAACACGCTGTGCGGATAGATCCACGTGTAGTCCACGGCCCACAGGCTGTCGGCGTTCGTCACGCGGCAGGTGCGCGCGCCGTTCTCGAGCGCGTAGACGACCGTGTCGAGCTTCGCGCGCTGGTCGATGCCGTTGGTCCACAGGTCGGCGTGGAGCATGAACGGCCGGAGCACCTGCTTCGTGCCCGGCGGATCCATGAAGTCCATGAGGTGCGGCGTCTGTCCGGGCACCGGCTGCGGCGAAGGAATCAGGGCCGGCGGCTTTTCCGCGCGCGCACCCTGCGGAGCCTGCGGCGCCTGCGGCGCTCCCGCGCATGCGGCGCCGAGCGCGACCAGAGTGAGCAGTACGAGCAAGCCGCCCGCGAGCGGCGCGCGCTGCATCAACGGAGCACCACGAGCCGGCGCGTGAACTTCTCGCCGCTCGTCTCGAGCCGCAGCCAGTACACGCCGGGCGCCACGGTGCCGCGCCCGCCGGAGTCGCCACGCCAGTCGATGTGGTGCATGCCGGCAGCATACGTGCCGTGCGCGAGCGTGGCCACGCGGCGACCGTCCACGCCGTAGAGCGACAGGTCCACGGGGCCCGAGCGTGCGAGCGCGAACGACAGCAGCGACGCACCGCGCGCCGGGTTCGGCGCCGGCGCGAGCAGCGCCGTGCGCCCGGGCACGAGTTCGCGCACCTCGCGCGCGAGACGCGCAGGCTCGATCGTGCGGTTGTTCGCGTCGCGCGCCACGACGTCGGCGCAGCGGATGCCGGGATCGCCCTCGCGCAGCGCCTTGAAGCGCACGCGGGCGACTTCGCCCGAACCCTCCACTCCGCTCGCGCGGCGGCCGAGCAGCGCGGCGTCCACGCGGCCGGGCTTCGGCGAGAAGAGCACGCCGCCCTGGCCCTCGACGAAGCCGCGGCTCACCGTCGCGAGCGGTGTGACCACTTCCGGATTCCAGAGGAGCCCGGCGGAGAAGCCCTGCATGCCGCCGCCCGCTTCGAGCGTGAGCGCGGCCTCGAACGTCTGCCCCGCCTCGACCAACGACGGCGCCTCGACCGCGAACACCTCGCTCGCCGAAGCCGCCCCGGCGGGACGCGCGCCGTCCTGCGGCGCGGACACCGCGCGGAAGTCGAGCGCGAACATCAGCAGGTCCTCGAAGTCGATCACGTTGTCGGTGAGCGGGCGAGACGTCGGCAGGCCGTCGGTCGTCGGGCCCACGTCGAGGTAGGCGACGCCGTCGGTCACGAGCGTCGCGCCCGAGATGCCGTAGTGCGCGCCGAGCAGCGAAACGTCCTCGAGCGCGACGCGGTTGTCACCTGCGCCCGCGGTCACGCGATTCGAGACGTCGCCGAGGTGGTAGTCGAGCGCGCCGCGCGAAAGGTTCGAGACCGCCGACGTGTTGCCGCACGAGTCGGTGAAGAACGCGACGTAGTGCCAGAAGCCGCGCACCGGCGGATGGTCCACGATGCCGGAAACCGCGTTCGCGCTCACGAGCGCCCACGGCGCGGACGGTGCGAGCGACGAGTCCGGCGTGACGCCGCCGTCGTCGTCGTACTCGGGCCACGTGCCGAACGGCGCGCGGTAGAGCGCGACGCGGCCGGCTTCGGCCGTGCTCCAGGTGACCGTGATGCCGGTGCGGCCGGAGCCGTCGTTGCCGTTCGCCACCTGCGTGGCGACGAGGTTCTGGATCGCGGGCGGCGCCGTGTGGCTCACCGCGAGCGCGGCGATCGCGCCGGGCACGACGGGCAGCGGAAGGCCCGCGCAGTCCCACGCGTTCACGCTGGTCACGGTCAGGTGGCCGATGCCGTCGCCCGCGGCCGCCTGCACGTCCACGGTGAAGAGCACGCCACCCGTGTCGGGGCCGCACGGCGCGCCGGTGAGCGCGTAGTTCACGGTGTACGAGCCGCCGCCGTTGTCCACGACCGAGAACGTGCGGTTGCCGTACGTGAGCAGCCACGAACCGGCGTGGATGCTGCTCGCGGGCGAGCCGGGCGTGACGAGTTCGAGCAGCGAGGTCTCGAGCGTGAACGTCACGCTCGCGCCGCGCGCCTGCGCGGTCTCGCCGCGCGTGAGACGGAAGGGCACCGAGACCGCCGGATGCACGGACGACAGGCACAGGCCGTTCGTGCGTGCGGCGACGTTCGACGCGGCGGGATCGACGAACACCGAAAGGCCGTAGCTCTCGGAGCCCGTGCAGCCGGCCGGGTCGGTCGCGGTCGCGGTGAACGACGCGAAGCCCGCCGCGAGCGGAGTACCCGCGATCTCGCCGGTCGAAGGCGACAGCGTGAGGCCCGAGGGCAGCGCGCCCGAGGTGATGCTCCAGGTGACGGGCGTGAGCGCGCTCGTGGCGGCGAGCGTCTGCGAGTACGGCACGCCGACCTGCGCGACCGGCAGCGAGGACGGCGTCACGGAAATCGGCGAACACGCGACCGACAGCGTGTACGCGCGCGTGCCGGGCACGCCGCCCGCGTCGGACGCGCCCGCGGTGAACGAGAACGAGCCCGTCACGGTCGCGACGCCCGAAAGCAGTCCGGCGGCGTCGAGCGTGAGCCCGGCGGGCAGCGCGCCCGCGACGATCGAGAACGTGTAGGGACCGATGCCGCCGGACGCGGTGAGCGACTGCGAATAGGCCACGCCCGCGAGCGCGTTCGGGAGCGTGGCGGGCGCGATCGCGAGCGGCGCGTACTGCACGCGCACGGTGTCCTGCGGGCCGGCCATGACGGGCACGGGCGTGTTGTCGCAGTCGCGCGACTTCACGGCGGTCACGCCGATGAGCGCGTCACCGTCGGGACCGGCCGCGGCGACGTGCACGTCGAACAGCGTGCCGCCGGTGGTGATGCCACACGGCAGGCCGAGCGTGACGAGGTCCACCTGGTAGGCGCCGCCACCCAGCGCGAGCACCTGCAGGATCGTGTTCGGGAAGCCGTCCGCCCACGAGCCGAGCGTGATGCTCGACTCGGGATGCGCGGGCGTGCACAGCTGCAGCATCGCGGGATCGAGCTGCAGCGTGACCTTCACGCCGCGCACCGGCGCGGACTCACCGCGCGTGTACACGACGGGCACGGTCACGCACGGGTTCGCGCTCGAGATCGCGATCGGTCCCGGCGCGGCGGCGATGGTCGAGACGGGCGCGACGGGGAACACGTCGAAGACGTAGTCGAGCTTGGCCGAACAACCGGTCGTGTCCGTGACGCCGACGCGGAAGAGCGACTGACCCGCGGCGTCGGGGGTGCCCGAAAGCACGCCGCCCGCGGAAAGCGTGAGCCCCGAGGGCAGCGCGCCCGAGACCACCGAGAACGCGAAGGGCGCCGTGCCGGCGGTCGCCGACAGCGTGTACGAGTAGGCGGAACCCACGGCGCCGTCCGGAAGCGTGGCCGGCGCCACCGCGATCGCGGGGCAGTCCGCGGTGACGATGTACTGCCGCGAACCCGTGCAGCCGCCCGCATCGGTCGCGGTGATCGTGAACGTGTCGGTGCCCGCCGCGGTGATCGCGCCGCTCAGGGCGCCCGCGCTCGAGAGCGTGAGTCCCGGAGGCAGCGTGCCCGCGGTGACGGCGAACGTCGTGCCGGGCGACGACGGCGCCGCGCTGATCGTGTGCGTGTACGCGACGCCCGTGAGCGTGTTCGGCAACGACGTGGGCGAGACGACGATCGGCGTGGTCGAACCAGTGATCACGCCGGGCGAGCCGAGATCCACCGCGAGCGGCGTGCCGCTGCAGGCGAGCACGACGACTTCGTCGAGCGTGACGCTCGCGGTGCCGTCGAAGCCGAGCGACTTGAGGTCCACGGTGAAGAGCGTGCCGCCCGTGGTCGGTCCGCAGGCGCCGCTCGAGATGGCCTGGCGCACGGTGAACGAACCGCCGCCGTTCGAGACGGCCGAGAACGACATGTTCGGGAAGCCCGCGGCCCAGTTGCCGGCGTGGAAGCTGGCGCTCACCGGCCCCGGGGCGCACAGCGCGAGTTTGGCGCCTTCGATGTGGAACGTGACGGTCACGTCGCGAAGCGGCGTGGACTCACCGCGCGTGAGCGTGAAGGGCATCGCGACGCAGGTGGCCGCGGGATTGAGGCACAGCCCGCTCGCCTGCGGCACGACCGCGGTCACGGCGGGCTCGTTCGCGATCACGAACGAACGCGTCACCGTGCCCGTGCAGCCGTTGACGTCGCGCACGACGAACGTGACGTTGCTCACGCCCGCCGCCGTGGGCGCTCCCGAGATCGCGCCGGTCGAGCCGTCGAGCACGAGCCCGCCGGGCAGCGCGCCCGAAGCGATGCTCCAGCAGTAGGGCGCGGTTCCACCCGAGACCGTCTGCACGAGCGAGTACGCGGTCGAGACCACGCCCTGCGGCGTGAGCGCCGGCCCGAGGGCGAAGACCGGGCAGGAGATCGTGACGTCGGGCGAGACGGCCGCGAGGTTGCCGGACGCGACGGCGCCGAGACCCGTGAAGGCGCCACCGAGCGCCACGTCCGAAGGCCCGACGGCGATCGTGCGCACGGTGCCGTTCGGCGACGGGTTCCACGACGTGACCGCCCCCGTGACCGGATGCACGGCCGCGGCGCGGCTGCGCGACTGGCCGCCGACCGAGGTGAGCACGCCGCCCACGTAGACGGCGCCAGGCGCGGTGGTGAGCGCGAAGACGGGACCGTCGGCGTTCGGGTCCCACGCGAGCGCCGCGGCCGTCGAAGGATTCAGCGCCGCGAGACGATTGCGCGTGGCGCCGCCGATCGAAGTGAAGAAGCCGCCGACGTAGACGCGGTCGCAGGTCGCGGTGATCGCGCGCACCGTGCCGTCGGCGTTCGGGTTCCAGCTCGTGGCGAGACCGCTGGCGCTGTCCACCGCCGCGAGGAACGTGCGCGCCTGGCCGCCCGCCGAGAGAAAGCTTCCGCCGAGATACACGACCGGCGTGGAGGCGTCGATCACGAAGACCTGGTCGTCGGGCTCGGGCGCCCACGCGCGCGCGAGGCCGGTGCTCGAATCGAGCGCGGCGGCGTTCGCCCGCGGCTGGCCGCCGATGTTGGTGAACAACCCGCCCGCGTAGATCGTGGCGCCCGATCGCGCGAGCGCCGAAACCTGGCCGTTCGCGTTCGGGTCCCACGCGGTCGGCGCGCCCGTCGCCCAGTCGAGCGCCGCGATGCTGTTGCGCACCTGCCCGCCCACGAGCGTGAAGTTTCCGCCGGCGTACAACGAACCGGGGCCGGCGAGCAGCGTCTGGACCTGGTTGTTCGCGTCCGGATTCCAGGCGGTCACCTGCCCGGTGACCATGTCGACCGCGGCGAGATTGTTGCGCGTGACGCCGCCCACCGCGGTGAACGCGCCGCCGACGAACACCTCGGGCATCGCGGCCGAGATCACGTGGACCGTGTTGAACGCGCTCGGATTCCACGCGGTCGCGAGGCCGGTCGTGCGGTCGAGCTGCGCGATGCGGCTGCGCGACTGCCCGCCGATGCTGAGGAAGTCTCCGCCCACGTAGACGGACTCGCCCGACAGGAACAGCGTCTGCACGGTGGAACCGGCGTTGGGATTCCATGCCGTCGCGAGAGCGGTGACCGAGTCCACCGCGGCGACACGGTTGCGCATGACCGCGCCCACGGTGGTGAACGCGCCGCCCACGTAGATCGTCGGGCCGTCGCTCACCACGGCGTTCACGGTGCCGCTCAGCGAAGGATTCCACGCCAGCGCCGAGCCCGTCGTGAGGTTGAGCGCCGCGAGCCGGCTTCGCGACTGGCCGCCGATGCTCGTGAACTGTCCGCCGACGTAGAGCACGTTGCCCACGACCTCGAGAGCGAAGACCGACGAGTTGGCGTTCGGGTTCCACAGCGTGTTCGCGGCGCCGTTCGTGAGGTTGAGTTCGGCGATGCGGTTTCGCGCCTGACCGCCGATGTTCGTGAACTGGCCGCCCACGATCATCCAGCCGCTCGCCGAGAAGTGCAGCGCTCGCACCGTGCCGTTCGCGTTCGGGTTCCATGCGGTCACGGCGCCGGTCGTCACATCCACGCAGCCCGCGCGCGTGCGCGAGGTCGAGCCGAGCACGGTGAAGTCGCCGCCGACGAAGAGCTGCGAGCCCGAGAGCGCCATGGCGCGCACCGCGCCGTTCGTGCCCGGGTTCCACGAATCCACGGAATGATCGGCCAGCACGTGCGCGAGGTTGTTGCGCGCGACGCCGTCGACGGACGTGAACTGCCCGCCGATGAACCAGCCGCCGGCGCCGTCGCTCTCGGCGGCGTAGACGATGCCGGTGACGCGCGGGAAGCCCGGATCGGGCAGGCCCGTGGTCGAGTCCATCGGCAGGCCCGCGCCGGTGACCGCGCCGACCTGGGAGAACGAGCCGCCCACGTAGAGCACGCCGTCGCGCACGACCTGCGAGTTCACCTGCCCGTTCGTGACGAAGAAGTCCGTGCGCACGGTCTGCGCCGCCGCGACCGCGGGCAGGCAGGCCAGCGCGACGAGGGCGAGCGCGGCGAGGCGCCGGAACGTGCGGAGGCGGACGATCACGGCAGCCACGCGATGCGGGTGAAGCGCGTTTCGGCGCCGCTGCGCACGCGGACGAGGTAGATGCCGGCGGGGACGCGCGCGCCGGAGTCGGTGGTGCCGTTCCACACGAGCGACGTGCCACCCGACGGCGCGTTCAGTCCGCGCGCGAGATGTCGCACCGCGCGCCCCGAGACGTCCAGCACATCCACGTCGCGCGGCCCCGCGACGTCACCGCCGATCGTCAGGCGCACGCTCCCCCAGGCGGGATTCGGCTCGGCCTGCACGCGCAGCGCACCACTCTCGCGGGCGGGCACGTCGAGCGGAATGCCGATGCCGACCTGGCAGCCGGTCGCGCTGACGGGCGTGACGAGCAGGCCCGCGGAGAAGAACTCCTTGAAGCGCACGGACAGGGAGGTGACCTGCGGAGTGTTCGACGCACGGAAGCGCAACGTGTAGAGGTTGCCCGGCCCGGTGAGCGAGCCGCCGTTGCAGAGGAGCGAGTTCGTCACACGCAGGCTGTCACCACCGGCGGTGAAGAGGTGAAACGTGCTCGCCGGTGCGCACCCTCCGAGCATGAGCGCGCCCTGCTGGAGCGTCGTCGGGGACTTCGGCAGGAACGTGAGCGCTGCCGGGTCGTACTGCACCACCACTTCATAGGCGTTGAACGCCGAACCCGACGAGGGGATCTCGATGCGCACGTCGAACTCGCCGCCGGGCGCGACCGTCTGCAGCGCCGGCGAGAGCGCGACCTGGATCGCCGCGGAGGCGAAACGCGGCCCGACGCTCGAGAAAAGGAGCGCCACGGCGAGCGCCGCGAGAAGTTTTTTTTGGACGGGTCGGCCGGGCGTGAACGGCACCATGACCTCCGCAGGCGGCGAAGCGAGTCGAGCACGAAGTGAAACCGCAGTAGGGGCAAGTCACGGACTCGAACAGACATGCGCCTCCCTCGCGGGGGACGCAGGCCTGCCGAAGGCGGGGGGCCAGGACGCTGCCGACACATGAGATTGATGGTTCGAGGGGGGGGCTGACAAGGATTTTGAACAAAAAGTGTCGCCCAACACATTTCTTTCCGTTGGAAAGTTCGTCGGCCGTGCTATTTTCTTCGAGTCGACGTCCGGTCAGGGGAATCCATCCACCTGCACGGACCGGTGCCCCCCGCGCCGACCAATGCCCCACCACTCATTAAATCGGGAGGCCGAATCATGAAGCGTGTTGCGACCCTTGTCTTCAGCGCCGCGATGCTCGTCGCGCTGACCAGCTCCGCTTTCGCGGCGCTTCGCGTCCCGCAGATCGCCGTGAGCGGCGGATCGCTGCAGGGCTACCTCAACAGCCAGGGTGAGAGCATCAACGTGCTCACCGACCAGAACGCCGTGCAGTCGTGGTCCACGACGGTGTCGAACAACTCCACGTTCTCGCTGCAGATCGAACTCGCCGGCAACGCCGCGAGCAACACGATCGGCATCTACAACGCGGCCGCGGGCTCCCCGGCGCTCTACCAGGTGTTCCCGGGCGCTGCCGCCACGGGCTGGTTCGCGACGGCTTCGTTCCGCAACTTCCCCACGCGCGTCGTGGTGAACCTGTTCGACGCCAACGCCGCGCTCCAGGGCACGACGACGTACCTCGGCGCCGATCGCACCAACTTCGGCTACTACCTGTCGGGTCCCGGCGGCCTGTTCTACTCGCAGGACGTCCGCAACGCGGGCAGCGCCGCGCAGGCGCTGACGTACGCCGGCAACGGCTTCAACTCGGGTTCGTGGTGGCTGTGCTGGGAAGATTCCCCGGTCGCCAGCTCGGACATGGACTACGACGACGCCGTGCTGTTCCTCGAGTCGGTCAACCCGACGCCGGTGAGCACCACGACGTGGGGCCAGCTGAAGGCTCGCGTCCGCTAGTCGTTCGCTTCGAAAGCAACGCCCGGGGTCGCCGTCCGACCCCGGGCGTTTCTTCTTGCCGTACGAGCTTTGCCAATCGTGCAACAAGCCCGGCCCATTCCCGGCCTTCCGGGTGGACCCCATGTGGGAACGGTTGGTAGCCTTATCGACGACTCGGGACGTGTTGACTGCCTTCACATCGTTGGCCAACAGCTCGTCCACATCTCGACGGTCCTGCGTTCGCCCCCGAGGCAGTGCTGGAACCGCGGAGACCGAATGCCCTCGATCCGCTCCTTGCGTGCGGCGCTCGCCGCCGCGTGCGCCTGCG
>JACRIW010000027.1 GCA_016215625.1 Candidatus Eiseniibacteriota bacterium | reverse complement strand
GGTGCTCAAGGGCCCGCGACTCATCACCAGGATCGAGCCGCCCTCGGGGATCGCCAGAGCAGGCGCTCGCTGACGTCGACGTCGAAAGTGGCCAGATCACTTGTCAAAACTGGGCTGGCCAATTGACTTGCTCTCAACAGCATGGTCCGGAAGAACCCTGCCCCGTGCACATCGGTTCGGTTACGATGCGCCGTCGTCGCATGGGCTCCGCACCTCACTTTCGGAAAGGTGTCCCGGGAGACCCCCTTGAGCCGGTCGCGCCTGCTGGAAGTCGGACGTTGGGTGAGCTTCGGCGTTCTGCTGCTCGCCGCCGTCGTCCTGCGCGAGCGCCCGTCGCAGGTTTTCGACGAGGCGATCATCTGGTTGCCCAGCGGTGTCGCGATCGCGGGCGTGTACCTGCTCGGTGCGCGCGCGGCATGGGTGGTGGCGGGCGTCACGATCCTGCAGCGGCTTCTGCTGCAGTACGAGTGGGGCCAGGCATGGCCCGGAGCGGCCGGAAGCACATGCGAAGCGCTGCTCGGCGCCTACCTGCTGCGCCGGTTGCGGTTCGACACGGACTGCGCGCGCCTGCGCGACGTGGGCGCGTTGCTCGCGACCGCGGCGATCGCCCCGTTCGGCAGCCTGTTCTTCTCGTACATCGCTCGCATGTACGTGTGGCCGAATCCCGCCGTCCCCTTCTATTCGGACTGGGACGCCTGGTGGCGCATGAACGCGCTCGGCGTGCTCGCGATCGTTCCCGTCGCGCTCACGTGGCTTCGCCTTCCGCGGCGCGAATGGACCGCAGGACTCGCCGGACGGCTGCTCGTGTCGAGCGCCGGCATCGTCGCGCTCATTCTGGCGACGCTGGACAACGTGCCACCGGGAACGATCGGCATCCTGTGGCTCCACCTGTTGATGCTTCCGCTCGTGATGTACGCCGCGGCGCGCTTCGGTGTCCGCGCCACGGCGTTCGCGAGCGCACTCGCCGCTCTCGTGGTCTCGCTCGCGACGTCCGCAGGGCACGGCCCGTTCCTCGACGTCGTCAAGAGCCAGCGCCACACGGCCGTGCAGCTGTTCGAGCTCTCCTTCCTCGCGGTGCCTCTCGCCTTCGGGGCGCTCATTTCGGAGCGGCGCGAAGCCGAGTCGCGCGAGATGCGCAGCGACGCCCTCCGCCGCTCGATGCAGTCGGCGCTGCCGGATCTGACCTATCGCCTCCGGCGCGACGGAGTCTTCCTCGACGTCTCGATCCCGCCGGGCATGCGCACCCCCGCGCCTCGCGACGAACTGATCGGTCGCAGTCTCGACGACTTCGTTTCTCCCGAGCACGCGCGCCTGTTTCGCGAAGCGATCGAGCGCACCCTGACCGAACGCGGGCCCGTGACCGTCGAGTACGAAATCCCAGTCGGCGGCATGCGGCTGGCGCGGGAGGCGCGCTGCGTGCCCCACGGCGACGACGAAGTGCTGGCCGTCGTGCGCGACATCAGCAGCCGGAAGTGGGCCGAGCGCACGATCGCGTTCGAGGCCGCCGTGCTCGAGTGGGTGGCCGAAGGTCGCCCTCCCGGCGAGGTCTACGCCGCGATCGTCGCCGGTCTCGAACATCTCCTGCCGGGCGCGATGTGTTCGATCATCGAGCTGGACGGAACGCGGCTGCACGTCGCCACCGCGCCGTCACTGCCCGCCGCGTACAACGCCGCGGTCGAAGGGGTCGAGATCGGGCCTGAAGTGGGGTCGTGCGGCACCGCGGCCTACCACGGAAAGACGGTGGTCGTTCGGGAGATCGCTACGAGTCCGCTGTGGGCTCCCTGGAAAGATCTCGCTCACGGCTTCGGGCTCGCCGCGTGCTGGTCGGTACCGATCCGGGGCGCGGCCGGCACCGTGCTCGGCACTTGTGCGGTCTATCACTCCGAGCCGCGGGAGCCCGAGCCGCAGGAGCTGGCTCTGGCCGAACGCGCAGGGGCGCTCGCCGGAATCGCGCTCGAGCGTGCGAGCCGAATCGAAGCGCTGCGCCGCAGCCAGGACCTGCTCGAGGCCGTCAATCGCAACGTGAAGGAAGGGCTCTTCCGCACGGACCCCGAAGGCGTTCTGGTGTACGCCAATCTCGGGCTCGCGCGGCTCTTCGGGTTCGAGTCCCCGGAGCAGATGCTCGGGTTCCGGCTGGGCACGACCGTCGTGGACCCCGAGCGCCGTGTGCAGCTGCGCCGGCTCGCCCGCGAGCAGGGGCAGTGGCTGAACGAAGAGGTCGAGTGCCGGAGGCAGGACGGGACCACGTTCTGGGGGCTGATCTCGGGCACGACGGTGCGCGACGAAGCGGGTGAGATTCGCTCGTTCGACGGCGCCGTGGCCGACATCACGGCGCGCAAGGAACTGGAGCTGCAGCTGCGCCAGTCGCAGAAGATGGAGGCCGTCGGCAAGCTCGCCGGAGGCGTGGCGCACGACTTCAACAACCTGCTCACGGTGATCTACGGCGCCGCCGACGCGATCCGGGCCGAAGTGCCCACCGGCGGCGTGGTGCATTCGCACGCCGAACAGGTGCTCGACGCCGCGAGCCGTGCGTCGCGGCTCACGCGTCAGCTGCTCGCGTACAGCCGTCAACAGGTGCTGTCCCCTCGCGTGCTCGACCTGACACTCGTCGTGGACCAGATGGGAGGCATGCTGCGGCGGCTGATCGGCGAGGACTACCGGCTCGTGATCGAGCATGCGTCCGGGCCGCTCTGGGTGCGCGTGGACCCGAGCCAGATCGAGCAGGTGCTGCTCAACCTGCTCGTGAACGCCCGCGACGCGATGCCGGACGGCGGCGCGATCACGATCCGCACCGAACGCGCACGGTTCCTCGACGCGAACGTGACGGGCGACGCCGACCTCGGCGCCGGACCGCGCGCGATCCTGAGCGTGCGCGACGACGGCGAGGGCATGAGCGAGGAGGTGAAGGCGCGCGCGTTCGATCCGTTCTTCACGACGAAGCCGCTCGGCCAGGGGACCGGCCTCGGGCTGTCCACGGTGTACGGCATCGTCAAGCAGAGCGGTGGCGCGGTGTGGCTCGACAGCACGCCCGGCCGCGGGACCACCGCGCGCATCGCGCTGCCGATCTCCGCCGAGCCGATCGCCGAGCCCGACGCGCCGGCGCCCGCCGCATCCACGGGCCAGAGCGGAACGCTGCTCGTGGTCGAGGACGAGCCCGGAGTGCGCGCGCTCGTGTGCATGACGCTCCGCCGCGCCGGCTACGACGTGCTCGAGGCCGCCGACGGCGAGTGGGGTGTGTCCGCCGCGGCGCAGCACGCCGGGCCGATCGATCTCGTGGTCACCGACGTGGTCATGCCGCGCCTGAACGGTCCGGCGATGGCCGCGCGGCTGCTCGCCGCGCGGCCCGGACTGCGCTTCCTGTTCATGTCGGGCTACCCCGACGACGCGCGCGCGCCGCAGGAGTTCATCGGTTCGGCAGGAGCGTTCCTCGCCAAGCCATTCACCCCGTCGCAACTCCTGCATGCCGCGCGCGCCGCGATCACGAGCCCGCCCGTGTCGGCGGGGCGGAGCTGAGCGCCGCTCACCGCTTCCACCGGCCGGCCTTCGGGTGATCGCGCATCGACTTGTGGATCGCCTTCCACTTCGCCTCCTCGGCCGCGCGTGCCCGTGCGTCCATGCGCGTCGCGAGCCAGTGCGCCTCGCGCTGCAGCTTGCGCCACGACTCGAGCCGGTCGGCCGGGAGCGAGCCGTCCGCCGCGGCGGCGAGCACGGCGCAACCCGGCTCGCTCTCGTGACGGCAATCGCGGAACCGGCAGTCTTCCGCGAGCGAGACGATCTCGGGGAACGCACCGTCCACGGCGTCCTCGTCGCCCCAGAGCTTCAGGGCGCGCATGCCGGGCGTGTCGAGCAGCAGCGCGCCGCCGGGCAGGGCGACGAGTTCGCGGTGCGTGGTGGTGTGCCGCCCGCGTGAGTCGTCCTCGCGCACGGCGCCGGTGGCCTGGCGCTCGCGCCCGAGCAGCGCGTTCACGAGCGTGCTCTTGCCCACGCCGGACGAGCCGAGCAGCGCGACCGTGCGCCCGGGCAGCAGCCACGGCGCGAGCGCGGCGAGGCCTTCGCCCTCGAGCGCGGAGACCGCCAGCACGGTCGCGCCCGGGGCGAGCGCTTCGACTTCGGCCACTCGCGCGTCGCGGTCCTCCGCGAGGTCGGCCTTGTTGAGCACCACGACGGGAGTCGCGCCGCTCTCCCATGCGGCGGCGAGGTAGCGCTCGATACGGCGCGGGTTGTAGTCGAGGTCGAGCCCGGACACGAGGAAGACCGTGTCCACGTTCGCGGCGACGACCTGCGCCTCGGTCGCGTCACCGGCGGCTTCGCGTACGAACGCACTCGTGCGCGGCAGCACGGCTTCGATGATGGCCGGCGATGCGGCGCCCGGCCGCACGGCCACCCAGTCGCCGACCGCAGGCCACTCGGCGCGCGAACGCACCTCGTGCCGCAGCCGGCCGGCCAGCTCGGCGGGACGGGCTCCGCTCTCGTCGAGAACCACGTGGCGGGTGCGGTCCTCGCGTGCGACGCGCGCGGGAACGAGTCCACGGGTCCGGTGAACGGTGAAGCTCTCTTCGAAACGGGCGTTCCAGCCCAGGGATTCCAGCGACATGGTGTGAAGCCTCGCGTGACGTTCGGGAACGGCGGGCACGTTGCGGCGCCCGGGGAACGGTCGGTGCGCGCGTGCGTCACGAGGCGGCGGAAACGAAAACGCCGCTCCTTTCTTCGGAGCGGCGCGAGGCGCGAGCGGCAGTACGCTGGGCGCTAGTCGCGGGTCCGGAAAGGGCGTGACGCACGGAGGACGCTCACACTTCCAGTCATCGTTCGCTCCTTTCGGTTCGGCCGGAGGCGCACCATTGCGCGTCACGGCGAGATCGCAATGTAGACGAGCCCGTGCGCGCGCCGCAATGGGAAAATGCCGGGACTCACTCGTGGGCGATCGCCACCACGGGCGACAGCCGCGCGGCGCGCCGTGCCGGATAGGTGCCGAACACGAGCCCGACGGCGGACGACGACACGGTCGCGACGAGCACGGAGGTCCACGAGAGCACGGGGTACACCGGTGCGCCGACCCAGCCGCGGAAGAGTGCGGTCACCCCGGCGGCGAGCAGCAGTCCGAGCAGCAGCCCGGCGAAAGCGCCCGCGAGCGCGATCGCGACCGACTCGGCGAGGAACTGGACCATGATGTCGGAACGGCGCGCGCCGACGCTCTTGCGGATGCCGATCTCGCGCGTGCGCTCGGTCACGGCGGCGAGCAGCACGTTCATGATCCCGATGCCGCCCACGAGCAGCGAAATCCCCACGATCGCGCCGACGAACACCTTCATGAGCAGGAACGCCTGCTCGACCTGTTCGAGCTGTTCGCGCCCCACGGCCACGGTCACGCGCCGCGGCCAGTCCGCGTAGCGCCGCGCGAGCCAGTCGCGGACGTCGTCCTCGACCGAGTCCACCGACTCGAGCGAGCGCGCGAGCAGCCGGATCGTGGGCGCGAGGCGGCGTCCCGGCGACGGCGCCAGGATCGCGCGCGCCGAGCGCAGCGGCGCGAACGCCGCGAGCGCGGGATCGTCGCGGCTCTCGAAGCCGGTCGCGGCGAGCACGCCCACGACTCGGCGCGTGCGCCGCTCGAGCCGCACCTCGCGTCCGACCATCGACAGCGGATCGCCCGCGGGCAGCAGCTCGCGCGCGAGCGCGTAGTTGAGCACCACGACCGGCAGATTGTGCTCGGCCTCGGCGGCGCTGAAGAAGTGTCCGGCGCCCAGGTCCAGCTGCCCGAACTCGGGAAGCGAGGCGGTGCCGAACGTGACGGAGGCGTGCCGGCGCACGCCGCGGTGACTCACCTCCGCGCGGCCGCCCAGCACGAGCGTCGCCGACTGCACGCCGGGAGCGTGCCGCAGCAGCGCTTCGGCGTCGGTGTCCGTGAAGACGGGGTAGTCGTGCTGCGGCACCCACTCGCCGTCCTCGAAGCGTGACAGGCGCGGGCTCAACGTGACGACCTGCACGGACAGCTCGCGCTGCACGCGGTCGCGCACGAAGACCATGAGGCCGTCGCTCACCGCCATGGTCGCGACCAGCGCCGCCGAGCCGATCAGGATGCCGAGCACCGAGAGCATCGTGCGCAGCGGATGAATGCGCAGCGCGTCGGCGCCGACGAGGAGATTGGCCCACCACCGCTGGTGCACGCGCGACACTCCTGCCGAGGCTGCGCGCCGAGGGGCGGCGCTCCCGCCGGGCGTCGCGCCCGTCCGGAGTGTGTACGTACGAAGGCGCGAAGTATCACGCGCGTCCGCGAGCGAAGTTCAATCGCGCTCGAACAGGCTCGCGATGCCCTCGCGCGACGCGCGCACGATGCCGCGCTCCGTGAGCAGGCTCGTGACGAGCGCGGCGGGCGTCACGTCGAAGCCGGGATTGCGCGCGGCCGACCCCTCGGGCGTCACGCGCACGCGGCGCAGCACGCCCTGCTCGTCCACGCCCTCGACGTGCGTCACCTCTTCCGCGCCGCGCTCCTCGATGGGAATCGCCGCGCCGTCGGGTGTCGCGCGGTCGATCGTGCTGAGCGGCGCGGCGATCACGAACGGCACGCCGTGCGCCTTCGCGGCGAGCGCGCGCGTGTAGGTGCCGATCTTGTTCGCGGCGTCGCCGTTCGCCGCCACGCGGTCGGCGCCGGTGAGTACGAGGTCCACTTCGCCGCGCTGGAGGAAGTGCGCGGCCGCGTTGTCGGCGATCACGGTGTGCGCGACGCCTTCCTGCGCGAGCTCCCACGCGGTGAGGCGCGCGCCTTGCAGCCGCGGCCGCGTCTCGCCGACGAACACGAACGGTGCGAGTCCGGCGCGCGCCGCCTTGTACACGGGTGCGAGCGCGGTGCCCCAGTCCTGCACGGCGAGCCAGCCGGCGTTGCAGTGCGTGAGCACGCGGATGCCCGGCCGCATGAGCGCCATGCCGTGCGTGCCGATCGCCTCGGCGGCTGCGACCTCGGCGTCGTCGAACGCGCGCGCCGCGGCGAGCATGTCGTCCGCGCCCGGCGCGGCCGAGCGCACGGCGTTCAGTCCCGTCCACAGGTTGATCGCCGTGGGGCGCGTGCGCGCGAGCCGGTCGTACGCGGCGGTGAGGTCGCCGCCCCGCCGCGCCGCGAGCGCGAGCGCGTAGCCCGCGACCACTCCGATGAGCGGCGCGCCGCGCACCGCCATGTCTTCGATCGCACGCGCGGCTTCTTCGACGCTGCGCGCCCACGCGACTTCGACGCGTGCGGGGAGTGCGCGCTGGTCGAGGAACGCGATCGCGTCGCCGTCCCACCAGCACGCGCGAGTGTCGCGGCCCTGCACCCTCACGACGCGCCCTCCGCCCGTCCGGGCAGAGCGAGCGCGCGCGCCAGGTGCCGCACGAGCGTTTCGCCGGCCTCGCTCGCGTCGGCGCCGAACACGAGGATGCCGTCCTCGTGGCCGCCCATCGCGGCGATCTCGAGCGACGCGAACACGCCGTCGCGGAACAGGCGCTGCACCTCGAGCGCCATCGCCGGTGTCCCGTTCGCCGCGCCGGCATCGGTGACCGGCAGGCCGAGCGCGCGCGCGTGCCGCCAGAGCGCCGGCGAGTGCGCGTGCAGCACGCAGCGAATGGCGGGGGAGCAGTCGTAGAGCGCGGCGTGCGTGAGCGACTCGGACGACGGCGGCACTTCGCCGCGGCTCGTCACGCGATTCGCCACGAGCTCCCAGCGCTCGACCACGCAGAAGTCGCGCAAGGTCGCGTGCACGATCCCACCGGTCTGCGAACCGCTCACGAGGAACGGCCGCGCGCCCTGCGGTGCGCCGCCCAGCGGGCTCACGCGTGCGCTGACGTTGCCGAATCCGAGCCCGTCGTAGCGCGACGGATCGCGACCGAGCAGCCGCAGGTGCGCGAGGATCTCGCGCCATGCCCCGAGCACGCGCGCGGCCTCGCCGTGCACGCGCGGCTCCAGCGCGGCCTGCGTGTGCTCGACCGCGAAGCGGATCACGCCTTCGGAGGGGGAATGGGTCATGGCGCCACGCTCGCATTTTCCGGCGCGGCCGGCCAGCGGACCCGCTCGGGACGGCATCCGGGCGCTTACGGCCCGCCTCTTCGCTTTCCTCGCGGGCGCCCTGTTACACTTTCCGCCGTTCCGGCGCCTCGTTCGACGCCCCAGCGGTTCCCGGCCGTCACCCCCGAAAGACCTCCGTGCGCTTCTCCCTCCGTGGTGGCCTCGCCGCCCTGCTCGCGTGCCTCGCGCTGTCCGCCGCCGTCCGTCCCGCGCTCGCGCTCACCCCGAGCCCGATGTGGAAGGACCAGGTCATCTACCAGGTCGTCACCGACCGGTTCTTCAACGGCAACACGGCGAACGACGCGGTCGAGGGCAACTACGCGCCGGCGGACGGCTACCGGACCCACGGCGGCGACTTCGCCGGCCTGCGCCAGAAGCTCGACTACCTGCAGATGCTCGGCGTGACCGCGCTCTGGATCTCGCCGGTCGTGATCAACACCGGCGGTGAATACCACGGCTACGCGGCCAAGGACCTCTACACGATCGCGCCGCACATGGGCACGAAGGCGGAGCTGCAGGCCCTGGTGGCCGACTGCCACGCGCGCGGCATGTACGTCGTGATCGACGTCGTCTGCAATCACATGGGCACGCTGCTCACGAGCACCGCGCCGGGCTATCCCGCGTACAACTACCCGGCGGGCTATCCGCTCTCGTGGCGCGACACGAACAACCGGTACCCGGGCTTCTTCTCGGACCCGTCCAAGTTCCACAACTACGGCGACGTCTCGAACTGGTCGGGCACCGAACAGGTGCTCGGTGCGATCTTCGGGCTGAACGACATCAAGACCGAGGACGCGAGCGTGCAGGCCGAGCTGATCGCCGCGTACCGCCAGCTGATCGCGGACACCGACTGCGACGGCTACCGCGTGGACACGGTGAAGCACGTGGACGGCGGCTTCTGGGACGCGTGGTGCCCCGGCATCCACCAGTGGGCCGCGGTGCAGGGCAAGGGCGACTTCCTCATGTTCGGCGAGGTGTTCGACGGTGACGCCGTCGCGGGCCCCTTCACCGGCACCATGGGCAGCGCGTCGTACCGGTTCGACTCGATGCTCTGGTACGGCATGTACTGGACGACGAACAACGTCTGGGGCGGCAACGGCGCGCCGCAGGACATCGTGAACACGTACTCGGGCCGCACCGTGTTCGATCCCACGGTGCAGGATCGGCTCGTCACCTTCCTCGACAATCACGACAACGCGCGTTTCCAGGCGGCCGGTGTCGCGAACCAGGACCAGTCGCGCGCACGCGCCGCGCTCGCGTGGCTGCTCACGTCCGACGCGATTCCCTGCGTGTACTACGGCACCGAGCAGGAGTTCGACGGCGGCGGCGATCCGTGGTGCCGCGAGGACATGTGGGACGGGCAGTGGAACTTCGGCCCTTCGCTCGGGAACAACTTCAAGGAGTCGCACACGCTGTTCCGCTGGACGCGCACGCTCATCGACGCGCGCAAGCGGCACGAGGCGCTGCGCCGCGGGACGATCACGCACCTGTACGCCGAAGCCGCCGCGCCGGGCCTGTACGCCTTCGGCCGCGAGTCGGAGACCGACAGCGTGGTCGTGGCGATCAACAGCTCCAACGCGCCGCTCACGCAGACGCTCGTGACGCTCTGGCCCCCGGGCACGGTGGTGGGGGACGCGCTCGACCCCGTCGTGCGCGACGTCGTCGGCGCCGGCGGCGCGCTCACGGTCGCGCTGCCCGCGCGCGGTGCGCGGGTGTACGAGAGCCTCGCCTCGCGCGGCTCGGCGCTCGCGCAGTCGCTCGACCGGCTCGTCGTCGAAACCACGTTCCCCGGCCACGACCAGAGCCTGAACGACCGCCGCTCGAAACTGCGCGTCGTGTTCGACCGCGCGGTGGACCCCGCGACGGTCGCGTCGTCGGCGCACTTCAGCCCCGCCGTCGCCGGCACGTGGACCGTGCAGGGGCGCGAGGCGGCGTTCTTCCCGGCGGCCGCGTGGCCGTCCTCGCAGGTCGTGTCGTGGAGCTTCGACACGACGCTCCGCGCGCTCGACGGACGCCGCATCGGCGTCGCGTACGACTCGCGCTTCCGCACGAACGCGTACACGACCGGCATCACCGTGCCGTCGGGCTACTCGGCCGACCGGATCGCGCGCCAGAACTTCGGCGCGCCGGTGTCCGTGGTTCCGGCGCCGTGGGTGGGCCCCGACGTGATGCTCGTGAGCGACGTGTCGAAGGACCGGATCTTCACGCTCACGTCGGGCGGCGACTTCGGGCACTGGATCGGCGACTCGCGCTGGACCAAGTCGTACGGCTTCACGCGCTGCTCGACCGGGGTGAGCCTCGCGACGAACGGCACCGCGCTCTACCGCGTGGACGACCGCCGATACGTGACGGCGCTGAGCGGCGTCTACAACGCGGCCAGCTTCGGTTCGATCGTGCACGGCGCGGGCGCGGCGTGGGGGCGGCGGACGATCGTCGGCGAGCCCGCGGCGAACCGGCTGAGCACGCTCGACGCCTCGGGACTGCTGCAGCCGTTCGCGAGCTCGATCCACGCGCCGATGGGCATGACGTTCGGCGGGGGCGGGCAGTGGGGCGATCTGCTTTACGTCTGCGATCCGAGCCTGACGGCGTCGAACGGCCAGCTCGACGGCGCCTCGCGCATCGCGTACGTCACGAGCGCCGGCGTGGTCGGCACGTTCGCGCAGGACGCGACGCTGCTGAAGGGCGCGGGTTCGATCGCGATCGACCAGAGCGGCAAGTTCAACCACGACCTGTTCGTCGCCGACCTCTTCAACGAGCGCGTGCTTCGCATCACGCACGGCGGTGCGATCAGCATCTTCGCGACCGGCTTCGCCAATCTCTCCGGCACGCAGTGCCTCGCGTTCGGTCCCGACGGCGCGCTCTACGTGGCGGACGCGGGCAGCGGTGATTCGTTCACGCGCGCCTCCGGGCTTTCCGCGCAGGGCCAGGTCATCCGCATCGTGCCCGACGTCGCGGTCGCCGACGCGGCGCCTTCGCCGCGCGCCGGACTCGAGTTGTCGCCCGCGATGCCCAACCCGAGTGGCGGAGAGGTCGCACTGCGCTGGACGCTGCCGGTCGCGGGCCACGCGCGCGTGGGCGTGTACGACGTGAGCGGGCGTCACGTGCGCACGCTGGCCGACGGCGCGCTCCCGGCGGGCGTGCACGAGCGGCGCTGGGACGGACGCGACGCGCGCGGCGCGCTCGCGCCCGCCGGGCTCTACTTCGTGCGCCTCGAAGCGGCGGGCGAACGCCGCACCACGCGCGTGGTGCGACTGCCGTGACGCTGGCGCGGACGCCGCCGGAAGGCGACGTCCGCGCCGGTCTGCTCGATGCCGCACGCACGGCCGCTCGCGTTCGTGCCCGTCCCGCTCAGTCCCCGACGCGCAGCAGTCCGCGCGCGAGGCCTTCGCGCACGAACCCGAGCACTTCCTTCGCCGCCTCGGCAGCGCCGAGCTCGGTTTCCTGCGCGTGCTCGCGCACGACGTCGGAGAGCGTGCGCGAGCCGTCGAAGAGCGCGAACAGGTGCCAGCCCCCCGTGCCCAGCTCGCGGTCCGAGCCGAACGAGCCCGGCTCGAACACGACACTGAGCCGGAGCGGGTCGGGATCGGCCGGGTGCTTCCATTCGCCTTCGAACCGCGCGCCGCGCGCCGGCACGAGCGTGAGCGGCAGCAGGGCGCCGTCGGGCAGGCCGGCCGCGTCCATCGAGCGCAGCTGCTCGTGCAGCGCGGCGGGAGAGGGCGGCTTCGATCCGGAGTGCGGGAGCACGACGCGCCAACGCGGCCCGTCCGCCGCGCGCGGACGGCGCAGCACGACGAGCACGCTCGTGAGTCCGGTCACGCCGAGCGCGTGGAAGTGCTCGCGGTACGCCGTCGCCGCGGCCTCGAACTCGGGGCCGAGCTCCGGGTGGTGCCACGCCGCCGTGTGCACGGCGTTCAGGTCGAGCGGCAGGCTCGGGCGCGTGATCGCGAGCGTCGTGACCTCGGCGTCGCCGACGGCTTCGCGCAGCTTCTCGCCGACGAGCGCGCCTTCGCGCTGGGCGAAGTCGAACAGCACGAGCGCCGTGCCGCCGGGCGCGAGGCGCCGTGCGGCGGCCTCGACGAAGCGCAGCGCGAGCTCGTCGCCGTAGCGTCCCCCGTGCAGGTAGGTCGAGCCGGGCTCGGATTCCGGTTGCGCGAAGTAGGGCGGCTGCGCGAGCACGAGGTCGAACTCCTCGCCACGCGCGGTTTCCGCGACGTCACCGCCACGCGTCTCGATCGTGACGCCGTTGAGCCGGGCGTTGAACCGCGCGACCGCGAGCGCGCGCTCGTTGAGGTCGGCCGCCACGGCGATCGCGCCGCGCGCGGCCGCCGCGACCGCGAGCGAGCCCGCGCCGCAACCGAGGTCGAGCACGCGCTTCGCTTCGAAGGCTTCGCTCCAGCCGTGCAGCAGCACGGTGGTCATGCCCGGGCCCATCACCGCGTCTTCGCCGTTCTCCAGCGGATCGGAGAGGTACCAGTGCTCCGCGAACGGCAGCAGCAGCCAGCGCGAGGACACGCGGCCGTCCGCGTGCTCGTCGAGCAATCGCGCGTCGAGCGCGCTCCGGTAGAGCACGTCGCCGAGCGCCTCGCGCATCTCGTCGGCCGGGACGTCGAAGTGGTAGACGAACACGGCGAGCAGGGTGGAAGCGGGCCCGGGCCGGTGCTTGAGGTGCACACGCACCAGTGGGATGCGAAGCGCGGTCGGCATTCTCGGGGCGATCACTTCGGCGTCGTCGAGCGCAGTACTTGTGAATCCGGCGTCGCGCAGGCGCGCGCGCAGCGCGGCGCACGTGGCGGCGTCGAGTGAGTCGAGCGCGGAGATCGGGGCGAGCTTCGGGGTGTTCACGATTCGGGACCTCTCGGTTCGGGACGGGCGCGCAGCATGCCGTATGAACCGCCCACGCCCAACGGGAATCGCACTCCGCACACACCGGCGTTGCGGGCTCGACGAACGCGACCCCCGAGTGCGTGTGCGCAATCCCCCGCTCGCGTGCGGTGTGCCGGTTCGTGGCTCCGGAACCCGCCCGGCGTGCCGCACTTCGCACGCGCGGTGGCGCGTGGGTGGGGCAACCGGCGCGGTCGCGGCGCTGGCACGCGCGTTGATGGTCCGGCGCGGCCGCTCGCGGTGAGCGCGCCACCCCCCTCGGAGGAATCCATGTCCCGTCCGTCCGCCGTTCCGGTGTGCCTGCAAAGGGAAGGTGAACGATGAACGCGGCCGTGGCTTCGGCAGCCGCGTTCGCACCGTCTTCGCGCTCGCCGCGTTCCGTGGGCCCGCTGCAGGCTGCTATGTTGCGCGCGCTGTGGAGAGCGAACGTGCGCGTCGCGAAGTTGCGGCGCAGGCCCGGCGCCGCTCCCGGCGCGGCCGGGCGTGTCCGCGGCCGCTCACCCGATCGGCCGCGTTGACCCCGTCCCGGAGAAGCGCCTCATGCGATCGCCCCTCGTATTCGCGACGCTGCTCGCGTTCGTGCTCGCCGCCGCGCCCGTCCACGCCGCGAAGCCCACCCGTTCCGCCGCCGCGCCTTCTTCCGCGCGCACCGCGACCGCCGTGTTCGCGGGCGGATGCTTCTGGTGCATGGAGACGCAGTTCGAGGGACTCGCCGGCGTGAAGTCGGTGATCTCGGGCTACACGGGCGGGCACAAGGAGCACCCGACGTACGAGGAAGTGTGCGCGCACACGACCGGCCACTACGAATCGGTGCAGATCGTGTACGACCCCTCCGTGGTCACCTACGAGCAGCTGCTCGACCGCTTCTGGCACGGCATCGACCCCACGCAGGGCGACGGCCAGTTCTGCGATCGCGGCGAGACCTACCGCTCGGCGATCTTCTACCTCGACGCGCAGCAGAAGGCGGCGGCGTTCGCGTCGAGGAAGAAGCTCGAGGGCGCGAAGGTGCTCAAGGCGCCGATCGTCACGCAGATCCTGCCCGCGAAGACGTTCTGGCCCGCCGAGGACTACCACCAGGACTTCTGGAAGAAGGACCCGGTGCGCTACCGCTCGTATCGCGAGGGCTGCGGCCGCGACCGCCGGCTCGCGCAGCTGTGGGGCGCCGCCGCCGTGAAGTCGCTCGTTCACTGACCCGATCCGCACCCGCCAGGGAGGCACGCATGCCCGTCCACATTCCCGCGCCCACGCGCATCACGGCCGCCGGCCATCCGCCCAAGCGCATCGAGGAGTTCGTCGGGCGCGTGAACAACGCCGAGTCGAGGCTGAGCGTCGCCGTGATGACGAGCCCCGGCGGGTGGGTCGAGCCCGCGCAGTGTCCCGAGTTCGACGAATACACCGTCGTGCTCGAGGGCTGCCTGCGCGTCGAGCACGACGGCGGCGCGCTCGACGTGAAGGCGGGCGAGGCCGTGCTCGCGCGCGCGGGCGAGCGTATCCGCTACTCCTCGCCGCACGAGGGCGGCGCGCGCTACGTGGCGGTGTGCCTGCCCGCGTTCTCGCCGGAGACCGTGCGGCGCGAGGACTGAGCCCGGCCGCTCATGGCGCCGCGGCCCGCGGCCGATAACGCGGGCGCAGTCGTGAGCGGCACGCGCCTCCTCCCCCGGGGCCGGCCCGGTCCCGGACAGGAGCGAGGAGTATGCACAAGGTGGTGCACAGGGCCGTGTGCGTCGCGGCGATCGCCATGACGGCGTGCGTGGACGCGGTCCACGCGGAGATCTCCGAGCCCGCGCGCGCGATCGTGCAGAAGTACGTCGAGGCGAGCGGTGGCGCCGCCGCGTTCGGTCCGGACAGCGTGCTGCACCTGAAGTGCAAGCTGTCCACGGGTGGCGAGCGCGGCAGGTGGGAAGCATGGGTGAACGGCGCCGAGCAGATGCTGCTCGTCGAGGCCGTCGGGCCCGTGCAGATGCGCGTCGGTCTCGATCGCGGGGTGGCGTGGCGTACGGACCTGCAGGCGCGCAACGTCTCACCGCTCGAGGGCAAGGATCTCGAGGCGTTGCAGTCCCAGGCCTGGTTCCTCTCCGAGCAGTGGGCGCGCGAAGGACAGGGCGGCGGCAAGGTCGTGATGGGCGGCACGGCCTACTCGAAGGGCCGTTCGATGGTCTCGATCGTGGTGACGCCGCCGGTCGGCCCCGGGCGCACGCTCTGGTTCGACGCCGAGACCGGGCTGCTCGCCCGCGTCACGCACCGGCGCGACCAGTACTCGTGGGACGAACACCTGCTCGACTGGAAGACGCTCGCCGGGCGCAAGCGCTGGACGACGTCGGTGCTCGGCGACTCGATGCTGTTTCCCGATCACTTCGAGCGCATGAACCTCGACAGTGTTTCGCGCGAGCTGCCGCGCGCGGTCACGGGCTTCGGTCCGCCGCGCGCGTCGGTGAAACCGGTCGCCTGGCTCAAGGCGAAGGGTGTCGCGAAGCTGCCGTTCCAGTACCGGCGCGGCCACGTCTGGGTGCGCGCGTCGCTGAACGGGGCCGCGCCGGCGGACTTCATTCTCGACACCGGCTGCACGATGACCGCCGTGGACCGCAATCACGCGACCGACGCGGGTATCGAGCTCGCGGGGCACATGTCGGCGGAAGGCGTCGGCGGAAGCGAGAGCGGCGCGTGGGGCAAGGTGCGCACGCTGCGCCTCTCGTCGGGCGTGGGCCCGAAGGCGGACGGCGTCGTCGTGTCGGATCTCACGGTCGCCGCCCTCGGGCTCAACGACACGGTCGAGAAGCTCGAGTGGGACGACACCGCCGGGCTCATCGGCTACGACGTGCTCAGCCGCTTCGTCGTCGAGTTCGACTTCGACAAGCAGGTCGTCACGCTGAGCGATCCCGCCGGCTGGAAGCACGAAGGCCCCGGCGCGGCGGTGCCGTTCGTCCTGCACCGCGGCATCCCGACGGTCGAAGTGCAGCTCAACGAATCGTGCCGCGGGCGCTTCATCGTGGACGTCGGCAACGCCACGGTGATGCAGGTGAACTCGCACCAGGTGGACGACTGCAAGCTGTTCGGCACGCGCAGGACGAAGGAAGTGCGGCACTGGGTCGGCGGCATCGGCGGCGCGTTCCCCGAGACCGTGTGCCGGCTCGACAGCCTGCGCATCGGGCCGTTCGGTTGGAACGAACCCGTCGCCGGGCTGACGCTGCACCGTTACGGCGGCGCGGGCAGCCTCGAGATCCAGGGCAACATCGGCACGAGCGTGCTCGAGCGGTTCAAGTGCACGTTCGACTACGCACGCGGCACGCTGTGGCTCGAACCCGGCGCGCGCTACACGCAACGCGACCGCTTCTCGCGCAGCGGTCTGTGGTTCGTGCGCTGGCAGGGAGTCGTGTACGTGGCGGCCGTCGTCCGGCACTCGCCCGGCGCCGACGCCGGGCTCAAGGTGCGCGACATCCTCAAGGCGGTGAACGGCAAGCCGGTCGATCGCTGGACGCCGGAAGCGCTCGAGCAGCTCTTCGAGAACGGCGAGCCGGGGACGGTCGTGAAGGTGACGGTCGAGCGCGAACTCGTGGACCAGGTGATCGAGGTCACGCTCGCCGACGTGATGTGACAGTTGTGGTTCGCAGAATGTGGCGGCCCGATGCGTGCAGTAGCTGGCAGGCATGGATCGCACGATCGCTTCATTCGTGCCCCCGCACTGTCCGCGAAGTCGTTGCCGCTACCACTGGAACGCCGCCGGTTGGCGCTGGAAGCGCCACGGCTCCTACACCCGGCAGGCGTCACCGACGGAGATACCTCGTTTCCGCTGTTGTCACTGCGGAGCGACGTTCTCCTCGCAGACCTTCCACACGACCTACTACCTGAAGCGCCCCGAGCTCCAGGTTCCGCTGCTCTACCGGATCGACGCCGGCTCGGGATTCCGGCAGATGGCGCGCGAGATGCGCTGCTCGCACAGCACGCTCGTCCATCAGGCCGCCCGGTTGGGACGCCATGCGCTGCTGTTCATGAGCGTGCACCGGCCGAGCGGGCCGCTGCTCGAGCCGCTCGTCATCGACGGGTTCGAGAGCTTCGCGTACAGCCAGTACCACCCGCTGCACCTGAACCTCGGCATCGGGGCCGACACG
>JACRIW010000029.1 GCA_016215625.1 Candidatus Eiseniibacteriota bacterium | reverse complement strand
TGTTCCGCAAGCATCCATTCAGTGGCGCGGCGGGGCTGTATGCGCTGCTCTCGCTCGCGGGCGCGCCGGGCACGCCCGGCATGGCCCTCTGGCTGTCGGCCGCGCGCGACCTCGCGGCCACGCGCCATCCCGGGCTGCTGCTCGCGCTCGCGCTCGCATGGCTCGTCGGCGTCGCCGTGGCGGTGGACGAAGCGCGCCGCGCGTTCGGCGCCCCGACCACGCTCGCGGCGCCGTCGCGCGCGGTGCCGGCGGCCGCGCGCGCCGCGCTCTGGTGCGCGGGGCTCGGCCTCGCGGCGTTGCTCGCGTTCGCGCGCTGAGCGAGACGCACCGCGCCTTCGCTTCGCGACGCACTTCGCGCTTCCGGCGCGCACGCGTGCCCTGTAGCATCCCTCGCGTCGTTCCCCGATCTCTTCGTGATTCCACCCCGCTGGGTTCCGCTCCCCACACGGAACGAGGAGTCCCCATGAAGCGCTTGGCCGCCGTATTCCTCGGAGCGCTCGTCGCCGCGGTCGCGATGGCGCAGTCCGCGGACATGAAGCCGTTCGACCTGAACATGGACCGCGTGACGGTCAACAAGTTCGGGGGCAAGTTCGGGCAGGGTCAGACGTTCTTCGTCCCGTCCGTGAACCTCGTCGTCTCGGTGCACGGTTCGGTGTGGGCGCAGAAGGGCGGTGCGCAGGCGCACGCCAAGTTCCACGTCGCCGGTCTCGACAAGGAGCTCATGCGCGGGCTCGCGATGAAAGCGCAGCAGGACTTCGTCGCCAAGATGCGCGCCGCGGGCTACAAGGTGCTCACGTACGACGACCTCAAGGACGACCCCGCCGTCGCGGGCAAGGAGCTCGACAAGGACGACGAGACCTGGGGCTTCCCGATCCGCCGCAGCAACGTGCCCTACGCGTCCATCCTCGTCGCGCCGACCGCCGCGCAGCAGTTCAACAACCCGGTCCAGGGTCCGGCGTGGCTGTGGAAGGGGCTCGCGAAGGACCGCGACCTCGTCGTGCTCGTGCCCGAGATCACCTACACCGTGCCGCAGATGTACGCGCAGACCTCGAGCGGTTACGCGGTGGACCGCGCGGGCGTGGCGCAGAACCCGGCCATGAAGCTCGTCGGCGCGGCCATCTGGTCGGTCAACCCCAAGGGTGGGACGCCGAACATCCTCGTGCAGGAGCACGGCATGCGCCTGGCGGCGGAATCGGCGGGCACGATCACGCAGATCAGCGAGGACCACACGACGTTCTCGAGCGAGTGGAAGCGCGCCTCGGGCGACTACGTGATGACGATCGACCCGAAGCTGTTCTCGGACGGCGTGCTGCGGGTGGCCTTCGCGATCAACTCGATGGTCGTCGCCGAGGTGCAGAAGGCGAACAAGTGACCGCGAGAATCTCCGCCGAACGGCCCCGTGGGCGACTCGCCCGCGGGGCCGTTTCGCGTGCGCCGGTGCGGCGGCCGCCTTTGTAACCTCTGCCGCGCCTTGAAAACTCTTCTCGCCCGGGGACGCCTTCGCATCGCCCGAACGGTCCACGCCCGTGTGTTCGTCGCTCCCCGCGCATCCCGCGGCCCCGCCCGCAGGGTTCGGTCGCGGCATGCTCCTCGCTGAGTTCCCTACGGTGTGGGCGTGCGGGGCGTCGAGCGGGCCCCGTCCCACGGCGGCCGGCGGTGCGTGCGAGCGCCCCCGATCGCCGACAGCAGTCCGACGCGACGTGCAGGTGGGCGCTTCGAAATCGGCAGGCCCCTCCGCCGCGCGCGGGATCCGGAAGAGGGTGGTCATGGCGACCCGGACGAGAACCGACGTGGACCTGAAGAGCGACATCCTGAACGAGCTGAAGTGGGAGCCGAGCGTCAACGAAGCCCGGATCGGCGTGATCGTCGAGGGCGGCGTCGTCACGCTGTCCGGCGCGGTCGAGTCGTGGTCCACGCGCAACGCCGCCGAGGAGGCGACGCAGCGCGTGTACGGCGTCGTGGCCATCGCGAACGAACTCACGGTCCGGCTCTCGACGATGTACGAGCGCACGGACGCGGACATTGCCGCGGCGGCGGCGGGCGCGCTCCACTGGCACGTGTCCGTGCCACGCGGGCGCGTGCGGGTGACCGTCGTGAACGGCCGCGTCACGCTGGGCGGCGAAGTGGACCACCAGTTCCAGAAGGCGACCGCGGGCGACGTCGTGCAGCACCTGTGGGGTGTGACCGGGGTCGCCAACGACATCGTCGTTCGTCCGCGCGTGCCGGCCGAGGACGTGAAGCAGCAGATCGTCTACGCGATCGAACGCAACGCGATGCTCGACTCCGAACGCATCGCCGTGCACGCCGAAGGCAGCCGCGTCGCGCTGCAGGGCGACGTGCGCACGTGGGCCGAGAAGCAGCAGGCCTGCCAGACGGCGTGGGCCGCGCCGGGCGTCACCGATGTGGACGACCAGTTGCGCGTCACCTGCTGACCCGGCGACTCCGGAGGAGTTCCCTCACGATCGTCACGCCCGTCCGCGTGCGCCGTCCGAAAGGCGTACTGTCGCGGCGCGGCGATCGTGCCGGCGTACTCCGTACTCCGAGAAGGAGCCTCGACCATGAGCAACCACGCAGGGCTGTGGATCGACCATCACAAGGCATTCCTCGTGATGATGGCCGGGAAGGTCGTCTCGACGAAGCAGATCGATTCCGGCGTCCCGGCGCTGGTGGTCGGCGCCGAGCCCGCCTCCGCGGCGGACTACGAGCACTTCTATGACCAGGTGATCGAGCGCGTGCGCGGCGTGGAAGGGCTGCTGATCCTCGGCCCGGACGAGGCGAAGTCCGAGCTGCGCGCGCGGCTCGACCGCCACAAGCACTCGATCCGCAGCGTGGACATCGAGGCCGCCGACCGGATGAGCGACTCGCAGGTCGTCACGCGCGTGCGGAAGCGCTTCCATCCCTGAAGGGCGTCAAGCGCCCCGCGCCGCGTCGCCTCCAAGAAAACGAAGCCCGCTCCGGTGACGGAACGGGCTTCGGGATCAGTCAGATGGTGCGCCGCCTTGGAATCGAACCAAGAACCTACTGATTAAGAGTCAGTTGCTCTGCCAATTGAGCTAGCGGCGCAGGAGCGTCGACGTGTTCGTGCGAGCGAAGGAGTCGGCGCAAAAGCCGCGGGAATCTATCGGCCAGACGTTCGCGCGTCAAGCAGGCCCATGCTACTGTGCCCGCCCATTCGAACAAGAGTTGGTCAAGTGTGGGAGGCGCGGTTGGCGAGCGGCAGTTCCGGGCAGGGCGCACTTCGTTTCGTGGTCCGGTACTGGCTGCCGGTGCTCGCGTACGTGGCGATCATCTTCGCGCTCAGCGCGCAGGCCCGGCTCGCGCCGCCGCTGCACTTCCAGAACTCCGACAAGGTCATGCACCTGCTCGAGTACGGCGGCCTCGGCCTGCTGCTCTCGCGCGCGGTGCGCGCTTCGATGCCGGGCCGCGCGTGGGTGACCACGGCGCTGGTCACCGTGGCGCTCGGCATGACCGTGGGGGCGTGCGACGAGGTGTTCCAGTCGTTCGTCCCCGGACGCGAGTCCTCGGTGTTCGACTGGTTCGCCGACAGCACGGGCATGGTCTTCGCGCAGCTCGCGTTCCTCGCGTTCGCGCGCGAACAGGAGAGAGAGTAACGAGATGGCACCCAAGCACCAGGCCCCGCGCGGCACGCGCGACCTGCTTCCGGCGGACACCGCGCTCTGGCGCTGGGCCGAGGACGCCGCGCGCGGCGTGCTGGGCCGCTACGGCTTCGGCGAACTGCGCACCCCGATCTTCGAGGACTACGAGCTCTTCGCCCGCACGGCCGGCGAATCGAGCGACGTGGTGCAGAAGGAGATGTACAAGTTCCGCGACCTGGGCGAGCGCGACCTCGCGCTGCGCCCCGAGTTCACGGCCGGCGTGCTGCGCGCCTACCTCGAGCACGGCCTCGGCGGGCGCTCGCGCGTGCACCGGCTGTGGAGCACGGGCCCGGTCTTCCGCTACGGCCGCCCGCAGAAGGGCCGCTACCGCCAGTTCCACCAGCTCAACTGCGAGCTGATCGGCTCGAGCGCGCCCGGCGCGGACGTCGAGATGATCACGCTGTTCGTGGACCTGTACGAAGCGTGGGGCTTCTCGGATCTCACCGTGCTCGTGAACAGCGTCGGCCAGCCGGCCTCGCGCCGCGCGTACGGCGAGCGCCTGCGCGAGTGGCTCGCGCCCGTGCACGATCGGCTTTCGGCCGACTCGCAGGCGCGGCTCGTGACGAACCCGCTGCGCGTGCTCGACACGAAGGACACGGGCGACCACGCGCTGTTCGCCGAACTCGGGAACATGCCGCACCTGCTCGACGTGATCGACGAGGCGGACCGCGCCCACTGGGACGCGGTGATCGCCGGGCTCGAAGCGGCGGGCGTGAAGTACGAGATCGATCACGGCCTCGTGCGAGGGCTCGACTACTACTCGCGCACGGCGTTCGAGGTGCACGACCGTTCGCTCGGCGCCCAGAGCGCATTGGGCGGCGGCGGGCGCTACGACGGCCTCGTCGAGATGCTCGGCGGCGCGCCGACGCCCGGCGTCGGTTTCGCGGTCGGGCTCGACCGGGCGCTGCTCGTGCTCGAGGAGCGCGGCATCAAGGCCGGCGCGCCGGACAGCGTGTGCCTCGTCACGATGGACGGCACGCGCGCGGCGGCGATCGCGCTCGCGCGCGAGCTGCGCCGCGAGTTCGTGGTGGAGTGCGACGTCGAGGCGCGCGGCTTCGGCGCGCAGATGAAGTCCGCCGGCAAGTCCGGCGCGCGCTTCCTCGTGATCATGGGCGAGGACGAGTGGCGGCGCGGCGAAGTCGCGCTCAAGGATTCGAAGTCGGGTACGCAGGAAGTGCTGGCGCGCGAGGCGCTGGCCGGAGCACTGCGCGCGAAGGCGCGCGCGACGGGAGAGACGGCGTGACGCACACCCTCGATGCACTCGGAGACTGGCGGCGCTCGCACACCTGCGGCGCGCTCACGAAGGCCGACGCCGGCAGCAGCGTGACGCTCATGGGCTGGGTGCACCGCACGCGCGACCACGGCGGCGTGCTGTTCATCGACCTGCGCGACCGCTACGGCCTGACGCAGGTCGTGTTCTACCCCGAGACGGGCGGCAAGGAGCTGATCGACCGCGCGTCGCATCTCGGCAGCGAATGGGTGATCGCGGTCCGCGGCGTCGTGAACCCGCGCCCGGCCGACGCGCTGAACCCGAACATGGCGACGGGCGAGATCGAGGTGGACGTGCGCGAGCTGCGCATTCTCTCCGCGTGCGAGCCGCTGCCGTTCCAGGTGAACGAGGAGCACACGCTCGCGGGCGAGGACCTGCGGCTGAAGTACCGCTACCTCGACCTGCGCCGCCCCGAACTCGCGCAGGTGCTCGCGCTGCGCCACAAGGCGGCGCTCACCGCGCGCGCGTACATGACGAGCCAGAGCTTCCTCGAGATCGAGACGCCGCTGCTGGTCAAGCCCACGCCCGAAGGCGCGCGCGACTACGTCGTGCCGAGCCGCGTGCACCACGGCTCGTTCTACGCGCTGCCCCAGAGCCCGCAGCTCTACAAGCAGACGCTCATGATCGCGGGCTGCGACCGCTACTTCCAGCTCGCGCGCTGCCTGCGCGACGAAGACCTGCGCGCCGACCGCCAGCCCGAGCACACGCAGATCGACGTCGAGATGAGCTTCGCGACCGAGGAGGACGTCTTCTCGACGGTCGAGGGGCTGTTCACCACGTTGTGGAAGGAGTGCCTCGGCGTGGACGTGAAGGCGCCCTTCCTGCGCATGACCTACGACGAGGCGATGCGCACCTACGGCTCGGACAAGCCGGACCTGCGCTTCGGGCTCGAGTTCAAGGACGTGACCGCGATCTGCGCGCAGTCGCCGCGCAACGTGGTGGCGAACGGCGCGAAGGCGCCGGGCGGCATCGCCGTCGCGATGACGATCCCCGGCGGCTCGGAGATCTCGGGCACCCAGCTGCGCAAGTTCGAGGACGTGGTCAAGCAGGCGGGCGCCGGCGGACTGTCGTTCTTCAAGGTGAGCGCGGCCGACCGCGAGAAGCAGCAGGTGATCTTCCCGGGCGAGCTGCTCGACGAGTTCCTCGCCGCGTGCGGCGCGAAGGACGGCGACGCCGTCGTCTTCACGAACGGTCCGTGGGAGCGCACGTGCAAGGCGCTCGGCGTGCTGCGCACGCAGCTCGGCCAGGCCGAGCTGGAGAAGAAGGGCCTGCTCGGCGCGTCGCCGGAAAGCCAGGAGTGGCGCTTCCTCTGGGTGCGCCAGTTCCCGCTGTTCGAGTACAACGACGAGGCGAAGCGCTGGGAGCCCAAGCACCACATGTTCACCATGCCGAACGCGGAGCATCTCGAGTACCTCGAGACCGACCCCGGCAAGGTGTACGCGCAGCTCTACGACCTCGTGCTCAGCGGCAACGAACTGGGTTCGGGCTCGGTGCGCATCCACCGCCCCGACATCCAGGAGCGCGTGATGAAGGTGATCGGGCTGAGCCACGAGGAGGCCTACGAGAAGTTCGGCTTCCTGCTCGACGCCTACCGCTACGCGTCGCCCCCGCACGCCGGCATCGGGCTGGGGCTCGACCGCATCATCATGCTCATGGCCGGACGCGATTCGATCCGCGACGTGATCGCGTTCCCGAAGACCGCGAGCGCGACGAGCCTGATGGACAACTCGCCGGGCCCGATCGAGGAGATCTCGCTCAAGGAACTCGGCCTCAAGCACGTCTGATCCCGCCGCGAAGCGAAGAGGCCGCGTCCACCCGGGCGCGGCCTCTCGTCATTCGGAGTCGAACGATCCCCGCGGGATGGACTTTCGCGTCGCGTCCACGTACCCGTGCGCCTCGGTGTCCGCGGCGGCCTCGGCGCCGCCGAGCGCGAAGTAGCGCTCGAACGACGCGATCGCCTGCAGCGGCCGGTTGCGGTCGAGCTGGATCATCGCCCATCGCCGCCAGGCGTACGGATCGCCGGGCGCGAGCACGCGCGCGGCGAACGCTTCGATCGCCGCGTCGGGCGACTTGCGCTCCCGGATGAGCATCAGGTCCGCGGCCAGGCCGTGCGCGCTCGCGTCGAGCGGGTTGGCGCGCACCTCGTGCAGCGCGATCGCGATCGCGCCCGCCGTGTCGCGCTGCGCGAGCCGGGCGATCGCGGCTTCGCGCGCGCCCGGCATCGGCGCACCGGCGGGATAGCCCGCGGCCGCGAGCCGCCGCCGCGCCGTCGCGGTGTCGCCCTGCGCCACGCACACCCACGTGTGCCAGTAGGCGCCGCGCAGGTCGGCGGGGTGCTCGCGCACCGCCACCTCGAGCGCGTCGTAGGCGTTGTTCGGCTGGTCGCTCACGATCATGCCGAGCGCGAGCCGCAGGTAGAGGTCGTCGCCGCCTTCCATCTCGACGAGCGTGTCGCCCGAGCCGACGAAGAAGAACGTGGGGCCCTCGCGAAACGTCTCGCGCGAGAACATGTTCAGGTAGTACGCCTTCAGGCTCGGGTCGCGGTACGCCCAGCGCAGCAGCGGGCCGTCGCCGCGCTGGAACGCGACGTTCGACTGCAGCCCGACGAAGAACAGCGTCGCGCCGTGCGGCAGTGTCGGGTAGGCGCGCTGCAGCGCCGACAGGTAGCGGCTCGTCACGAGGTTCGAGCGTTCGATGTAGGCGGCGTTGATGTGCGAGACCGGCGTCCACGCGTCGCGCCCGATGCCGACCTCGGGCAGCGCGCGCGCGTGCGCCGAGCCCCACGCGCTCGCCGCGAGCACGAGCGCCGCGGCCGGTGCGGGCGCCCGAGCGAGCAGCACGCCGAGCACGAGCGCCACGCCGCAGACCGCGAACAGGTAGTAGTACGCGCTCCACAGCAGCGCCACTGCCGCCACCGGCGCGGTCGCGACCGCGATCCACACGAGCCCGGTGCGCAGCGTGCCGTCCGCGCGGCCCGCCGTGGCGGACTGCGCGCCCGCGCCGCGCGCGCGCCACACGAGCAGCACGGCCGCGAGCGCGAGCGCCAGCGGCGCCCACGGCGGCGCGGCGGCGGGC
>JACRIW010000006.1 GCA_016215625.1 Candidatus Eiseniibacteriota bacterium | reverse complement strand
GCGGCGGCCGCGAAAGGCGAGAGCCCGGCGAACGCACCGCGTCCGCCGGGCTCTCTTTCGTGCAGCGGCCGCCTGCGGCCTCGATCAGCGCGAGAGGTTCTCCGGGTTCAGCCCTTCGAGGTCCTTCACGACGAAGCGGCCGTCCTTGCGGATCAGCTCGTCGTCGAACCAGATCTCGCCGCCGCCGTACTCGGGACGCTGGATGAGCACGAGGTCCCAGTGCACCTTCGAACGGTTGCCGTTCTCGGTGGTCTCGTAGCACTGGCCGGGCGTGAAGTGCAGCGAGCCCGCGATCTTCTCGTCGAACAGCGTGTCCTTCATCGGCTTCAGGATGTTCGGGTTGAAGCCGAGCGAGAACTCGCCGATGTAGCGCGCGCCCTCGTCCGTGTCGAGCAGCTGGTCGAGCTTGTCCTGCGGCGTGCCGGTGGCCTTCACGATGCGGCCCTTCTCGAACGTGAACTCGAGCTGGTCGTACGTGGTGCCGAGGTACACCGACTGCGTGTTGTAGCGGATCGTGCCCTCGACCGAGTCGCGCACGGGCGCGGTGAAGCACTCGCCGTCGGGAATGTTGCGCTCGCCGTGGCACGAGACCACGCCGACGTCCTTGATGCTGAAGCGCAGGTCGGTGCCCGGCGCCTTGATGTGCACGCGGTCGGTGCGCAGCATGCGCTCGCGCAGCGGCACGATCGCCTTCTGCATGAGCTTGTAGTCCACGTTGCACACGTCGAAGTAGAAGTCCTCGAACTTCTCCGTGCTCGTGTTCGCGAGCTGCGCCATCCCGGCGTTCGGCCAGCGCAGCACGACCCAGCGCGTGTGGTTGACGCGGTAGTTCAGGTGCACCGGCTGCGCCACGAGCTTCTGATAGAGCGCCATCTTGTCGCTCGGCACGTCCGCCAGCTCCGAGACGTTGTCCGACGCGCGGATGCCGACGTACGCCTGCACCTGCTTCATCTGGTGCAGCTCGATGTCGGACTGCAGCTGGAGCTGCTTCTCGGTGGCGTTCAGCAGCTGCGCGCGGAGTACCGCGTTGTCGCGCAGCGACACGACCGGGATGCCGCCGACCTTCTGCACTTCCTCGACGAGGTCGAGCACGAGGGCGTTGCGGAGGTCGAACGCTTCGATGAGCATCGCTTCACCCGCCTGCAGCTTCGTCGAGTGATGGACGATGAGATGAGCCAGTTTCTGCGTGCGCGGATCGCGCATGACAACGCCTCCGTGAAAGAGAGACGGAATGGTTGAGAGGAGAACGTGCGGGAGGCTAGCACACGCCCCGCGGTCTTGACCGCCGCGGATTCCCCGCCGATGCTGCGCGCCCACCCGGTTCCCACGGAGGTGTTTCGTGCAGCGCGTTCGCGTCGCGATCTTCGGCACCGGCTTCGGCCGCGCCGTGCAGGCCCCCGCGTTTCTGCGTCACCCCGGATTCGAGCTCGCGGCGATCGCCGGTGGCGACGCCGCGAAGACGCGCCGCGTGGCGGACGAGCTGGGCGTGAAGGGGGCGTACGGAGACTGGCGCGAACTGCTCGAGCGCGAGCGCCCCGAACTCGTGAGCATCGTGACACCGGTGTACCTGCACCACGAAATGATGCTCGGCGCGCTCGCCGCCGGCGCGCACGTGCACTGCGAGAAACCGACCGCGTTCGACCGCCAACAGGCGCGCGAGATGCGCGACGCGGCGAGCGCGGCGGGGAAGCTCGCGGGCATCAATCACGAGTTCCGCTTCCTGCCCGCGCGCGTGCTCGCGCGCGAATGGCTGAGCGCCGGTCGCATCGGGCGCCCCTACCGCGCCGAGATTCTCGGGCGCTACCCGATCTGGCACGCCTCGGCGCCGCGCGCGATGAACTGGCTCTCGGAGGCCGACAAGGGCGGCGGCATCTGGGGCGCGCTCGGCTCGCACCACACCGACTGCCTGCGCACGATGTTCGGCGAGCCGCTCGCCGCGACGGGATCGCTGCGCGTCGAGCAGCCGGTGCGCGCGCCGCGTGCGGCGGGCGGCGCACCGGGCCTCGCCACGGCGGACGACGCGGTCACGGTGCACTACGAGTTCGCGAACGGCGTCACGGCGCTCGTGGACCTGCACGCGAGCGCGCCCTACCGCTGGGAGCGTTTCGAGGTGCACGGCGACGAAGGCTCGCTGCGCTGGGACGAACACGGCGAGCGGCTCTGGCACGTGCTGCCGGGGAAGGAGCCCGCCGAGATCGAGATTCCCGCCTCGCTCCAGCTCGCGAAGCGCGAGGGCGACCTTCCGCTCGTCGCGCCCTTCACCGTGATGGTCGAGCGGCTGCATCGCGCGATCACGGCGGGCGAGCCGCTCGAGCCGAGCTTCGCCGCCGATGCCGTGCCCGTGCAGTGCGCGCTCGACGCCGCGCGCGAGTCGAGCGCCCGGGGCGCCAAGGTGGCGGTCGAGAAGGCCTAGAACGGGCCGGTGCCGCCTCCACACCGGGTGCCAGCGGAGTCTTCGCCTGTTCTTTTCATCCCGGGGACACCGCCGCATGCGCCGGGCGCATCTCCCCCCGTGCAGCACCGTGCGAACACCGTGTGCGCGCGGAGCGCGCGCGCAGCGCCGGTGGACCCTCTTCGAGGCTCCCGGCTATACTGCACGCGAACGAACCGAAGATCCGGCCCCGTGAGGCCGTGGGCAGCAGCCGAACGGAGGATGGCATGGCGGATTGGGACGTCATCGCGAAACAGCGCCTGACCGAGGACTGGGCCACGCTGCGCGCCGCCTACCTGCCGCTCAACCAGGCGATGCGCCGCACCGTCGAGTTCCTCGACAAGGGCGGCGGCACGTTCGACGAACTCCTCGCCGTCGCGCGCGAGCGCGTCGAAGGCATGCAGCACAACCTCACCGCGCTCGCAAACCGGCGTTCGCCGTGGGTGCGGCTCGAGGCGATCCGCAACCTGCGCGTGCTCGCTTCGGGCCTGCGCGGCGCCGCGTCCGACGATCCGCGCGCTCTGCTGCGCTACCTGTTCGCGATCTCCGAACTGCTCGGCAACGTCTGGCGCGACGCGCCGACGAGCGCGCGCGTCTCCGAGAACATGGTGCTCGAGGGCGAACTCGACTTCTGGTTCGGCTGCGAGTGCTGCGCGGTGGGCAAGTTGCGCACCGCGGACCCGGACGATCCGCCGGACCTGCTGCGTGGCCGCGAAGTGCAGCTCATCTGGGACGTGGACGCGCTATTCGCGTGGACGCTCGACGAGTTCGAGGACTACCTCGCGAGCGAGCGCTACGCGCTGCCGAACACCTCGCGCGTCGCGGCGACCGAGGATCTCGGGCTGCCCGTCGTGGACGTGCCGAGTGAGGCGCTCCGCAAGGGCAACGACTGGTTCGGCAACCAGGGCGGCGGGCTGTACGTGCCGCTCGACCTGAAGCACATCGAGCTGATCTGAAGCGTGCGGGCCTCCGGCCCGCCATCCGGGCCCGCGGGGGGCGCGGCGCTTGCCAGCGCCCGCGCAAACCGCGTAATCTCCGCGCTCCTCGCGTCGTGGTGGCGCGGAGGGTCTCGCCACACGGGAGCACCATGACCGCCTACAAGTTCCGTCTCCGCCGCAAGCGCAACAAGCAGACCGCTCAGAAGAAGAAGGAAAAGGAGCGCGCGGCGAAGAAGAAGCGCGGCCGTTAGTCCAGCCCGCCTTCGCGCAAAGCACGACGCCCGCCGGGACCGGCGGGCGTTTTCGTTTGCGTCGGACTGCGGGGCGAGCCGGGCGGTCAGGCCGCGTCGGTGCGCGGGCGCGGTCGAAGCGCCGAAGGGCGCGGCCCGATCGTGGAGTTGCCAGCCGGGAAGAGCCCGGAGGGCCGCGGCGCGAGCGTCGAAGGTCGCGGCCCCAGAGCGGACGGACGCGCGATCGGCGCGCTCGCGTGCGAGGGAGCGCCCGTGCCGTACGCGGGAGCGGCGTGCGTCGCGGTGCCCGGCGTCGCGTTCCCGAGACGGGCGGTTTCGTCCGCGAGCATGCGGTTGGCGAGCGCCTCGGCCTGGGGGCCGGCCTTCACTTCGTCGGTCGCGACCGAGATCACGTAGATGCGCTGGTTGTTGCTGTCCACGTCGGCGGGGAACAGGAAGAACCCCTCGCGATCGGGCGACCAGCTGAGCGTGTAGCCGCACACGAACTCGCCGTCGCGAAAGCGCACGGCCACTTTGCGCCCCTGCGCCGTCTCGGCCGGGCCGTGCACGAACCCTCTCACGTCCTGGCGCGCGGGATCGCCCGCGAACGACTTCACGAAGAACAGCGCCTTGAGCTGGCGGCAGCGCAGTTCGACGACTTCGCCCGTGCCGTCGACTTCGATGTGGAAGCCGGGCCGATTGGGCGAGAAGTCGTTGGTGACGCCTTTGAGGATGCGGCCGTCGAGGTAACGGGCCACGACGAGATTGTGGATCTGCACGTGGGCTCCCGATTCCAGGGGGGGAGTGAGGTCCAGCGCCGGTGCGCCCTCGAGGAGCGCGCGAGTTCGCCGTGGTTTTCGGCCACGCGGCTCGCCCGCTTGACCGGGAATCCGGCCGCCCGGAGCGCCCGCCCTTGCCGGGGCCGGGGGCGCCGTGCGAGTGTTCCGCGGCTTTTCCGACCCTCGTCCATCAGGAGGACCACCATGAAGCGCATTTCCCTGGCGCTCGTCGCCGCCCTCGCCCTGGCCGGCTGCGCCGGTTCCAACGGCCCGGGTTCCAGCGCGTCCGGCGATTCCGCCGCCGCTCCCGCCGCCGCCGCGCCGCCCGCGGCCACGGCTCCCGCCACGACCACCGCCCCCGGAGGCAAGGTGCACAAGCTCGCCAGCGGACTCATCTACGAGGACCTCGTCGTCGGCAACGGCACCATGGCCGATCCCGGCCTGACCGTGTCCGTGCACTACACGGGCTGGCTCACTGACGGCACGAAGTTCGACAGCTCGCTCGACCGCGGCTCCCCGTTCGCGTTCACGCTCGGCGCCGGCCAGGTGATCCGTGGCTGGGACGAGGGCGTGAAGGGCATGCGCATCGGCGGCAAGCGCAAGCTGACGATCCCGCCGGACCTCGGCTACGGCTCGGCCGGCGCGGGCGGCGTGATCCCGCCGAACGCGACGCTCGTGTTCGAGGTGCAGCTGCTCGGCGTGAAGTGATCGTTCTTCGTCGTGGACGGCGCGCGGCCATCGGGTCGCGCGCCGTCGTGTTCTCCCGCCGCGCTCCCGCGGCACGAGGTGCGTGATGCGTGGTGATCCCGGTCTCGAGGTGGTCGAGCACGTTCGTGCGGCGTTCGATCCCGGTCCCGAATGGAGCGTGCAGGGACCGCGCGGCTTCACGTGGTGGCCGGCGGCGTTCGCGCAGCGCGTGGAGTCCGACGTCGCGCGCCGCGTGGACGGCGTGGACCAGTGGCGCGTGCAGGCCGAGCTCGAACTGCTGCAGGGCGTCGAGGGCCGCGGCGAGCACTTCGCGCGCATGGCGGCGTGGAACGCGCTGCGCCCCGGGCTGTCGTCGCTGCGCTGGAACGGCGACGCGCGCACGGTGTCGCTCTGCGCCACGGTGTACGCGCGCACCGGCGACCACGAGCGCGCCGCGCGCGACCTCGCGACCGCCGCGCTGCTGCAGCTGGCCGACGCCGCGCGTGACGGCGCCGCGCTCGCCACGGACCTCGGCGGCGAGCTCGCGGTCTCCGCGCCGCCGTCGGGCGAGGTGCGCGAGCAGCCCGACGCGCTGATCGAAGGCTGGCGCCAGGTGGCCGAGGCGGGCGCGAAGCCTTCGCCCTTCACGAGCATGCGCCTGCAGGCGGCCGCGGCCCTGAACGGCGCACCGTGGCTGCGCGTGAACGTCGACGGCGGCGGGCTGCACGCCGAACTGCCGTGCACGCTTCCCGGCGGACCGGCCCCCGGCAGCGCTCCGGGTGCGGGCGTGGCCGTGCTGCACCTGCTGCACACGCAGCCGCACCCGCAGCTGGGCGCGGGGCTGCTCGCGGCGCTCGCGCTGCCTCCCGACGCCGAGCCGGTGCGCGAACGCATCGTCGGCACGGCGGCGCTGCTCAACGAGGCCGAGGCGCGCGAGTTCACGCCCATGGACGGCACCGGGGCGTGGTGCTTCCACCCGCAGGCCGGACTCGCGTTCGTGAGCTTCGTGCCCGCGCTGCTCGACGAGCCCTCGCGCCTCGAGCGCCTCGCGCACGCCATGGCCGCGCGCGCCACGTGGTCGCGCGCGTTCCTCGCGCGCATCGCGCGCATGCGCGAGGGCCCGCCGGCGCAGGCCTGATCCGCGCTGCACGCGGTGGGAGCCCGTCGCGGCGCTGGCACCGGCCCGCGCGCGTTCGCGCCCCCGGGAGCGGCGTTCGTCGGAGGGCCGCGCGGAAGGGGAGAAACGCCGTGTTAGCGTGCCCGCCTTCCCGGCGCGCACGGTGGAGAGGCGCGCCCCGACCGTCCGGAGGCCGAGCATGCCGCGCCGCACTGTCCCTGTCGCGTTCACGTCCGCCACGATCCTGCTGCTCGCGGGAGCCGCGCTCGCCGCACCCCCGAAGCCTGCGGCGCCGCCGAAGCCCGCCGAACTCGACATGAAGCAGTTCTCCGAGCTGGCCTTCCGCGCGATCGGCCCGGTCAACATGGGCGGCCGCGTCTCGGACATCGCCGGGATCGAGAAGGATCCCGCCACGATGTTCGTGGCCACGGGCACGGGCGGCCTGTTCAAGACCACGAACATGGGCACGACCTGGAGCGCGATCTTCGAGAAGGAAGCGGTCGCCTCGATCGGTGCGGTCGCGCCGTGGCAGAAGAACCCGTCGATCGTCTGGGTGGGCACGGGCGAGGCGAACAGCCGCAACAGCTCGTCGTGGGGGAAGGGCGTCTATCGCTCCGAGGACGGCGGAGGCACGTGGAAGTGCGTCGGTCTCGAGGCGACCTCGACCATCTCGCGCATCGTCACCGACCCCGCCGACAGCACCGTCGCGTACGTCGCGGCGCTCGGCCGGCTCTGGGGCGAGAACCCCGAGCGCGGCGTGTTCCGCACCAAGGACGGCGGCAAGACGTGGCAGCACGTGCTGAAGGTCGACGCGCGCACGGGCGCGGTGGATCTCGCGATGGATCCCGCGAACCCCAAGGTGCTCTACGCGGCGATGTACGCGCGCAGGCGCACGCCGTGGTCGTACACGGGCGTCGGCGAGACCGGCGGCATTTACCGGAGCGCCGACGGCGGGGAGACGTGGACGAAGCTCGGGAACGGCCTGCCGAAGCGCACGGGGCGCATCGGGCTGAGCGTGTGGCGCAAACAGCCGAACGTCGTCTACGCCGTGATCGAATCGGACGAGGGCGGCCGCCTCGACGAGTTCGAGGAGGCGAGCCGCGCGGGCGGCGTGTTCCGCTCCGACGACGCCGGTGCGCACTGGACGCGCATCAGCGCCTTCGCGCCGCGTGCGTTCTATTTTTCGCAGATCCGCGTGCAGCCCGACGACTCGACGCGCGTCTACCTGCTCGGCACCGACCTCTACGTCTCGGACGACGGCGGCGTCACGTTCCGGGCCGGAGGCGCGGACAACGTGCATCCCGACTGCCACGCGATGTGGATCGATCCGGCGAACGGCCGGCACGTGGCGCTCGGCACCGACGGTGGCGTCTACCTGAGCCACGACCGGATCGCGACGTGGGACTTCCTCAACACGCTCGCGCTCGGCGAGTTCTACAACGTGACGACGGACATGTCCGAGCCGTTCTACCGCGTGTACGGCGGGCTGCAGGACAACCAGAGCTGGGGCGGCCCCTCGCGCACGATGTTCGAGGCGGAGATGTTCGGGCAGGGGCGCATCGGCGGCATCGCGCCGGACCACTGGTACGTGCTCGGCGGCGGCGACGGCTTCCACGTGGGCGCCGACCCGACCGACCCGAACACGGTCTACTACGAATCGCAGGGCGGAGCGCTGATGCGGCAGGATCTCTCGACCGGCCGCGAGCGGCTGCTGCGGCCCTCGAACAACGAGGGCGAGCCGAAGTTCCGGTTCAACTGGAACACGCCGTTCTTCCTGTCGCCGCACGATCCCACGACGCTCTACATGGCCGGCCAGTACGTGTTCCGGCTCACGAAGCGCGGCGACCGCTGGGAGCGCATCAGCCCCGACCTCACCACGCACGATCCGGAAAAGATGATGGCCGGCGGGTCGAACGCCGAGCAGCACTGCACGATCGTCGCGCTCGCCGAGTCGCCGAAGACCGCGGGCGTGCTGTGGGCGGGAACCGACGACGGCAAGGTGTGGGTGAGCCCCGACGGCGGCGCCCACTGGAACGACGTGACCGCGAACCTCAGGGGACTGCCGGCGAACCTCTACGTGAGCCGCATCGAGCCGTCGCACTTCGACGACCAGGTCGCGTACGTCACCGTCGACGGTCACCGCTCGGACGTCTTCGCGCCGTTCGTGTTCGTGACGCGCGACCAGGGGCGCACCTTCGCGTCGCTCGCCGCGACGCTGCCCAAGGACCACACCGTACACGTCGTGCGCGAGGACCTCACGAACCCGAACCTGCTGTTCCTCGGCACCGAGTTCGGGCTCTTCGTGTCGTTCGACGCGGGCCGGAAGTGGCTGCCTTGGAAGGAGGGGCTGCCGACGGTCGCGATCGACGACATTCACGTCCAGCCGCGCGAGCGCGACCTCGTGCTCGCGACGCACGGCCGCAGCCTCTACGTCGTGGACGGCATCCAGGTGCTCGAGGCGCTGACGCCGCAGGCGATCGCGGACACCGTCACGTTCGCGCCGCCGCGCGCGGCGTGGGCGTACTACCCGCGCACGCTGGGCGGCAAATGGGGGCAGCGCCAGTTCATGGGCCGCAACCCGGCCGAAGGGGCGTGGTTCGACTACTGGCTGCCCGCCGAGATCGAGGGCGGCGTCAGTTTCGCCGTGAAGGACTCGGCCGGCCGCGTGGTGCGCACGCTGAGCGGCCCGGGCAAGCCCGGCTTCCACCGCGTGGCTTGGGACCTCGTGCCGGGCGAACCGCGCCAGCGCATCCGCCGCGAGGAGCACGCCGGCCAGCCCCAGTTCGTCCGTCCGGGGCGCTACACGGTGACGCTCACCGCCGGGAAGGCCCGGGCCCGGGAGCAGGCCTTCGAGGTCAGGGCGCTTCCCGGGACCTACTCCGACGAGCTCTGAGCGTCCTGCGGGCGGAAACAGGGCCCGACTCGGACGGCCGGGACAGGGCCGGAACGGCTCCCGGACCCGGCCGTCCGGCGTTCAGCCGCGCCCGTCACCGGCCCCTTTCGGGGGCGGACAAGCGGCTTGACCCGGTCCGGGCGGGGCGTGCACTATGCGCCGCGTCGGAACCGGGATCTGAAGTGCCGCCACGAATCAGGCAAGGCAACTGCGGAGCCAATCGACCGCGGTTGTCTTTTCGTTTTGTTCGGCCGCGGCCCCGGACCGGCGTGACACGCGCACCGGCGCGACCGGGGCGCAAAGGTTTCCAGGGGGAGTTCCCCCGAGACGAAGGAGTACGCAGTGGCTATCGGCACCGTGAAGTGGTTCAACGACGCGAAGGGCTTCGGATTCATCTCCCAGGAAGGCGGCGAGGACGTGTTCGTGCACTTCTCCGCGATCCAGGGTGAAGGCTTCAAGACCCTCGCCGAAGGCGAGAAGGTCGACTTCGAGGTCGTGAAGGGCCCGAAGGGCCTGCAGGCGAGCAACGTCCGCAAGGTCTGAGCCCGACCGCTTCACCGCAATCAGCGACGCGCGGGACACGTGGCAGCGTGTCCCGCGCGTCGTCTTTACCGGGAACCTTCTTCCTCCGAGGTCGTTCTGGGCCGCCCGAAACGCCGCCGTCCGCACGGACCGAAGCCCGCCGTCACGACCGAAGCCGCCGATCCCGGCATGGGCGACGGCGCGCTGCGCGAACTCGCCGCCATCGCCGCCGACCCGGAACGCTGGCCCTCGCTCGACGAGGACACCCTGCTGCTGCTCGTCTTCCAGCAGGCGTTCTACTGGGCGCACACGCAGGATCCCGAAGCCGCCGCCGCGCTGGCGCTGCTCTACCCGTACGTGGTCACGCGCGTGCCCGAGCGCGAGAGGCTCGAACTGCAGGACCGCATCACGATGTCGGTCGAGGAGGGGCACGTGCCGGTGAGCGCGTTGCTGCCGTTCCTGCAGCACGAGTCCTCGCCCGTCGCGGTGGCGCTGGCGGCCGTGTCGTTCGCGACGCTCATGCCGCTCGAGGACGGGGACGAGATGACCGGGCCGCGCACGCTCGTGCGCATGGCGGCGCACGCCGACGACGACGGCGCGCGCATCGGCCTGCTCGCGGGGTTGCTGCAGCTCGGCGACGCCCGGGTGCTGCCGC
>JACRIW010000026.1 GCA_016215625.1 Candidatus Eiseniibacteriota bacterium | reverse complement strand
GGGGACCGCGAAGCCCACGTCGGACATCGACCTCGCGCTCGAAGGTGAGGCGAACGGTTTTCGCGCGGAGGCGATCGCGGCCGAGCTGGAAGAGCTGCCGATGATCGTGAAGTTCGACGTGCAAGCGCTCGCCGAGATCACCCACGCGCCACTGCTCGACCACATCGCACGCGTGGGCGTGCGGATCTACGAGCGGGACTCGCGAGGCGACGGCGGTTGAGTCGCGCTTGCGGTCACACCACCGCGAACGAAGACGGACGGCGCTTCCTCGCGCCGTCCGTCTTCGTTTCGCGCCGCGGTCCGGCGACCGTCACTCCGCCACGAACACCGCCGTCGTCAGGCCGGGCACGGTGATCGCGCCCCTCGCGCGGTCGAACGCCGCGCCCTTCACGACCGGGTCGGCGCCCGCGGCCTGCGCGGGATGCAGCGTGAACGCGACCTGCGTGAAGCCGGGATAGGCGAACGTGACCTCGCCGGGATTGGCGTTGCACAGCACGATCACGCGCTTCCACTTCGAGCCCAGCGAGGGCAGGCCGTTCACGCCGTCCGCGAGCGTCATGACGATCAGCCCGGGCGTCTGCATCGGCCCGGTGTTCATGAACTTCACGCGGGCGTTCACGTCGTCCGCGGTGCGCAGCCGGAAGAGCGGCGTGCTGCGGCGCACGCGCAGGAAGTCGGAGAACGCGCCGCGCGAGAGCGCCAGCTCCGCGGGGCCCGGCACGAGGTCCTTGCGCGCGAGCAGCGGCTTCATGAACGGCCAGCGGTCCTTGTTCTTCTCGGCGCCGGGCCGTCCCATCCCCCAGTGGTTCGTCGTGCCGGACCAGTCGACGCGATTGAACCAGTCGCCGGAGTCGTAGCTGTCGGCGTCCATGCTCTTCGTGCGGAGCAGCTCGCCGCCGGCGTGGAAGAACGGCATCCCCTGGCCGAGCGCCGGCAGCGAGAGTGCGAGGATCTGCATGCGCACGCGCTGCGCGAGCGTGGCGCTCGCGGGCGCGGCCATCATGATCTTGTCCCACATCGTTTCGTTGTCGTGCGCCTCGGCGTAGTTCACGGCCTCGCGCGGCATGGACGCGTATCCCGTGCCGCCGAGTGCAGCGCCGGTCGTCGCGTTGCCGCGCGCGTCGGTGAACGCGTACGCCGCGAGATTGCCGGCGAGCCCGACGCGGATGCGGTCGGTGAGCCCGAGCAGCTTGGCCCTGTCGCCGTCGCCGCCGCGGTTGAACTCGCCCGGCATCGAGAAGAGCCCGGTCGCGAAGCCCTGCTCGCGCCGGTCCGTGAACGGGCTGCCGCCGCGGATGGCGTCGCGGATGCGGTCGTTGAACGTGCCGACGCCGCTGCCCGCCATGTTGCGCTGCGTCGCGTTCACGCCGCGCTTGTTGCCGCTCACCTCGCCGAAATCCCAGCCTTCGCCGTACATGAGGATCTTCGCGCCTTCGACGCCGTGCTTCTCGAGCGTCAGCGTGTCGAACGCGGCGCGCCAGCCTTCGAGGTTCGCGCGCATGTGGTGGCCCATGAGGTCGAAGCGGAAGCCGTCGACATGGTAGTCACGCGCCCAGTGCAGGAGGTCGTCGAGCACGAGCTTGTGCATCATGAAGTGCTCGCTCGCCGTGTTCGAGCAGCACGTGCTGTTCTCGATCGCGCCCTCGGCGTTCAGGCGCTGGTAGTAGCCGGGCACGATGCGGTCGAGGACCGACGCGGGGGCGAGGCCGTTCGCGTGCGTGTGGTTGTAGACCACGTCCATCACCGTGCGCAGTCCCATACCGGCGAGCGATTGCACCATGCGGCGGAACTCGACGATGCGCGCGACGCCGTCGGGATCGCTCGCGTAGCTGCCCTCGGGCACGCCGTAATGCTGCGGGTCGTAGCCCCAGTTGAAGCCGTCCACGCCGCGCAGCTTCTGCGCCGCGGCCTGCTGCTGGTCGGAGTCCGGCGGGTACTGGGACAGGTCGCCGGCGTCGCGCCACGTGCTCCGGTCCTCGTTCACGGTCGCGAAGTCGAACGCCGGCAGCAGGTGCACGTGCGTGAGGCCGGCCTCGGCGAGCGCGCGAAGGTGCTTCGTGCCGTCGGACGCGTCGGAGAAGGCGAGGTACGTGCCACGGTGTGCCGCGGGCACGGTCGCATCGGACGCCGAGAAGTCGCGCACGTGCAGTTCGTACACGACCGCATCCTCGAGCGCGGCGAGCGCGGGCTTCTTCGTCTGCAGCCAGCCCGTGGGCATCGTCGTCGGGTCGTCGAGGTCCACGAACAGCGACCGCTCGCCGTTGCGTGCGAGGCCGCGCGAGTACGGATCGGTCGCGGTGACGGTCTCGATGCGCTGGGTCGAGGGCGTGTACACCGTGACCTCGTACAGGTAGTACTTGCCCTTCCAACCGGGCTTGCCCTGCGCGACGTACGTCCACGACTCGCGCGCCAGGTCCACCGTCTCGACCGGCTGCGCCGTGCGCGGGCCGTCGAACACGAGCAGCCGCACCTTCTGCGCGGTCGGCGCCCACAGCCGCACGGTCGGCGTGCCGCCCGCCCACGTCACGCCGAGCGCGCCGCGCCAGCGGCACACGTCGTCGAGCACGCCGGGAATCTGCAGGCTCGTCGCGTCGCCGCTGCCGTCGGGGTAGCGCACCGAGATCGCGAGCTGGTTCCGCAGCCACGACTGCGAGCGCGCCTGGTCCGGGATCGACAGCTTGAGGATCGTGTAGCCCTTCAGGTACGGGAAGTTCGCGAAGAGTTCGGGTGAGGTCTCGCGCTCGACCGACAGCGGCACGGTCTCGCCACCCGTCACGCCGTCCTTCGTCACGCGCAGCGACGCCGTCGCCGATCCGTGCAGCGCGAACGTCGCGCCCTCGGTCGGTGGCACGTTCCACAGCAGCGTGTTGCGGTTCACCCAGTGCGCCTTCGCGCGCGACAGGTCGCCGAAGGCGAGGGCGGAGACGTCGGGCTTCGTGTACGAGAGCTCGTTCTTTCCGGACACGATCCAGGCTTCCTTCTGTTTCGTGAGGTCGAGGAACTGATCGGGGCCCGGATCCTTCTGGTCCCCCTTGTGGACGATCACACCGAGGCGCGTGGCGCCGGCCTTGAGCGGGACGTCCCACCACACGCCGTAGTCGTCGCGCCCGGTGGGGGTGGCCGCAGCGGTCCAGGGGGTCTCGGTCTTCGCGCCGTCCCAGAGGTGCGCGCCCCAGCCGTCGTAGTCGGCGCGCGGGCGGTGGTAGTGGATGCGGGCGGTGTCGGGACCGAGCGGGGGAGCGGCGGCCGCGGAAGCCGCGGCGGGCAGGACACTGGCGAGCGCGAGCAGCAGCGCCGCGACGAATGAGCGCTTGAAAGACATGCGCGGAACTCCGGTGTGGGAGACGAAGCTTCGAGCGGACGCCGCGCATGATGCGACAGCGGCCCCGCGCGCGCCACGGGACCGGCCCGGGCGAGGCCGCGTTTCCGTGTTTGCCGCTCGCTTGAGCCGTCCGTTAGAGTCTCCCGCGTCCTGTGCCCACCCCCTCGTCGAGACCCTCCCGGAGACCTGCATGGCTAGCGTCAAGACCGCCGCTGACACTCAGCGCTATCACGGCCTGAGCAAAGACGACCTCGTCGGCCTCTATCGCACCATGTACACCTCTCGCCGCACGGACGACGAGGAGATCCGGCTCAAGAAGCTGAATCTCGTCTTCTTCCAGATCTCGGGCGCGGGCCACGAGGCCGTGCTGGCGGCGGCCGGGAAGGCGCTCCAGCCGGGGCACGACTACTTCTATCCGTACTACCGCGACCGCGCGCTCTGCCTGCAGCTGGGGATGACCGTGAAGGAGATGCTGTGCTCCTCGGTCGGCGCCGCGGAGGACCCGAACTCGGGCGGCCGCCAGATGCCCAGCCACTGGGGCCATCGCCGGCTGAACATCGTGTCGCAGTCGAGCCCGACCGGAACGCAGTTCCTGCAGGCGGTCGGCGCGGCCGAGGCGCTCGTGAAGTACAAGGACCTCGAGGGCGAGTACCCGGAGCTGAAGGGCCAGGCGAAGGGCGACGAGGTGGTCTACGTGTCCACCGGTGACGGCGCCACGAGCGAGGGCGAGTTCTGGGAGGCACTGAACTCGGCCTGCAACCTCAAGCTTCCCGTGCTGTTCCTCGTCGAGGACAACGGCTACGCGATCTCGGTGCCGGTCGACGTGCAGACGGCCGGCGGCAACGTCGCCGACCTCGTGCGCAACTTCCCGAACCTGCACTGGGTCGGCGAAGTCGACGGCAACGATCCCGTCGCGTCGTACGAGGTGCTCACGAAGGCCGTCGCGTACTGCCGCGCCCGCAAGGGCCCGGCGCTCGTGCGCGCCAAGGTGACGCGTCCGTACTCGCACTCGATGTCGGACGACGAGACCAAGTACAAGCCGGCCGACCTGCGTTCGAAGGAAGCCGAGGCCGACTGCCTCAAGACCTTCGCGGACTTCCTCGTGAAGGAAGGCATCCTCACGAAGGACGGTCTCGAGAAGCTGCACGCCGAGATCCTCGCCGGAGTGCGCAAGGCTTCCGAGGAGGCGCAGGCCTCGCCGCAGCCGCCGGTGCACACGGCGACGACGTACGTGTTTTCGCCGAACGTGGACCCCACGTCGGACCGTTTCGTTTCGACCCCGAAGCCGGAACCCGGCGCACAGGGCGAGACCATCCTCCAGAGCATCAACTACGCGCTGCGCGACGAGATGAAGCGCAACGCGCGCATCGTGCTCTTCGGCGAGGACGTCGCCGACGCCTCGCACGAGGAAGTGCTGAGCGACCTGAAGGGCAAGGGCGGCGTGTTCGGCGTCACCTGGGGCCTGCAGAAGCAATTCGGCGGCAAGCGGGTGTACAACTCGCCGCTCGCCGAGGCGAACATCGTCGGCCGCGCGATCGGCATGGCGACGCTCGGCTTCCGGCCGGTCGTCGAGATCCAGTTCTTCGACTACATCTGGCCCGCGATGATGCAGATCCGCGACGAGCTGGGCTACATGCGCTACCGCTCGAACAACGCATGGGCGTCGCCGGTGATCATCCGCACGGCCTACGGCGGCTACCTCGGCGGCGGCGCGCCGTACCACAGCCAGTGCGGCGAGAGCATCTTCGCGCACTGCCCGGGCCTGCGCGTGGTGCTGCCGTCGTGCGCGAGCGACGCGGCCGGCCTCATGCGCACGGCGCTGCGCAGCGAGGACCCGGTGCTGTTCCTCGAGCACAAGCACCTGTACCGCCAGCCGTACGCGAAGGAGCCGTATCCGGGCCCCGAGTACACCGTGCCGTTCGGCCGCGCGCGCATCGTGCGGCCGGGCGCGGACGTGACCGTCGTCACGTACGGCGCGCTCGTGCAGCGCAGCTACATGGCGGCGCTCGAACTGGCGGACGAAGGGATCGACGTCGAGGTGATCGACATCCGCACGATGCAGCCGCTCGACTTCGAGACGATCGCGGCGTCGGCGCGCAAGACGGGCCGCGTGGTGATCGCGCACGAGGACACGATGTTCTGCGGCTTCGGCGCCGAGATCGCGGCGAAGCTGGCGTCGGAGTGCTTCATGGACCTCGACGCGCCGGTCAAGCGCGTCGCGGCGCTCGACACTCCGGTGGCGTACGCGCCCAAGCTCGAGGACGTGATCCTGCCGCAGAAGGACTCGGTCAAGCAGGCCGTCCGCGAGGTCGCGGCGTTTTAGGTGAGAAGCAACGCGCCCTCCGGGCGCGGAAGCGCGCGGGCGTCCGCAGGACGCGCGCGAGCGAACGAGAAGCGCCGGCACCCCGAGGGGTGACCGGCGCTTTCGCGTTGCGGGTGCGGCCCGCGACGAACTTCGTGCTACCGGTAATAGGACTTCAGCGCGCCCCAGGTCTTGCGGTTCGCGGGGACCACGTGACACGTCATCGTGCCCGTGAGCGTGAACGCTCCACCGGCTCCCGTGCCGTAGTTGTCGAGCACGAGGTAGTAGATGCCCGACGTGGGGAAGGTGTAGTTGAGCGTCTCCGCGGCGCCGGTCAGCGTCGCGTCGGCTCCGGCGACGCAGGACGTTCCCGGCGATCCGCAGTTCGTGATCAGGTAGATCGCGCCGTCCGCCGCGCTGCTCGTGTACGAGAGGCTGATGGCGTCACTGCCCGCGGCGTTGATGACGTAGACGACGTCCTTGCCGACGGCCGGGAATCCGGTGCATCCGCCGGTACCCGAGGCGAGCGGCGTGTAGTCGTTGTTCGCGAACGCCGTCGTTCCGGAGACGTTGATGTTGCCGCACTCGATCGGGAGCGCGCCGGCACAGATGTCGTTGACCGGCGGCGGCGTCGGGGCCGCGCACGTGATGAAGCCCTTGTACTGGCCCGACGTGGTCGTTCCGAAAGCGGCGAATCCGACGTAGTAGGTGCCGGTGTACGTCGCGGTGAACGTCAGCAGCGAATAGAGGCCCGGGCCGGAGTCGTCGTCCGAGGCGAGCACGGCGCCGCTGGCATTGAAGAGACGGATCCGCGTGTCACCGATCTGGCCCGTCGTTCCGTCGGCATCGGTTCCGACCGTGATGATCGTTCCCGCGGTGGCGGTGAACTTCACGTAGTCGGTGTCGCGCGCGGGGGTCATGAAGGCCGGACGAAGGGTGTTGCCGCAATCGAGCAGCTGAGCCGTGGCGAGCGATCCGTTCGGCTCGACCTCGGCCACGTCGGCCAAGACCTGGTTCGGGCCGAGTGCGCTCCAGGGTTTCTCGTTCTTCTCGGTTTCCTTGTCGGCCGCGGCCATCGCGAACGTGGGGAGTGCGAGGGTGACGGCGAGTGCGGCGGCCAGCAGCATGGGGTAGCGACGAGTCACGGGGGTCCTCCTGCGGCGGGAACGGAGAGAAAGAGGAGTGCCATGTGAACTGCGCCGACCAGGCGTCTCGTCGGGGGGAGGATCTGTGGCCGGCCCGTCAGGAATAGCAATGATGTCAGGACATTCAAAAAGGGAAATGTGCTTCGCCCCCAGGTCCTGAAAAGAAAGTTGCGTGTTTGGCTTGCGCGGTTTTCTCAGGCGCATCGATGTTTGCCTTGGCTCACCGGGTCCTCGGGCACCCGACCGCGCCCTCGACTCACATCGACTTCGCGCCGATGACCGGGCGAAGCCGCGCGAAGATGCACTCCGCACGCTCCGGGGATAGTCTCCGCGCCGAATCGGGGCGGGAGCCCCGGCCAGGGAAGGTCGAGCACCCACACGACAGGGAGTCGAGAAGATGAAGTCCGCGTTCATGGTCCGTTCGTTCTCCGTCCTGATGCTCGCGCTCGTGCCGGCCGTCGCGTTCGCCGCCGACGCCGAGCGCGCGGTGACCTATTCCGACACCGTGCGCGTGTCGGCCTCCAAGGTGCGCTCGCGTCTCGCCGACCTCGCGACCACGGTGACCCTCGTGACGCCGCTGCAGCTCAAGCTGTCGGCCACCACGCAGACTCAGGACGCGCTCCTGAGCGTGCCCGGTGCGCACGTGCTCGACCTGAACGGCTCCGGGACCGGCGGCGCGGTCGAAGCGCGCGGCTTCGCGGCGCAGGGCACCACGAGCGCGATGCTCGTGCTCGTGGACGACATTCCGCTCAACGATTTCGAGGCGGGCCGGGTGGACTGGAACGCGATCGCGCCGGCGCAGGTGCACCGGATCGAGTACCTGCGCGGTCCGTCGTCGTTCCTGTACGGCTCGGCGACGATGGCCGGGCTCGTGAACATCGTCACGCACGCGCGCGGCGCGGGCGCGACGCAATGGGCTCAGGTCTCCGGCGGAAGCTTCGGCGGCGGCGACGCGGCGCTCGGCGCGTCGTGGAGCGGCGACCGCGCGCAGGGTTCGATGAGCGCGTCCGTGCGCAAGCAGGACGGCTGGCGCGACAACGCCGCCTCGCGCTTCAGCACGGGCTACGCCTCGGGACGCGTGACGCTGAACGGCGCGTGGGACCTGCGCGGCCGCGTGCTCGCGCACGCGGGCGACCAGCGCACGCCCGGCGCCCTGACGCAGTCGGAATGGGACGCCGACGCGACGCAGACCACGACGCCGGACGACGATCGCGTGGACCACACGATCGACGGCGCGGCGGAGCTGACGGGCCGGCTGGCGCCCTCGCTCGAGCTGACGGCGCTCGCCGGCGCGCAGCTGCGGCGCGTGGACGCGCACGAGACCGTGCTGTTCGCGCCGCTCGACCGCGAGAGCCGCATCCGCTCGACGCGCGGCGAGGCGCGGCTGCACTGGATGCCGTCCGAGCGCCACGGCCTCGACGTGCTGGTCGGTGGCGAGTGGAAGGGCGGCAACCTTCGGTCGGCGTACTTCGATCCCTCGTCCGGCGCGCAGGCGTCGGCGGCGGACGTGAACCGCACGTCGGGCGGATTGTTCTCGCTGCTGCGGCTGCCGCTCGCGAACGGCTTTTCCGCCAACGGCGGCGCGCGAGTGGACTGGACGCGCGCGAACGTGGACGACCCCACGAACGCCGATCCGCGCGGTGCGAACGACGACCTGCGCGCGATCAGCCCGACCGCGGCGCTCGCGTGGAGCAAGCCGGGCCACGGCCAGGTGTGGGTGAGCTACGCCGGTGCGTTCAAGGCGCCCGAGATCGAGCAGCTCTACGACTCGCGCCCGTACTACTTCGACTTCGGCGAAGGTCCCGTCGGGCCGTTCAGCATTTCGAACCACGCGCTCCGTCCGCAGCAGGACGACCACTGGGAGGCGGGCGCCCGGGCGCGCGTCGGCGGCACGTGGCTCGAGGGCGCGACCTACTGGGCGCGCGTGCGTGACGAGATCGGCTTCGACTACGGCACGTTCAGCCACGCGAACATCGCGCGCAGCCGCCATCTCGGCGTCGAGGCGCAGTGGAGCGTGCCGCCGGTGAACGGCTTCTCGGGTTCGCTCTCGGGCGCGTGGACCAAGGCGACTTTCGACGGTGGCGACAGCGACGGGAACCAGATCAACAGCGTGCCCGAACGCATGCTGTTCGCGCGGCTCTCGTACGAGCACCGCTCGAACGGCTCGCTCACGTTCGAGGTGCAGCACGTCGGACGGCAGTGGACGGATGAAGCGAACGAGTACGCCGTGCCC
>JACRIW010000024.1 GCA_016215625.1 Candidatus Eiseniibacteriota bacterium | reverse complement strand
GCCACTCGCGAGCACGGCGGCGGCGAGCGAATCCGCAAGCGCCTCGCTCGCGGGCCCGGCAGGCGTCAGCACGGGCGGCGCGCCGCGGCGCTGCGCGGCGGCGGGCCCGGCGGCTGCCGCGAGCAGCACACACGCGCAGGCGAGCGCCGCCAGCACCGACGCAGTCCGAACCTTCCCATGTTCTCGCCCCCGGAGGCGACTGCAACGGCGTGGCGGGTCGACGGCCCTGTCCTGCCTGGCTCTCCGCACGACGAATCGAACGTCTGAGAAGCGATTGAAGTTCAGTTCGGGGATGGGACTGGAGAATTCCTTCGACTCTGCTCCGGAGTTCGCACGGCACAGATCCTCGGCATCCTGAATCCGCATCACCCGTGTCCCGCTGACGGCGACCTTCTGCCAGGAACAGTCCAACGCACTTGGGGCTCCACGACTTCCGACCTGGGAGTTGGGGAAGGCCGCTTCCGCGCTCATCGCTTCACGCCGACACTTCCGGAGGTCCGAACCAGACAACGCTCTCACTTGCTCCCAGAGGCGGGCGGACTCGCAGGCTTGTAACGCTCAACGGAGAACCCTCTCACATCGAACTCGAACACGGGCGATCCTTCCTTGTAGACCGGCGCCGCGATCCTCACGCGCTTGGCCTTCATCATGCGGCTGACGAATCGCGGGTAGTTCTGAATGAAGATCGTCTCGGTCCCGTTGTCCGCCGGCCCGATCGCAGAAAAGGTCAGAGGGGGATCCTCGTCAAATCGGACGAGCACGTTGCTGGCCTCGTAGGAACGAACCAAGAACTGACCACGTTCGATTTGAAGAATGACGTCCTTTCCGTAGCGCGGGTGCGTACGCAGGAACAGCGTTGCGTGCTGCTCTCCCGCGTAGGGGAAGTCGAAGTCGACGGTGTTTGTGCTGGAAACGTATGCCCGATACGCCCGAGATCCACTCATCGGATCTTCGTCGCTCTGATAGGCCCACTGTGTGCCCTCGACGGGCACGGAGGGCGTCGAGGCCGGCGGCGTCACCGCCGAAGTATTCGATGAAGGCGACGAGCTCGAGCGCGCCGCGGTCACTCCAGCGGGCGACCCCGCGTCAAATGTGTCCACGAACAGTGGCAGGAACATCGTTGCACACAGCAGCAGCAGGCCCGCCGCGATGCGCTTGCGAAGCATCGCGAAGATGCTCAGGAGAAAAGCGCCAGCGATCAGAACTTCATAGAACTGCGTGGGAGTCAGGCCCGCCCTCCGAAGCATGAGCCCCATCACCAGCGAGATCCAACCTGCCACCAGGGCTTTCGATACACCCCTCGGCTTCGTCTGGGCGGCTGACGATGAAGTAGCCGAGGAACCTTGGGGATCGATCACAGGATCGCCTCCACTTGAGCACGGAGTTCGGAATACAGGACACGGCGGTCAACCACTCCCCCCGCCATGCATGCCTGTCACGAATTTGAGCGTCGGGATACTAGTCCTGGTCACTGCGTGTACGCGAGGGTCGAATCGTCCTGACGGCACGTCGACGCGCAACAACTGCCGAGTGCGGCAGCCCCGTCGGCCTCGCCGCCCGCACCCGACCGCCGCGTCACTTGTTGTCCCCTCCGAACCGGTGCGCGCGCTTGCGCGGCTCCTTTGGCGGCCGCGGGCCGCGCGTGCCGGCGCCCGGGTCCTCGCCCGCGGCACGCGCGAGCGCGTCGCGAATCTCGTCCATGCGGTCGCGCAGACTCGCGGCCTTCTCGAACTCGAGGTTCTTCGCCGCGGCGAGCATCTCGGCTTCCAGCCGCTTGAGGAGCTGCTCGGGCCCTTCCTGCAGCGCCAGCGCCACGGTCTCCTCGTCGCGCCGCTCGTTGCGCCCGATCGCGTCCGCCACGCTCGTCGAGCGCAGGATCTCGTCCACGCTCTTCAGGATGGTGCGCGGCGTGATGCCGTGTTCGGCGTTGTACTCGAGCTGCTTCACGCGGCGGCGGTTCATCTCCGAGATCGCGCGCTTCATGGAGTCCGTGATCTGGTCGGCATAGAAGATCACGCGGCCGTTCGCGTTTCGCGCGGCGCGGCCGGCGGTCTGGATCAGCGACCGCTCGCTGCGCAGGAAGCCTTCCTTGTCGGCGTCGAGAATGGCGACGAGCGACACCTCGGGCAGGTCGAGGCCTTCGCGCAGCAGGTTGATGCCCACGAGCACGTCGAACACCGCGAGCCGCAGCCCGCGCAGGATCTCGATGCGCTCGAGCGCATCGATGTCCGAATGCAGGTAGCGCACGCGCACGCCCATCTCGCCGAGATAGTCCGTGAGGTCCTCGGCCATGCGCTTGGTGAGCGTGGTCACGAGCACGCGCTCCTGGCGCGCGACGCGCTCGCGCACCTCGGCGAGCAGGTCGTCCACCTGGCCCTCGATGGGCTTGATCACGAGTTCGGGATCCACGAGCCCCGTCGGGCGGATCACCTGCTCGACGAACACGCCGTGCGACTTCTCGAGCTCGTAGTTGCCGGGCGTCGCGCTCACGTAGATGGTCGGCCCCACCTGCTGCTCGAACTCGTGGAACTTGAGCGGGCGGTTGTCGAGCGCGCTCGGCAGGCGGAAGCCGAAGTCCACGAGCGTCGTCTTGCGCGAGCGGTCGCCTTCGTACATGGCGCCCACCTGCGACACGGTCACGTGCGACTCGTCCACCACGAGCAGGAAGTCCGGCGTGCCGTCCTCCTTCACCGGGAAGAAGTCGATCAGGCACCCCGGCTTTTCGCCCGGCGCGCGGCCCGCGAGGTGGCGCGAGTAGTTTTCGACGCCGGGGCACGAGCCCACGCTCGCGAGCAGCTCCAGGTCGTACTCGGTGCGCTGCTGCAGGCGCTGCGCTTCGAGCAGCTTGCCCTCGGCGCGGAACTTCGCGAGCTGCTCGCGCAGTTCGGCGCGGATGCCGCCGATCGCGGCGCGCATGCGGTCCTCGGGCGTCACGAAGTGCTTCGCGGGATACAGCGCCAGCCCTTCCATGCGGCGGATGGTCTTGCCCGTCACGGGATCCACGGCGGACAGTCGCGTCACGACGTCGTCCTCGAGCTCGATGCGGATCGCGTAGTCCTCGTACGCGGGCCGCACCTCGACCACGTCGCCGCGCACGCGGAACTGGCCGCGCGACAGTTCGATCTCGTTGCGCGTGTACTGGATCGCGATCAACTGCATCATCAGGTCGCGGCGCCGGATGGGCGCGCCCTGGCCGAGCTGGATGCGCATGCCCTTCCAGTCCGCGGGCGTGCCGAGGCCGTAGATGCACGACACGCTCGCCACGATGATCACGTCCTGGCGCTCGAGCAGCATGGACGTCGCCTGCAGCCGCAGCCGGTCGATGTCGTCGTTGATGCTCGCGTCCTTCGCGATGTACGTGTTCGTCGCGGGGACGTACGCCTCGGGCTGGTAGTAGTCGTAGTACGAGATGAAGTAGCCGACGGCGTTGTCCGGGAAGAACTGCTTGAGCTCGCCGTACAGCTGCGCCGCGAGCGTCTTGTTGTGCGAGAGCACGAGCGTCGGGCGGCCGTACTGCGCGATCACGTTCGCGATCGTGAAGGTCTTGCCCGAACCGGTGACGCCGAGCAGCGTCTGGTGCTTCTCGCCCGCGCGCAGCCCGGCGACGAGATCTTCGATCGCCTGCGGCTGGTCACCGGCGGGCGGGTACGGCGAGACGAGTTGGAAGTCCATGGGGCGCGGAGATTACAGGAGCGATGCATCCGCGGCGACAGCCGCGTGAGGTTGCCGATCACCGCCATTGCGCCGCCCCGCGCCCCACTTCCATACTGCGGCGACTTCGCCGCCGTGCTGGCTCCATCCCCGTCCGGAGGGTTTCCCCCATGTCCCGCCTCGTGGTTCGCGCCTTCTCGGTCTCGCTCGACGGTTTCGGCGCCGGCGTCTCGCAGTCGCTCGAACACCCGCTCGGCATCGGCGGCCCGACGCTGCACGGCTGGTTCTTCCCCACGCGCACGTTCCAGAAGACCGTGCTCGGCAAGGACGGCGGCACGACCGGCCCCGACGACGACATCGCCGCGCGCAGCATGGAAGGCTTGGGCGCGTGGATCCTCGGGCGGAACATGTTCGCGCATTCGCGCGGCCCGTGGACCGACGACGGCTGGCGCGGCTGGTGGGGCGAGGAGCCGCCGTATCACGTGCCGGTGTTCGTGCTCACGCACCACGCACACGAGCCGCTGCCCATGCAGGGCGGCACGACCTTCCACTTCGTCACGGGCGGCATCCACGAAGCGCTCGCCCGGGCACGCGAGGCCGCGGGTGACCGCGACATCCGCGTGGGCGGCGGCGTGTCCACGGTGCGCCAGTACCTCTCCGAGCGCCTCATCGACGAGATGCATCTGGCGTTCTCGCCCGTGCTGCTCGGCCGCGGCGAGTCGCTGTTCGCCGGGATCGACCTGCCCGCGCTCGGCTATCGCGTCTCCTCGCACGTGCACACCGAGGCCGCGGCGCACGTCACGTTCGTGCGGGAGTGACGCACGCGCGAACGCGAGTGCAGCCGAATGTCCGGACGATGTTGGAAACTGGCCGCGCGGCCAGTTTCGGACATGGTGTGAACAAATGAGAACGGCAGCCGCTGTCGATGCGGCCGCCGCACTCTTTCGCGCAACGCTCGACGCTCACTCCGCCTCGCAGAGCTCCGTGAGCCGCTCGAGCGCCTCCGGCCACGTTTCGCGGAAGTACTCCTCGAACTCGTCCGGGACCTGCAGTTCGACCTCGAGCTGCGTGCCGGCGCGGACGGCCTCGAACGTGTAGATCTCGCGGGCGCCCACCCACCCGCGCGCGTCCTCGCTCGTGCGGTCCTCGGCGCCGTCGGCGATCAGGCCGAGATGCCGCAGCGACACGTACGCGTTCGGGCGAAGCTCCTCGATCTCGCACAGCACGCCCCGGCCGCCGGGGCCGAGGAAACGAATCTGCTCGCCCTGCTTCCAGACCCCCTCGTAGCGCGACTCCTCGTCGAACGCGGACGTCCAGTCCTGCCAGCTTTCGGGCGCGAGCATGATCTCGAACACGCGCGAGGGCGGCGCCGCGATGTCGGCGACGAACGAAATGGCTCGGTGCTTCGGCATGCGTGTGCTCCCGGTGAACAGGTGAAGTCGGAAAGTCCGACGCCGCTCGCGCTACTTCGCCGCGACCGCGCGGAACTTGATGCCGCAGCCGAGCGCCTTGCTCTCGGCCGTCTTCACCGGCTTGCCCGAGGCGACCGCGGCGACGGCCTCGTTCAGCCAGCGCTGCGTCACCTGGTCGGCATGCTGCGCGTTGTCGTCGATCGCGCCGTGGTAGACGAGCTTGCCCTTGGCGTCGAACAGGAACACCTCCGGCGTTCTCGTCGCGCCGAACGCGCGCGCCACACCGCTCGTCGCGTCCACGACGAACGGGAACTGGTAGCCGACCGACTTCGCGCGCGGCCCCATCTCGGCGAACGCGTCTTCGGGGTACGCCTCGGGGTCGTTCGAGTTGATCGCGATCACGCCGACGCCCTGCTTCATCGCGGCGTTGCCGATCTCGGCGATGCGCGGCTGCCACGCCTTCACGTACGGGCAGTGGTTGCAGATGAACATCACGAGCGTGCCCTTCTTGCCCGCGGCCTTCGCGATCGTCAGCGGCTTGCCGTCGATGTTCTGCATGGCAATTTCACTCATGGGCGCGGACGCGCCGAGTTGCAGCGCCGCAGGCGCCGAGCCGTTCTGCGCGAACGCCATCGCGGAAAGCGCCGTCACGATCACGAACGCCGCGAGTACGAATCCCGACTTGCGCTTCATCAGTGAGTCCCTCCGTTGGAGTGCCCCTGCATCGCCTGCACGACCGCCGTTTCGAAGCGCGCGGAATCCGCGCCTCCCTCCCAGAACGCGACCTGGCGCCCCTCGGCGTCGAACACGAGCGTCGCCGGCAGCGCGCCGGTCCACTTCGGTTCGAGCCCGTCGATGAACGCCTGATCGAGATCCTGCTTCACGTACGAAGTGTCCGTGACGCCCTGCTCGCGCAGGAACGCACGCACCGCGGCCCGCTCGGTGTCGAAGTCCGCCGACACGAGCACGAGCCGCACGCCCGGGTGGCGCTTCACGGTGGCGAGCAGCGCCGGGAACTCCTCGCGGCACGGTCCGCACCACGAAGCCCACACGTTGAGCACCGTGGCCTTCGCGCCAGGCGCCTTGGCGCGCGCGAGCACTTCGGCGACGGGCAGCGGCACGACGGGCGGCGAGAGTGAATCGGGCGCAGCCGCAACCGGCGAGCCGGAGGCCGGCGACGAAGCTTCCTTGGAACCGCAGCCTGCGGCGAAACACGCCGCGACCAGCACGAGCACGAGAGCGAGCTTTCCCATGGTCGCAGCCTACCGCACGAAACACGGCGGCCGCGTCCGGGGCAGGTCTTCTCCTGCCCGAACGCGGCCGCGGAACGACGAACGCGGAAGCCCGGCGACTACCAGCGCTGGCGCGCCGTGTACGTGAGCACCACTTCCTTGCCCGCCGGCACGTCGATCGACCACTGCAGCGTGTTCGCGTCTTTGCGGAGCGACGGGTGCGACTGCGCCGTCACGGTGATGTCCCCGCCGAGCGGTTCTTCCACCACGATCGTCACGGCCGTGGTCTTGCGGTTGCGCAGCTTGATCTCGGTCGTGTACTCGCGCTCGCGGTCGCTGATGCGCTTGTCCGACTTGATCGCGCGCTCGGCCGCCAGGTCGAACGCGGTGCCGACTTCGAGCGTGAGCTTCTCGTCGACGGCCGTGTGGCCGATGTTCGTCTCGCCCGTGAACTGCAGCTGCTTCGACGCGTCGGGCTCGAAGAACCGCACGCGGCCCGCGGGCAGCGGCGCACCGGCGCCTTCCTTCGCGCTGTTCACGACGATCAGCTGGCTCTGCACGCCGCGCGCGTCGCCGCCGCGGTACAGGTAGCGCGGCTTCACCGTCACGGGGCGCGGGTCGTACATGGTGAGCGACTGCGTCTCGCGGTCGCGCAGCGTGACTTCGCCCGCGAGCGTGTAGAGGTGGTAGTCCGCGAACGCCTGCTCGGTCATCTCGCCGGGAGCGCCGCCCGCGGCGTCGGCGCTCACGCGCGTCATCATCGCGTACTCCATCTTGGGCGCGGGCGGCGTCGTGCGCGACGGCTCGCCGGCGACCAGCTGCAGGCGCGCGTCGGTGTAGCCGCGGCCCGTGCTGTTGACGACCTGCACGATCGTGCCCCACGTCGCGGTGTTCTCGCCCGTGCGCACGAGCGTGTGCTCGGCCGACCACGACAGGCCGCTCGTCAGGTAGCTCAAGTCCGCGCGTGTGGCGCCCTTCGCGCCTTCGAGCACGGCTTCGATCGCGGGCTTGAGCGACAACGTGCGCCCGGGGTTCGCGAGCGAGACTTCCTCGACCGTGCCGCGCGCCTGCGAACGGATGGAGCCGTCGTCACCGCGCAGCACGAGCCACGCGCCGTCGGCCGCCACGAGCATGCCTTCGGCGACGCGGTCGCCGCGCGAGAGCACGCGTACGCGCTGCCCGACCGCACGCTCGATGAGCGCGTCCCCGCTCGCGACGTCCCAACGCCACGCGAGACGCGCGACGCGGCCGGTCGCGGGCGCGAGCCGGACGCTCGAGAAGTCGAGCCCGGTGGACACGTCCTCGAGGCGCACGGTGTCACGCGCGGAACGGACGTCGAGCATGCGCGACTCGCGCACGAAACCGAGATCGCGGGTGTAGATCGTGACCGAGGGGCCGGCCTGCGAGGCCGTGGCCAGCGTGACCGCGGCGAGCGCGGCGGCGGCGAGCGTCTTCATGGGGCATGTTCTCCGGGGACGTGTGAAGGCCTTGGTTCTGCCGGGGAACATACGACAGATGGGCGGAGGTATTCCCGGGCGGCCCCCCGCGAGGGCTACAGCAGGCTCGCGTACGTCCGCGACTCGAACCGCTCGGCGAGCGCCTTCAGCGAGCGCTCGAGCAGCGCGAGTTTTTCGGCGAGCGGGCGGTCCATACCGGGGTGCTTCGCGAGGCGCGGGTCCACCCCGTCCTCTTCGAGCCCCAGCGCGTCCACCGCGTGCAGCGCGTAGGACAGCGTGTCGCCGCGGCGCACGAAGCCGTCGAGCTGCCTGGCGAAGCTCGCGTCGTCCGAGAAGTAGCGGAGCGTGTGATAGACGGGCATGCGCAGGCCCGGCGTCACCGCCAGCGGGAACTCGCGCACGGTCGCGCCGTGTGCGGTCCAGTCGTGCGGATCGCGCCGCCACGTGAAGGGCCAGGGGTTCATCGCGAGCACGCGCATCGGGTCGGCGCTCTTCGTCGCGAGCACGAGCCGCGCGGGGATCAGCACGGGCGTCGGGTACGCCGACGCGTCGTAGCGGTAGCCGAGCCCCGCGAGCACGGGCACGAGGGATGCGTTCATGTCGAAGTTCGGCGAGCGGAACCCCACGACGGTGGCGCCGCTCGCGGCCTCGAGCGCGCGCTTGCTGTCGCCCAGTTCTTGGCTCTGCCGCGCCACGCCGAGTCCGGCGAACCCGATGGGATGCGACCACGTGTGGCTCGCGATCTCGTGCCCGGCCTCGGCGGCCGCGCGCAGGTTCGCGGCGTTCCCTTCGGCGTCGCGCCCGACGAGGAACAGCGTCGCGTCGATGCCGCAACGCGAGAACACCTCGAGCATGCGCGGCAGCGCCTTCGTATACACGAGCGGGTCGGCGGGCAGCCCGGTGAAGCCATAGCCGACCAGGTGCAGGTCGACCGGGTCCACGTCGACGCTCACGACCACGGGAGGGCTCATTACCTTGAAAAGCTCGGCGCCTCCGGCGCCGGGGTTGCGGACGGCGAAGGAGTCCCGGCCGTCGCCGGCGCGATCGGCCGGTAGACGTAGTGCGGCGCGAAGCGGTTGCCCGCGACGGGTCGCAGCGCCTCGGAGATCCAGCCGAGCGTGTCCGCGAGTTCGTAGCTGTTCGCGAGCATGGGCCAGGGCTCGTTCACCTGCGCGAGCGGCTCGTCCATGATGAGCCACGGACGGTTCGGCCCCGCGAGCAGCGGCGCGAGCATGTGCTCGAGCACCTTCGGGTCCTTCTTCACGAGCACGTTGCCGCGTGAGCGCCCGATGTCCTCGAACGGGATGATCTGGAGCGAGCCCTCGCGCCCCGACTGGTGGTCGTACCAGCCGTGGTACGGCATGAGCACGTCGCCGGGCAGGGTCTTCAGGTACTCCATGAACGCGGCGTGCGCCTCGCGCGCCTTCGTGTGCGGCTTGAGCGAATGGATCGGGTACAGCAGCGCGACGAACTGCGCGAACAGCGCGAGGTGCACGACCGTCATGCCCCAGCCGCGCCCGGAGGCGCCGCCGGAGTCGAGCTGGCGCGCGACGCGGTCGAGCGCGATCGGCCCGAGGAAGCACATGCCGACCATCGAGGGCATGAACAGGTGGTGATAGGCGTACGGGTCGAGCGTCGCCATGAGCCCGGTGCCGACGGCGGCGAGCCCCGTCCAGTACCACAGCGCGACGCGGTCGTTCGGCCTTTCGGACGAGCCGAGCGACAGCAGCGAGCCCACGCTCAGCACGCCGAGCGTGCCGAACAGGTTCTTGCCGACGTACGCCTCGATGCGCACCGGCGCGAACTGGGACCAGCCGCGCGGGATGGACCACGTGTAGACCCGGAACCACTCGCCGAGCCACGCGGTGAGCACGGCGTACGTGCCCGCGGTGAGCGCGACGATCGCCACGCCGAACGGCAGCGCGCGCCGGCGGTCGTGGAACACGAGGTACGCGAGCGCGCCGATCGAGAACAGGATCGAGTGCTGTTTCGTGAAGAACCCGAGCGCGAGCAGCACCGCCGCGCCGAGCGCGCCGGGGACGCCGCGCGTGAACCGCAGCGTCGCGAGACCCGCGAACGTGAACAGCAGCATGAGCGAGTCGGGCCGCGCGATGTCGTAGGCCGCGCCGTTGAACGCGAACCCCATGAGGAAGATGCCGGGCGCCGCGATCGCGAGCGTCGGGCGCTTCGTCTCGGCGAACACGACGACGGCCATGAGCGTCGCGAGCAGCAGCGAGGCCGTGAACGCGACGGCGCGCGGCTCCCAGAACTCCGGCCCCCACACGCGCGCGAGCAGCGAGCTGACCGTGGCGAACAGCGGCATGTACGCGAGCGGGATGTAGTGCAGGCTCGGCTCGACGTAGATCGGCTGCCCCGCGGCGAGGCGCGCGACGTGGTCCATCATCACGCCCTCGATGCAGTCGAGCTCGAGCGGATACGGCATGCGGTACAGGCCGAGCATGAGGTACGCGCCGATCGCGAGGGCGGCGTGCCCCCAGACCACGAGCCGCGCGATCGCGCGCAGGATCATCGGGGTGCTCCTCCCGGAAGGGCGATGCGATAGAGATGCAGCGTGTCGAGCGCGGCGCCAGCGGCGCCCGCGGTGAGCCCGGAACGCTCCGCATGCGGCAGCGGCACCCGTGCGACGCGCGAGCCTTCGAGGTACGCGGGCGGCACCAGCATCGAGTCGCCGGGCTCCTGGATCCAGGCGACCCAGCCGGCGCCCTCGTGCGCGAGGCGCGCTTCGAGTTCCGGAGTGAGGTCGGCCTTCATGACCGGCCAGCCAAAGCGCCGTGCACGCGTGAGCGTGCGCGGATCCGAATACTCGGAGTTGTGGTCCACGACCACGACGAGATCGTTCTCGGGCACGTACTGCGCGATCGCCGCGCCGGCCGCTTCACGCAGCGTGTCCACGCGGTACCAATGGAGCTTCACGGGCATGAGCACCGCGAGCGCCGCGATGCCCACGAACGACAGCACCGCAACCGCACGGACGAGCGCATTGCCGTGACCGCTCTGGCGGCCGATCGCGATGCCCACGAGCAGCGCGACCGGGGCGACGAGCGGCAGCTGGTAGTAGTTGTGGATGAGGTTGAGCGGGAAGAACACCGCCACGTAGGCGAACGCGCCCAGAGCCCACGCACCGGCGAAGATCGCCGGCGTCGGCCCGCCGTCGCGGCGCGGCGCGGACGTGAACAAGCCGACCGCCGCCTGCAGCGCCCCGAGCGGCGTGGCGAGCTCGAACACGACGCGGTGCGCGAGCTTGAGCCAGTTCGCGGGTTTGAGCCGCGTGTGCCAGTCGCCGACGTACCACCACCACGGATTCACTTCCTTGTAGAAACCCGGCAGCCAGTTCCAGTCGGGCACCGCGCCGTTGACGGCGTTGACATGGGCGCGCCACGCGAGGAACGCCGCGCCGGTCCCGGCGAGCGCGACGAACGTGCCCGCGAGCGCGGTGAGCGAACCCGCGCCGAGCGCGAGCAGCGCGAGCGGCGGCAGCACGGGCAGCAGGTACGGCACCTTGATCATCGCGGCCAGCGCCCCGCAGGCGGCCGCGCCGAGCGCGTGGCCCCAGCCGCCACCGCGCATGGAGCGCCACGCGTGCCAGAGGAAGCCCTGCGCGAACGCCTGTGCCGCGAAGTCCACCTGGGGCGCGCGCGAGTAGAACTGCGAGATCGGCGCGAGCAGGTACACGGCGGTCGCGATGCGCGCCGCGGTCGTGCCCGCGAGGTCGCGCGCGATGCGGTGGAACCACCACGCGGCGAGCGCGGTGAACGCGAGCGCCACCACGCGGTCCCACACGACCGAGAATCCGAACGCCTTCCCGAGCAGCGCGGCGAGCGCCTCGGGCAGCGGGAACTCGAAGATCAGCGTGCCGTGACCCCCGAGCCAGGACACCTTCGGGTGCATCACGTCGATGCCGTGCTTCACGAAGTCCCACGTGTAGAAGGACGTGTCGCACTGGCGCCACGAGTGCGGGTCGTCGAGCGGCCCTGACAGGTGCGGCGCGCGCAGCAGGAACAGCCCGAGCACGGCCAGCGGCCAGGCCCAGCGGGCGAAAGCGTTCCTGCGATCGGACGACGGCGACATGGCGCTCCGGCGATGGGGTGTCGGACCGCGCGCTCGAAGAGATCCGAGAGGTGAACCCGGGCGCGGAGGGGACGTCTGGACCTATCGGCCCACGTGGGGGCGGGCATGATAGGAGAAGCGCACTCCCCCAGCCAATGCCGGGCGCGCTTCGCGCCGCCGCCGGCCGGTTGCGGACGTCCCCCCGGGGCACCTAACCTGCGCCGCCCGGTGCAGGGGCCGGCTTCCGCGCCCAAACCGGTGCACGCAACCGAGTTCAGCGCCCACAGCCGCCCGCCGATACCGAGGCGTCGGCTTCTCCCCCCCGAATGCCCGCGGCTTCCGCGTGCAGCCGGGTCCTCCGGTACCCCACGACCGGACGCTCTCTGCGTCGGAACCCCAACTCATGAGCAAGCACGCGGCAGTCATCGGTGGTGGCATCACGGGTCTCGCGAGCGCTCTCGCGCTCTCGGGGCGCGGCCATCGCGTGACGCTGTTCGAGGCGGATGCGGATCTGGGCGGCCTGGGCACCACGTTCCCCTGGCGCGACACGCACCTCGAGAAGTTCTACCACTGCTTCCTGCCGGACGATTTCGCGCTGCTGCCGCGCGTGTCCGAACTGGGCCTCGACGGCCAGATGCTCTGGCGCGAGACCAAGATGGGCTTCATGTACCAGAAGAAGATCTGGCCCATGAACACGCCCGGCGACCTGCTCTCGTTCGGCCCGCTCAACTGGATCGAGCGCGTCCGCATGGGCCTCATGGGCGTGCGCGCCCGCTTCGACGGCCTCGCGCCTTCGCTCGACGACATCACGGCCGAGACGTACGTGCGCAAGATGGTCGGCGACCGCGCGTTCGAAGTGATGTGGAAGCCGCTCCTCTCCGCCAAGATCGGGGATCACTATTCGGCGCTGCCCGCGCTGTGGCTGTCGAGCCGCATGAACCGCGAGAAGAGCAGCGGTCCCGAGCGCAAGGGCTGCCTGCCCGGCGGCTACCGTTCGCTCATCGACGCGTTCGCGAAGGAACTGGCGAAGCGCGGCGTGACGATCCGCCTGAACGCGCGTGCGCAGTCCATCGCGCAGGACGCGCAGGGCATGACCGTGGCGCTCGAGGGCGGCGGCGCGGAGCGTTTCGACTTCGTCGTGAGCACCTCGCCCATCGGGCACTTCCAGCAGATGACGAAGTCCCTCGACGTGCCGGCGAGCGTGCGCGACCTGAAGCTCGACTACCAGGGCGTCGTGAGCGCGATCTTCCTCACGCGTGAGCCGCTCACGCACTACTACTGGATGCCGTGGGTGGACTCGGGCGCGCTGTCGCAGGGCGTCATCGAGATGAGCAACCTCGTGCCGCTCGGCCGCACGCACGGGCTGCACGTGAACTACCTCGTGAACTACACGCACCGGAACGGCGAACTGTTCGCGCTGCCCGAGGAAGAGATCCTGAAGCGCTACCGCGCCGACCTCGCCGCGCTGTTCCCGAAGGCGGCGGCGACGGTCGAAGAGCAGTACCTCTTCCGTGCGCCGTACGTGGAGCCGATCTGGACGACCGGCTACGCTCGCGCGGTCCCGCCGAACAGCGTCATTCCCGGGCGGCTCTACCTCGCGTGCACCGCGCAGGTGTACCCCCGCGTGAACTCGTGGAACTCGTGCTGCGCCGTCGTGGACCAGATGCTGCCGCAGCTGTTCGAGGAAGTGCAGGCCGTGCCGGCCGGAGGCTCCAAGTGATCTGGGTCATCTTCCCCGCGTGGAACGAAGAGCGCGTCATCCGACCGACGCTGCTCGAACTGTGGAAGGCGTACAAGGACCGGGGCGAGCCCTACACCGCGGTGCTCGTGAACGACGGCTCGACCGACCGGACGGTCGAGGAGGCGCAGGCCGCCGTCGCCGAGAGCGGCGGCGAGATGAAACTCGTCGTGCTGAGCCACGAGGTGAACCGCGGACTCGGCGCCGGGCTGCGCACGGGCATCTACTGGGTGCTCGACCAGGCCGCCGACGACGACGTGCTCGTGACGCTCGACGCGGACAACACGCACCCGCCGAAGCTCATCCCCGAACTCGTGCGGCGCGTGCGCGCGGGCGCCGACCTGTCGATCGCCTCGCGCTACCGTTCGGGCGCCGAGGTGCACGGCGTGCCCGGCTACCGTCGCGCGCTGTCCGACGTGGCGAGCGTGCTGTTCTCGACGCTCTACCCGATCCCCGGCGTGAAGGACTACACCTGCTGCTTCCGCGCCTACCGCGTGCCGCTGCTGCGCCGCGCGCGCGCCGTGTACGGCGAGCAGCTGTGCACCGCGAAGGGCTTCGAGGCCGTCATGGACCTGCTGCTGCGTCTCGGGCCGCTCGGCATGAAGGTGGACGAGATGGGCTTCGTGCTCGACTACGGCGATCGAGTGGGCCAGAGCAAGATGAAGGTCGTGAAGACCATTCAGTCCACGCTGAAGCTGCTGATCAAGCGCCGCTGGGAGCGCATCACGATCTGGACGCCGAAGCACATCGCCGAGCTCGAAGCGGCGGCGAACCTGCGTTCCGGTGGGGCCGCGGGGAGCGCGAAGCGATGAGCGCTCCGAAGATCGCCATCATCGTCGGCACGCGTCCCGAGATCATCAAGATGGCGCCCCTCGTGCGCGCGTGCGCCGAGCGCGACGTGCCCTACCTCCTGCTGCACACCGGCCAGCACTACTCGTACGAGATGGACGGCGTGTTCTTCGAGGAGCTCGGCCTTCCGGTGCCGCACGCGAATCTCTCCGTCGGCTCGGGCACGCAGGCCTACCAGGTCGGCGCGATCGTGACGGGCATCACGCCGATCTACGAGCGCGAGAAACCCGACTGGGTGCTCGTCGAGGGCGACACGAACTCGGTGCTCGCCGCCGGGCTCGCGGCGCACAAGCTCGGCCTCAAGGTCGGGCACGTCGAGGCCGGCCTGCGTTCGTACGACCGCACGATGCCGGAGGAGATCAACCGGCTCGTCACCGACCAGTTCTCCGATCACCTCTACGCCCCGACCGAGAAGTCTCGCGGCATCCTGCGCGGCGAGGGCGTGACCGACGACCGCATCTTCGTCACCGGCAACACCGTCGTGGACGAACTGTACCTGCAGCGCCCGCGCGCGGAAGCCCGCGGCGCGCTCGAGCGCTTCGGCGTGAGCCCCAAGCGCTACGCGCTCGCGACCGTGCACCGTGCCGAGAACACCGATCACGAAGGGCGCCTGCGCTCGATCGTCGCGGGCCTCTCGCAGGCCGCGGCCGCGACCGGCCTCGAAGTGCTCGCCGCCGTGCATCCGCGCACGACGCAGCGCATGGAGAAGCTCGGGCTCGCGTGGGGCGACCACGTCCGCGCGCTGCCGCCGCTGCCCTACCTCGATTTCCTGGGCCTGCACGCGCAGGCGGCGCTCACGATGAGCGACTCCGGCGGCCTGCAGGAGGAAGCCTGCTGCCTCGGCGTGCCGTGCGTGACGCTGCGCGACAACACCGAGCGCCCCGAGTCCGTGGACGTCGGCGCCAACGTGCTCGTGGGCGCGGACACCGACCGCATCGTCTCGGGCGCGAAGGCCATGCTCGGCAAGTCCGGCGGCTGGGCGAACCCGTTCGGGGACGGCCGCGCCGCGCATCACATCCTGGACGCGCTGCTGTCGGCATGAGCGCCGCCCTCGAACCCGACGAGCGTCCGCATCCGCTCGACCGCTTCGCGATCCTCGGCGTGCTCGCGGTCGCGGCCGTCCTGCGCGCGTTCGAACTCGGCGCGCGCAGCCTCTGGACCGACGAGGGCAGCACGTGGACCGCGGCCTCGCTCCCGCTGCGCGCGATGCTGCGCCGCTGCGTCGAACGTGACGCGAGCCCGCCGCTCTTCTACCTGCTCACGTCGTGGGGCCTGAAGTTCGGCGACGGCGAAGCACAGCTGCGGCTCGTGTCGTTCTTCGCCTCGCTCGCGCTCGTGTGGCTCACCTACCGCCTCGGGCGGCTCGGGCTGTCGCGCCGCCGCTCGGCGTTCGCCGCCCTGCTCACCGCGCTCGCGCCCTACCAGGTCATGTACGCGCAGGAAGCGCGCACCTACACGCTCGCCGCGGCGCTGCTCGTGGCGGGAGTCTGGTTCTACGCGCGCGCGTCCATGAGCAACCGGCGCTCGCACTGGGCCGGGCTCGCGCTCGCCACCGCGCTCGGCGCGTGGACGCAGACGATCGCGCTGCTCGGCCTCTCGGCGCAGGCCGCGCTCACGCTCGGCACGAAGAGCGGGCGCCGGCGCTGGCTGCCCTGGGGGCTCGCACTCGCCGCCGGCGCCGTGATGTACCTGCCGTGGGCGTGGTACTCGCGCGGCGTCGCCGAGCACCTGTCGAGCTCCCACTGGTACATCCCCGACCCCGACGCGAGGGGCGTCTTCAAGGTGCTGCGCGCCGCGCTGCTCTCGCCGCTGCCGCTCGTCGGCGCCCCCGAGGGCTCGACGATGCCGGGCCTCGACGCGTTCATGCCACGCGCGCTCGCGTGGGCGCTCGTGAGCCTGCCGATCGCGATCGCGCTGTTCAACGGCCTGCCCGAACTCGCCGGCCGGGACGGCCGCGGGCGGCTCACGCGCGTCGCGTGGGCGGCCTGGTTCGTACCCGTCGCCGCGGTGTTCGTGCTGTCGTTCCAACGGCCGCTGGTCCTGCCGCGCTACTTCGTGTTCGTGACGCCCGCCGTCAGCCTGCTGCTCACGCTCGGCGCGTCGGCGCTGCATCCCCGGCCGTGGCGTTTCGTGCTCGGCGGCTGGCTCGCCGCGCTCGCCGTGCTCGGGCTCGTGCGGTACCACCACGACTACACGAAGGAACCGTGGCGCGACGTGACCGCGGACATCCGCGCGCGCTCCGCCGCGGGGCGCACCGCGGTGCTCGTGCCGTTCGACGTGGACCCGTTCGCCTACTACACCCGCGCCGTGCCCCAGCCCGTCGTGTCGTTCGAGGTGAGCCACCCCGAGGAGCCGTTCGCGGCCATGTTCACGCCGCGCCAGCTCGACGAGCTGCAGGAGGCCGCGCGCCGCAACGCCGCCCCGTACGACGAGGTGTGGGTGGTCGTGCGCAGCCCCAACTCGGACGTCCGCCGCGAAGTCGCGCGCCGCGCCGAAGCCGTGGCCGGCGAAGGGCGCGCGCTCGTCGAGCGCCGCCGCTGGGACTCGCTCACGGGACCGCTGCGCGTGTCGCGCTTCGTGCGTGGCGGATTCACGCCCGACAGCCTGCGCTGACGCCCGGCGCATCCGGCAACCTCGGTCCCCACCGCGCCAGCACCCCGGACGATTCCCTTACGTTTCGTGCGTCCGCGTTGACGGTCGGGCGCGGCTGCGGTTCCCTTCGGTCTCCATCCTCCTTTCGCTCGCGCAGACCCTGCCCGGCTCGGAGGCCGACATGAAGTTCGATCCCGCATCGCGCGTCCAGGATTTCCTGGTCTTCGGCGAGTTCGGTGACGTGAACCCGTCCATCACCGATTCCTCGACCTATACGTTCCTCGATCCCGCCCGCATGGAAGAGGTCTTCGAGCACGAGATCGAGGGCTGCTTCCTCTACTCGCGCCACTGGAACCCGACCAACAAGCACCTCGCCGAGGCGCTCGCCCGCATGGAAGGCGCCGAGAGCGCGCAGGTGATGGCGTCGGGCATGGGCGCGATCAGCACGACGATCCTCGCGATCTGCTCCTCGGGCGACGAGATCGTGTGCGGCCGCAACATCTACGGCGGCACGTACGCGCTGCTCAAGAACCTGCTGCCGCGTTTCGGCGTGACCACGAAGTTCGTGGACCTGCGCGACCACGACGGCGTGCGCGCCGCGATGTCACCGCGGACGCGGATGATCTACGCCGAGTCCATCAGCAATCCGCTGCTCGAAGTGTCCGACGTTCCGGCGCTCGCGAAGATCGCGCACGACCACGACGCGAAGCTCGTCGTCGACGGCACGTTCAGCCCGATGATCCTGTCGCCGCTGCGTCTCGGCGCCGACGTGGTCGTGCACAGCATGACCAAGTTCATCAACGGCACGAGCGACTGCGTCGCCGGCTGCGTGATCTCGAGCAAGGCGTTCATCGACTCGCTCAACGACGTGAACGCGGGCACGAGCATGCTGCTCGGTCCGGTGCTCGACTCCACGCGCGCGGCCGGGATCCTCAAGAACCTGCACTCGCTGCACATCCGCATGCGCAAGCACAGCGAGAACGCGGCGTTCCTCGCACACCGGCTCGAATCGCACGGCTACGACGTCCACTACCCCGGACTCGAGAACCATCCGCACCAGTCGCTCATGCGGCGCCTCATGAATCCCGGCTACGGCTACGGCGGCATGCTCACGCTCGACGCGGGCGACGCGGCCACGGCGAACAAGCTCATGGTCGCGCTGCAGGAAGCGAAGGTCGGATACCTCGCGGTGAGCCTCGGCTACTTCAAGACGCTCTTCAGCATGCCGGGCAAGAGCACCTCGAGCGAGATTCCCGCCGAGGAACGCGCGCTCGCGGGCATCTCCGACGGGCTCATCCGCTTCTCGATCGGGCTCGACGCCGACATCGAGCACACGTGGCGCCGCATCGAGCGCTGCCTCGAGTCGTCCGGCGTGAAGCCGCGCACGCGCTGGTACGCCGAGATCGAGTGACGCTTCCACGGTGAAGACGGCCGCCGGGCACACGCCCGGCGGCCGCTTCGTCCCGGGGGAAAGAGCGTCAGCGGTACAGCGACTTCAGCGCGCCCCACGTGGGCCGGTTCGCGCCCGTCACGCAACCGTTCTGGAGCGACAGCGTCACACTGGTCATGTTCCACCAGGCGCCGTGCGTGCGCGTCGCGGCGCACGAAGCGTCGAGCAGACCGGGCCAGTTCGGGGGAAGCACGTCGCCGTTCGCGGTGGTGCCGACGCGGGAGCCGTTCGCGATCGAGAACGCCACGCACGTCACCGGGTACGCGTCGAAGTGCGCGGTCGTCTGCAGGTTCGTCACGGCCGCCACGGCGACCCCGCCGACGTACTGCACGGTCTCGTACTCGGCATAGGCGTCGAAATGACCCGGGTAGGCGGCGTCGCCGTTGGCCCAGGGCCCCGTACCCGACAGCCAGAACGTGCCGCCGGTGTAGGTCACCTTCCACGTGCGGTTGCCGTTGCCGAAGCCGTCCACCGCGTCGAGCACGAGCACGGCGTCGCTCGCCTGCGTGCCGCAGGTGTACTTCCACTGCGTCCCCAGCGCGCTGCCGTTCCACGACTGGCAGTTCTGCGTGGTGCCGGCGTTCATGGCGCCGCCGCCGGCGTCCCAGCCTTCGGTGTAGCGCCCGGTCAGCACCGTGCCGCCGAGATCGGTGCTCTGGTAGGTGCCGGGCAGCGGCGCCGCCGCCTGGGCCACCGCGGCGTAGAGGCTCATCGCGAGAGCGGCGACGCTCAGGATCGCGCGCGAAGTGTTCGCATGACGCATCAGGTATCTCCTCGTCGGAATCGACTGTCTGAGACACCCGGGGGGATGGCCGCTGTCCCGGCCACGAGGGGCGGCCAGCGGGCGAAGGCAAGACCAGTGTCCCGCGGCCGTCGCGCGGACGCGATGGCCGCGATCAAGAGCTCACTTGATCGTGGTCAAGTCACGCCCCGTGCGGCAGAGACGCCGCCCGGGCGAGTCTCGCCGCATCCCGCACCTCGATGCGCTCGCGCGTGACCGCGAGCAGCCCGCTCGCGGCGAACGCGCGCAGGACCCTCGACCGCGTCTCGGGGGTCGTGCCGGCCATGCGCGCGAGGTCCTGCCGGCGCAGTTCGTGCGCCTCGATGCGCCCCGGGGCGCCCGCGGCGGCGGCGCCGACCCCGTCGCCGACGAGTTCGAGGATCACGCGCGCGACCCGCTGGCGCACCGGCCGGTGCGCGAGGTCCATGAGCAACTCCTCGGAGAGCCGAAGTTCGGTCGCCAGCTTCGCGAGCATCTCGAGCGCGAGCGAGGGCGTGCGCCGCAGCAGCGCGAGCACTTCCGCGGCCGGCAGGATGCACGCATCGCTGTCCATGAGCGCCTCCGCGGTCGCGCCGTAAGGCTCCTGCGCGAAGAGCGGCCGATAGCCCAGCACTTCGCCCGGCCCGAGAAGGCGCAGCACCTGCACCTCACCGCCGCGCGCGGTGCGGAACACCTTCACACGACCGGTGCGCAGCACGAACAACGCGTGCGCGGGCGCGCCTTCGTAGAAGAGCGCCTGGCCCGCTCGAAAGACGTGAGTGGACCGCCGCGTCCCCACCCCCTCGGCGAGCCGGCTGCCGAGGTCGGAACCCGAGGCCGCCGTGGGTGGACGTGACGAACGCGCGGGACGCGCGGGACGAGGCATGCGTGGGGAGCGAACCATGCGGGCATGGTGACGCACGCATGCCCGTGCGAACAAGTCGCCGCGAACGCGATCGGCCGCCGGGAAGTTCTCTCCCGGCGGCCGTCGGCGGCGACGCGAACGCGGCCTACTTCGCCTTGAAGCTCAGCGACTCCTGCGCCTTCTTGAGCTTCTCGAGCGTCTCCTCCAACTGCTCGAGGCGCGCCTTCTCCTTCTCGACCACCTCGGGCTTGGCCTTCGCGAGGAAGTCCTGGTTGCGCAGTTTGCGCTTCACGCCTTCGAGGTCGGTGAGCAGCTTCTCGGCCTCACGCGCGAGACGCGCGCGCTCCTCGTCGAGGTCGACGAGTCCGTCGAGCGGCAGGAACACCTCGGCGCCCTGCACGACCGCCGAGGCCGCGACCGGCGGACGCGAGCCGTCGCGCGAGACCGTCAGGTCCTCGAGCCGTGCGAGCGGCAGCAGCTGGCCGCGCAGCTTCTCGAGCAGCGCGTACTGCTCCTCGGTGCCGCGCACCACGACCGGCACGGCGCGGCCCGGGGCGATCTTCGACTCGACGCGCAGGTTGCGCACCGCGTTCACGATCTCCTGCAGGAACGCCACCTCGCGCTCGGCGTTCGCGTCGAACCACGCCTTCTTCGCGCGCGGCCACGACGCCATGGCGAGCGTCTCGCCGTCGTGCGGCATCGCCTGCCACAGCTCTTCCGAGACGTGCGGCATGAACGGATGCAGCAGGCGCAGGATGCCGTCGAGCACCTTCCACGACACCCAGCGCGCGGTCTTGAGGTCCACGCGCTCCTGTGGCGTCATGAGCTCACCCTTGTCGGCGAGCGCCCAGCGCGGCTTCGCCATCTCGAGGTACCAGTCGCAGTACTCGTTCCACGCGAACTGGTAGACCGCCTGCGCGGCCTCGGCGAAGCGGTACGTCTTGAGGTTGCGCGTGACGTCCTTGATGGCGTTCGCGTACCGCGACAGGATCCAGCGGTCCGCGAGCGTCAGTTCGAGGTGCGACTCCTTCACCGTGTTCAGGTTCTCGTCGCCGAGACGCATGAGCACGAGCTTCGTCGCGTTCCACATCTTGTTCGCGAAGAACTTGCCCGTCTCGAGGCGCTTCTCGTCGAAGAGCAGGTCCTGCCCCGTCGGGGTCTGCACCATCGTGAAGCGCACGGAGTCCGCGCCGTACTTCTCCATCATCGCGAGCGGGTCGGGCGAGTTGCCGAGCGACTTGCTCATCTTCCGGCCCTGCGCGTCGCGCACGATGCTCGTGAAGTACACGTGCGCGAACGGCGCCTCGCCCATGAAGTGATAGCCGGCCATGATCATGCGCGCGACCCAGAAGAAGATGATGTCGCTGCCCGTGACCATGAGCGAGTTCGGGTAGTAGCGCGCGAGGTCGGGCGTCTTTTCGGGCCAGCCGAGCGTGGCGAACGGCCACAGCCACGAGCTGAACCACGTGTCGAGCACGTCCTCGTCCTGGCGCCAGCCCTCGCCTTCGGGCTGCGTCAGCGACACGACCATCTCCTCGCCGCGGTACCAGACCGGAATGCGGTGGCCCCACCAGAGCTGCCGTGAGATGCACCAGTCGCGGATGTTCTCGAGCCAGTGGAGATACACCTTCTTCCACTTGGCGGGGAACATCTTCACCTTGCCCTTCTTCGCGGCTTCGATCGCGGGCGCGGCCAGCGGCGCCATCTTCACGAACCACTGCCACGACAGGTAGGGCTCGATCACGGTGTGGCAGCGCGAACAGTGCCCGACGCTGTTCTGGTGCTCCTCCACCTTCTCGAGGTAGCCGGCGTCCTGCAGCGCGGCGACGATGCGCTTGCGCGCCTCGAAGCGGTCGAGGCCGCGGAAGTCGCCGGCGGCGTCGTTCATCTTGCCGGTCTCGAAGTCGTTCGGGTCGTGCGCCGGCGTCACCTTCACCGCGCCCGTGCCGAACTTCGGGTCCACCATGTCGTCGGCGACGATCGGGATCTCGCGGCGCACGAGCGGCAGCACGGCGGTCTTGCCGACGAGCTTCGCGTAGCGCTGGTCCTTCGGGCTCACGGCCACGCCGGTGTCGCCGAGCATCGTCTCGGGGCGCGTGGTCGCGACCACGATGAACTTGTCCGGCGTCTCGGCGAGGGGATAGCGGATGTACCACAGCGAGCCGGTGGACTCCTTGTGGTCCACTTCCTCGTCGGACAGCGCGGTCTGGCAGCGCGGGCACCAGTTGACGATGTAGCGGCCGCGGTAGACCAGCCCCTCGTCGTAGAGCGACTTGAACACGTGCAGCACCGCGTTCGAATAGCCCTCGTCGAGCGTGAAGCGCTCGCGCGACCAGTCGGGCGTGGTGCCGAGACGGCGCTCCTGCTGGAAAATCAGCCCGCCGTACTGCTCCTTCCAGTTCCAGACTTCCTTCAGGAAGCCTTCGCGGCCGAGATCGTGGCGCGAGATCTTGTCCGCGCGCAGCTTCTTCTCGACCACGTTCTGGGTGGCGATACCGGCGTGGTCCATGCCGGGGATGTACAGCGTCTCGCGCCCCTCCATGCGCTGCCAGCGCACGATGGTGTCGCGGATGGACTCGCCCAGCACGTGGCCCATGGTCAGCGACCCGGTCACGTTCGGCGGCGGGATGGCGATGACGAAGGGATCCTTGCCGGTCTGCCGGGGCTGGAACACCCCGTGCTGCTCCCAGAACTGGTAGCGAGCGGACTCGATGCGGGCGGGATCGTACGGCTGGGAAAGCGCCTCGGGATTGCCGGGACGCATGAAGGCCTCCTTCGAAAGGTGAGTCGCGGCGAGGGGCCGATCCCGGTCCGGGGGGCTCACGGACGCCGGGAAAGTCCTTGCCGGAATGAGGGGCGCGACGTTAACGGCCGTGTGCGGGGCGGGTCAAATCCGGCGCTCCGACTCGCTCCGGTTCGCGCCGGCTCACGCCGGCTCGTGCCCGCCGTCCGCTGGCCAGCGCCTCGGGCGCGGGCTAGCATCCGCCGCCATGCGACTTCGCGTCCTGTCCGCCCGCTGCGCGCTCCTCGCGCTCCTCGCGCTTCGCACATCGACCGCCGGCGCCGCTCCTGCCCAGTTCCTCCCCGTCGGGGATCCGCTCGAGGCGGAGCTGCGCGTGCTCGACCTGTACGAGCCCGGGCCCACCCTGCCGCGCCTCGTGCACCTGAACTCCCGCCCGCTCCAGTGGATCGAGCTCGGACCGGACTCGGCCTGGGGCGCCGTCACGGGAGCGCGCGGGCTGGCGCTGCGGCGTCTCGAGCGCGCTCGCGCGCGCGAGTGGCCGGGCGGCGCGAGCGTTCCGGGCGCGAGCCCGCGACTCGTGGAACGCGCGTGGCCGGGCGATCTCGGCGTCACGCTCTCGACCGGACTGGAAGGCGCGCGCTCGTGGAACGGCCGCGAATCCGACTGGACCGACGGCTCGGGCGTGCACGTGCGCACCGCGCTGCGGGTCGAACGTTGGCTCGCCTACTCGCACCTGTACCTCGGGCAGCTCGCCGGCGTGCGCACGTTCAGCGACGCCGTCGTGTACGGCACCGACCTCGCCGCGGGCACCGAGGAGAGCTGGCTCTCGTACACGTCGGGTACGCGCTGGAGCGCGCAGCTCGGCCGGAGCCGCTGGCACTGGGGCCCGGGCGAGGAAGGCTCGCTGCTGCTGTCGAAGTCCTCGGCCCCGCTCACCGGGCTCATGCTCCACACCCGCATCGAGCCGTGGCGCGCGGACCTCTTCCTCTTCGACGCGACGGTGCATCCGGGCCGCGGCGAGCAGCTCGCTGCGCACCGCCTCGAGTGGCAGCCGCGCTCGTGGGCGCGCCTCGGCGTGGCCGAGGCCGCGCGCTACCGCTCCGACGGCTGGCAGGGGCTCTACCTCGCGGGCGTCGTCCCCTATTCGATCGTGCAGCGCCTGCTCGACCAGGACTCGCGCGACACTCCCGACGCCAACCGCAACAACGTGCTCATGTCGTTCGACGCGTCCGTGCGCGTCGCCGACGGCTCGCGCGTCTACGGCGAGCTGCTGCTCGACGACGTGCACGCGCGCACCGCGTCGGTCCCGAACAAGTACGGCTGGCAGGCCGGCTGGGACGGCACGGGCGCGATGGGTGGCATGCGCATGACGTGGAACGCCGAGTACACGTGGATGTCGCGGTGGACGTACACGTCGTTCTACGGACGCGCGCACGAGGCGCAGGACCGTCCGCTCGGCTGGTTCGAGGGACCGGGCACGCGCCGCCTGCGCCTGCGCGCGAGTGCCGATCCCGGACGCGACCTCCAGTGCACGCTCGTCGCGGCGCGCACCGAACGCGGCGAGGAAGGCCTCGCCGACGCGTTCGTGCCCGGTACGCCGCCGCCCTCGCCCGCGACGCTCGCGGGCGTGGTCGAGCGCGAGCGCGTGCTCGAAGGCGAGCTGCGCTGGTGGCCGGCGACGGGCGTGGACCTCGCCGTGCGCGCGGGCCGCGCGTGGCTCGAGAACGCCGCGCACGCCGAGGGCGCGGAGGAAGCGCGCTGGCGCGGCACGCTCGCGTTGCGCCTCACACGCTGAAACGCCCCGCGCCGCCGGATCGAGGCGCACTCGGGAACGCTCTCGCCGCACTCGTCGGGAACGCTCCACGCGCGCGGCCGGGCCTGCCCTAGCCTGCCATACGTCGCTCCCCGCGGGCCCCCTTCCCCGCCGTCCGGAAACTTCCCCCTCTTCCGAGGTCGTCGCCCGATGAAGCTCTCCCGAATCCTCCTGCCGGCCACCGCCGCGGCCGCGCTCGCGCTCGCCTGCGTCGCACCGGCTTTCGCCAAAAGCGCCAAACCCGGTGCGCGCACGTTCCCGCGCGCGTACTTCGACACGACGTGCTCGCCCTGCCGCGACTTCGACCAGTTCGCCAACGGCGGCTGGCAGCGCACGGCGGTGATCCCCGCCGCGAACCCGAACTGGGGCGCGTTCGCGGAACTCGCCGAGAACAACCAGGTCGCGATCCTCGGGATCCTCGAGGGCGCCGCGAAGGACAAGTCCGCCAAGTCCGGCTCACCCGCGCGCATGGTCGGCGACTACTTCGCCTCCTGCATGGACTCGGCCGCGGCGGAGGCCGCGGGACTCAAGCCCGTGCAGCCGCTGCTCGGCGCGATCGACGGCATGAAGTCCATGGCCGACCTGCCCGCGCAGGTCGCGTGGCTGCACGCCCACGGCGTGCGCGGCGTGATGTTCAGCTTCGGCTCCGGGCAGGACATCAAGAACAGCGACCGCATGATCGCGCAGGTCGGCCAGGGCGGGCTGTCGCTGCCGGACCGCGACTACTACCTGAAGCCGGACTCGGCCTCGCGCGCGCTCGTCGCGGCATACGTGGACCACGTCGCGCGCACGTTCGTGCTCGCGGGCGCCGACCCCGCCGCCGCGAAGACGGACGCCGGCCGCGTGCTCGCGATCGAGACCGCGCTCGCGAAGGGCTGCCTCACCAACGTGCAGCGCCGCGACCCGAAGCTGCAGTACCACTTCCTGCCGTTCGATTCGCTGCGCGGCATGGCGCCCTCGTTCGACTGGTCGGCGTACCTGAAGGGCCGCGGCCGCGCCTCGCTCGACTCGCTCAACATCGGTCACCCGGGCTTCCTGCGGACGCTCGAGCCGCTCGTCGCGGCGACGCCGCTCGCCGACTGGCAGGCGTACCTGCGCTGGAAGGTGCTCGACGACGCGTCCCCGACACTGGCCGACGCGTACGTGAAGGAGAACTTCGCGTTCGCGAGCCGCATGTCCGGCGTGAAGGCGATGCAGCCGCGCTGGAAGCGCTGCCAGCGCGCGGTGGACGGCGACCTCGGTGACCAGCTGGGCCAGCTCTACGTGCAGAAGTACTTCACGCCCGAGGCGCGCCGCCGTGCGCTCACGCTCGTGGAGAACCTCGAGGCCGCGCTCGCCGACCGGCTCGTCACGCTCGAGTGGATGAGCGAAGCGACCAAGAAGGCCGCGCGCGTGAAGCTCGACGCGTTCGCCGAGCGCATCGGCTACCCGGACAAGTGGCGCTCGTACGACGGCGTCACCGTGACGCGCGAGTCGTGGTACGCGAACCGCCTGTCGGCCAACCGGGCCGAGACCGCACGCAACTTCGCGAAGATCGGCCAGCCCGTGGACCGCGGCGAATGGCGCATGACCCCGCCGACGGTGAACGCGTTCTACAGCCCGACCTTCAACAGCATCAACTTCCCCGCCGGCATCCTGCAGCCGCCGTTCTACTCGCCCGACTGGGACGACGCCGTGAACTACGGCGCGATCGGCGCGGTGATCGGCCACGAGATGACGCACGGCTTCGACGACTCGGGCCGCCAGTTCGACGCCGCGGGTAACCTGCGCGACTGGTGGACGCCGGAGGACGCGGCAGCCTACACGGCGCGTGCGAACCAGGTCGAGGCGCAGTTCGCCGCGTACACCGTGCTCGACACGATGCACGTGAACGGCAAGCTGACGCTCGGCGAGAACATCGCCGACCTCGGCGGCGTCGCGCTCGCGTACGCCGCGTTCCAGAAGGCGATCGCCGGCAAGCCGCAGCCGAAGATCGACGGCTTCACGCCCGAGCAGCGCTTCTTCCTCGGCTACGCCGGCGTGTGGCGCCGGATCAACCGCCCGGAAGCGCTCCGCACGCAGGTGCTCACGGACCCGCACTCGCCCTCGCACTGGCGCGTGAACGGTCCGCTGTCGAACCTCGACGAGTTCGCGAAGGCGTTCGGCTGCAAGGAAGGGGACGAGATGGTGCGCAGGCAGGAACTGCGCGCCCGCATCTGGTAGTCCTTCCCCGTTCACGACCGGCCGGCGGCCCGTGCGGCCGCCGGCCGGAAGTCTTTCCCCGGAGGTCCCCATGCGCCGCAGCCCCCTCGTCCCGACCCTCGCGCTCGCCGCGATCGCGCTCGTCGCGCCGTCCGCTGATGCGGCCGAACGTTCGTTCTGGAACCGCGCCGACATGGACACGACGTGCCCGCCGTGCCGCGACTTCTACCAGTTCGCCGAGGGCGGCTGGCTCGCGAACACGAAGATGCCCGCGGGCTATTCGAGCTACGGCGGCTTCGAGGAACTCGCCGACCGCAACGAGGCGGTGCTGCGCGGCATCCTCGAACGCGCCGCGGCGGACAAGGGCGCGAAGAGCGGCAGCGACGTGCGGCGCATCGGCGACTACTACGCGGCGTGCCTCGATTCGGCGCAGGCCGAACGCGCGGGCCTCGCGCCTCTGAAGCCCGAGCTCGAGGGCATCGACGGCGTGAAGACCACCCGCGACCTCGCGGCACAGCTCGGCTGGATGCATGCGAACGGTGCGGGCGCGGGCTTCGGCTTCGGCGCGGGACCGGACGCGCGCCGCAGCACGCTCACGATTGCGCTCGCCGTGCAGGGCGGCCTCGGCATGCCCGAGCGCGACTACTACCTGAAGACCGACAGCGCCTCCGTCGCGCTGCGCGCCGAGTACGTCGCGCACGTCGGCCGCCTGTTCGGCCTGATCGGCCGGCCCGATCCGTTCGGCGAGGCGGCGCGCGTGCTCGCGCTCGAGACGCAGCTCGCGCAGGCGTCCATGACGCGGCAGCAGCGCCGCGACCCGCGCGCCGTGTACCACAAGGTGCCCTTCGACACGCTGCGCGCCTGGACGCCCGGCCTCGACTGGGACGCGTACTTCGGCCGCCGCGCGATGCGTGCGCCCGACTCGATCAACGTGATGCAGCCGGACTTCTTCCGCGGGCTCGCCGCGTGCGTCGCCGGCACGCCGCTCGCCGACTGGCAGGCGTACCTGCGCTGGCACGTGCTGCGCGACGCCTCGCCCCTGCTCTCGCAGGCGTTCGTGGACGAGGACTTCGCGTGGCGCCGGCGCCTGACCGGCGCGAGCGAGATGCTGCCGCGCTGGAAGCGCTGCATCGCCGCGACCGACGGCGATCTCGGCGACCTGCTCGGCCGCGAGTTCGTGAAGGTGAAGTTCCCGCCCGCCGCGCGCGCGCGTGCGCTCGCGATGGTGGACCGCCTCGAGGAGGCGCTCGGCGAGCGCATCGACGCGCTCGAGTGGATGAGCGACACGACGAAGGCGGCGGCGCACGTGAAGCTGAAGGCGTTCGCGGACAAGATCGGCTACCCCGACAAGTGGAAGGCCTACGAGGGCGTCGCGATCGCTCGCACGTCGTGGATCGAGAACCGCCGCGCGGTGAACCGCTGGGACGAGGCGCGCACGATCGCGCGCATCGGCCGGCCCGTGGACAAGGGCGAATGGGCGATGTCCGCGCCGACGGTGAACGCGTTCTACTCGTCGGCGTTCAACAGCATCAACTTCCCCGCCGGCATCCTGCAGCCGCCCTTCTACGATCCCGAGTGGGACGACGCGCTGAACTACGGCGCCATGGGCGCGGTGATCGGGCACGAGATGACGCACGGCTTCGACGACCGCGGCCGCCAGTTCGACGCCGACGGCAACCTGCGCGACTGGTGGACGCCGGGCGACGCCGCGCGCTACAGGGCGCGCGCCGACAAGGTGGTCGAGCAGTTCGACGCGTACACCGTGAACGACACGCTGCACCTGAACGGCCGCGTCACGCTCGGCGAGAACATCGCCGATCTGGGAGGGCTCGCGGTCGCGTACGCGGCGTTCGAGAAGGCGACCGCCGGCAGGCCGCGCGTGATCCGCGACGGCTTCACGCCCGAGCAGCGGTTCTTCCTCGCGTGGGCGCGCGTGTGGCGCACGCTCGAGACGCCCGAGGATCTCGCGACGCTCGTCGCCACCGACCCGCACTCGCCGGCGATCTGGCGCGTGAACGGGCCGTACTCGAACCTCGAGGAGTTCGCGCGCGCGTGGGGCTGCAAGGAAGGCGATCCCATGGTGCGCAAGCGGGAGCTGCGCGCGCGCATCTGGTAGCCGCGCGCCGCACGAATCGACGGGCGCCGCTCCTCGCGGGGAGCGGCGCCCGTCGCGCTTCCGGCCCGGCGCCGCACCGTCAGGTCGCGTCGCTCACCGAGAAGCGCGCGCGCACCGCGTCGCTCACCTTCGTCGGCCGCCCGGTCATGCGGTCCATCGGGCACCAGAGCGTGCGCGCACGGCACAGTGTCTTGCGGTCCTTCGCGCGCAGGATCTCGGTGAGGCGCTCGAAGTCGCGCCCGAGCGCCTCGCCCACCCAGGTCTCGATCACGATGCCGTCGCCCGGCATCGCCGCGCGCAGGTAGTCGATCTCGTGGCGCGTCACGACCCAGAAGAGCGCCGCCTGGTCGGCCGGATCGGCGTCCGTCCCCCAGTGCGAGATCGCGGCCTCCTGCACCCAGCGCACGTACACGCCGTTGTTCACGTGCCCGAGCTCGTCGATGTCCGAGGGCTCGACCGCGCGCGTGAGCACGTGACGTTCGCCGGGAGCGCCCACGGCCGTCAGTGCTTCGTGGGCAGCTTGTTGTGGCGCGACCAGTCCACCGTGCGCTCGAGCCCGGCACGGAACGTCACCGTCGGCTCCCAGCCGAGCACCTGCTTCGCGCGCGAGGCGTCGAGGTAGATGCGCTGGATCTCGCCGGGCCGCGGCGCTTCGTAGATCGCGTCCTCGGGGAACGACAGGATCGACTTCAGCTCGCGCACGATGTCGTTGACCGACGTGCCGATGCCGGTGCCGATGTTGAGCATCTCGCCGCTGCCCTTCCCGAGCGCGAGCACGTTGGCCGCGACCACGTCGTCCACGAACAGGTAGTCGCGGACCGCCTCGCCGTCGCCGAAGATGCGCGGGCGCTTTCCTTCGAGCATGAGCCCGATGAAGATCGCGTTCACGCCGGCCTCGCCGTGCGGGTTCTGGCGCGGGCCGAACACGTTCGGGTAGCGCAGCACGGTGTAGTCGAGCCCGTGGAGCAGCTTCCAGATGTAGAGGTAGTGCTCGACCGTGTGCTTGCTCGCGCCGTAGGGCGCTTCCGGATTGACCGGGTGGTCCTCGGGCGCGGGCAGCGTGCGTCCTTCGCCGTACAGCGCGCCCCCGGTCGAGGCGTACACGACCTTGCGCACGCCGTGCTTCGTGCAGGCCTGCAGCAGGCCGATCGAGCCGAGCACGTTGACGCGCGCGTCGAACACCGGGTCGGTGACGGACTTGCGCACGTCGATCTGGGCGGCGTGGTGGTCCACGATCTCGGGGCGGAAGTCGGCGATCGCTGCTTCGACCGCGGCGGCGTCCGCGAGGTCACCCTCGTAGAACTTCGCCTTCGGGTTCACGAACTCGCGGAAGCCCGACGAAAGATTGTCGAAGATCGCGACCTCGTGACCGAGCGCCACGAAGCGGTCCGCCACGTTGGAACCGATGAAGCCAGCACCGCCCGTCACCAGGATACGCACTTCGTCTTCCTCCTCGGGAGTCCCGTGCCGCCGCGTCCGCGGCGAGCGCGAGGCAAGCTAGGCGACGTGCGCGCACGCGCGCAAGCGCCGGGTACGTTCGAGAGCGAAATCAAGCCGCGCGCCGTCCCCGCCGTGCGGCGCCCAGCGCGGCCGCGAGCCGCGCCGCGAGCGCGCCGGGATGATGCGCCGCCGCCGCGGCGCGCG
>JACRIW010000028.1 GCA_016215625.1 Candidatus Eiseniibacteriota bacterium | reverse complement strand
GCCGCGATACACGCGATAACCCGCGAGGTCGGCTTCCGCGTTCGGGTCCCAGTGCAGCCTCGTCGCCACCGGCGTGTACTGACCCGTCAGCGGCGCGGGCGCCGCCGGCGCCACGTTGTCCACGCTGTAGCCCGAGTCGGCGTTGCTCGTCCACCACGCCGAGCCGTAGTTCGCGATCGCCATGATCATGAACGCGGTCTTCTTGTTCGAGCCGCCCATCGAGTCGCCTTCGGTGGCCGCCACGTAGCTGTACTGCGCCAGGTGCCGCGGCGTGACGTGCGCCAGTTCTTCCCAGAAGTAGTCCTGCGCGGCGGCGGTCGTGCGCAGGAAGCGCTTGCCGTCCAGCGAGACGCCTCCGTCGTCGGCCGCCACTCCCGCGCGCGCGAGCTGCGCGGCGAGCGCCGTCGGCACGGAGCGGTACACGACGTAGTCCGAGATGTTGCGGTAGAGCGGATCCGTGTCGAGCGAGCTGCCGTACCACGACACCTTCACCTGTCCGCCCTGGTCGTTCGGGATGTCCTTCACGCTCGCGAGGATCGGGTTCGCACCCATGTAGCCCCACTCGTCGACGTACTGGTGCTTCGCGCCCCACGGTGAGGAGCCGTAGTCGTCCCACGTGATGCGCACGCCGCCGGCCGCCGAGGCGACCAGGGTCGGTCCCGCCTGGGAGTTCGGGCCGGCTCCGACCTTCACGCCGTTCGCGGTCCACTGCGAGCCGCCCCACGAGTTTATCCGCTGCGCGTAGACGTCCGAAGCGTCGAGCCGGGCATCCCCCCAGGCGAGATAGGCGCCGCCGACGGCGTCGGGAATCATCTGGAGCGAGCTGACGGCGCCCGAGGCGACTCGAACCGCGGCGCCGTTCGTGGTCCAGAGCGCCACCCCGGTCTGGTCGAGCTTCTGCGCGTAGAGGTCCGCGGCGGGGAAACCACGGCGCTGGTCCGTCCATGCGAAGACGAGGTCCCCGTTGGCGTCCGCGATCACGACCGGCGAGCTCTGGTGTCCGGTGGCCGCACACACCGGAATGCCGTTGGCGGCCCAGTACGCGCTGCCGGAGTAGTCGTTCAACATCTGCGCGTAGATGTCGAAATCGGCTCCGCGGTAGTCACCCCACACGACCACGGCGCGTCCTCCCGAGAGCATCGTGATGCGGGGTTCATACTGCTGGCTGACAGCGGAGCACACCGCGACTCCGTTGGCCGCCCACTGCGGCACGCCGTTCCACGCCATGGACTGGGCGTAGATGTCGTAGACGCCCGAGCGCATGTCCGCCCAGACGACGCGCGCGTAGCCGTACAGGTCGACCGCGAGGTCGGGAGAGTTCTGGTCGCCCGACGCCACGCAGACCGCAGCGCCCGGGCCCAGATTCACCGCGCCGCTCCACAGCGTGATGGTCTGCGCGTAGATGTCGCTTCCGGTCGCCACGTTCCGGGGGTCCGCCCAGACGAACCACACGTTGCCGGAGCCGGCGTCGACCCCCATGCGCAGCTGGCTCTGGTTCGTCGGCGCCGACACCACCGTCGTGCCGTTCGAAACCGGCCACTGCAGCGCGCCCGAAGCGCTGATCCGCTGGGCGTAGTAATCGCTGCCCTTGGCCACGAAGTCGCGGTTGTCCGACCACGCCACGACGCAGCCGCCGTAGCCGTCCGAGGCGATGCCCTCGACCCACTGCGCGTCGGGCGCCGAGCACACGAGCACTCCCGGGGCCGCCCACAGCGGCTGGCCGTTCGCGTCGAGCCGCTGCACGAACACGTCCATGGTGCCGCTGCCGGTCCCGTACATCGTGTAGGCCACGAACACGCCGCCCGCGCCGTCGGACGCGCTGCGCGAACTCGAGCCGGAACTCTGCACGAGCACGCCGAGGGCGTCGTGCGGCCAGGCGGAGGAAAGAGCGGGAACACCGGCGACGGCGATGACGAGGGCGAGCATCGAAACCAGGCGGCAGACGAAGGACATGTGGGGCCTCCGGAGGCGTGAGGGAGCGCGACGGGCGCGGACTCGACGAATAGGACATGCCAGGGCCGGTTCCGTCACGGCCTTTTCCGCGATTTCCCGTGCTAGATTCCGGGCCGGCCGCCCTCGACACGCAGACCGCTCGCCCTCCTGCAGGAAGCCACCTCCATGACCCGGAACCTCACCGCGATCCTCCTCACCTGGGCGCTGCTCGGCCTCACCGGCTGCGGCATCGTCGGCCAGCAGTCCGGCACGAGGGTCGGCGACACCGACGGCGAGCATCTCGTCGCCTTCGCGACCGACCGCACCGGCACGTACGACGTCGCGCTGTACGACCTCGACGCGGGCGGCTTCCGCGGCCTGCCGAACCTCAACAGCACCACGGCCGCCGACGTCGAGCCCGCGATCTCGGAGGACGGCTACCTCGTGGCGTTCGTGAGCCAGCGCGCGAGCGGCCTCGGGAGCGCCGGCGGCACGGACATCTGCATGTACGGCCGCGGCAGCGAATCGCTGCTCGACGTGCCGAACCTCAACACCACCGCGAACGAATCGGCGCCGCGCTTCGCCTACGACAACGTGAAGCTCGCGTTCGTGCGCGACTCGGCGGGTTGGAAGCGCGTGCGGCTCTACGATCCGCGCGGCGACTCGCTCGTGAACGCGCCCGGCATCACGAGCGTCGGCGCGTGGCACGACGACCGCCCGTGCCCCGACCTGCACGGCGATCGCATCGCGTTCGTCTCCGACCGCTCCGGCGCGAACCACGTCCACGTGTGGAACCGCGTCGGCGGTCTCGCCTCGCCCGCGGGACTCACGACGGACGGCGAGGACGGCGAGCCGTCGCTGTCGAGCAACGGCCGCTGGCTCGCGTTCGCGAGCACGCGCTCGGGCGGCGCCGGCGGCGGGGACGTCTACCTCTACGACCTCACGAACTCGGCGTTCGTGCGCCTGCCGCGGCTCAACACCGCGGGCGACGAGCGCTTCCCGAGCGTCAACGCCGCGGGCACGCGATTGATGGTCCAGGCGCGCGCGACGGGCTCGGACGACTGGGACCTCTGGAGCTGGGCGCTGTCGGACTCGACGCTGCGCCAGCCGACGAACCTGTCGGACGCCACCGCGAACGACACGCAGCCCCACCTGCGCTGGCGCTGAGGCGCCTGGCGGAACGAAGGCGCACGCCGGCCTCGCGGCCCCGTGCGCCTTCTTCGTTTCCCGCACGCGTCCGCGCGCGCGCGCCTTCGCGCGGCTACTGCTGCTTCAGCGCCTCGAGGATCTGCAGCAGGACCGGATCGCCGGGCAGCACCTCGAGCCCGCGCTCGATCGAGCGCCGCGCGCCCACGAGGTCGTCGCGGACGACGTACAGCCGGGACGTGAACAGGTAGGCGGTCGGGTTCTTCGGCCCCATCTCCTGCGCCGCGAGCAGGTGCGTGAACGCCGTCGCGGTGTCCTTGCGCGCGATCGCGATCATGCCGCGCATGACTTCGGCGTCGGCCTCCAGATCGATCCCCTGGCCGTGCGGCGCGCGAGCGAGCGCCCGTTCGGCGCCGGTGAGATCGCCGCCCACGCGCAGGCGGTCGGCGAGCATGAGCCAGGCGCGCGCGTGCGTGGGATCGATCTCCACCGCACGTTCGATCGAACGCCGGCCTTCGTCCTTGCGGCCGAGCGCGAGCAGCTGCGCCGCCTGCTCGAGCACGGCGTCCGCCTGGCGGCGGCGAAGGCCCGCGACGACCTCGCCGTCGAGCTCGCTCGCGACCGCCGCGGCGCCGTCGGCGCGCGCGCCGGCGATCGCCGCGCGGGCGCGCACCGTGTCGCCGAGCGCGACGAGGTGCTGCGCGCGGCGCGCGTGCCATGAGGCGCGGTCCCATTCGGCGAAGCGCGCGCCCGCGCTCATGCGGCCCTCGAACGGCACGAGCCGCGCGACCTCGGGCGAACCGTTCAGCGCGGCGCGGCCGACCGCGACGAGGTCACGCGGGGCGCGGTACTCGACGAGCGGCAGGTCGTCGCGGTTGAGCGCCGCGCCGCGCGCGATCGGCACGAGCGCGGAAAGCGGCGCGGACCAGTAGCCCGCGACGTCCTCTGGCTGCGCGATGTTCGCCGCGTCGAGCATGCGGCGCGCCTCGGGCGAGCGCAGCCGGTCGAGCGAAAGCTTGCGCCCGCCCGGCGCGGCCACGAGCACGACGTCCACCGCGCGCCAGACCGTGTACACGTCGCCCTCGGGGAACACCTCGAGGAACGACGCCATCATCGAGCGGATGGTCTCGGGCGAGATCTCGTAGAGCTGCATCCACTGGCAGAAGACGCCGTCGGGCTCGAGACGCGCGCGGACGCGCCGGTAGAAATCCACGGTGAAGAGGTTGTTCACCCCCGCGAGCCAGGGATTGGACGGCTCGGAGATGATGAGTCCGTAGCGCTCGTGCGTGTGCTCGAGCAGCGTGCGCGCGTCGCCGATCGTGAGCGTCACGCGCGGGTCGCGCAGCGGGTTGAGCGCGCTTTCGTGGAAGAACTCCGACGCCTCGGCCACGCCGCGCTCGAGCTCGACGACGTCCATGCGACCGGCGCCCGCGGCGAGCGCGGCGGAAGCGGTGAAACCCGAGCCGAGCCCGATGACGAGCGTGCGCGCGCCGGAGTCCGCGGTCGCGGCCGGGATCAGCCCGAGCAGCACCTGCGTCTCCATGTCGGTCGTGCTCGCGTCGACCTTGCCGCCGACCTTGAGCCAGCGTTTGCGCGAGCTGGCGTCGCTGCCGACGAGCACGGTGGCGTTCGCGCCCTCGCGATAGAAGAGCAGCCGCTCCTCGGACACCGCGCGCTGCACGACCGAGCCCTCGCCGCCGTTCGCGCGCGAGGCGACCTGCAGCTCGTCGGCGCGCACGGGCCGGAACACGCCGGCCGACATCAGCGTGGGATTCCACGCGGGCGCGCCCCACACGAGGAAGCCCGCGATCACCGTGGCCCCGAAGCCGACCGCGAGTTCGGGCGTGCCGATCTCGCGGCGCGAGCGCCCGAGCGCGAGCGCCGCGAGCGCGATCGCGGCCGACAGCGCCAGCGCCGCGACGTGCGTGCCCTGCACGCCGAGCGCGGGCACGAGCAGGAAGCCCGCGGTCAGCGAGCCGGCGAGCGTGCCCGCGGTGTTGACCGCGTACGCGAAGCCCGCCGCGTCGCCGCCGTGACCGCGCTGCAGCAGCCGGGTCGCGACCGGGAAGAGCGCGCCGAGCAGCGCGCACGGCACCAGCAGCAGCGTCCCGACGAGCACGATCTGCCCGGTGAAGAGCGCGGCCCAGCTCGTGCCCGAGCGCACGGACAGCTCGAGCATGCGGTCGGGCAGCTGACCGAAGTAGTGCAGCCCGGCGGCGGCCGACAGCGCGAGCGCCCACTGCAGGCGCGCGAACAGCGCCAGCGAGGCGCCGCGGCGCAGCGCGAACGAGACGGCGGCGCTGCCGAGCGCGAGCCCGAACAGGTACACACCGAGCACGCCGGCGAACGAGTACACCGACGAGCCGAAGACGAGACTGAAAAGGCGGACCCACGCGATCTGGAACGCGAGCGCCGCGAAACCCGAGAGCGCGAAGAGCACCGCCACGGGCGCCACGCTCGGCGCGGGGGCCGCCGGGGCGGCCGGGACCGGAACGGCGGCGGGTGGCGCGCTCCGCGCCGGAGCGCCGCCCGCGAACCACGCGAGCGCGCCGGCGGCGAGGTTGAAGGCGGCCGCCACGTACGTCGTGCGTGCCAGGCCGAGCGTGGGCATGAACACGAAACCCGCGAGCGCCGAGCCGGCGACCGCGCCAAACGTGTTCACGGCGTACAGCCGCGCGAGCGCGGGGCCGACGAGGTCCTTCTCGAAGTGCTCGACGAGCACGGGCAGCGTCGCGCCCATGAGCACCGTGGGCGGCAGCAGCACCACGAAGGTCAGCAGGAAGCGCACGACCGCGAACAGCGCGCTGTCGGCGCCGAGCGTGCGGTAGAAGTGGCCGAACACGGGCTCGACCCCGCGCAGCAGCGGCAGCAGCGCCACGCCGAGCACCGCGACGCCGAACTCGAGCAGCGCGTAGAGCCGCGCCCCGTCGCCACGGCGCGAGAGCGGGCCGCCCAGCACGCGCGCGCCGATCGCGAGGCCGCACAGGAACGCGGCGGCGACCGTGGCGACGGCGTGCAGCGAGCTGCCGAGCACGTACGCGAGCTGCTTCGACCACACGATCTCGTAGAGCAGGCCGGCGGCGCCCGAGACGAAGAAGCACGCCGCCGCCCAGAGCGGCAGCGAGGACGAACGGGACGGCGAGGACGCGGGCTTCGGCATGCGGGCTCTCCGGTGGGGACGAAGGTGCGGCGAACGTGCGGCGAACGGCGCGGACCGGCGGACAGCTTGCGGCACGGCGGCGTGACCGCGCCAGCACGGAAGCGTTCCGTCGAACGAAGCGACCGCCGGCGCGCGGTGGACCGGCGGGAGAAAATCGTGTGGCCGCGAAAACTTTTTTTCGCGGAAGAATTCCGGGGCCCTGCGCGCGAATTTTCTTGCACGGCAGAAACACTCAACGCCTGCGCGTGCGCAACCTGTCCAGAGGAAAAATTCGCGCGCGGAACGCGCGAATTTCCGCTCTTGAACCGGTGAGCACCGCCGGTGCTATAAACCACTCCACCCGCGGGCGCCGCGTCTCCCTCAGAAGCCCCGCGGGCTTTCCATCCCAGGCAGGCAAAACCGAGTCACGGAATCACTGCTCCGAGTCACCGTCCGACCCGAACGGCGTCACGCGCGGCCCCCCGCCCCGGGCGCCTTTCCGGCCGGACCAGTCGTCACAAGGATGCAGGTCCGCAACCGCAGTAGGACCAGGAGGGTCCACCCCATGCAGAACTCCACCGTCCAGGAGACCCCGAACCCGTCTGCCGCGTCCGATCGCGCGCAGGCGACGCAGGCCGGAATCCGCGTGCCGCGTCATTTCACCAAGGCGGGCGTGAACCCGCTCGACGAGGTGAAGTGGGACAAGCGCCGGACCGTCATCTCGAACCCCGACGGCTCCGTCGTGTTCGAGATGAACGACGTCGAGGTGCCCGCGTCTTGGTCGCAGCTCGCCACCGACATCGTGGTGAGCAAGTACTTCCGCAAGGCCGGCCTGCCCACGGCGCCCGGACACGAGACGAGCGTGCGCCAGGTCGTGCACCGGCTCGCGCGGGTCGCCCGCATCGCCGGTGAGCAGCAGGGCGGCTACTTCGCGAGCGCCGAGGACGCCGAGGCGTTCGAGGCCGAACTCGCGTACATGCTCGTCCACCAGATCGGCGCCTTCAATTCGCCGGTGTGGTTCAACTTCGGCCTGTTCCACGAGTACGGCATCACGACCGGCTCGGGCGGCAGCTTCTACACCGATCTCGCGACCGACGAGATCAAGATGACCACGGACTCGTACACCTATCCGCAGGTGTCGGCGTGCTTCATCCAGTCGGTCAACGACGACCTCATGTCCATCTTCGACCTCGTGAAGAACGAGGCGCGCGTGTTCAAGTTCGGGTCGGGCACCGGCACGAACTTCAGCAAGCTGCGCGGCCGGATGGAGAAGCTCTCGGGCGGCGGCACGTCGTCCGGTCTCATGAGCTTCCTCGAGGTCCTCGACCGCGGCGCCGGCGCGACCAAGTCCGGCGGCACCACGCGCCGCGCGGCCAAGATGGTCGTGCTCGACATGGACCACCCGGAAATCGTCGACTTCGTGCACTGGAAGATGCGCGAGGAGAAGAAGGTCGCGGCGCTCATCGCGGCCGGCTACTCGTCCGACTTCAACGGCGAGGCCTACGCGACCGTCTCGGGCCAGAACTCGAACAACTCGATCCGCGTGCCCGACGCCTTCATGCAGGCGTACGAGACCGGCGGTGACTGGCAGACGCGGTTCCGCACGACGGGCGAGGTCTACCAGACCATGCCGGCGCGCCAGCTGTGGCGCCAGGTCGCGGAGGCCGCGTGGTCGTGCGCCGACCCCGGCATCCAGTACGACGACACGATCCAGAAGTGGCACACCTGCAAGGCGACGGACCGCATCCACGCGACGAACCCGTGCTCGGAGTTCGTGTTCCTCGACGACACGTCGTGCAACCTCGCGTCGGTGAACCTCATGAAGTTCCGCGGTGACGACGGCGGCTTCGACATCGAAGGCTACCGCCACGCGAACCGCGTGTTCTTCCTCGCGCAGGAAATGCTCGTGAGCTTCGCGTCGTACCCGACCGAGAAGATCGCGCGCAACTCCGAGGACTACCGCCCGCTCGGCCTGGGCTACGCCAACCTCGGCACGCTGCTCATGGTCGAGGGCCTGCCGTACGACAGCGACGCGGCGCGCGCCTACGCGGCGACGCTCACCGCGATGATGACGGGCGAGGCCTACGCGCTGTCGGCCGAGATGGCCGCGAGCAAGGGCGCGTTCAAGGGCTACGCGAAGAACGCCGAGAGCATGATGGGCGTGATGCGGCTGCACCGCGAAGCCGCGCGCGCCATCGATCCGGCGCTCGCGCCGCGCGACATGCGCAAGGCCGCGATCGAATGCTGGGACCGCGCCGTGGCGTACGGCAGCCTGCACGGCTACCGCAACGCGCAGGCGACGGTGCTCGCGCCGACGGGCACGATCGGCCTGCTCATGGACTGCGACACGACGGGCGTCGAGCCGGACTTCGCGCTCGTGAAGTTCAAGAAGCTCGCCGGCGGCGGCTACTTCAAGATCGTCAACCAGTCGGTGCCGCTCGCGCTCAAGCGCCTCGGCTACGACGAGGCCGAGACGGAGCGCATCATCCGTTACGCCGTCGGCCACGGCACGCTGCAGGGCGCGCCGCACATCAACGACTCGACCCTGCACAACAAGGGCTTCGGCGACCTCGACCTCGCGACGATCGAGAAGGTCCTGCAGAACGTCCTCGACATCCGCCAGGCGTTCGGGCGCGGCATCCTCGGTGACGACCTGCTCACGCGTCTCGGCGTGGGCATGGTCGAGCGCGAGAAGCCGGGCTTCCACGCGCTGCACTTCCTCGGGTTCACGGACTCGCAGATCGAGGACGCGAACAAGTACGTGTGTGGCACGCAGACGGTCGAAGGCGCGCCGGGCCTGCGCGCGGAGCACCTCGCCGTGTTCGACTGCGCGAATCGCTGCGGCACGGTCGGCACGCGCTTCATCCAGCCGATGGGTCACGTCCGCATGATGGCGGCGGTGCAGCCGTTCCTCTCGGGCGCCATCAGCAAGACCGTCAACCTGCCGAACGACGCGACGGTCGAGGAAGTCGAGAACATCTACACGCAGGGCTGGAAGCTCGGCCTGAAGGCCGTGGCGCTCTACCGCGACGGCTGCAAGATGAGCCAGCCGCTCACGAGCACGAAGAAGAAGGACGACGCGCCCGCGGCCGAAGCACCCGCCGCCAGCGCGCCGGCGCCGCTGCTGCGCCGCCGCCTGCCGCGCCGCCGTCACGGCTTCACGCAGGAAGCGCGCATCGCCGGCCACAAGGTCTTCCTCCGCACGGGCGAGTACGAAGACGGCACGCTCGGCGAGATCTTCATCGACATGCACAAGGAAGGCGCGGCGTTCCGCAGCATGATGAACTGCTTCGCCATCTCGGTGTCCATGGGCCTGCAGTACGGCGTGCCGCTCGAGGACCTCGTCGACCAGTTCTGCTTCACGCGCTTCGAGCCGCACGGCCGCGTGGACGGACACGACAACATCAAGGTGTCCACGTCGGTGATCGACTACGTGTTCCGCGTGCTCGGCCTCGAGTACCTGAATCGCACCGATCTCGCGCACGTGATCGAGGAAGCGCCCACCGGCCAGCTCGCTCCGAAGCCGCACGCGACGGACATGCCGGTCGGACGGGAACACCGGCTCGCACGGGCGACGAACAACGGCGGCGAGGTGAAGCTGCAGCCGAGCCCGCGCATGCAGAAGTCCGGCGGCGAGACGCCCGGCGGAACGGACGATCTCGGCGGCAGCACGGTGCTCCTCCAGGCCAAGAAGCTGCTCGGTGACGCTCCCGCGTGCACGAACTGCGGGCACATCACCATCCGCAACGGCACCTGCTACAAGTGCGTGAACTGCGGCACGAGCATGGGCTGCAGCTGATCGCACGCGGCATCGCGAAACACGAAGCGGGCGGGGTCACGAGACCCCGCCCGCTTTTCGTCGCGCCGGATGCGGCCGGACTCGGGCGCCCTCGGGCGCGCTACGCGCCGTAAGCGCGGCGCCGCGCGCCGTACGTGACGTTCGGCAGCGGCTGCTCGGCCGTGCCGGGCTCGTAGGTGTCGGGCTGCAGCGTGAGGTCGCCGGAGAGCGGAGTGCGCACAGGGGCGATCGGCCGCACTTCCCGCGCGCCGGTGAGGCCGGCGAGCGAGAGTACGTGCATGACCTGGTTCGAGCCCGTGATCGCTTCCATGCAAACACCTCTCGGCAGGCGCCCCGTGGGCTCCTGCCGCGTGTCACACCCGTGGCGCGCCTCAGCTCTGGTGCGAACGCGCCTCGCTGCTGCCCGTCGGGCCGTACACGATCGACTTCGCACTCTCCGGTGGCAGGTGCTCGAACTCATCCGGCTGCAGGATGACGTCACCGCGAGAGTTGATCACGACCGGCTTGACGGGCGGTTCCTTCTGGAACGCGGCGATGATCAGGGCTTTCGCAATCCCCAATACTTGGTCCACCGCACTCACTCCGGGAACTCGCGACACGGGCACCACGCTCGTGACACTCGCTCCCGAGGTGGAGTGTCGGCCGGCGCCCTGCGAACTGAAGGGGGGCCGGCGAAGTTTTCCGGATCAGGTCGCGGTGGTGAACTTTCGGCCGCGTCCCGCCGCACCGTTGGGGGATTTGCCCCGGACGGCGGACGTGCGCGAGGCCGCGGGCTTCGCCGGCTTCGCCGGCTTCGCGGACGCGGGCACGAGCCCGGTCTCGACCACGAACAGGTGCTCGCGGTTGCGGGCCGGGCCCGGCTCGCCCACGCGCCGCCCGGCGAGGTCGTACACGCCGATCTTGTGCCCGATGTGGCGCGGGTGCGCGACGGACGCCTCGCGCACCTCGCCGTGCCGCCCGAGGAGCGCGCGCAGTTCGTCGAGCGTGACGTAGCCCTCGTCGCTGAACGACACCACGAGCCAGCGCGCGCGCAGGCGCTCGAGCACCGCGGCGAGCGCGGGCAGGATGCGCGCGCGGCGGTTGAAGTCGCTGCCGCGCTCGCGCACGTCGGTGCGCTTCATCGCGACGCCGTACACCTCGGGCCGGTCCCAGCGCACGAGCGACTCCCACACGTGGTAGTTCCCGAGGTAGCTGTGCTGGTTGTACGGCGGGTCGAGGTACGCGAGGTCGGCCTCGAACCGCCCGGCGGCCTCGACCGCGTCGAGGCACGACGCGGCGCCCTCGCCCTCGATCAGCTCCGGCACGCGCAGGTGCAGCGGCTGGTGCGAGCGCGCCGCCCACTGCTTGAGGTAGGCCATCTGCAGCCCGACCGTGGAATCCACGCGGTCGGCCGCCTCCATCAGGGACGTGAGCGCGATCGCCTCGAGCGCGGGCTCGAGCGACAGCGCCGCGATGCGGTCGCGGATCGCGTCCACGCGCGCGCCGTTCACCGGCTGCAGGTAGCGCGAGCGCACGCAGTAGGTCTCGGTGAACCAGCCGGGAGCGCCCGGGAGCGCGTCGAGCTCCGCGATCAACCGCTCGGCGCGCGCGCGCCACAGGCGCGCGTCGGCGCCCACGTGACAGGCGGCGAGCGTGTGCGCGTACGCGTTGTGGTCGTTCGCGTGCACGATGTGGCCCGCGCTCTTGAGCGCGCGGCCGACGCGGGCCGTGCCCGAGAACAGGTCGAGGACGCGGCGCGCGCCGTCGCAGCGGCCCACGGTCTCGACGATCCACGGCACCAGCAGCCTCTTCGAACCCAGGTACTTGATCACGGGCCGCAGCCTAACCCAATCACCCGGCTCGGGAGCGGCGATCCCGCGGTCTCGTGTGCGCCCTCTCGGGCGCCCTTGCGGGCGCCCTTGCGCGGGACCGCCGCGCTCTGGCAGCGTGCGCGCCCATGCAAACCACCCCCGCGCGCCGCAAGGGCTTCGACCCTTCGCTGATCCTCAAAGCGATGCTCGTGTTCGTCGCCGTCACGCCGATCGCCGAGCACTTCCACGCCGGCGCGCTCACGGTCTTCGTCTGCAGCGCGCTCGCGATCGTGCCGCTCGCCGGACTCATGGGCGAGGCGACCGAACGGCTCGCGGCCCGGCTGGGCGCCGGCGTCGGCGGCCTGCTGAACGCGACGTTCGGCAACGCCGCGGAGCTCATCATCGCGCTCGTCGCGCTGCAGAAGGGCTACCACGACGTCGTGAAGGCGTCGCTGACCGGCTCGATCATCGGCAACACGCTGCTCGTGCTCGGCGTGTCCATGGTCGCGGGCGGGCTCAAGCGCGAGCGCCAGACGTTCGACAAGGCCGCGGCCGCGGCCTCCTCCACGCTGCTGTTCCTCGCGGCGATCGCGATGGTCGTGCCCGCGGCGTTCCACATGCTCGCGACGGGCTCGGTCGCGCGGGGCGTGCTGCCGCTGTCGCGCGAGGTCGAGATCGAGCACAACCTGTCGCTGCAGATCTCGGTCGTGCTGTTCGTGACGTACCTGCTGAGCCTGCTGTTCACGCTCCGGACGCACCGGCACCTGTACACGGGCGCGGCCGAGGAGGAGCACGGGCAGGACCACGGCAACCCCGTGCGTGCCGTGCTCACGCTGCTCGTCGCGACCGGGCTGATCGCCTGGATGAGCGAGATGCTCGTCGGCGCGGTGGCCGAGGCCTCGCACCAGCTCGGACTCACCGAGGTGTTCGTCGGCGTGATCGTGGTCGCCGTCGTGGGCAACGCCGCCGAGCATTCGACGGCCGTGGTCGTCGCGATGAAGAACAAGATGGACCTGTCGCTGAACATCGCGATCGGCTCCAGCATCCAGATCGCGCTGTTCGTGGCGCCGGTGCTCGTGTTCGCGTCCTACCTCGTGCCGGGCTCGCCGATGGACCTGCACTTCTCGCCGCTCGAGGTGCTCGCGGTGCTCGCGGCCACGGTCGTGACGAACATGGTCGCGGCGGACGGCGAGTCGAACTGGCTCGAGGGCGCGATGCTGATCGCGGTGTACGTCGTGATCGGCCTGGCGTTCTTCTTCCTTCCCTAGGCGCCGGGGCGGGCTTCAGGCGGCGCGCGACTCGTCCTCGCCGAGGTCCTCGCCCGCCACGGGCACGCCCGAGTCGATCGCCTTCTGGAGCGCGTCGAGCGAGTCGGGGCACAGGCCCGTGCCGCGGTCCTGCTCCATGATCGTGAGCGCGTCCTCGGGCGCGAGCGCCGGGCGGTAGGGCCTCCGCGTGCTCAGCGCGTCGTAGATGTCCGCGACCGCGAGCAGCCGCGACAGCTCCGGAATCTGGTCTCCGCGCAGGCCGCGGCAGTAGCCGCTGCCGTCGAGCCGCTCGTGATGCGCGCCCGCGGCGAACGCGAGCCACTCGAATCCGGCGATGTGCTCGAGGATGCGCTCGGTGAAGTAGGAGTGCATGCGCATGACCTCCCACTCGGACGACGTGAGCGCACCGGGCTTGTCGAGGATCGAGTTCGGCACCGTGAGCTTGCCGAGGTCGTGCAGCAGCGCCGCGCGGCGCAGCTCCGCGATGTCGGGTCCGCTCCAGCCGCGCTCGTGCGCGATCGCCACGGCGACCTCGGTCACGCGCTCCGAGTGCGCGCCCGTGAACGGCGACTTCGCATCCACGACCTCGGCGAAGATGCGCGCGACGCGGTCGGTGGCGCCGGGCCCGGCGAGCAGCGCCGCGCCGCCGGGTTCGCGCTCGACGACGAGCGCCTGCAGTTCGCGCGTCTCGAGCGTGCACCAGTGCGCGACGTCGCGTTCGAGTCCCGCGCACGCGGACGCCACGAGCGGGTCGAACCAGCGCCCCGCACGCCGGCGCACGAGCGTGAGCGCGTGCTCGACCCCGCCCCGCATGGCGAACACCTCGAGCGTCTGCGCGAGCGTGAGCACGCGCGCGAGGATCGAGATCTCTTCGCCGCGCAGGCCGCGCGGATGCCCGCGCCCGTCCCAGTGCTCGTCGAGCTGGCGCACGGCGTCGGCCGCGGCGGGACCGAGATCCATCTGGATCACGATCTCCGCGCCGCGCTCGCAGCGCACCTCGACGAGTTCGGAGGCGAGCCGCGGACCACGGCGCGCGAGTTCGGCGATGCGGCGCGTGCGGTCGAAGAGCGATGCGCCGGGCGCCGCCTGCGCCATCGCGTAGAACGCGGCGCGGAAGTAGTTCGACCAGTCCACGAGCATGCGCGCGCCTTTGGCCTGGCGTTCGTCGCCACCGAAGAGCCCGAACACCTGCGCGGCGTTCGACGAGCAGCCGACGTCCTTGAGCAGCGCCGCGTAGTAGAGGTCGCGCTGCTGGTGCAGCGAGAGCCCGAGCCGCTGGCCGAGCTCCATCGCGATCAGGTTCGTGCGCAGCGCGTGGCCCATCGGCTGCCCCTCGGTCAGGTCGAGCGAGAAGGACAGCGCCGACAGCAGGTCGGAGAAGCGAACGGAGTTCGCCACGGGCACGCGCGCGCGGAGTGTCACGCGGCCAGTATCGGAACGCACCCCGCCGAGGTTGAGCGGAAGCCGCATTTCCCGGCATTTGCGTGCCCGGACCGGCCGCCCGGCGGACTCGGGCAGGGTTCGCGGACGCGCTTCCCCGGTGGCTTTCGCTCGCGACCCGGGGCTACCATTGCCGATGAACGCCGTCAGGGAAATCCCGCCGCCGGGCCCGCCGCGCATGCGGCCGCCCGGTTCGTACGCACCTCGCTCAGGAGTCGGCATGGCCCCCGTTTCGCCCCGTCGCGCCCCGTTCGCACTGCTGCTCGTCGCGCTCCTGCTCGCCGCGACCGCGGTCCCGGCGCTCGCGCTCAAGGTCGCGACCTGGAACCTGCTCGCGTACGACCAGACCACGTGCGCCGGGCGCCAGCCGCAGTTCCGTACCGTGATGACGGCGATGAATCCCGACATCCTGATCGCGCAGGAACTGAACTCGGCAGCGGGCAAGGACTCCTTCCTGATCAACGTGCTCAACAACGCGCAGCCGGGCGAGTGGACGGCGTCGTGGATCCCGCTCGGCACCGAGGGCGGCGCCATCTTCTGGAAGCCCGCCAAGGTGAACGTCGTGAACATCACGAGCGTCGCGACAGGTGGACCTCGCCCGGCGCTCGTGGGGCTCGTGAAGCCGGTGGGCTACGTGAAGAACGACGCCTGGTTCCGCCTCTACTCGATCCATCTCAAGGCGGGCAATCCGGCCACCAACCCGCCCGACTCCACGACGCGCCGGACCGAGTGCACGAACCTGCGCACCACGCTCAACAACCAGGTCACGACGGTCGTCGGTACGAACTTCCTCGTCGGCGGCGACAGCAACTTCTACGGCGACTGGGAGGGCGGCTACCAGCGCCTGACCGAGTCGCAGGCCGACAACGACGGGCGCTGCTTCGATCTCTACAACCTGCCCGGCACCTGGAACCAGTTCGCGTACCGCACCGTGCACACGCAGTGCCCGTGCCTCAGCGGCTGCGGCCCGAACTTCTCCGGCGGTGGCATGGACGACCGCTTCGACCTCTTCCTGCAGTCGGCTTCGCTGCGCGACGGCGCGGGCCTCGACCTGCTGACGAGCACGTACAAGGCCTTCGGCAACGACGGCCAGCACTACAACGACAGCATCGACGGCGGCGGCTTCAACACCGCGGTGCCGCTCGCGGTCGCGACCGCGCTGCGCACCGCGGCCGACCACATCCCGGTCGTGCTCGAGCTGCAGCTGCCCGCGAAGACATCCGTGCCTTCGAGCTTCGCGCTCGGCGACGCGATCGTCGGCGCCACGCACGCGCTGCCGCTCACCGTGGCGAACTCCGGACCTTCGCCCGCCGACACGCTGCGCTACACGCTCACCGCGCCCGCGGGCTTCACGGCGCCGGCCGGCAGCTTCAAGGCGGCCTCGGGCGCCGCGGGCAATGCGCACTCGATCGCGCTCGTCACGGCCACGACCGGCGTGAAGACCGGCACGCTCACCGTGAACGCGAACGATCCCGACACGCTCGCCAAGTCGGTCGCGCTCTCGGGCCGCGTGCTCGCGCACGCCGTGCCGTCGCTCGACTCGGCGATCGTGCTCACCGCGCAGTCGCTCGACATGGGCCAGTACCCGGCGGCGGGATTCCCCGACGGCGCGGTGCGCGTGCACAACCGCGGCTGGGTCGCGCTGCAGGCACGGCTGTCCGTGGCGTCGGCACACATCGCGGGCGGCGCGGGACGATTCTCGATCCCCGGCGGCTTCACGCCGGCCCTGCTCTCGGGCACGGGCGCCACGTGGCCGGTGCGGTTCGACGCCACCGGCGCGACGCTGGACTCCACCTACACCGCCACGCTCACGTTCGGCACCGCCGACGAGGCGCTGCCGGGCGCGACCGCGCTGGCCACGCTCACCGTGAACCTGCAGGCGCGGGTCTCCGCGACCGGCGTCGAAGCGAGCGAGGGCGGGCTGCGGTTCCTGCCTCCGCGACCGAACCCGGCGCGCGGAGCGACCGAGATGGCCTTCGAACTCCCGGCCGACATGCCGGTGGACCTCGCGGTCTACGACCTCGTGGGACGGCGGGTCGCGACCCTCGCCGAGGGCCGCATGAGCGCCGGACGGCACTCCGTCCGCTGGGATGCCGGACTGGCCGACGGCCGTAAAGCCGCCGCGGGCCTGTACTTCGTCCGCTTCACGTCGGGCGGGCTGACGAAGGTGTCGAGATTGGTGCTCCTGCCGTAAGGAATCCCGTCACCCCCGAGAACCCCGGTCCGGGTCCCCCTGGTCCGGGGTTCCCGTTTGCCCGCCGGGTTCGAAACCGGGACAGGCGAGCACGGGCAGGCGCGGGTAACGCACGTAGGCCGGATCGTGTTTGGACCGCTCGCAGAGCAGGAATTCACTGCGCGGCGTGCGCACGATGCGTCGATGCGCGCAGCCTTCGCACAGTCCCGGCGGGCGAGGAGTCGGCAGGTTCATACGTGCGGTCTCCATGCTCTCGAACGTTGGGTGGATGCGCGCGAGTGTCGGGTCAGACGACACTTCTTTCGCCACCCCTGGTGCCACAAACCCGCACCCACGCAGGGCCAGAACGGTGCGGTGGGTTGCAGGAGAAGGGCTTGAGAGGTTGCCGGCGTGATTGGCCTCCGGCTTGCAGAGCATACACAGCAAACCACACCCCTTGCTCCTGCCCCCCACGAGGAGGAGAAACACCGATGAAGAAACTGCTTCTTGTCCTGACGATGCTCGTTGCTTTCGCTTCGGTCTCCATGGCCGGATCTCGCGTCCCCGGCGGTCCCCAGGATCAGGGCGACGAGACCTCGACGTCCACGCAGGGCGTCGGCCAGGTGATCGAGCCGACTCCGGCTCCCGACATGGTGGTGCGTCCGGTGCCCGAGCCGGGCACCATGGCGCTGGCTTCGATGGGCCTCATCGCCCTCGGCGCCGCCGCCCGCAAGCGTCGCGAGAAGTAGTTCGACCCCCCGGCGCGCTTGTCCCCACGGGCGCACCGAAACGGACGTCATCTGCCCAGCTGACACCCCATCGTGGGACGGCGGCGAGGAAGCTCTTCCTCGCCGCCGTGTCCGTTTTGGTTAGTATCCGCCGCCATGTCCCGACTCCCGAACTCCTCCGAAGGCCGTCCGAAGAGCGCGGCGAAGCGCGCCGCCCCGCTGTTGCTGAACGCGGAGCGGGCCGGTGACGCCCCGGCGTTCGCGCTCGGCGCGTGGGCGGTGATCGCCGCGTACGCCGCGACCGTGCTCGCCATCCAGCTGCGCGCACACCCCGTGGGCGACGTCTTCACCGAGACCGACTTCTACGGCGCGTACGCCGAGGGCGCCCGGCTGATCCAGCACGGCTGGCTCGACCCGTCGCGCTACGCCGTGATCGGTCCGGTCTACGAAATCGTGCTCGCGCTGGTGGGGGCCGTGGCGCGCGACCTGTTCGCGGCGGCGGGAGCGATCTCGCTCGCCTCGATGCTCGTGACGCTGTGGGCGTGGCAGCGGTTGTGGACCGCGCGCGCGAACGCCGCCACCGCGCTCGCCGGCGTGGCGCTGCTCGCGGTCAACGGTCAGTTCCTGCGCTGGGGCTGGTCGGTCACGACCGACGCGCTCGCGCGGGATCGCGTGGGACACCTACCAG
>JACRIW010000025.1 GCA_016215625.1 Candidatus Eiseniibacteriota bacterium | reverse complement strand
CTCGGCGGGAAGTACTTCGGCAATCCGGTCGTGCGCGCGGTCATGTGGCCGGGCATGCAGTTCCAGCTGCTCACGACGCGCGAGCCCGATCTCGACATGTGTGCCACCGCGATCGCCTCGCTGAACCTCGTGAAGGACGACCCCACCGTGCTCGCCATGCGGCAGGCGGGCGGCATGAAGGAAGTGAGCTTCATCCAATGATGGAACCGAACATGATCGAGGCGCTGCGCCGCGTGGAGCAGCGTTTCGCCGAGATCGAGGAGCTGCTCTCGCAGCCCGACGTGGCGCGCGACCCCCGCAAGCTGCGCGACCTGTCCAAGGAGCGCTCGCGCCTCGACGAGACCGTGCGCAAGTCGGCCGAGTACCGCGCGATCGAGAAGACCGTGACCGACGACGAGGAGGCGATCGCCTCGGGCGATCCCGAACTCGCCGAGCTCGCGCAGGCGGAGCTGCCCGAACTGCGCGCGAAGCTCGACACGCTCACGGCCGAGCTCAAGAAGCTGCTACTTCCGCGCGACCCCGACGACGACAAGAACGTCATCTGCGAAATCCGCGCGGGCACGGGCGGCGACGAGGCGACGCTGTTCGCGGCCGAGCTGTACCGCATGTACAGCAAGTACGCCGAGGCGCACGGCTGGCGCCAGGAACTCATGTCGCTCTCCGAGACGGAAGTCGGCGGCTACAAGGAAGTGATCTTCCTGCTCGAAGGCGAGAGCGTGTACCGCGAGATGAAGTTCGAGTCCGGCGTGCACCGCGTGCAGCGCGTGCCCGCGACCGAGGCCTCGGGGCGCATCCACACGTCGGCCGCGACGGTCGCCGTGCTGCCCGAAGTCGAGGACGTGGACATCGACATCCGCGAGGAGGACCTGCGCGTGGACGTGTACCGCGCCGGCGGCAAGGGTGGCCAGGGCGTCAACACGACCGACTCGGCCGTGCGCATCACGCACCTGCCGACGGGCGTCGTCGTGACGTGCCAGGACGAGCGTTCGCAGATCAAGAACCGCGCGAAGGCGATGAAGGTGCTGCGCGCGCGCCTCTACGACGCGAAGCTGCAGGAGACGCAGGCGAAGTACGCGGCGGCGCGCAAGTCGCAGGTCTCGACCGGCGACCGCAGCGCCAAGATCCGCACGTACAACTTCCCGCAGGGGCGCGTGACCGATCACCGCATCAACCTCACGCTCTACTCGCTCGCCAACTTCATGGAAGGCGACATCGCCGGAATGACCGAGGCGCTCATCGTGGCCGACGCCGCCGAGCGGCTCGCGGCGCTCGCGGGCGAATCGTCGTAGGGCGGGTGAGCGCCGTGCCGCCCGTCCGCCTCGTCGAGTCCGCGGTGCTCGTGCCGTTCGTGCGCGGCGCCGCCGGGGAGTGGCGCGTCGTCGTCATCCGCCGGACGCCCGGCGGGGCGCACTCGGGCCAGCTCGCGTTTCCCGGCGGCCGCGTGGACGAGGGCGACGCTTCGCCGCTCGACACCGCGCTGCGCGAGGCGTGGGAGGAGATCGGGCTTCCGCGTGAGCGCGTCCGCGTGCTCACCGAGTTGCCGCGCATCGAGACGCGCTCGACCGGCTTCGCGATCACGCCGTTTCTCGCGATCGCCGAACGGCCCGTCGCGTGGGCGCCCGCCGCCGCCGAGGTGGCCGAGATCCTCGAGCCGTCGCTCGCCGAGCTCCGCGCGCCGGAGGCGCGCGCGCATGCGGACGACCTGCTGCCCGCCGGTTGGGAAGCCGTGCGCCTGCCGTACTTTTCGATCGGCGGCCACCGCCTGTGGGGGGCGAGCGAGCGCATCCTGCACCCGCTGCTCCAGCGCATCGCCACGGGCGAATGGGTGGAACTGCTCGACTGAGGTGCGGTCACCGCTCGCGACGCTTCGTCGCCGCCGTGGACGCTGCAGGACGGACGAGCGCGCGAAGAGCGCCGAAAATCCCGGCGAGCGCACCCGGCACACGTATTGCGGTGTCCCTGCGCGAGACACGCACTCGCCCCCGCGGAGCACCGACGCATGCCCATCACGCCCGAGGCGAGCCCGCGCGCGCGCGCCGTTGCGCCGGCCGGGCCGCTCGCCGGCCTTCCCGCGGTCTGGGCGCCGGTCCTGCTGCTGCTCCCGCTCGCGGCATGGATCGAGTCGGCGCGGCGGCTGTACGCGCAGGCCGGCGCCCACACGCTTCCCGAGGGGCCGCCGCCCGCGGGGATCGTCGCGCTGGCTCTCGCGCTCGGCGTGGCGGCGGTGCTCGTCGAATGCGCGTTCCTGCGCATGGTGTGGGCCGCGCGCGGCGTGCGGCTGCCGTTCGCGCCCCTGGCCTTCGCGCTCGGGCTGCTCACGGTGCCGGAGTCGTGCGCCCAGGCCGCTCTCGCGCACGTGGCGCCGGGAAGCGCGGCGGCGGTGTGGCTCGCGCCGTGGGTCGGGTATCGTGCGCTCGCGGGCGATGCCGCGGGCGCGAACGGCTGGAGTTTCGCGTTTGCCGGCGCCGGGCTGCTGACGGCGGCTCGCATCGCGGCATCGGCCGCGGTGCAGTCTCGTCTCGCGGGACGCCGCTGGCGCGAGGCGGCGCTGCTCGTCACGGTGGTGTGGCTGCTCTCGCACGTGCTGCTCGCGTGGCTCGCCGAACTCGCGCGCGGGCGCGCGCTCGGTCCGGCGTGACCCGCATGGGCACTTTCGAAAGGAACGCACGCGCACATGGCCGGCACGCTGCAGCAGCGCATCAACCAGCTCGCGCTCGCCGCTTCGGTGTTCCTCTTCGCGGCGATCGGCGTGCTCTGGTGGCGCGACCGCACGCACGCCTGGGACACGCCGCGCTTCGATCCCGCCCGGTTCGCCACGGTGGCGGCCGCGGGGCCCGCAGCCGCGGGCCGCACGCGCTTCCTCGTGGCGGTTCACCCCGGCTGTTCGCACTGCCGCGAGCGTCTCGCCGAACTCACGCGCGCAGCCGCGGCGGATTCGAGCGGGGCCGCACTCGCCGCGCTGCTCGTGGACGTCGAGCCGCGTCCCGCGGGCGTGGACCTCGGGGTGCCGCTGCCCGGCGGCGTGTGGTGGGACTCGGCGGGCATCTGGCGGAATCGCTGGGGCCGCCGCGTCTACGGCGAGACGTTCGTCTTCACGCACTCCGGTGCGCTCGAGCGCGTGATCCCCACGCGGGGCGACTGGCGGGACGTCTCCCGCCGCTGACCGCGTGCCGCATCGCCCCCCGCATTCCAACGGAAGGGGGGTGATCGCCTTGCACCACTCGCATCGCATCGCGCCGCTGCCGGCCGCGCTGCTCGTGCTGTCGCTGCTCGTGCCGGCTTCGCCGGTGCGCGCGCAGGACGCCACGTCCGCACCCGAGACCGGGGACGGCGTGCGCAAGTTCGCGACCTACATGGGCTGCGCCGCGGGCATCTTCACCTCGGTCAGTGTGGGGCAGCTGCTGGTCGTGCTGACCGGTTGCCTGCGGATCCTGGCCGACGAACTCGAACACGCCGGCTGATGGCGGCGGGGAGGAGGAGTCCCATGACGCACTCGAAACTCGCGCGGCGCCCGATCGTCGCGCTCGCACTGACGCTGCTCCTGCTCGCGCCGGCGCCTCCGGTCGCGCGGGCGGGAGACGCACCCGAGGACGGCGGCAGCGTGGCGGGGATCTTCATGGCCATCGCCTGCGGCGCCAGTGCCCGCGTGGCTGTCGCCGCTCCGGCACCGATCGTGGTCGTGGTCACGGCGACGGTCTGCCTGTTCGCGGCGGTGGACGCCTGGATGAGCCCGGACAAGCCGGCGTCCTGATCGTCCGGGAGCGTGCGCCGCGGCGGTGGAGGCCGTCCACCGCCGCGGCGCGCGCGTCACGGCAGGCGCAGCACGCGGCGCGTGAGCGCGCCCGAATCCGTGACGAGCCGCGCGAAGTACACGCCGCCGGGCGAGGGCACGCCGCGGGCGTCGCGTCCGTCCCAGCGGGCCTCGTGCAGGCCCGCCGCCCGCGCGCCGCGCGCGAGCGTGGCGATCTCGCGCCCGCTCACGTCGTACACGCGCAGGTCCGCGCGGCCCGCGCGCGGCAGCGTGAACGTGAGCGTCACCCCGCCGCGCGAGGGATTCGGCGCGGGCGCGGCGAGCGCGAGCTGCGCCGCGGCCGTGCCCGGCGCGGCGTCGAGCACGCCCTGCCACAGTTCGTTCCGCACCCAGACGGCGTTCTCGGGCGTGATGAGCACGTGCTCCTGGTTCGCCGACGGCACGTACACCGCGTCGAACGGCGTGAGCCCGGCGAGCCCCGGCGTGCCCGCGACGTCGAAGAACGGGTTCGTCGTATCCAGCGCGATCGCGCTCACGGTGGGAATGAAGCAGTGCGAGGGATGCAGCGCGACGATGTCGCCGTAGGGCACGGCGGTCGTGTCGAGCTCCGCCATGGACGCTCGGCTGCCGCCCGGGGCGCCGTCCCAGGGCTGCGTGTTGCTCACCGTCACGGTCTGGCTCGTCGTGCTGAACAGGATCCGGATGCTGCCGCGGAAGATGGTCGTGCTCGTCACGTTCGGCACGGCCCAGACGTTGCCGGTGATCGCGGTGACGAGGTTGTTGAACTCGTAGCGGATCAGCTGCGCGCCCGGTGCGAAGCCCTGCGTGGTGCCGTTCGCGCTGCCGTTCGCGACCGACACCAGGCGCGGGAGCGCGGGCCAGCCGCCGACCGCGGCGAAGTCCGAGAGCAGCGTCGCGCGCAGCGGGTCCGGCGTGCCGCTCGTCGTGGCCGGCGTGGTGAAATGATGCAGCAGCATCTGCCGCGCGGCCGGCCGCTGCAGGATCGCGCGGAAGTCCGCCGCACCCGTGGACTGCGACGAGAAGAAGTCGATCCAGTACTGCAGCCCGAGCGGAATGTCGGCGCCGCCGTGCGGCGAGTCGAACGAGATCCACGTGCGCACCGAGTGCGGGATCTGCTGCTGCTCCATCCACGCGAGCGCGTAGCGCGAACACAGCCCGCCCATGCTCGCGCCGACCACGGCCATGGTGGCGCCCGTGGGCATCTCGTCGCGCACGCGGCCCACGAGCGCGGCGACCACGTAGGCGTTCTTCTGGATCGCGTCCGTCGCGTCGGTGAAGTCGAGCACGACGCAGTCGAAGCCGTCGGCACGCAGCGTCTCGATGAGACCCTGCTGGTCGAGCAGCGCGTAGAGCTCGTCCCAGCCCATCGTGTTGTCCGTGTCGAAGCCCTCGACGACGACGACCGGGTTCAGCAGCGTCGCATGACCGCTCGCGCGGTAGACGTACGCCGAGCCCGTGCCGAACTGGCCCTGGTAGGGCACGTTCGCGGTGATCGCGAGCGTGTCGTCGGGCGCGGGCGCCGCGAGCGCCGCGACCTCGAACACCGCGCGCGCCTCGGCGGTCGTGCCGTCGGTGCGCGTCGTGCGCGCGCGAAGCACCCGTGTGCCGGGCGCGGAGTAGCGCACGTGCACGGTCGAACCGGCCCCGATCGCGCGCCAGCCCGCGCCGTCGTCGGCATCGAACTCGAGCCGCGCGGGCGCCGGGCCGTCGCCGAACCACGCCGACGCGTCGAAGCGGAACCGCACGTCGTCGCCGTGCCACGTGCGCGGCACGAGCGGCGCGCACGCGAACGTGCGTGCGCGGGTGAGCGGCGCGGATTCCGAGAGCGCGGCGCCGGGCTGGACGCGATCGAAGCTCGCGTCGAGGAACGCGAGCGGCACTTCGCGCGCGGCGCGTCCGGCGCGCGCCGCGGCGTCGAGTGCTGCGATGCCTCCGCGGACGGGCGGGACGAGCGAGGCGCGCGTCCATTCGTCCACCGCCTGGCGGAAGCGCGCCGTCGTCACGGCCGGCGCGGCGGCCGAGCCGTCGAGCTGGTCGAGCCGCGCGAGCGGCAGCACGCGGTCGTAGAGCGCTCCGCTCGTGGCGCGCGCTTCGAGGGCGGCGGCCCGCGGGCCGGCGGCACACGCGACGGATGCGGCGCCGGCGAGCAGCGCGACGGTGAGGGCGGGGAGGAGACGGCGCACGGGGAACCTCATCGAAGTGGGCCGGAAACGAGGCGAGCACTCGCCGGAACGCGCGCGATGGTAGCACGGGCGCGTGCGTGTCCGGCGCGCGACGTCGCGGGCCGCGACGTCCGCCGCTATGCTGCGCGCCATGGCCCTCACCGTCGCACTCGCCCTGCAGGACGCGCTCACCCGGCTCGAACGCGTGCCCTCGTCGCCGCGGTCGGACGCCGAGGAACTGCGCAGCCGCGTGCTCGGCACCGGCCGCGGCGCACTGCGGCTGCTCGCCGCACGCGAGCTGACCGCCGCGCAGGGGGAGACGTTCGAGCGCTGGCTCACGCGGCGCGAGGCGGGCGAACCCGTGCAGTACATCACCGGTCGCGCGGCATTCCGCGACCTCGACCTCGCGGTGGATTCCCGCGTGCTCGTGCCGCGGCCCGAAACGGAAGGTCTCGTCGAGGCCGTGCTCGTGGTGCTCGCCGCCGAGCGCACGCGCGGGGAGATGCCGCGCGTGCTCGACCTCGGCACGGGCTCCGGCGCCATCGCGCTCGCGCTCGCGCAGGAGGCGCCGCACGCGCGCGTGACGGCCGTGGACGCGAGCGAGGGCGCGCTGCAGGTGGCGCGCGCGAACGCCGAAGCGTGCGCGCTCGCCGATCGCGTGACGTTCGTGCACGGCGACTGGTTCGGCGGCGTCGCGGAGGACGAGCGCTTCGAGGTCGTGGTCTCGAATCCGCCCTACATCGCGGAGTCCGACGCGGACTCGCTGCCCGCGGACGTGCGTGACTGGGAGCCGCACGAGGCGCTGTTCTCCGGCCCCGACGGGCTCGACGCGCCGCGCGAGATCGTGGACACCGCGCCGCGTCACCTCGTCGCGGGCGGACTGCTCGCGCTCGAGCTGTCGGAGTCGCACGCGCACGAAGTCGCCGCGTGGCTCGAGGGCGCGCACGACTGGCGCGACGTGCGCGTGCTCGACGACCTGTCGGGCCGGCCGCGCGTGCTGCTCGCGCGCCGCGAGCGCGGCCCCGCGATCGCGCCGGCGCAGTGGGGCGAAGAGCGGCGCTGAAGTCAGGCCGCGTGCGCGAACAGCCGCGCGAGCCACAGCACGAGCAGCGCGCCCGCATGCGCGAACAGCCACACGCGCACGGCGCGACCGGAGGGCCGCCAGCGGCGCACGATCGCGAACGGCGCCGCGGCCCAGAGCAGCACGGCTTCGGCCGCGAGCGGGATCGCGAGCGGATGACGCGCGAGGGCCGCCGCCCATTCGCCGCGCGCCAGGTGCGCGGCCGCGCGCGTCATGCCGCACGTCGGGCAGTCGTGATGCGTGACCCGGCGGATCCAGCACACGGTGAGCGCGGGATCGTCGGGCGGCATCCACCGCCGCAGCACGAGCACCGCGGCGAACGCGGCGAGGGCGAAGAGCGCCCAGGCCGTCCACGCGGTGCGCGCCGCGCGCTCACTCGCGGCGTCGCGCGCGGCGCCGGCCGCGTCAGTGCTCGTAGTGCGGGTCCTTCTCGCCGGCCTCGATCGGCACGCTGAGCGTGTTCGCGCGCGAAGGAATCGGGCAGTTGTAGAACGGGCTGAACGCGCACGCGGGGTTGTAGGCGTCGTTGAAGTCGATGCGCCAGCGCCCGTCGGGCAGCTTCTCGGGGTCCACGTAGCGACCCACGCCGTACGTCGCGCTCCCGGTCGTGGCGTCGCGGAAGAACACGCTCACGGACTGCTCGTCCACGCCGGGCTCGAGCAGCCGGTGCGCTTCGAGTCGGCAGGCCTTGCCGCGGATCTTCAGGTCGAACCAGCCCACGCGCACCGCACGGCGCAGGTTGCCGCGCGTGGACTGGATGATGGTCGTGTCGGGTTTCGGGTTCGGCGTGAGCGGCGCCTCGAAGCGGTACGAGAAGTCCGGCGGGTACCAGTCCTGGCCGTGATACTCGGCGTAGCGAGGGCTCTTCGGGTCGAAGACGATGAGCGCGGGGAAGCGCTGGTGCGAGAGCCGCACGGTCCAGCGGCCGATCTGGATGGCCGAAGGCGGCAGCACCGCTTCGCGGTACTCGAGCTTGTGGGCGACGAACGAGCCTTCGGGCGACGAAGCGACGACGCGGAACGAGTCGCCTTCGACCACGACGAGCACGGCGTGCTCGGGCATGTCGGGATCGTCCACGCGGACGCTGTTGTCCTCGGCGCGGCCCACGGTGAGCGCGTTGGAGTTCCCGAAGTCCACGCGCTGCACCGCCGCGAAGTACGAAGTCGGGGAGGACTTCAGCCATTCCGCCGTTTCGGCACGGCCCTGCACGAGCGCGCGCGTGAGCGAGTCGCGCGTTGCGGCATCCAGCGTCACGGGGCCTGTGGGCGTTGCCGATTTGCCCGCGGCGGCGGACGCCGTGAGGGCGGACAGGGACAGCGTGACGAGAAACCGGGTGAAAGCGTTCATGCCTGTGCTCCGCGAATGAGGAAGGGGACGCGGACCGCAGGATAACGGCGCCACTTCCCCGCGTCACCGAAGATTCCCGGGCCGGGAGCACATCTCCCGTTGATTCGCGGACGCCGGCTTTCGATAATGTTCACCTTCCTCGTCGTGCACTTGTTGGGGGTGCCACATGAGCGAACTCCGCTCCGCCGATTCCGGCGACCTGTTCCGCCTCGCCTTCGATCTCTCTCCCTCGGGCATGCTCGCCGTGAACGAGGCGGGCATGATCCTGCTGGCGAACCGTGAGATCGAACGCCTCTTCGGCTACGAGCGTGGTGAACTGCTCGGCCAGTCGATCGACACGCTCGTACCGATGCCGCACCGGCATGGGCACGGCGCCCTGCGCGACGGCTTCTTCCGCGATCCTTCCGAACGCCGCATGGGCGCGGGGCGCAACCTGAACGGCGTGCGCAAGGACGGCACCGAGGTTCCGGTCGAGATCGGGCTCAATCCCGTGCGCACGCCCGACGGCATGGTCGTGGTCGCCTCGGTCGTGGACATCTCGGCTCGTCTCGCGGCCGAGAAGGCGCTGCGCGAGTCCGAGGAGCGCGCGCGCCAGTCGCAGAAGCTCGAGTCGCTCGGCACGCTCGCCGGCGGCATCGCGCACGACTTCAACAACGTGCTGCTGGCGATCGTCGGCTACACCGAACTCGTCGCGCGCAGCCTGCCTCCGGGACGGAGCGAGCACGACGATCTCGACAACGTGCTGCGCGCGGCCGAGCGCGGCCGGCAGCTCGTGCAGCGCATCCTCTCGTTCAGCCGCCAGCGCGAGATCACGCGCGTGCCCACGAACCTCGATCGCGTCGTGCGCGAGGCGCTCGACCTGCTGCGCGCGTCGCTGCCGAGCACGATCGAGATCCGCTCGCACCTCGACGGCGCGACACCGCAGGTGCTCGCCGACGACACGCAGATGCACCAGGTGGTCATGAACCTCGCGACGAACGCCGCGCAGGCGATGGGCTCCGGCGGCGTGCTGCGCGTCGAACTGTCGTCGTTCCACGCCGACGCCGCCTGGGTCGCGCGGCACCCCGGCACGCGCGAAGGCTGGTGCGCGCGGCTCTCGGTGATCGACACCGGACCCGGCATGACGCCCGAAGTGAAGCGGCGCATCTTCGAGCCGTTCTTCACCACGAAATCGCCGGACCGCGGCACGGGGCTCGGACTCTCGGTCACGCTCGGCATCGTGCAGAGCCTCGACGGCCTCATCGAGGTCACGAGCGCGCCCGGCCACGGCACGCGCGTGGACGTGTGGCTGCCGGCGCACGTGGCCCCGCGTCCCGTCGGCGCGGCCCCCGCGGCGCCGGACGAGCCGCAACGGCCGCTGCGCATCCTGCTCGTGGAAGACGAAGACGTGCTCGGCCGCATGGAGCGCCGCCAGCTCGAGTCGCTCGGGCACACGGTGACGCTGCACCACAGCAGCCCGGACGCGCTCGAGTTCTTCCGCGCGCATCCGGACGAGTTCGACCTGCTCGTCACGGACAACACGATGCCGCGCATGACCGGTCTCGCGCTGTCGCGGGAGATCGTGGCCATCCGCCCCGACCTTCCGGTGCTGATGGTGTCGGGTTACGCCGATCACGCGGAGCCCGAGGTGCTGGAGCAGCACGGCGTGGACGCGGTGCTCGGGAAGCCGCACTCGGCGCGCGAACTGGACACCGCGATCCAGAAGCTGTTCGAAGGCGAGTAGCTCGCCGCGATTTCCGGAACCGCGCGAGTGCACGGCGGATTGCACTCGCGCGGGACGCCGACGATAATCGCCCGCGACTTCGGAACCCCTCACACACGACCGATCGCTCGCGCCTGCGCGATTCGCACCGGGGAACATCCACATGGACGTGGCGACTTCCGTGCTGCCCACCGCTGCTCCCTCTTCGTCCCGGAACTCCGGAACCATGGACGCTCTCGTCATTCAAGGTGGCCGGCCGCTCTCCGGCCGCGTCGCGATCTCCGGCGCCAAGAACGCCGCGCTCCCCGTCATGGCCGCGACGCTGCTCGCGCCCGGCGTGCACCGCCTGCGCAACTGCCCGCAGCTCGTCGACACGCGCACGTTCGGCAAGGTGCTCGAGAAGCTCGGCGCGAAGGTCACGTTCCAGAAGAACGAGTGCGTGATCGACACGACCGGCGTGAACTCGGTCGAGGCGCCGTACGAGCTGGTGAAGACCATGCGCGCGTCCATCTACGTGCTCGGGCCGCTGCTCGCCCGCTTCGGCGCCGCGCGGGTCTCGCTGCCCGGCGGCTGCGCCTGGGGGCCGCGCCCGGTGAACCTGCACCTCACCGGCCTGCAGGCGATGGGCGCGCAGCTCGACATCGACCACGGCTACATCACCGGCAAGGACGTGAAGCTGCACGGCGCGCATTTCAACTTCGACGTCGTGAGCGTTGGCGCCACCGCGCAGCTGCTCATGGCGGCGACGCTCGCCGACGGCGTCACGGTGCTCGAGAACGTCGCGATCGAGCCGGACATCACGGTGCTCGGCGAAGTGCTCGCGCAGTGCGGCGCGAAGATCGAGGGACTCGGCACGCGCCGCGTGACGGTGACCGGCGTGAAGGAGCTGCGTCCGATCGACACCGCGATCATCGCGGACCGCATCGAGGCGGGCACGTTCGCCGCGGCCGCGGCGATGACCGGCGGCACGATCACGCTCGAGCAGGTGATTCCCGATCACTTCGAGGCGTCGCTGCGCAAGCTCGAGGAGTCCGGCTGCACGGTCGTGCGTGAGGTGGACGAGGTGACGATCACCGGCCCGTCGCGCCCGCGTGCCGTGGACGTGACCACGATGGTGTTCCCCGGCTTCCCGACCGACATGCAGGCCCAGATGATGGCCGTCGCGAGCATCGCGAACGGCACGAGCGTGATCACGGACACGATCTACCTCGACCGCTTCACGCACGTGCCGGAGCTGGCGCGCATGGGCGCGAACATCGAGCTGAAGGGCAACGTCGCGGTGGTGAAGGGCGTCGAACGCCTGTCGGGCGCGCCCGTCATGGCGACCGACCTGCGCGCGAGCGCGGCGCTCGCGCTCGCGGCTCTGGTCGCCGAGGGCGAGACGAAGGTGTCGCGCATCTACCATCTCGATCGCGGCTACGAGAACTTCGACCAGAAGCTGCGCGACCTGGGCGCCCGCGTCGAGCGCATCCGCGAGTGAAGCGCTACGACCGCGCGTACTTCGACCGCTGGTACCGCCACTCCGACGTGGGAGTGGGGCAGCGCGAGTTCGTGACGCGCAAGGTGATGCTGGCGGTGGCGGCGGCCGAGTTCGTGCTCGGCCGCCGCATCGCGTCGGTGCTCGACGTCGGCTGCGGCGAGGGCATCTGGCGCGCGCCGCTGCTCAAGCTGCGGCCGGGCATCTCGTACCTCGGGTTCGACTCGAGCGAGTACGCGGTCGCGCGCTGGGGCGCGAAGCGGAACCTGAAGCTCGCGGGGCTGGCGGAACTCCCGAGCCAGCGGCTCGCACGCTCCTACGACCTGGTGGTGTGCGCGGACGTGCTGCACTACGTGAGCGACGCCGAAGCGCGCGCCGGTCTCGGCGTGATCGCCAAGCGCACGCGCGGCGCCGCATTCATCGAGGCGTTCACGAACGCCGACGCGATCGAGGGCGACCACGATCACTTCCAGGACCGCTCCCCGGCGCGCTACCGGCAGCTGATCGCCGCCGCCGGGCTCG
>JACRIW010000023.1 GCA_016215625.1 Candidatus Eiseniibacteriota bacterium | reverse complement strand
TTGCGTGAGCGGCACGTTCTCTGCGTCCTGAATGTGGTAAGCGGCGAACGCGGCCTCGTCGCGCAGGTCCACGAGCCGATAGTCGGCCTTGCCCGCGACGATCCAGTCCGCGAGTTCCGCCGCGCTCACGTGGTCCACCTTGCTTTCGACGATGGTCGCGAGTTCCTGGGTGTCGAGCGTGACCGTATGGCCGCGCGTCGGCCTGCCGGCGGTCGCGAGCAGTCCGAGCGCGAGCGCCGCCGCGGCGAGCGCTCGGTTCGTGGTCCAGCGGAAGGGCGCGCTCATCGCGAGGCCTCCTTCGCGGCGCCGGACGCGGCGCCGGACCCGGCGCCGGACCCGGCGCGCTTCTCGAGCCACTCCGCTCCCACGAAGCCGCCGATCGCCATGAGCACGACGAGCAGCACGACGACGCCGTACGGAAGGTGGAGCACTTCGGGCAGCGTGAGACGCCCGAGGAAGCCGCTCTCGTAGAACGGCTTGATCAGCGGGAACGCTTCACCGACGACGAACGTGCCTGCGGCGACGCCGAGCACGTACACCATCGCGTCGATGCGCCCGGTCGCGGCGCCGACCATGGACGTTCCGGGGCAGTAGCCGCCGATGACGAAGCCGAAGCCGAGCACGAGCCCGCCCGCGATCTGAGGCCACAGGTTCGTCGGAGTGAGGTAGACCAGCGACAGGTCGAGCACGCCGAGCCAGCCGAGATAGAACGTGCCGAGCATCGCCGTGACGATCGCCGTGAACATGACTTTGAAGACGGCGAGATCGTCGAGGTAGAACTGCGACACGAGCTTCTTCGCGCTGCCGAAGCCCGCGCGCTCGAGGAACCATCCGAACGCGATGCCGATCACGAACGCGACGACCAGCGCCGTCTCGTCGCCGAAGGCGCCGAACTTGAAGAAGGGAGCGTTCATCGCCACTGCCTCCTCATGGCGGCCGCCAGTGCGTACGCACCCGCGAACACCATCATCATGAAAGCCCAGCTGCCGGCGTTGAGCATCGCGCCGCCGCTGAGCGCCTGGCCGCTCGTGCAGCCGCGCGCGAGCTTCGCGCCGACGCCCATCAACGCACCGCCCGTGAACGCCCACGCGAGGCGCGCGTTCACCGTGGCGCGCGGACCCTTCTCGACCGTCGCGCGCACGCGGCCCGCGAGCAGGCCCGAAAGGAATCCGCCGACGAGCACGCCGAGCACCTCGAACACGAGCCAGGCCTTGAGCGGGTGACCGGCGCCTTCCTCGAGGTAGCCGCGGAAGAATTCGTTGCCCTCCGCGTGCGCGGGCGCGATCTCGCCCGTGAGCCAGCTCACGAACGAGCCGATGGCGCCCGAGGCTCCGAGTCCACGGCCCATGATCACGTAGGCGGCGAGCAGCACGAGGCCGAGCCCGACGCCGGCGACGTAGGGATTCATGTACGGCTCCGCGGCGCGGGCGTGCGCCGCGTCGTGCGCACTGTCGTGCGCACTGCCGTGCGCGCGTCCGCTCGCGGATGCGGCGGGATCGAGAACGGTGCTCATGGGTGACTCCTCGAAGTGCGGGCTCAGAAGGGCCCGTAGTGACTCACCTGACCGGCGTAGACGAAGACGAACCGCAGCAGCAGGCCGCCCGCGAGCACGAGCACGGGGGCGACCGCGGTGTGACGCACGCGGCGACCGACCGCGAGCGTCTGCACGAACAGGGGAACGGCGATGCCGAGGCCGACGACGCCGACCCAGAAGAACGCGGTGAATGGCCCGCCGAGCAGCAGCGCCGCGGCCTGCTGGTGCACTCGCGGCGCGGTGACGAGCCCGATCAGGAACAGCCCGAGGATCGCGAGTTCGGCGGTGAGCAGGCGGTTGTCGGCGCGCGCGAGCAGTTCGCTCTCGGCGCCGTCGCGCGCGACCATGTGCACGAGCGCGGCGGCGCTCGAGAGCCCCGAGGCGAGGAACAGCGGGCCGAGCAGCGCGCTGTTCCACAGCGGCCGCGCGCCCAGCGTGCTGAGCAGGATGCCCGTGTACACGCCGAGAAGTGCGCCGAGCGTCATGTTCGCCGCGGCGACGAATCGTACGCGCGCGGGATCGGCGAGCAGCGCCGCGCTCCACGCGCGCAGCACCGGCACGCGCGTGGCGAGCGGTTCCGGCACGCGCAGGAGCAGCGCAGCGAACAGCGCCGGGTACACCGCGATCAGGATCCACGCGCCCCACGACATCGGCGACGTGATCTGGAACGTCGTGTAGAGGCGCCAGACGAACAGCTTGTGCTCGAGGTCGAGGAACAGGGCGCCCATGCCGGCGCTGAGCAGCACGAGCCCGAGTGCGGGCAGCAGCTGCGATACGGATTCGGCGCGTCGGTGCCGGTCGGCGAACGTGAACCAGCCGTGGATCATCATCATGCCGGCGACGAGTCCGCCGAGGAACAGGTACACGGGAATCTGCCAGGCCCACACGTGGAGCGAAGGATCCACGAGGTGATTCGCGCGAGTGGTCGTGATTTCGAGCATGGCCGGCCCCTACGTGAGGAAGAACACGCGCGGCCCCGTGCCGGCTTCCGGCGTGAGGACGTGCGAGCGGCGCGAAGCGAGCAGGCGGCTCACGTCGCTGTTCGGGTCGTCGAGATCGCCGAAGTGCAGGCATCGCGTCGGGCACACGGCCACGCACGCGGGGAGCAGCCCGTCCTTCACGCGGTGCATGCAGAACGTGCACTTGTCGGCGTAGCCCTCGGGATGGATCGAGCGTGCGTCGTACGGACACGACGCGAGGCACGCCTTGCAGCCGATGCAGAGCTCCGCCGTGATCTGCACCGTCTTGCCGTAGTCCTCGACGTGGCTCGCGCCCGTGGGGCAGCACGTCACGCAGGGAGGGTGATCGCAGTGGTTGCAACGTTCGCTGCGGATCTCGAGCTGCACGTCCGGGAACTGCCCGCGGGACTCCGTGGTGATCCAGTCGCGGCACAGCCCTTCGGGCAGCCGGTTCTCGGTCTTGCAGGCGACCACGCAGTCCATGCAGCCCACGCAGCGCGCCGTGTCCACCACCATGCCGAAGCGCGCCATGGTCAGACCCCCCGCTCGAGCGTGACGAAGTTGACGTTCATGCCGTTGCCGCCCATGACGGGATCCAGCACGTAGCGCGTCACGAGCCGGGAATCGCTCGCGCCCTTCTTGAAGCGCGCGGCGATGCCCTTCGACGTCTGCGCGAAACCGTGCACGAGGAACACGCAGTCGCGGCGGATGCGCTGCGTCGGACGCACCTTCACCGGGCCCGCCGTCGCGCCGTCCTGGTTGCGCAGCGTGACGAGCTCACCGCTCGTGAAGCCGAGGCGGTTCGCGACGTCCTCGTTCAACCACACCGTGTTCTCCTCCATCATTTCGGAGAGCAGCGGGTTGGTCTGCGTGCGCCCGAACGTGTGCACCGGCGCGCGGCCGAACAGAAGGCGGAAGTATCCCTCGGGCGGCTCGGGCGTCGGCGTGTACCGGGGCACCGGCGCGAGGCCCGCGTCGGCGAGCTGGCGAGAGAAGAACTCGATCTTGCCCGAAGGCGTCGGGAACTCGGGCACGAGCCCGTCCTCGTAGTAGAGCGGTCCGGGCTTGCCGGGCACGATGCCCTTCTCCTTCAGTTCGGCGAGCGAGAACCCGGCGCTCTTCAGGCGCGTGTCGAGGTATTCCTCGACGTGCTTCCACGGGTAGTACGCGCCGAGGCCGAGGCGCATCGCCAGTTCGCGTGCGATCCACCAGTTCGGCTTCTGGTCCGCGGGCGGCGGCACGACCGGCTGCCGCAGCGCGAGGAAGGGCTCGCGGAACAGTTCGGCGTTCAGGTCGTCGTAGCGCTCGAGGTAGACGGCTTCGGGCAGCACGACGTCGGCCCAGCCGGCGATGTCGCTGCCGACGACGTCCACCACGACCATGAGGTCGAGGTTCTGGATGGCCTTGATCGTCTCTTCCTGGTTCGGCAGCGCCTGCATGAGGTTGGTCGAGTACACGAACCAGCCCTTCACGGGATACGGCCTGCCCGTGAGCGTCGCCTCGCGGATGCCGGACGACAGCACTTCCTCCGCGAACGGATACTTGCCGTCGGGATTGTCCGCGGTTCCGCGTTCGGACTTCGGGTACGGCGGATACGGATACGGCGGCACGCTCATGCGCGTCGGCGCGTAGAAGCCGCCCTTGCGTCCCCACGTGCCGAGCAGCGCGTTGAGCAGCGCCACGGCGCGCGCGCGCTGCGCGTCGTCGCCGTACCACGTCACGTGCCGGCCCGGATGCACGAGGCTCGCGGGGCGATGGCGCGCCATCTCGCGCGCCGTCTCGCGGATCGTCTCGGGCGCGATGCCGGTGATGGGCCAGGCCCACTCCGGCGTCCACGGCGCGATGTCGGCCGCGAACTCCGCGAAGCCCTCGCCGTGCGCCGCGACGTACTCGCGGTCGTACAGGTTCTCGCGCACGAGCACGTTCATCCACGCGAGAAGCAGCGCCATGTCCGTGCCGGGCTTGATCGGCAGGTAGTGCTTCGCCTTGCTGGCCACGACCGAGTAGCGCGGGTCCACGACGATCACGGTGGCGCCGGAGCCCACCGCTTCGGCGAACTCCTGCACCTGGGTGTTGTGCATGTTCTCGCCGAGGTGCGAGCCGATGAGCGTCAGGCAGCGCGCGTTCCGGATGTCCGTGCGCTCGGGTGAGCCGACGTCCTCGCCGAACGTGAGCGTGAAGCCGGCGTCGCGCGGCCCGCGGCACTGCGCGTAGGACGGCGCGGTGATGTTCGGCGTGCCCCACGCCTTGAACGTGTGCTTGAGGAAGTTGCCGCCGAGTCCGTGCGAGAAGAGCGCCATGGACTCCGGGCCGTGCTGCTCGCGGATGCGGCGCATCTTCGTCGCGATGAAGTCGAGCGCTTCGTCCCACGTGACCGCCGTCCACACTTCTTCACCGCGCTGCTTCTTGCGCAGCAGCGGACGCGTGAGGCGCTGCGTGTCGGTGGCCATCGCGACGCCGGCGGTACCGCGCGGGCAGAGCCGGCCGCGCGAGAGCGGGTCGGCGGGATTGCCCTCGATCTTCCACAGCCGGCCCCCTTCGGCATACGCGATCGCGCCGCACTTCCAGAAGCAGAGGTCGCAGAAGGTGGGAACCTTCCGCAGCGGGCCGCCCTTTCGGGCGCGGGCTTCGCCGTGCCCGGAGTTGCCGAGCACCTGGGTGGCGCTGCCGGTCGCGGCGGCGAGCGCCGCGATGCCGGCCGTGATCTGCAGGAATCTCCGCCGGGATACGCTGACCATGATTTCCCTCCGTTTGCGTCGCAGAGGGCAGGGCGCGTGCCAGCGCGTAACGGATTGGGAAATCGTCGGGACGTTTCAGGTCGCGCGGGCGCCGTGTTTCATGTGCAACGCAGTGTTGCAACCATTCGTTTCATGCGCGACCGGGCCACCGCCCCTGCGGCCACGGCGATTCGAGCGTCAGCCCGCCATCCCCAGCTCGCGCATGCGCCGCCACAGCGTGGTGCGGCTCATGCCGAGCGCGGCCGCGGCGCGATCGCGGTTCCAGCGGTTGCTCTCGAGCGCGGCACGGATGCGCTCGCGATCGTCGCCGGCTGGAGCCGCGGGACGCACGGCCGGCGACATCTGCGCCGCGTGCGCGCTCTCGCGTACGACCGGCTCCGCGTCCGGCATCGCACGGACCTCGGACGGCAGGTCGCTCTCGTGCAGCGTCTGTCCGCGGCAGACCGCGACGGCGTACTCGAGCGCGTTCTCGAGCTCGCGCGCATTGCCCGGCCAGGCGTACTCGAGCAGCACGCGCATCGCGTCGGGCGCGAGCATCAGCGAGCGGCCCTGTCGGGCGCAGACGCGCGAGAGCAGCTGGCGCGCGAGCGGCTCGATGTCCTCCCGGCGCGCGCGCAGCGGCGGGATCTCGATCGGCACGACGCGCAGGCGGTAGAAGAGGTCTTCGCGGAAGCGGCCGGCAGCCACTTCACGGCGCAGGTCACGGTTGGTCGCCGCGAGGATGCGCGCGCTCGTCTGGCGCGTGCGGCTCTCGCCGACGCGCTCGTACGTGCGCTCCTGCAGCACGCGCAGCAGCTTCACCTGCAGCGCGAGTGGCAGGTCGCCGACCTCGTCGAGGAACAACGCGCCACCGGCGGCCGCCTCGAAGCGGCCCTCGCGGTCGCGAACCGCGCCGGTGAACGCGCCGCGTACGTGCCCGAAGAGCTCGGACTCGAGCAGCTCGGAGGGAATGGCGCCGCAGTTCACCGCCACGAACGGCGCGGCGTGCCGTGGCGAGTGGTCGTGCAGGGCGCGCGCGACCATCTCCTTGCCCGTGCCGCTCTCTCCCGTGATGAGCACCGTCGCGTCGCTTTCGGCGAGGTTCTGGACGAGATCGAACAGTGCGCGCATGCGGCTCGAACGCGCCACCATGCCAGCGAACAGCGTGGGCGCGCCTCCACCGGCGGCGCCGAGGTCCTCGCCGGTGCGCACCACGAGCAGGAATGCGACGCGCGGATCGCAGAGCGGCGACTGCACGCCGCACAGCGGCGCCGCCGTCAGCGACAGCGGCCGCGATTCGCGTCCATCGGCGCGCAGCGTCGCACTCCAGCCTTCGCGCCGCTCGCCGCGCGCGAGCGCGTCGCGCATGGGGGAGTCCTGGCCGAAGAGCGCGGAGCCGAACGTCTCCTCGAGCGTGCGTCCGGAAATCGCCCGCGCGGTGCCTTCGCCGGCGATCGCGTCGAGGCCGTCGGACGCGTGCACGATCCGGAAGGACGCATCCACGCACACGATCGCGCGGCCGAGCGACTCGAACACGCCACTCATGGCGCGCACGAACTCGGAGGACGACGGGCTGCTCTCGGCGGGGTCTTCGGGAAGGAAGCTCATGACGGGGCGCAGAGTACGTGGAGGACCGGGACTCGTCACCCCGCGGCGGCGTGTTCAGTCCCACGCGACCGGGTGGTCTTCGCTCCGGGGAGGCGGGCCGGCCCCTGCACGAATCTCTGGACTCGCCCGCTTGCGCGTGTAAACTCGCAATCGTCCGGCGCGCGTCCACTCGCCACGCGCGCCACGTCCGTCCACGACGGGAGAGCTTCGTCATGCTTCGTACCCCGCAACTCGTGCTCGCCGCCGTGGTCGTCGCGGCTCTCGGTGCCTGGGCGGCGCTCGCCTTCGTCGCGGAACCGATCGGCGGTGTTCCCATGAGCGATGCCGCGATGAAGCTGTGCGTGTCGGACTGGTATGCGGAGCATCCCGCGCACGGCGGGGTTTCGCCCGCGGCGGCGACGGCGCTGGCGGTGGACACGTTCCTCGTCACCAACTTCCGATTCGACTCGGACGGGCGCTCGGCCACGCAGATCGACACCGTGCGCGTGAACGCGGGCGAGTTCGTGATGTGGAAGATCGCGAGCGGCTTTCACACCACCACGAGCGGCAAGCCCACCGATCTCGATGCGGGCTCGCTCTGGGACCTGCCCGTGGACCCGGGCTCGCCGGAGGTCGTCGTGGACTTCCCGACGCCCGGCACCTATCCGTTCTTCTGCCGGCCGCACGGCGCGGCGTTCAACATGCGTGGCGTGGTCGTCGTGACCGGTGGCACGGCGGGCGTGGGCGGTTCCCCGCGAGCCGCGGGCGCCGGCTTTTCGCGCCCGGCGTGGCCCAACCCTTCGCGGCAGAACGCGAACTTCCGCTTCCGCGTGGACCGCTCCGGCGAGGTGAGCCTGCGCATCCTCGACGCGAGCGGCCGCGCGGTCGCTCACGTGCTCGGCGGCACGTTCGCCGCGGGCGAGCACGACGCCGCGTGGAACCTCCGCGACGCCGGCGGCCGCCGCGCGAGCCCGGGCACGTACTGGGCGCTGCTCGACGTGCACGGCGTGCGCTCGAGCACGAAGGTCGTCGTCGCACGTTAGGGAATCGCGAGCTTCACACGGGGGGTGTGAGGCGAAGCGAAGGGCCTGGTCGACAGCCATCCGTCGGCCGGGCCCGCCCGCTTTTCGGGCCATGTCCGGCTTCGCCGCGCGTGCATCGCGCGCAGCGCGCGCTTGCGGCCGCCTCGCGCGCGCGCCCATGATGCGCGCGCGGCGCCGGAGTTCGGCGCCGCACCGGCGCCTCGCGCCCCCGCGGACTCGCCCCCGCGGAACATCGAACGTGAGATTGAGGGACATGGATTTCGAGAAAGTGTTGGAGCTGCTCGCGGCATTGCACCGGCACGAGGTCGAATACGTCCTCGTCGGGGGGCTCGCGATCAACCTCCACGGCTTCCCGCGCGTCACGCAGGACGTGGATCTCTTCCTGCGGCCGGAGGCCGGCAACATCGAACGGCTTCGCGCGGCGCTGCGAGAACTCTGGAACGACCCCGAGATCGAGCAGATCCTCGTCGAGGACCTCGCCGGCGACTTTCCCGCCGTGCGTTACGTCCCGCCGGACGAGTCCGTTCCGATGGACCTGCTCGCGCGGCTCGGCGAAGCGTTCCGCTACGAGGACATCGAGTGGGAGCTTCGCGAGTACGAGGGCAGTCCCGTGCGGCTCGCGACTCCGCGGATGCTCTGGCGCATGAAGAAGGACACCGTTCGCCTGCACGATCGGGCGGACGCGCAGCTGCTGCGCGACCGTTTCGGGATCGAGGAGGAGTAGCGCATGCCGGTGCAGAAGTTCCGCACGCACGACGAGGCGCGGCAGGCGCTGTGGAAGACCTCCGACGATCCGCGGCTGCTCCCGACGCTGATCGGCCTGTTCGACTTCTCGCGGCGTCTCGCCCGGGTGCGGCCCGTCACGGGATTGCGGCGGTTCCGTTCGCTCGAGGAGGCGCAGCGCGAGCGAGACGGCTGGTCCGTCGATCTGTACTCGCAGCCGCTCGACGATCCCAGCGAGAAGTAGGCGCGGATCCCCACGCACGAAGGCCCGGGCGATCGCCGCCGATCGCCCGGGCCTCGTGCCTTCGCGGCGCGCGGCGACTGCTACGCGCCGACGCGCTGCTTGTGCTGCTCGACGAGCTTGTCCACGACCTCGGGTTCGGCGAGCGTCGTGATGTCGCCGAGTCCCGTGTACTCGCCGCCGGCGATCTTGCGGAGGATGCGGCGCATGATCTTTCCGCTGCGCGTCTTGGGAAGGCCCGGCGCGATGTGGATGACGTCGGGGGTCGCGAAACCGCCGATCGCGTGACGCACCTGCTCCTTGAGCGCGCCCTCGAGCTCGCTCGCACGCGAGCCCGCGTAGTCCGAACCGAGCACGACGTAAGCGTAGATGCCCTGGCCCTTGATGTCGTGCGGGTAGCCCACGACCGCGGCCTCCGCGACGGACTCGTGCGCGACCAGCGCGCTCTCGACCTCGGCGGTGCCGAGCCGGTGGCCCGACACGTTGAGCACGTCGTCGATGCGGCCCGTGATCCAGTAGTAGCCGTCCGAATCGCGCGTGCAGCCGTCGCCGGTGAAGTAGTGCCCCTTGTACTGCGTGAAGTAAGTCTCCTTGAAGCGCTGGTGATCGCCCCACACGGTGCGCGCCTGGCCCGGCCACGGCGTGTCGAGGCAGAGCGCGCCGGAGACGCCGTTGCCCTCGATGAGCGCGCCGTTCTCGGGGTTGACGACGATCGGCTTCACGCCGAAGAACGGCAGCGTCGCGCTGCCGGGCTTGGTCGGCGTCACGCCGGGCAGCGGCGTGATGAGAATGCCGCCCGTCTCGGTCTGCCACCACGTGTCCACGACGGCGCACTTCCCGCCGCCGACCACGTCGTGGTACCAGCGCCAGATCTCGGGATTGATCGGCTCGCCCACGCTGCCGAGGATGCGCAGCGACTGCCGCGAGTAGCGCTTCACGTGCTCGTCGCCCGCCTGCGCGATCGCGCGCAGCGCCGTGGGCGCCGTGTAGAAGATGTGGATGCCGAGGTCGTCCACCATGCGCCAGTAGCGGCCCGGATCGGGATACACCGGCGTGGACTCGAACATCACCGTGGTCGCGCCGTTCGCGAGCGGCCCGTACACGATGTAGCTGTGCCCGGTGATCCAGCCGACGTCCGCGGCGCAGCAGTAGATGTCGCCGTCGTGATAGTCGAACACGAGCTTGTGCGTGTACGCGGCGTACACCATGTAGCCGCCGGTCGTGTGCATGAGGCCCTTGGGCTTGCCCGTGCTGCCCGACGTGTAGAGCACGAACAGCGGATCCTCGGCGCCCATCCACGCCACCGTGCTCGTCGAGCGCTGCTTCTTCATCTCTTCGTCGAGCCAGTGGTCGCGCCCGGCCTGCATAGGCACGTCGTGGTCCGTGCGGCGGGCGACGAGCACGGTCTCGACCATGTTCATGCCTTCGACCGCGCGGTCCGTGATGGCCTTGAGCGGGATGCGCTTGCCGCCGCGCATGCCCTCGTTGGCCGTGATCACGATCTTGCAGCGCGCGTCCACGATGCGGTCGCGCAGCGACTCGCTCGAGAAGCCGCCGAACACGACCGAGTGCACGGCGCCGATGCGCGCGCACGCGAGCATCGCGTACACGGTCTCGGGGATCATGGGCATGTAGATGCAGACGCGGTCGCCCTTCTTGACGCCGTGGGCGAGCAGCACGTTCGCGAGGCGGCAGACGTTGTGCTTCAGCTCGCGGTACGAGATGTGGCGGTAGACGCCCGGCTCGTCGGCGGCCCAGATGATCGCGGTCTTGTCGCCCTTCGTGGGCAGGTGGCGGTCCACGCAGTTGAAGCAGGCGTTCAGCCGGCCGCCCGAGAACCACGAGAAATCCACCTCGTCGTAGTCGGCGTCGAAGACCGTCGTCCACGGATGGAACCAGTCGATGCCCTTGGCCTGCTCGGCCCAGAAGCCCTCGGGGTCCTCGAGCGAGCGCTTGTAGAGCTGCTCGTAGTCGTACATGGACTTCACGTGAGCGCGTTCGCGGATGTGCGGCTTGACCTCGTAGATGTCCTGGGGCACGGCACTGCCTCCATCGAAGGGTGCGCGGACGGCCGTCCGCGAAACGGGTATTCCGACCGTGAAACCCTAGTCCCGGGAACGCCCGGCGGGGAAGAGTCAGTTGTGCCGCGAAAGGATTTCCCGCGTCACCGTCACGTTCGGGAGGGGCCCGCTTGCCACGATGGGCCGCGGCCCATAGCCTGCACGGTTCGCCCCCCGCCGAAGCTCCAGTCGCCCGCCCCCGCCGGAAAGCCCGCTTGGACACTCTGCCGCTCGACATCGCCCGAACGCTGTCCGCACGCTCCGCGCAGGAACTCGCCGAGGCGCTGCTCGCGTTTCCCGCCACCGTGCGCACGCGGGGCGAGGACTACGCGCTCGCCTCGCGCGTGACCGAGGAGCTGGCCGAGGACGACGGCGTCCGCGCGCGCGTGCGCGGCACGCGCACGTACGCGGTGCGCTGGAACTGGAGCGACGACGGCGCCGATCCGCTGTGCTCGTGCCCGAGCGCGCCGATCTGCAAGCACGCGTACGCGGTCGGCATCCGCCTGCTCGCGGCCGCGGTGCACGAAGGCGTGATCGGCGATCCGGGCATACGCCGGATGCTGCCGCTCGCGTGGCGCCACGGTCCGCACGAGCGCCCGCAGCCTCCGTCGTCGTTCCTGCGTCCCGCGAGCGAACTGCCGCGCGCGCCGAAGGCGAAGCCCGAGGTGTTCGAGCCGCGCGTGCGCGCGATCCGCGAAGCCGAGACCATGTGGCTGCGCCAGCAGGCCGCGGCGCAGCTGCTGTGGCACTTCGGCATGTCGCACGCCGACGTGGCGCGGCTCGGTCTCGACCACCTCCTGCACGACGAAGACCCCGACGTGCGCTGCTGGCGGCTCGCGAACGCCGTGGCGATCGCGAACCAGGGGCGCGTGCCGCGCGGGCTGCAGGCGTTCCTCGGCCGCGACGATCTCGCGAACAAGGCCAAGGAGCACAAGCGGCAGGAAGTCGTCGAGAAGCTCTCCAAGTGGGCGGTGTCGAACGAGCGATCGCAGCGTCACCTGCGCGTGCTGCTCGGACTCGCGGGCGACGCGCTCGAGCCGCGTGTGACGCTGCAGGTGCGGCTCACGACCTCCAAGCTGCAGGACGAGCCGCGTTCGTCGAACCAGCTGCACCAGCTCGCGGGCGACCTGCGCCGCGATCCGCAGCTGCTGTCGCCGCCGCAGGCCCGGCTGTTGCGCATGCTCACCGAGGGCGAGCTGTCCTACGCGCTGCCGTACTCCTCGCAGCCCGCGGCGCTCGCGAACGCCCAGCTCAACGCGCTCATGGATCGCGCGGCGGGCTCGCCGTTCGTGCAGTGGAGTTCCGACCTGCCCGCGACGCTCGCGGCGCGAGCCGGCGTGACGCCGGGCGCGCGCGTGGACTTCGAGGGCGACGACCTGCGCATGGTGCCGGAGTGCCATCTCGAGGAAGGCGAGCTGCGGCTGTCGCTCGCGCTCGTGAACGGCGAGGGCGAGGCGCGGCCCATGCCGGACGCGCTCCTGTGGGCGTCCGAAAACACCGGGCTCGCGTCGCATCCGACGATCGCGCTGATCGGCGGCGCGTTCCACCGCGTCGTCGAGGAGCCGCCGCGCGACGTCGTGCGCACGCTCGTGGAAATGCACGGCCTGCCGCTCAAGCGCGAGGACGGCGCGATGCTCGACCAGCTCGCGTCGCGCTTCGCGACGGTCGCGGGCGCGCTCGGCCAGCTCACGCGCGTGCACGACGCGCGCCCGATCGTCGCGCTCGACCTGCGCGAGTCCGACTGGCTCCAGGTGCGCGTGTACGCGCTCGCCGGCGATCCCGCGTGGAAGCCCGGCGGCGTGCTCGACGAGAGCGCGCGGCTGTTCGAGTACACGCCGCGGACGGGCTGGGAGCGCGCGGCCGACGGCGCCGCGCCACGGCCCGAGGTGACGCTCGAGCACATGCAGCCGCCGCCGGCGGACGCGATTCCGGCGCCCGGCTCCGAGGAAGAGGCCGCGGCATCGGCGGGCGAACAAGAGGGCGCCGCGCTGTCGCCTTGGCGCGAGGTGCCGGAGGCCGCGCGTGTCGCGCCGGCGCTCGCGTGGATCGAGAAGCTCGGCGTCTCGCGCGGCGACAAGCGCGGCCCGGGCGGTTCGCCGACGCTCGAGCCCGACGGGCACACCGGCTGGTGGCTGCGCCTCAACGCGCGCACGGCCATGGCGCTCGAGGAGTGCTGGGCCGAGCGCCCGGCGGGCGTGACGTGGTACGGCAACCGCGAAGTGCAGCGGCTGCTCGAAGGCTCGCGCACGGTGCGCACGCGCGTGTCGGTCGTCGCGAGCGGCATGGACTGGCTGAAGGTGAAGGCCGAGTGGGAAGCGGAAGGCATGGCGCTCACGGAAGCCGATCTCGCCAAGCTGCGCGCGGCGCGCGAAGGCTTCGTGCGGCTCGCGAGCGGCTGGGTGCGGCGCGAGGACGCGGAGAGCCAGGACGCGGTCGCCGCGGCGCACGCCGATCTCGGACTCGAGGCCGACGGCGTCGAGCAGCAGATTTCGGCGTGGCAACTCGCGCAGGTGCGCGCGGGCAGCCTCGACGTGCTCGAGGAGGCCGGCGCCGACGAACACACCCGCGCCAACGTCACGCGCATCCGCGAGGCGATGGCCGCGTTCCAGGGCGTTCCGTCCGCGGGCACGCCCGCGGGACTGACCGCGACGCTGCGCCCGTACCAGCAGGACGGTCTCGACTTCCTCGCGTGGACGAGCGGCATGGGGCTCGGCGCCGTGCTCGCCGACGACATGGGCCTCGGCAAGACCGTGCAGGCGCTCGCGTGGCTGCTCGAGATGCGCGCGCGCGACGCCGCCGCGAGCGGGGGACCCGTGGCGCCGTCGCTCGTCGTGTGCCCCGCCTCGGTCGTGCACAACTGGGAGCGCGAGGCCGCGCGCTTCGCGCCGAACCTGCGCGTGCTCGCGCTCACGAGCGGGCGCGACCGCCGCGCGCGCCTCGGCACCGCGGGCGACCACGACCTCGTGGTCACGAACTACGCGCTGCTGCGCCGCGACGCCGAACGCTGGAAGGAACTCGAGCTGCACGCGGTGATCCTCGATGAGGCGCAGAACATCAAGAACCCGGACGCGGTGGTGACGAAGGCGGCGCAGTCTCTGCGCGCGCGTCACCGGCTCGCGCTCACGGGCACGCCGCTCGAGAACCGCGCGCTCGACCTGTGGAGCATCCTGTCGTTCGTGAATCCGGGCTACCTCGGGGCGCGTTCCAGGTTCGTCGCGCGCTACGACCGCCCCGACGCGCCGCCGCATTCGCGCCGGCTGCTGTCCGCGCGATTGCGCCCGGTGCTGCTGCGCCGTCTCAAGGAGCAGGTGGCGCAGGACCTGCCGCCGCGGATCGAGGAGCGCCTCGACTGCGAGATGACACCGGGCCAGCGCAAGCTCTACCTCGCCGAACTCGTGCGCGGGCGCGAACTCGTGCGCACGCTCGGCGCGGGCGAGCAGGGCATCGCCAAGCAGAAGATCGTGATCCTCGCGCTGCTCACGCGGCTGCGGCAGATCTGCTGTCATCCCGCGCTCGCGGGCGGCGACCGCGCGCTCGGCTCGGGCAAGTTCGACGCGCTGTTCGAACTGCTCGAACCGATCCTCGCGGAAGGGCGCAAGGTGCTCGTGTTCTCCCAGTTCGTCGAGTGCCTCAAGCTGATCGAGGAGGCGTGCCGCAAGCGCGAGGTGCCGTACCACATGCTCACGGGCAGCACGAGCACGAAGGAGCGCGCGAACGTCGTGCAGGCGTTCGGCGACGACCCCTCGCCGTGCGTGTTCCTCGTCTCGCTCAAGGCCGGCGGCACGGGCCTCAACCTGACCGCCGCGAGCGACGTCGTGCTGTTCGACCCGTGGTGGAACCCGGCGGTCGAGGCGCAGGCCATCGACCGGACGCACCGCATCGGGCAGACGCGCTCGGTGACCGCGTACAAGCTGCTCACCGAGGGCACGATCGAGGAACGCATCTTCGAGCTGCAGCAGCGCAAGGCGGCCATGGTCAAGGACGTGCTGGGCGAGGACGGGTTCGCCCGGGCGCTCACGCGGGCCGACCTGGACTACCTGCTCTCGGACTGACTCGGCGCTGGAGGCCGGACGGGCCGCGGCCGATAACCGGGCCGCGACCCGATGGACCGAATGGTCGCATCGGTCAGGTCTTCGCCGGCTCCCCCTCGGGCCTGGCGCTCGACTCCCCGCAAGGAGGCGTCATGCGTCATGCGCCCTCGCGCGCTCCGTTCGCGCTGGTCGCCGCACTCGTGCTCGTGGCTCTGCCGTTCCTCGCGCCGCCGGCGCGTGCGCAGGCCGAAGACGAGCGCTTCGAACTGTCCGTCTTCTTCGCCCGCGGCGTCGAGCGCATGCACGCGATCGGCGCCGACACGCTCGGGCTCTCGTACGGCACGTCGTACACCGGCGGGCTCGACGTGGACTTCCGCGTGCTCGACCTGCCGCTCGGCAAGGGACGCAAGCCCGCGCTGCGGCTCTCCGGGGGACTCGCGACCGACGAGCGCATCCTCGGGCCCGCGCTCGAAGGCATGCTTTACGAGGAGTTCCCGATGCTCGAGATGACCTCGGGCGTCGCGCTCGAGCTGCCGCTCGAGGCGCTGCTCAAGGGCAACTCTGGCGTCGCGTTCCGGATCGGCTGGCGCGGCGCCTACCTGCTCACGCGTTCGGGCGGGCAGGAGTTCCTCACGGTCTCGAAGTTGCGCGCGGATTTCGTGCGCACGAGCGGAGCGCTCGCGGGTTCGTCGCTCGGCTTCGGCAAGGGGCGCGACGAGACGTTCGGGTACGACGCGGCGAGCGGGCGCTGGGACGTCCGCATGTCGCTCGTCGGGTCGCTGATGCGAGTGCCGGCGCCGCCGGCGCCACCGCCCGCTCCGGCGGCCAAGCCGGGCGCGAAGCCCGCGCCGAAGCCCGCGGCGGTCGAGCGTGCGCGGCTCGTCTGGGCGTTCCTCGACGTGGACGTCGACACCGACGGCAGCGTGGGAGCGGACGGGCTGAGGGCGAAGCTCGGGATCGGCGTGAGCCTCGACGGCTTCGCGAACGGGCTGCGCAACAGCACGAAGAAGTAGCCGCCCCCGCAACCCGCGCACGCGAACGCGCGTAGGCGTGCCTCCACCTGCATCCTCCGGAGGCTCCCCGTGGCGCTCGTGATCGAAGGTGTCGGCAAGCGTTATCCCGGCCGCGGCTGGGCGCTCTCGCAGTTCACGCTCACGCTCGAACCGGGCCTGACCGGCCTGCTCGGCCCGAACGGCGCCGGCAAGTCCACGCTCATGCGCATCCTCGCCACGCTCACGCGCCCGACCGAGGGCCGCGTCTCGTGGGACGGCGCCGACCTCGCGAAGCAGCCCGACGCGCTGCGCGACGTGCTCGGTTACCTGCCGCAGGACTTCGGCGTGTACCCCCAGCTCTCGGCGATCGAGTTCCTCGAGTACCTCGCGGCGGCCAAGGGGCTCGACGCGCGCGCGGCGAAGACGCGCATCGCCGAGCTGCTCGAACTCGTGAACCTGACCGAGGCCGCGCACCGCCCGCTCGGCGGCTATTCGGGCGGCATGCGCCAGCGTGTCGGCATCGCGCAGGCGCTGCTCAACGATCCGCGCGTGCTGATCGTGGACGAGCCCACCGCGGGGCTGGATCCGGAAGAGCGCGTGCGGCTGCGCAATCTGCTCGGCGAACTGTCGGGCGAGCGCGTCGTGCTGCTCTCCACGCACATCGTGTCCGACGTCGAGGCGACCGCGGCGCACATCGCGCTCATCCACGAGGGCCGGCTCGTCGCGCACGGCACCCCGGACGAGCTGCTCGCGCGCGTCGAAGGGCGCGTGTGGGAGCTGGCCGTGCGTGCGGAGCACCTCGACGACGCGCGCCGCTTCTGGCGCGTCGGTGCGGCGATGCGGCGCGGGCCCGACGTGCTGCTGCGCGTGGTCGCGGACGAGACTCCGCGCCCGGACGCGAAGGCGGTCGCGCCCACGCTCGAGGACGCGTACCTCGCGCTCGTGCGCGGCGAGCGCGAAGAACGCGACGCGCACGCGGGAGCGCGGCCGTGAACGCGTCGCGCACGGCCCGGCTCGCGCTCGGCGACTTCCTCGAGCGCACGCGCGGCACGGGCTACCTCGTGAGCATGGCGGTGATGGTGTATCTCGGCGCCGGCATGCTGCCCGCGAACGGCTCGAGCTACCGCACGTTCGTGATGAGCGAGGTGTACCGGCCGGTGTACGGCGCCGCGTGGGTCGGTACGCTGAGCGCGCTGCTCACCGGGCTCTACTTCATGATGGTCGGGCACTACCTCGTGAAGGGCTCGGTCGAACGCGATCGCCGCACGGGCGTCGGCGCGGTGCTCGCGGCCACGCGCGTCGGACGGATCGAGTACCTCGCCTCGAAGACCCTCAGCAGCTTCGCGATCCTGATGTCCATGGCCGCCGTCTCGGCGGTGGCCGCGCTCGTGACGCAGCAGCTGCTCGGCGAGGACCGCCGCGTGGACGTGCTCGCGACGCTGCTGCCGTTCGTGCTCCTCACCGTGCCCGTGGCGCTGTTCGCTGCGGCGAGCGCCGTGCTCTTCGACTGCGTGCCGCTCCTGCGCGGAGGACTCGGGAACGTCGTCTGGTTCTTCGCGTTCGGCATGCTGATGATGATGGGCGGTCTCGACACGCCGGGGGCGAGTCCCTGGCGCGACGTGACCGGAGCGCACACGGTGACCACGCAGGTGTTCGAAGGGCTCAAGGCGTTCGACCCGAGCGCCGCGACGAAGCCCGGCGACATGAACGTCGGCGTGAACGTGAATCCGAAGTACCGCGGCGTCCTGTTGAGCACGTTCCCCTGGAAGGGGCTCGCGTGGACCGCGGAGGCGGTGGGGTCCCGCATCCTGTGGTGCGCGATCGCCGCTTCGCTGGTGGGCCTCGCGGGCGTGCTCTTCGACCGCTTCGAGAACGCGCCGCGCTCACCGCTCACGCGCGGCGTGCCGTTGCGCTGGCCGTTCGCGCGTCCGGCACGGCGCCCCGAAGGCGCGCCGGCCGTCACGGCGGCGACGCTGTCGCCCGCGCGCCGCGGTCCCGCGTTCCTCGGCGTGCTCCGCGCCGAGCTGCTCCTCGCGCTGCACGGACAGACGTGGTGGTGGTGGGGCGGCGCGCTCGTGCTGCTCGGCGGGCAGCTGTTCGCGCCGATCGCGCACGTGAAGGCGGGCTGGCTCCCCGTCGCGCCGTTCTGGCCGGTGTTCGTGTGGTCGGCCGCCGGCCAGCGCGAACGCCGCGACGGCGTCGCGAGCGTGCTGTTCTCGTGCGCGCGCCCCGTGGCGCGGCTGTTGCCGGGCGCGTGGCTCGCAGGGGTGTGCGTCGGCCTCGCGATGGGCGCTCCGGCGCTCGTGCGCTTCGCGCTCGCCGGCGACTTCGCGTCCTTCGGCGGCTGGGCGCTCGGCGCGGCGTTCGCGTCCGCGCTCGCGACGGCGCTCGGCGTGTGGAGCGGCAGCTCGCGCTTCTTCGAAGTGCTCTGGCTGTTCCTCTGGTACATGGGCCCGATGCACGCCGTGCCGCTCTTCGACTACACCGGCGTCACGGCGGCGCGCAGCGGCCCGCTGTGGTCGCTCTACGCGGGACTCACGGTGGCGCTGTTCGTGGCCGCATGGGCGGGACGCGAACGCCAGGTGCGCGCCTGACGGCGCGCGCGGCGCGCACGCGAAAGGCCCCGCTCCTCGAACGGGAGCGGGGCCTTCGCGCTTCAGCCCGTGCGCCGGACGCTCAGCGCGTCACTGCTTCTTGTACGGCGGGCGCGCGGGGCGTTTGACCGGGTTCTTCTGCAGCTGTTCGAGCGACCACTGGATCGCCTTCTCGAGCTGCAGGTCCTGGCCGTTCACCATGGACTCGGGCGTGTTCTCGACCTCGATGTCGGGGTCCACGCCGTGGTTCTCGATCATCCACTGGCCGTCGGTCGAGTAGATCCCGAAGTCGGGAATCGTCACCGAGCCGCCGTCCACGAGCGGCAGGTCGCGGCTGATGCCGACGAGACCGCCCCACGTGCGCTTGCCGATCACCGGCCCGACGCCCTGCTGGCGGAAGTAGAACGGGAACGCGTCGCCGCCCGAGCCGGCGTACTCGTTCGCGAGGATGCACTTCGGTCCGTCGATGCTCTGGCCCGGCGTGCGGAAGCCGGCGCCGTCGCGCGCCGACCAGTACGTCCAGGTCTTGCGCATGAGCCGCTCGACGAAGAAGTCCGGAATGAAGCCGCCGCCGTTGAAGCGCTCGTCCACGATGATGCCGTCGCGGTCCACCTGCGGATAGAAGCCCTTGCTGAACTCCTGCATGCCTTCGATCGCGGTGTTCGGGACGTGCACGTAGGCGATGCGGCCGTTCGTGGCCTTCTGCACCTTCTCCCAGTTCGCGCGCACCCACGCGACGTAGCGCAGCGAAGCTTCGTTGCCGATCGGCTTCACCGTGTAGGTGCGCGCCTTCGGGTCGTTCGCGGAGGCGCCGACCTTGATCACGGTCTGCTTGCCGTTCGTGCCGATGAACGCGGCGTACACGTTCTGCGGCCCGCGCACGGAACGGCCGTTCACCTCGAGCAGGTATTCGCCTTCCTTCACCGCGATGCCGGGCTCGCCGAGCGGCGCGGCGACGCTCGAGTTCCAGTCGCGGCCGCGGAAGATGCGGTCGAACCGGTACAGCCCGCTCGCCGCGTCGTAGCCCCAGTCCACGCCGAGCAGGCCGACGCCGACGCGCTCGACCTGCGGCAGGTCGCCGCCGCCCACGTACGTGTGCGACGTGGACAGCTCGCCGATCATCTCGCCGAGCAGGTAGTTCAGGTCGCTGCGGTGCGCGACGTACGGCACGAGCTGGCGGTAGCGGTTGCCGACCGCGACCCAGTCGAGCCCGGCCATCGCCGGGTCGTAGTACAGGTCGCGTTCGAGGCGCCACGCTTCGTCGTACATCTGCAGCCACTCGCGGCGCGGATCCACCCACGCGACGAGTCCGCCGAAGTCGAGCTTGCCGTCGCCGGCCTTCTTGCCGCCCGCGAGTTCGACGATGCCCGCCATGCCGTCCTTGCGGTAGAGCAGCTTGCCGCCGTCCTTCGACAGCGAGTACCCGCCGGAGACGCCTTCGAGCACGGTCTTCGTCTCGCGTTCGGCGAAGTCGAAGTAGCGGATGCTCGTCGTGCCGGGCTCGTCCGGATCCGCGGGCGCGTCCACCGACAGGAACACGAGCTTGCCCTTCGTGGCCGTCAGGCCCGCGTAGCGTCCCGCGGGCACCGGCAGCTCCGCCGCGCGCTCGCCCATGCCGGCGAGATCGATGCGCCAGGCGACGTCGGCGGGCTTGTCCTTGCTCTTGTCCTTGCCCTTGTCCTTCGCGTCACCCTTGTCGGCGCCGGCATCGGCCGCTTCGCCGGTCTCCTCGTCGCTCAGCGGTGCGACGGGGGACTCGAGCGAATCGCGCAGCGTCATCGCGTAGAGCTTGTCCGTCGCGCGGAACACCATGTCGAGCTCGAATCCGCCGAACTCGGGGCGGAACGTCCGCGACGAGGCGAAGAACAGGTACTTGCCTTCCGGGTCGAACGACGGTGAGAAGTCGTCCTGCATGCCGTTCGTGACCTGCGTGACCTTGCCGTCGGCGATCGAGTACAGGCGGATCGTGCGGAAGTTCGCGGGCGTCTGCTGCGTGAACGCGAGCCAGCGCGAGTCGCCCGACCACGTGTAGTCGTGCATCTCCCCGCGGTCGTCGTGGGCGACGAGCGTGGCCTTGCCGGTCGCGACGTCGGCCCAGAACAGGTTGTTCGCGCCGTCCGAGAACGCGAGCTTCTTCGAGTCCGGCGACCAGACGGGCTGGTAGCGGAACCCCTTGCCGAGCTTCGTCACCTGGCGGTCGGGGGACTTGCCGTCGGCGCCGATGACGTGCAGCTCGAACTCGCCGCTGCGATCGGACAGGTACGCGATCCACTTGCCGTCGGGCGACCACACGGGCGCGCGCTCGCGCACGCCGGGCGTGTTCGTCAGGTTGCGCGCGTCACCCTTCTCGGCGGGCACGGTGAAGAGTTCGCCGCGCGCCTCGATCACCGCGCGCTTGGCGGACGGCGAGAGGTCCATGCCGCCGAGCCACTCGGACACGTTGCGCAGTTCGGCGCGCGTCGCGGGACGGTCGTCGGGCACCTGCACGGAGATCTTCACGAGCTTCTCGCTCGGCAGGTCCATCACCCACAGCCAGCCGCCGTTCTCGAACACGATCGCGTCGGAGCCCACGCTCGGCCACTTCACGTCGTACTCGGTGAAGTTCGTGACCTTGCGATGCGTCTTCTTGTCGAGGTCGTACGCCCACAGGTTCGCGATCTTCGAGTCGCGATCGGAGCAGTAGTAGACCGTGCGGCCGTGGAACATCGGCCACTCGTCGGGCCCCGCCCAGTCCCGCGTGAGGCACTCGGACTTGTTCGCGGTGAAGTCGTACACCCAGATGTTCGGCGCGTTGCCGCCGCGGTAGCGCTTCCACGTGCGGCGGTCGTAGCTCGGGCTGACGAAGGCGATGAGCTTGCCATCGGCCGACAGGCTCGCGTAGCCCGCGGTCGGCAGGGCGAGCATCTTCTCGAAGCCGCCCGTCGCGCTCACCTGGAAGAAGCGGTCGAAGCGCGTGGGCGCCGAGGCGCGCGCCGAGCGCGTGAGGATGCTCGCGCCGTCGGGGTACCACTCGGCGACGTTGTCCGCGCCGGGATGGAACGTGAGCCGGGTGGGCTCGCCGCCCGTGGCGGGAATCGTGAACGCGTCGGTGTTGCCGTCGTACTCGCCCGTGAACGCGATCGTGCGGCCGTCGGGCGAGAACTTCGGGAACACTTCCTGGCCGTCGTGGGTCGTGAGGCGGACGGCCGCACCTCCGGTGCGGGCGACGGTCCAGAGGTCACCGGCGTAGACGAACGCGATGCGGTCGCCCTGGATGTCGGGCATGCGCATCAGGCGGCATTCCTCGAGCGCGGCGGCCGGCATGGCCGTGGTGGCGAGGACGAGAAGCGCCGGAATCAGGCGGCGGAACATGAGAGAGCTCCTGTCGAGCGTCGGGAGGAAACGGGGAATGGGGGAAACGGCCGCAGTGTGTGCAGCGCGCCGCGTCCGTACAAGCTCACCGGCGCCAGCGCGGGAACGCGCGTTCCCGGCGCGGCGGCGCGGCCACGCCGGGGAGCGTGGAGGACGATCGCGACTTCCTCCAGCGCCCGCTGCCACAACGGGTTGCCTCGAAGACGCATGCTCAAGAACCGGTCCCGGAAGGCCGATAAGCCGGGAGTCGGCAAGGGCCGCGACGCATCGTCTCCAGGGAGGGGTACCGCTCGTCCATGAGCGTCATTTCACGCACCGGCAGGAGCGGCGCGGCGAGTCCGCCCGAACGCACCCTCACGGACGCCTCCGTGAAGGTCGCGGCGGGGTGGATCGCGCAGTTCGCGCGCACGCTGAAGACCTGCCGGCTGTACGACGCGATGAACCCGACGGTCATCCGCTTCCGCGACGAGCTGTCGCAGGCGGCGTACGCGATGATTCGCGAACTCGGCACGGTCACCTACCGGTTCGAATCGGACGACGTCACCGTGGACGGCGTCTCCGTGCATCCCGCGCGCTCGCGCGACGACAACCTCGCGTATCCGTTCCACCGCGACGGCGTGCGCGGCATCACGATCAACGGCGGCGTGACCTCGCGCGAGATCGACGCGTTCGTGGACTGCGTGCTCGCGGTGACGGGGCAGAACCTCGACGGCGACGACCTCGTGACGCTGCTCTGGGAAGCGCACCTCACGCACATGGACGTGGACTACGTGCCCGCGCAGGGCGACGTCGGCGCCGGTGCGCCCACGCCCGAAGAGGGCGCGGGCGCGCTCATGCCGTGGCCCGCGGCGAACGACGCGCAGAAGCAGCCCGAGGAGGCGCCGGCGCAGGCGCCCGAGGGCGGCACCGGCAAGGGCCGCTCGGAGGACTGGACGCTCGGCGACCTCACGGTCGAGGTCGAGGCGAGCTTCGTGGAGCTCGACGCGATGGCGGGTCACGAGATCGACCGCTTCCGGGCCGAGTACGCGGCCGAGCACCGCGTCTCGCCCGTCACGGCCGCCGTCGCGATCGCACAGGCGTGCGTGAAGGCGGATCCCACGATCGACGATCGCCGCGAAATCGCGCGCTTCCTGCCGCGCGTGCTGCGCACGGCGCTCTCGAGCGGCGCGTGGGCCGAGGCGCGCGAGGCGCTGCGCATGCTGCGCGCGCTCGGCGTGCGCGAGTGGTCCGAGGAGACGTTCCGCCAGGAGCTGCAGCAGCCGGTCACGGTGGCGCGCGTGGTGGAGCAGCTCGACAAGCAGGGGGAGGCCGGCGCGGCCGAATGGCTCGCCCTCGCCGACGACCTCGGCGACGCCGGGATCGACTGGATGACGCTCGTGCTGTCGGAGAGCCAGCAGCGCGACGTGCGGCTCGGCGTGGCCGAAGCGCTCACCGACCGCTGTCGCGACAACCCCGAGCGGCTCGCGTCGTGGCTCACGGACGGCCGCTGGTACGTCGTGCGCAACATCGTGCACATCCTCGGCTGGATCGGCGGAGCGCAGGTCGCCGGTCTGCTGCAGGTCGCGCTCCGCCACCCCGACTCTCGCGTGCGCGAGGAAGTCGTGGTGGCGCTCGGCAACGTCGAGCTCAAGATCGCGAGGCCGCTGCTCATCCGCGCGGTGGACGGCGCGGAATCCAAGCTCTTCTGCCAGGTGCTCGCGCGCCTGTCCGCGGCGCGCGACGCGGCGACCGCGCGCTGGCTGTTCGCGTTCCTGCAGCAGGAGCGCTTCGAGCAGCGTCCGCCCGAGGAGCGCCGTGCGATCTACGCCGCGCTCGCGTCCGTGGGCGGCGACGAGATCGTGCCCGAGCTCGAGGCCGAGCTCGTGCGCCAGAACTGGTTCGACCGTTCGCAGGAGATCCACCGCCACAACGTCGCGCGCATCCTCGCGCGCATCGCGACGCCGCGCGCGTGCGAGGCGTTGCGGACGGCCGCCGAATCGAAGCGCCCGCCGGTGCGGCAGGCCGCGCAGTCGGCGCTCGACTGGATGAAGGGCACATGAGCACGGCCCCGCACGACGGCGCCCGCGAGGGCGCCCGCGAGGGCGCCCGGGACGGCGCGCACGACGCCCCGGACGACACCGCGAAGCTGATGGAAGCGGGCGGCCACCTGCTGCTGCGTCTCACCGCGCTGCTGCGCACGGCCCGCACGTACGACGTGTCGAACCAGGCGTTCCAGCGCCAGATGCAGGAGTTCGTCGCCGCGCTGCGCGCGATCCACGAGGACGAGGACGAAGCCGCGCTCGCGGTCGTCGCGGACTACTTCTACCTGAACGGCGTGCGCATCAAGGCGCACGCGACGCTGCTCGGCGCGTACCACTCGCTCATGGCCGAGTTCGAGCGCCGCCAGGTCGGCGGGCTGCGCTTCCTGCCGGGTGTGGACGAGGCCGAGATCGAGCGCTTCTTCCAGATCTTCCAGGCCGCCGAGGATCCCGCGATCGCCGAGCACCTCGGCGACACGCTCGTCGAGGCGGCGATCACGAACATCGTCGTCGTTCCGGTCGCCGAACTGGAAGTGGACGACGTCACGCGCGACCTCGCCGACCAGCCGAAGCAGCAGACCGAACGCTCGCGCGCGAAGAAGGTGTTCTGGCGCGCGGTGCTCGGCACCAAGAAGATCGTGCTGCGCGCGCGTGCGACGGGACGCCCCGACCTGCGCCAGGCGAAGCGCCTCGTGCAGCCGATCGTGGACAGCATCATGAAGCACGAGTACTCGATCGTCGGCCTCACGGCGCTCAAGGAGCACGACGAGTACACCTACGCGCACTGCGTAAACGTCGCCATCCTGTCGATCGGCATGGGCCAGCAGCTCGGGCTTTCGCGGCAGGCGCTCGCCGACCTCGGCGTCGCGGGACTGCTGCACGACCTCGGCAAGATGAGCGTGCCGGGCGACGTGCTGCGCAAGCCGGGCGCGCTGAGCGGCGAGGAGTGGGCCATGATGCGGCGCCATCCCATCGAGGGCGCGCTCATGGTCTCGCGCATGCCGGGACTCTCGGTCGTGATGCTCGACAGCATGCGCGCCTGCTTCGAACACCACATGAACTACAACCGGACGGGCTATCCCGAAGTGGACCTCGAGTGGGGCCAGGCGACCATGTCGCGCATCGTCGCGATGGCCGACTGCTTCGACGCGATCACCGCGCATCGCGCGTACGCGAAGCGCGCGCAGACGCCGTTCGAGGCGCTGCAGATCCTGCTCGGGCCGAACCGCGTGAACTTCGATCCCGCGGTGCTGTGGGCGCTCGTGAAGAGCGTCGGGTTGTACCCCGCCGGCACGGTGCTGCAGACCGCGTCGGGACACGTCGTGCTCGTCACGAGCCCGAACCCGAAGGACGGTCTGCGTCCGCACTGCCGCGTGCTCGTGCGTCCGGACGGCAGCGCGCCCGCGGAGGACGCGCCGGAACTCTGGGACCCGATGCCGGACGGCGACCGCGCCGTGCGCGTGCTGCTGCCCGAGGAGTACCGCGGGAAGACGTCGGACCTGCTCGCGGCCTGACGCGCGGCCTGACGCGCGGCCCGACGCGCGGCGCTCAGCGCCAGCCGGGATCGCCGACGAGCGCGAACGCCGACCAGTAGGCGGGGTGCGCGTACGGATGCGAGCCGTCGGCCGCCGTCCACGCGCGCAGTTCCGCCTGGGCCTCGCGCAGCGCCCGCGCGTGATCGCGCGCGCCTCCCGCGGCGAGGTGGCGATAGAAGCGCTCCATGAGCAGCGCCGCCGCGTGGTCGTCCACGGGCCAGAGCGTCACGAGCAGCGCGCGCGCGCCGGCCGACAGGAAAGCCGTCTGCAGCCCGAGCTGGCCTTCGCTCGCGGACGACATGCCCGTGGCGGAGCCGCAGCCCGCGAGGCAGACGAGATCGGCGCCGAGCTTCCAGCCGATCACTTCGCGCGCGAGCAGCCGCGACGGCGCGAAGCCGCCGCCGGACTCGGGCGCGAGCAGCAGCGCGGAGTCGAGCACGCGTCGCGTGTCGATGGCGGTGTGCGCGGACACGTGCAGCACCTGGTAGCGCCCCAGTTCGCCCGACTGCGCGAGCGCGCGCAGGCGCGACGCCGTCGCCGCCGCTCCGGTGAGGCGCGAGGCGTGCGGCAGGAGTTCGGCGATCGCGGCGATCTCCTGCGCCGAACTCGTGAGCGGCTGCAGGCCCGAAGGCTCCGGATACGCGGGATCGCCGACGAGCAGCGCGGAAGGCTGCGTGGTCTCCCCGCGCGAGCGTGCGGCCAGCCACAGGAGCGCCGAGGGCGTGTAGGTGATGTCGTAGCGGTCCGCGAGCCAGCGGCCCTGCTCGTCTTCGAGCGCGCCGAGCGGGCCGCCGCCGAAGAGGTCGGGCGAGCACACGATGAGGCGCGTCGCGCCCTCGAGCAGCGGCTCGAGCGGCGCGAACACTTCGCGGCCCATGCCGCGCGCGTAGCGTTTCACGGCACCGCTGCCCGGCACGCGCAGCGGCCAACCGGCGGTCGAGCGCAGTTCGACGAAGAGCAGGTCGCGATAGTTCCCGCGCACGCCGGGCCCGACGAGCGCCTGGTGGAGCGCGACCCACCGCGGCGGGCCGGTCGAGCGCACGACGCACGCCCCCGTCGCGGGCTCGGCCGCCGAGGTGAGGCTGGGCGTGCGCAGCCACGCGACGAGCGCCGCGTCGTGCGGCAGCGCGGCCTGCACGCGCGCGAGCAGGTCGCGCCACGGATCCACGCCCGCCGAGTCGGCTCCGATGCGCAGCAGGAGCGCGCGGCCGTTGCCGCGCTCGAACTGCTCGAACGCCTCTTCGGCGCGGCCCTGGCTCGCGAGCGCCATGGCGAGGTCGCGATAGAGGCTGAGCCCTGAGGAGAGCGTCGTGCCCTCGTCGCGCGGCGTGCGCGCCCACACGGACTCGCGGATCGCGACCGCGGCGCGCAGGTCGCGCACGGCTTCGCTCTCGCGGCCGAGCCGGCGCAACATCTGTCCGTGCACGCCGAGGCGCACGGAGATCGATCCCGGCGGCGTGGACGGCGGCGAGGCTTCGATCGCCTCGCGCGAGAGGCGTTCGGCCTCGTTCCATTCACCGAGCCCCATGTGGATGAACGCCATGCCGCTCAGGATGGAGGCGAGTTCGTCGTGCGGCAGCGTGAGCCGCGCGCGCCGGATCTCGAGCGCGCGGTGCATGAACGCCACCGCCGTGCGCGGCTGGCGTGCGAGCCGGTAGAGATTGCCGAGCGACTGCAGGCTCACGGCGACCGGCGCGCCGCCCGGGCCGCAGGTGCGCACGCGCATGCGCAGCGCGGGGTCGTAGTGCGTGAGCGCGTGCGACAGGAACGTCGGGCCGCCGAAGTTCTTCACGACGCGGCCCTGCACTTCGAGCGCGTCGGCGACGAGCGGATGCTCCGGACCGACGAGCGGGCGCAGTGCGTTCGCCGCGGCCTCGGCGACCGAGTCGGCCTCGCCCGGGTGCGACAGCAGGAACTCGAGATCGGCGAGCACGAGCGCGGCGCGGCACGCCGCGAGCGAGCCGGACCCGAGCAGCGAGTCGCGGGTCGTGCACGCGAAGGCGGCACGCTCGCGCGCGGCGCCGAGCGAATCGGCGCGCTTGTACTCGGCGGCATCGAGCAGCGCGCGATCGGCGGAGGCGAGCGCCGCGCGCACGTCCGGCGCGGCGCGCTCGCGCGTGCGCCACTCGCGCGCGCTCACGGCGGCTTCCCGCGCGCGCCAGGACGGCTGCAGCCCGGTGCGCACGAGGCGCAGGCGGCGCTCGGCGATCGCGATCGCGTCGCCCGCGCGGTCGGTGGCTCCGAGCGAGTCCAGCCGCGCGTCGTCGCGTGCCCAGGGATCGTCCACCGAGTCGACCGCCGGGCGCTCGGGTACGCAGCCCGCGAGCGTCGCGGTCAGGGCCACCGCACACGCGAGCGCGGCCCGGCGCATCACGGGCGAAGCAGCGAGTCCGGCTGCAGCGAGCGCTCGACCGAATCCGCGCGCGCGAAGTCGCCCACGGTGCGCAGCGCCTGCGCCCACGTGCGCGCACCTTCCTGGCGCCAGGGCTCCGGCACTTCCCACCAGCGCACGTCGCCGAGCACGGCGGCGGCTTCCTGCGCGCGACCGCGCGCGACGAGCACGTGCCCGAGGTAGAGCCGGCGCAGCGTCTCGGAAGCGCCCTCGGCGCGCGCGGCCTTCAGTTCGCGCTCGGCCGTGTCGAGATCGCGCGCCTCGTAGGCCGCGAGCCCCGCGGTCAGGTGCGTGTCGGGCGCGCCCTCGCCCCGCAGGCGCACGACGTCGCCGGACGCCGGCAGCCACTGCGGCGCGAGTTCCTCGCGTGAGCCCTGACGCATCACGAGCGGAAGCGAGAGCACCGCGACCAGGGCCGCGGCCGCCGCGAAGATCGCGGGCAGAGGCAGCGCGAAACGCGGTCGCAGCGCGACCGGCGTCGCGGAGATCTTCGCGGCCCAGTCCGCCTGCGCTCGCTCGGACGCCGCGGCGTGCGCGCGCAGCCGGTCCTCGCACTCCACGCACGTGCGGGTGTGCTCGAGCGCCCGCTCGCGCTCGAGTCCTTCGAGCAGTCCGAGCACGAGGTCCGCGCAGAGCGCGTCGCTCAGGTGTGCTTCGCGCGCGTCAAGGTTCGGAGTCATCCGCCTCTCCCGTCGGGCCGGTCTTCGTCTCAGGCGCCTCCGGCGCCTGCGGCGATTCGACCGACAGCCACGACCACAAGTCCACGAAAGCGCCGGGCCGGAACTGCGGCTCGGGCTGGTTCTTCTTCTCCATGCATCCGCGCAGCGCCACTCGGGCGCGCTGCACGATCACGTCCACGTGCGCCGCGTTCACGCCGAGCCGCGCCGCGATCTCGCGGCTCGGGCGCTCGAGCCAGACGCGCCGGAACCACGCATGTCGCGCACGCGGCGCGAGCGATTCGAGGCACTCGCGCAACGCCCGGACGAACTCGCGCGCCGCGAACTCTTCCTCGGGGCCCGCGCGTTCACCGGTGTGCGCCGCGATCGCCACCGCCCAGCTTTCGTCGTCCTCGGGCGGAGGGCATTCGCGGCCGCGGCGGCGCGCCAGGTCCACCAGCGCGTGCCGCGCGACCCGGGCGATGTAGCCGGCGATTTCGTGCTCGGCGCGACCTTCCGGATCCCACGCCCCTTCTTCGGCGCGCAGCAGGAGTTCTAACGCCTTCTGTGACGCCAGGTCCTCGAGGTCCTCCTGGGACACGGCCGTCACTCGTCCGGCCTGCGCGCGGAGCGAGGCGAACAGCCCCGCATGCAGCAGCGCCCAGAGCCGCGGCCGCGTCTTCAGCCGCTGCGCGGGCCGCGCCTTGCGGGCGGACGCCACTGCTTCGGCGAGCTGCAGGGGCCAGCGGGCGGTCGGTGACGGGGGAACGGACATGACATCAGCCTAACGACCGTTCGGTTCCACCGAAAGTCCGGAGTACCTGCTCGGGAACGCGCGAAGGGCGCCACCTCGCGGTGACGCCCTCCGAGTTTGAGTGAACCGGCCGTGCGAGCCTGGACGCTCCCCGTTGTTCCAGCTTCACCGCCACCGGCTCACTGCGTGCGGACGACCGCTTCGGGTCAGTCGTCCCAGTCCATGTCCACTTCGTGCCAGCCGCCGTCGTACCAGCGCAGGTCGCGGACGCAGCGCCCGGTTTCGACGTCGATCACGCGCACGACGCGCGGATGGCGGTGATCGCGGCAGTGCACGCGGCACTCGTCGAGATCGTCCATGTAGTCGCCGCAGTACGGGTCGTAGTAGCGCCAGCGCGGAGGCGGAGGAGCGCATTCGCGCTCGTGCACGACGACCGGATGCGCCTGCGACACCGCGGCGCCGAGGATGAAGCCGCCGATGAGGCCGGCGATCGCCGGGCCGGCGCTGCTGCGTTCGCGAACGACGACGCGCGAGACTTCGACACGGCGGTTGTCGCAGTCGGCGCCCTTGTAGCGGCGCCAGCGGTGGCCGGCTTCCGCGGCGGGGGCGAGCGACAGCAGGATCGTGGTGGCGAGCAGGCCCGTGGCGGTCCAGCGTTGCAGTGTGGTCGAAGCGTTCATGGCAATCCTCCGTGCGTCGTGGTGCGTGGACGGAGGAGAGGTAGAGCAGGCCATGTGCCAGAGTTCGGCAGGCACGAAAAAAGCCGCGGAATCTCGCGATTCTCGCGGCTTTTCCCACCCCGTGGGCCGGCGGGCGCTGCTCCGGTGGAGCACTTCCTGTGGCGGGGCCGCCACAGGCGTGCGTCACACCCGGGGGAAGCGTCGGGACTCTGTCAGCGCGTCGCGGTGTGGTTGGTGGCGGAGCTGGCGTTGACCCAGCGCACGATGCCGCCGGGCTTCACGGTCACGGTCGAGGGGGAAAAGGTCAGCGTGTTGCCCGGTCCGACCGTCACGAGCGCGGAGTCGTCGGTCGCGCCCGCGTTCACCACCACCGTGCCCGTCATGCCGCAGCAGCTGCCGTGCGGCGAGCACTGGTAGTTCCAGCTGCCGGCCGTCGAGAACGTGAACGAGCGCGAAGTGCCCGTGGCGGGGAAGGTCAGATCGAACGTGGGACCGGACCCGCCACCTCCGCCTCCCGTGCCCGGACTCGTCGAGCTGCTGCTTCCGCCACACGAAGAGAGCACGACGGCGAGCGCGATGACGGCGAACAGGCCGCCGATCACCAGAAGCGGACGAAGTCGCATGCAGCACCTCCACGGTGGATGGTCCGGGGGAAAGTCGTCGCCGGTATTCTATGCGTTCAAACACGCGCGGGAAGGGGAAAGTTCCGGGCAATCGTCGGTGGGCCGCGAGAGTGCGTGCGGCGTTCAGAACGAGGAAACCCTCGAGGCGAACGATTTCGGGGGTGCCGTGGACCGCGCGGGCTGCCAAACTCCCGTGGGACCGATCACTGCGGACCATTCACCCTCGGAGCGCTGCATGCGCCGGCTCGGATTCTCGCTGCTGCTTCTCGCCCTGCTCTCGGGGCCCGCTCACGCCCAGTACGGCGCGGTGCGCATCGCCTGGGACGACTGCGGCTCGGCGGGCGCCACGGCGCGCACCTTCGCCTGCAACACCAACTCGGGCGTCGAGGTGATCGTCGTGTCCTTCAAGCCGGCCAACTCCACGGACGCGGTCTACCAGTTCGATACGAGGCTCGCCCTCGGCTACGAGAGTTTCGAGGTGATTCCCGACTGGTGGGCGTTCGTCCCCGTGACCGGCTGCCGCCGCGGCTCGTTGATCGCGAGCGCCGACTTCACTTCGGCGAGCGGGGCGTGCGCCGATCCCTGGATGGGGCAGGCGTTCACGTCGCTCTCGGTCACGCGCTACGACATCTTCGACACGCAGCTGCGTCGCGAGATCGTCCAGGTCACGACGGCGATTCCGTTCGCGTCGGCGGCCCCGCTCGACGCCGCGACCGAGTACTACGGTGTGCGCCTGATCGTGAACCACCAGAAGACGGTGGGCACGGGAGCGTGCGCGGGCTGCGCGCAGGGCATGTGCGTCGGGCTCTTCGGCTCGGGCTCGAGCACGCTCGCGAACCCCGCGAATCCCGTGCGCTCGAGTCTGTTCCCGAGGAACGGCTACTCGGTCACCTGGAACGGCGGCACGTCGTGCGACCGGCTCGTGCCCGCGCGCAACGCGACCTGGGGCGCGCTCAAGTCGCTCTATCGCTGAGGGCGCCGGCGGGCGCCCGGAAGATCAGGCGCCCGCCGCGCTCGCGTGGTGCTTCTGCGAGTCGAGCAGCGCGTGCATGCTCAGCCCGATCAGCGCGGGCAGGTCGGGCAGGCGGCGCGCGGCGTCGAACAGCACGAGCGTCGCCTCCGTGCGCGAGAAGCCCTGCCGCACGTCGAGGTGGACGAGCGGCTGGTCCTCGCCGTCGCGCAGTTCCCACCACGGGTTCCAGAAGCCGCCCGCGTGCGTGCGCAGCGTCGGAAGCCCCGCCCGCTCGAGCTTGCCCGAGAGAAACCCGCTGCGATGGCGCAGGTACGGCGTGCCCTGACGGCCATCGGGGCCGTCCACGACGAGATCGCCGAAGCCCGTCTCGCGCACGTCCCAGCGCGCGTGCGCGAACTCGATGGTGCGCTTGTTCGCCCAGAAGCCCTGGACCGTGACGCGCGCGACCGCGCGGTCGCGCCACATCAGCTCGTGCTTCGCGGTCCAGGCCTTCGGCTGCTTCCACTCGAGCGTCTCGCGCGATTCGGGATCGAACGGCGCGAGCGTCTCGAGCGCGGCGCCGGGCGCCGCGCTCTCACGCCGATGCTTGCGCATCACGCATCACCTCCGGTCTTGCGTTTCTTCGCGGCCCCCTCGGAAGCGGGGCCACGACCTTCCTGCTGGAGCGCGCGGCGCAGCACGAACTCGATCTGGCCGTTGAGGCTCCGCAGGTCGTCGGACGCCCACTTCTGCAGGGCGTCCAACACCGCCGGGTCGATCCGGAGCAGGAAGGATTTGCGTTCCGCCACCACGAACCTCCGTGCCTACTGGTACAGCGTGCCGGCGTTCACGATGGGCTGCGTTTCGTGTTCGCTGCACAGCACGACGAGCAGGTTGCTGACCATCGCGGCCTTCCGCTCCTCGTCGAGGTGCACGACGTTGCGCTTGTTCAGTTCGTCGAGCGCCATCTCGACCATGCTCACCGCGCCCTCGACGATCTTCGAGCGCGCCGCGATCACGGCCGCCGCCTGCTGGCGGCGCAGCATCGCGTTGGCGATCTCCGCGGCGTAGGCCATGTGGCTGATGCGCGCCTCGATCACTTCCACGCCCGCCTTCTCGAGACGGTTCTGGATCTCGATCTTGAGCGCCTCGGCCACCTCGGCCGTGTTGCCGCGCAGGGAAAGCTGGTTGTCCTGGTGCGCGTCGTACGGATGCGAAGTCGCGAGGTTGCGCAGCGCGGCCTCGCTCTGCACGTGGACGAAGTTGTCGTAGTTGTCCACCTGGAAGAGCGCTTCCGCGGTGTCCACCACGCGCCACACGACGACGGCCGCGATCTCGATCGGGTTGCCGTCGTGATCGTTGACCTTGAGCTTCGCGCTCTCGAAGTTGCGCACGCGCAGCGACACCTTCTGCTTGCTCATGAACGGGTTCGCCCACCACAGGCCGGGGCGCCGCTCGCTGCCCTTGTAGTTGCCGAAGAGCACGAGCACCGACGACACGTTCGGCTGCACGACGTAGAAGCCGGCCAGCAGGATCGACAGCACGACGAGCAGCAGCAGGCCGCCGACGAACTGAAGGTGCATGTCGGCCTTGCCCATCGCGATCATGAACGCGATGTCGCCGATCATCAGCAGGGGGAGCAGCACGAGCATCAGGTAGCCGGGACGGGACGGGTACGCCTTCTCGCGGAACATGGTCTTGCGATCTCCTTTCGATCGGGTGCTAGCGGTATGATATCACTCTGCTAGCGGTGCTTCTACGGGAAAAGCGCCCGGCAAGGTTGCACCGCGGGCGAAAAAGTTCTTGGCGAGACGGCAGGGCGAAGTGCTCCAATGCGTTCCGGAATCCCGACCGGGGAGGAGAGGGGCGAGATGAAACGGGTCTTCTTCGCCGTGGCGCTCGGGGCGCTCGCGATGTCGCTGGTGATTTCGCCCCCGGCACGTGCACAGATCGTGGGACCTCACTTCGCGTGGGACGGCTGCTGGAACTACGGCGGCGTCCCCATGAAGACGTTCGCGTGCGACACCAACGCCGGGACATCGATCATGGTGGCTTCGTTCGATCCACCGGCCGGGATCACGGCGCTTACGGGGGTCGAGACCGTGATCGACCTGATGACGACGCCGACGGAGATCGTGCCCGACTGGTGGTCGTTCAAGAACACGGGGGCGTGCCGCCGCACCGCGCTGACCGCGAGCTTCGAGTTCCCCGGCCGTGGCCAATGGGACTGTTCCGACTACTGGGCGGGGCGGGCGCTCGGCGGCGTCTCCCTGTGGGCCATGGGTTACGCCGGCAGGCCCTTTCAGGTCCGGTGCATCCTACTCGGGGCGATTCCGCAACAAGACGCGCGGCAGGTGTCGCCGGACACCAGTTACTACGGCTTCCGCCTGATCGTGGATCACACGAAGACGGTCGGTGACAGTGCGTGCGCGGGCTGCTCGCAGCCGATGTGCGCCGTCATCACTCGCTTCAAGCTCTATCAACCGGTCGAGCTCGGCGACTGGGTGTTCATCGGTAGCGGGCTCGAGACGGTGTACTGGCAGACGGACATCCCCGAATGCCCCGCGTACGTCCCTGCTCGCCGCACCACCTGGGGCGCCCTCAAGTCGCTTTACCCGTAGCTCGGGCGGCGCGCCGCGCGGGCCGCTTCCGCACTTGCTCATCGCTCGCCGGGCCGCCGATACTCGCGGCCCACTTCGCACCCACGGAGAGCCATGAGCACCGATCTGCTCGCACTCGCATTCCAGGCGCTGTTCACGCTCGTGCTCGCGGGCGTGCACTTCGGGCTGTGGCGCCAGCAGAAGCAGCGCTGGTACGCGACGTGGAGCATCGCGTGGATGCTCTACGCCATGCGCCTGGCGCTCATCTCGGCCTACCTGCTCGACCCGGTGCGCAACGAAGTCTGGCTGTTCCTGCATCAGGCGCTCACCGGCATCACGGCGCTGCTGCTGCTGCTCGCGGCGCAGCAGTTCTCGAGCAACGTGCGCTGGCGGCGGCGCTACCTGTTCGTCGGACTCGCCGCGGTCGCATGGGCCGCATACTCCGTGCTCGTCATGCACAACATGGCGATCGCCGGCGCGTCGTCGGTCGTGCTGCTGTCGGGCGTGACGCTCACGACGGGCACGGTGTTCTGGCGCCACAACCGGATCTATCCCTCCTCGGGCGCACGCATGCTGGCGTGGGTGTACATCCTGTGGGGCTTCCACCACCTCGACTACCCGTTCCTGCGCCCGCTCGGGCAGGGCGTGCTCTACGGCGTCTTCCTCGACATCATCTTCATCGTGAGCGTCACGGTCGGCACGCTCGTGCTCGTGCTCGGGCAGGAGCGCCGCCAGCTCGAGCAGCGCACGCAGCAGCTCGAGCAGCTCTCGCAGCTGCTGCTCCGCGCGCAGGAGGAAGAGCGCCGGCGCATCGCGCGCGAGTTGCACGACGAAGCGGGGCAGGCGCTGACCGCGCTCAAGATCGAGCTCGACCTCGAGGGCCGCAAGGAGGCGTCCGCGCTCGCCGCGCGCGCGCTCGAGCAGGTGCGCAACCTGAGCGAGCTGTTGCGGCCGCAGGCGCTCGACGACCTCGGGCTCGTCACGGCGCTCAAGGCGCTCGCCGACGACTTCACCACGCGCACGCGCATCGAGGTGAAGGTCGAAGCGGGCGAGGACGACGCGTGGGCGCCCGACGTGGCGCTCGTGCTCTACCGCGTCGCGCAGGAGGCGCTCACGAACGTCGCGCGGCACTCGGGCGCGAAGCGCGCCTGGGTGAAACTCACGCGCGACGCGTCGGGCGTGCAGCTCGTGGTCGAGGACGACGGCCGCGGCGCCGGCGCCAATCCGCGCCCGCACCTGGGGCTGCTCGGCATGCGCGAGCGCGTCACGTCGGTGAACGGGCAGCTGCAGCTCGCGTCCGCCGCCGTCGGCGGCTTGCGCGTGGAGGCTCGTTTGCCGCATAAGAGCGCCATATGAACGCTCCCTCCGACGAAAAAGCCGCGCGCACGCGCGTGCTGCTGGCCGACGACCACTCGCTGGTGCGCGCCGGCGTGCGCCGCGTGATCGAAGCCGTCCCGCACCTCGAGTGCGTGGGCGAGACCGGCAGCGGCGCCGAAACGCTGCGCTTCCTGCGCGCGACGAGCGTGGACGTGCTGATCCTCGATCTCAACATGCCCGACGGCGACGGCTTCTCGGTGCTGCGCGAGGCGAGCACCGTGGCGCCCGACACGCGCATCGTCGTGCTCACGATGCACGCCCAGCCGGAGTACGTGACGCGAGCCGTGCGCGAGGGCGCGAACGGCTACCTGCTCAAGGATCTCGCGGTGCAGGATCTCGTCGCGGCAATCGATTCGGTGATGGCCGGCGGCTCGTTCTTCAGCGAGCGCGCGCAGAAAGCGCTCGCCGACAGCGTCCGCACCGGCGGGGCGAGCGAGAGCGCGCTGGCCCGGCTGACCGGGCGCGAGCGCGAGGTGCTGGCGGCCGTGGCCCGCGGGCTCACCACCAAGGAGATCGCGGCGGGGCAGAACATCAGCACGCGCACGGTCGAGTCGCACCGGGCCAACCTGATGCGCAAGTTGGACTTGCACTCGGTCGCCCTGCTGACCCAGTTCGCCATCCGCGAGGGGCTGATCGAGGGTCCGGACGGCGCTCCGTAGTTCTACGGAGCGCAGTTTCCGCACTCATCCGAATACCCGTCAGAGAACGGCGGGGCGATATTCGGACCCATGAAGACCTACACGGGTGGTGCGGCGGTGGTGGGCGGCCTGATTCTCGCGGCCGC
>JACRIW010000022.1 GCA_016215625.1 Candidatus Eiseniibacteriota bacterium | reverse complement strand
CGGCAGTACTACTACGGGCTCGTGGACACGGCCGAGATCGCGAACCCGAAGCGACACACGCTCAAGCTCGCCGCCTGAACGCACCACGGGCGCGGCCATGGAAGGCCGCGCCCGTGTTCAGCAACATTCTGCGAACCACAATCATTGCGTTTCAGGCGGCGGGCCGGAGCAGCTCCGCGATGCGCCGCTCGAGCGCGTCCACCTGTTCGAGGTGACGCGCCCCCACCTGCACGCGCGCGCGCAGTTCGCCCGCGTGGAACGGCTTCGTGACGTAGTCGTCCGCGCCCGCTTCGAGCGCCGCCACCACATCCTCGGGACGGGTGCGCACCGACGTCATCACGACGTGGAACGGCGCGCGGCCCGGCATCGCGTGGAGCCGCGCGAGAATCTCGGCGCCGTCGAACCCCTCCATCGCCCAGTCGAGCACCATCAGGCGCGGGCTGTCGGCACGCTTGAGGATCTCCCACGCCGCAAGGCCGTCGCCCACTCCCACCGTCTGGAAGCCGCCCCGCTGCAGCGCCGCCTCGACCGCGCGGCGAGCCACGACCTCGTTGACCACCACGAGCACTCTCACGCCGCCTTCCTTCCCTGCTCCGGCAGCGCCTCGAGGGCACGCCGCAACCGCTGCATTTCGAGCCGCAGGTCCTGCATGCGGTCGAGCGCCGGAACGAGCTTTCCGTCGCGCGCGAGCGACTCGACCTCACGCGCCAACGGGGCCACCGCGCGCGCCGAGATCGTGGCGCTGGCCCCCTTGAGCCCGTGCGCGGCGCGCTCGATGCGCTTCACGTCGCCGCTCACGCGCGCCTCCTCGAGTCGCTCCATCATGTGCCCGGAGTCCTGCAGGAACAGCCGCAGGAGTTCGCCGAGAATCGCCTCGTCCCCGTCCATGCGCTCGAGCGCCTCGTCCCAATCGATCACTTCACGCAGTTCGGGCGGGGACGCGTCGGCGGCCGCGTCGGCGGGCGCGTCACCCACGCAGTCGCGGATCGCGCGCAAGAGGTCGTCCGCCTGGATCGGCTTCGTGACGAACGCGTCCATGCCGGATGCGCGCGCCGCATCGCGGTCCTCGTCGAGCGTGTGCGCCGTGACGGCCACGATCGGCGTTCGCGCCAGACCGTGCTCGACCTCGAACGCGCGGATACCCCGCGCCGAGGTGACGCCGTCCATGACGGGCATCTGCATGTCCATGAGCACGACGTCCCAGCCACCCTCGCGGAAGCGTTCGAGGCCCGCGCGTCCGTCCTCGGCGACCTGCACCTCGAAGCCGGTGCGTTCGAGCAGCCGTGTCGCGACCTTGCGGTTGACCGCGTTGTCCTCGACGAGCAGCACGCGCACGCCGCGACGGCTCTCGCGCAGCAGGTGCCGCGTGACGAGCGTGTGCGCCCCGCCCGGCCCCGCGGGTGCGGCGAGCACGCGATCGAGCGCCTCCCCGAGGTCGGCCGAGCCGAGCGGATGCGTGAGGTAGGCGGTGACGCCCAGTTCGCGGCAGCGGTCGGCGTCGCCGCGCTGGCCGGTGATCGCGATGAGCACCGTCGGAGGCTGCATGCCGTCGAGCGCCTCGTGCAGTCGCTTCGCGACGGCGAACGCGTCGAATCCCCCGCCACGCTCGTCGAGCACGAGCGCGCTCACGCCGCCGCCGGACTCGCGCACGAGCGCGACCGCCGCCTCGGCGCCCGGCACCGCGTCCACGCGGACGCCGGCGTGTTCGAGCGCGGGTACGACCTGGTCGCGCGTGACCCCGCCACCGTCCACGAGCACGATGCGCGCGCCCTGCAGCCGGCTTCGTGCGGGAGCGGCCGCGTCCGCGGCGGGTGCGACCGTGGGCACGCACGGGCGGGACGCCTGCGGGTCTTCCTCGCCCTGTTCGAGGGGCACCGTGAACGAGAACGTGCTGCCCTTGCCCGGCTCGCTCGTGACGACCAGCTGGCCGTCCATGCGCGCGACGATGAGACGCGCGAGCGTGAGCCCGAGCCCGAGCCCGCCGTACTTGCGCGTGCTCGAGCCGTCGGCCTGCTCGAACGCCTCGAAGATCGAGCCCTGGCGCTCGCGCGGAATGCCGATGCCCGTGTCATGCACCTCGAAGCGCAGCCGCCAGCGGCGGCCGCCGGTGCACTCGGCCGCGACCTGCACGCGCACCTCGCCAGCGTTCGTGAACTTGAGCGCGTTGTCCACCAGGTGCAGCAGCACCTGGCGCAGTCCACCGGGGTCGCCGAGGAAGACGTCGGGTGCCTGCGGCGTGACCTCGAAACGCCACGCGAGCGAACGCGCCTCGGCGCCACCGGCGAGCTTGTCGCGCACGGGGGCGAGCGCCTGGCGCAGATGGAACGAGATGCGCGCCTCGTGGGCCGCAGGATCCCCCAGTCGCGTGAAGTCGAAGAGCTGGCTGATGACGGTGAGCAGCTGGTCGGCGGACGTGCGGAGCGTGTCGAGGTCGGCGCGCTGTGCGGGAGTGAGCTCGGACTGCTGCAGCAGTTCGGTCATGCCGAGAATGCCGTTCATCGGCGTTCGCAACTCGTGGCTCATGTGCTGCAGGAACTCGTTCTTCGCGCGCGCCGCGGCAAGCGCCTCCTCGCGCGCCCGGGCGAGTTCGCGTGAGCGCCGGTGCTCCTCGGTCACGTCCTCGAAGAGCGCCACGAAGTGCATCGTGCGCTGGACGGAGTCCTCGAGCGGGAAGGCCGTGATGCGCGCGCGGAACACCTCGCCGTCGCGGCGGTGCTGGAGCACTTCGCCGGTCCAGCGCTCGCCGCGGCTCACCGCCTGCCACAGGTCGTGATGCACCGCATCCGGGGCATGTCCCGAAGCCAGCAGTCGCAGGTTGCGGCCGAGGACTTCGTCGGAGCGCCAGCCGGTGATCTGCTCGAAGCACCGATTGACGTACTCGATCTCGCGGCTCGCGTTCAGGATCATGCACGCGGCCGGGCTCTGCTCGATCGCCTGCGTGAGCTTGCGGATCTCGCTCTCGCTGCGCCGGCGTGCGGTCACGTCGAGGAACGTCGTCACGACGCCGACCGGCCGTTCGTCGCCGGGTTTGAAGATCGCGTTCGCCTCGATCGAGATCCAGACGTGGCTGCCGTCGGGACGGTGCACGCCCATGATCACGCCCGAGACCGGCCTGCCGGTCACCAGCGCGATCATCGCGGGATGCTCGCCGCCCGGAAAGTCCGTGCCGTCCTCGCGCGTCGCGCGCCATCGCGGATCGGCCGAGGTGCGTCCGGCCATCTGCGATTCGGGAAGCCCGAGGATGCGCTCGGCGGCGGCGTTGCACATCTGGATCGCGCCGTCCGACCCCTGGATGAGGAGCCCTTCGGCCATCGCGTCCAGCGCCGAACGGAATCGCGCTTCGCTCGCGGCGAGCGCCTCGCGTGAGGCGCGAGCGGCGGACACGTCGTGGAACGTGAGGATGCAGCGCCCCTCCCGGGCGCCCATGCGCTCGACGGACACGATCTCGAGCGCGCCCCAGAACGGCCGTCCGTCGCTCGCACGCAGCGGCACCTCGGCCCGGAAGACGGAACCCAGGCGGAGCGCTTCGCGGATCCGCTCGGCGAGCTCGGTCGCACCGGGGCCGAACAACCACTCGGAGACCGGGCGCCCGACGATCTGCGCCGCCGTCCACCCCGTCATCTGCGTGAGCGCGGCGTTGGCCCACAGCAGCCGTCCGTCGTGATCGGCGACGAGCACCGCACTCACCGCATGTTCGGCGACGAGGGCGAGCCGCTCCGCGCGCTGCTCCGCGCGCCGCAGCCGCCGCGCCATCACCGCGATTCGCCACACGGCGAAGGCGACCCCGGCCAGCAGGAACTCCGTGAACAGCGTGAGGCCGCGAGGTGCTGCTCCGCCCCACCCCTGCGCGAATGTGGCGAGGAGCAGCACCGCGGCGGCACACGCGACCACGACGGCGCTCGCCGGCGTCCGGGGGCGCGGGCGGCGAACGCCGGCACTGCCGTAGTCGGCGAACGGGTCGGGAGTGGCGGGTGTGCGCGCGTGCAGCCACGCCATGCGACGCATCCTGTTCCGAGGGATGCGGGTCCGGATCGGGGACGGCGACGGCCGCGGCGGAAGACGTCCCACCGCTGCGCTCTCCAGTATCGGCGGCCGAAGCGGCGGCTAGAGGGCGGTCCCCGAAGCGATTGCCGCCGGAAGTGCGGCGAGGTCGGCATTGCCGCCCGACACGATCACGCCGACGCGCAGGCCCCGGCACGGCACGCGGCCGCAGAGCAGCGCCGCGAGCGGCAGCGCCCCCGTCGGCTCGACCACGAGCTTCATCCGCTCCCACAGCCAGCGCAGCGCGACGAGCACCTCGGCGTCGGTGCAAGTGACGACGTCGCGGACATTCCGGCGGATCAGTGCGAGCGTCAGCTCACTGAGTGAAGGCGTGCGCGCGCCGTCGCAGAACGTGTCGGGGGCGGTCACGGTCTCGAGCTTCCCGGAACGGAACGACCTCGCGCCGTCGTCACCGGCGGCGGGTTCGACCCCGACGACCCGGCACCGGGGAGCCAGCACGCGCGCGGCGACCGCAGTTCCCGACAACAGCCCGCCGCCGCCGAGCGGGGCGAGCAGCAGGTCGAGCGGTCCGGCATCCTCCAGGAGTTCCGCCGCGGCGGTGCCCTGGCCCAGCAGGATGTCCGGATGGTCGAAGGGCGGCACGAGCGTCATGCCGCGCTCGGCGGCGACCCGCGCGGCGAGCGCCTCGCGGCTTTCGCCGAGCAGGTCGTAGTGCAGCACTTCGGCGCCGTAGCCCTTCGTGCCGGCGATCTTCGCGGCGGGCGCGTACGACGGCATCACGATCACCGCCGGGGCGCCCAGCTCCCGCGCGACGAGCGCGACGGCCTGCGCGTGGTTGCCCGAGGAGTACGCGACCACCCCGCGCGCGAGCGCCTCGGGCGGCAACTGCGAGATCAGGTTCCACGCGCCCCGGAACTTGAACGCGCCCATGCGCTGCAGGTTCTCGCACTTGAGGAAGACGCTCGCGCCGAGGTGCGCATCGAGCGTGCGCGACGTCGCGACCATCGTGCGGTGCGCGACGGCGGACACGCGGCCGCGCGCCTCGAGGAAGCGCGCGGCCAGCGTGGCGTCGTCGGGCACACCGTGCATGGCGGCCCAGCCGGCGGGAGCGCTCATCCGCCCGCGCCGCCACCCATCTCGAGCCCGGGCTTCGTCTGGCGAGCCGGGTCGAGCGCGGCGTCGATGTCCGCCTTCGAGAGCGTCGTCATCTCGCCCGCCAGTTCGCGCACGGGACGGCGCTCCTTGAACGACTTCTTCGCGATCTCGGCCGCCTTGTCGTAGCCGATGAGCGGGTTGAGCGCGGTCGCCATGCTCGGCGAGATCTCGATGTAGTCGCGGCACGTGTCCGCGTTGGCGACGAGCCCCTTCAGCGCCTTGTCCGCGAACACGCGCGAGACGGACGCGAGCAGCTGGATGCTCTCGAGGAGGTTGCGCGCCATCATGGGCAGCATGACGTTGAGGTCGAGCTGGCCCCACTGCGCGCCGACGGTGATCGCGACGTGGTTGCCCATCACCTGCGCGCCGACCTGGATCACGGACTCGCAGATCACGGGATTCACCTTGCCCGGCATGATGCTCGAGCCCGGCTGGATCGCGGGCAGCGTCACTTCGCCGAGGCCGCAGCGCGGGCCGCTGTTCATGAGCCGCACGTCGTTCGCGATCTTCATGAGGCTCGCCGCGACCGAGTTGAGCGCGCCGCTCGCCCACGCCGCGCCGTCCTGCGCGCCCTGCGCCTCGAAGTGGTTCGTCGCCTCGGAGAACGCCGTGGCGGTCATCTTGTGCAGCTCGCTCGCGACGCGCCGTCCGAACTCGGGGTGCGTGTTGAGCCCGGTGCCGACCGCGGTGCCGCCGATCGCCAGCTCGCGCAGGTCGGGCAGCACGGCCTTCACGCGGCCGATGCCGTGGTGCACCTGCGACGCGTAGCCCGAAAACTCCTGTCCGAGCCGGATCGGGGTCGCGTCCATGAGGTGCGTGCGTCCGGACTTGATGACGTCGTGGAACTCCTTCGCCTTCGCGTCGAGCACCTGCCAGAGGTGCGCGAGCGCAGGCAGCAGCTCGCGCTCGATCTCGAGCACGGCCGAGACGTGCAGTGCGGTCGGGATCACGTCGTTGCTGCTCTGACCGAAGTTCACGTGGTCGTTCGGATGCACCTTCGCGCCGAGGATCTCCGTGGCGCGGTGCGCGATCACTTCGTTCGCGTTCATGTTCGACGACGTGCCGCTGCCCGTCTGGAACACGTCGATCGGGAACTGCGCGTCCCACTGCCCGCCGGCGACTTCCATGGCGGCCTGCTCGATCGCCTTCGCGACGTGCTTGTCCACCGTGCCGAGCTCGGCGTTCACGCGCGCCGCGGCCGCCTTGATGAGTCCGAGCGTGTGGATGAACGCGGGCGGAAGCGGCTCGCCCGAAATGGGGAAGTTCTCGACGGCGCGCTGCGTCTGCGGGCCGTACATGGCCGCGATGGGCACCTGCATCTCACCGAGACTGTCTTTCTCGATGCGGAACTCGGACATGGTCTGCTCCCGGTTCGGGATTGCACGCGAACGGATTCGCGAAAGAGGGTCGTGTCGGGGATCCGCCGTCCTCGACGTGCATGAGCACGAGGAGCGGAGCGAAGCCGGGCCGGATGCTAGCCCTTCCCGAGCGCGTCCCGCCACTCGGCGAGACGCCAGGTTTTCCCGTGACGGGACCGCCGGGCGGTCGTCCCAAACACGACGACCATCCGATCCACCCGAACCGGAGCCCGCCATGCGCCGATCGCAGTTTCCCGTTCTCGCCTTCGCCCTTCTCACCCTGCTGGCCCTCGTGCCCCTCACCGCGCACGAGGCCACCGCCGCGACGTACTGGTCCACGGACTTCGAGTCCGGCGTGCCCGCCGAGATGACCACGCTCGGATCCGCGATCGAAGGCACGCAGGGATGGGGGTCGCTCGGCCACCCGGGCAATACGTACGGTGCGCACTTCCTGCGCTACTCCGCGATCGCGCTCCACGACACGAAGCTCGTGCTGCGCGGACTGCCGGCCCACACGCACGTGTCGGTGGGCTTCCTGCTCGCGCTGATCGATTCGTGGGACGGCACCGAGCTGTACCAGGTCACGGTCGACGGGAACCTCCGCTTCGACCACTGGTTCCAGCTCGCCACCGGCGACACGACGGACTATGCGGCGGCGCCCGGAACGATCCTCTCCATGGGACGCGAACTGGGGTTCTCCGGCGGCTCCTACTACGCGCGCGACCGCGCGTACGACCTGGGGCTCGATCCCGCGTTCCAGGACATCCCGCACACCGCGGACTCGCTCGTCGTCGTGTGGAAGCTGAGCGCCGTCTCGGGCGGCGCCGCGCAGCAGTGGCAGGGCGGCGGCGACGAATCGTGGGCGATCGACAACGTGCGCGTCTCGCTGCGGCTCGCGGGCACGGGGGTCGACGAGTCCGCGAACGCGGGAGCGCTCGCGCTGGCGATCGCCGGCGCGCAACCATCGGTCACGCGCGACGTGCACGTCTCGTTCACGCTGCCGCAGGTCGGCGGCGCACGTCTCGACCTGTTCGACGCGACCGGACGCCGCCTCGCCGGCGCGGACGCCGGTGCGCTCGGCGCGGGACGGCACACGCTCGCGCTCGGAGAGGGCCGGCTCGAGCCCGGCCTTTACTGGGTGCGCCTCACGCAGAACGGCGCGACGCGGACGGCGAAGGCGGTCG
>JACRIW010000021.1 GCA_016215625.1 Candidatus Eiseniibacteriota bacterium | reverse complement strand
TGGCCGAGCGCCACCGCGCCGCCGTTCACGTTGACGCGATCCCAGTCCCAGCCGAGGCCGTCGCCGTCGGCGAGCGCCTGCGCCGCGAACGCCTCGTTCGCTTCGATCAGGTCGAAGTACGAGATGTCCACGGACAGCTTCTTCATCAGCTTCTGCACGGCGTCGATGGGCGCGAAGAACAGGTCTTTGGGTTCGCCGCCGCCGGTGGCGTAGCCGGCCACGCGGGCGAGCGGCTTCGCGCCAGTGGCCTTCACGCGCGCCTCGGACATGAGCACGAGCGCCGCGCCGCCGTCGTTGAGGCCGGGCGCGTTGCCGGCGGTGATCACGCCGTCCTTCGCCTTCGTCACGGGGCCGAGCTTGGCGAGACCTTCGATGGTCGTGTCGCCACGGACCGACTCGTCCTTGCTCACGACGATCGGGTCGCCCTTGCGCTGCGGAATGGTGACGTTCGCCATTTCCTTGTCGAAGGCGCCCGCGGCCTGCGCGGCGGCGGCCTTCTTCTGCGAGTTGACCGAGAACTCGTCGATGCGGTCGCGCTTGATGCCGGCCTTCTCGGCCGTGTACTGCGCGAGTTCGATCATGTGGCAGTCGTTGAACGAGCACCACAGGCCGTCGTACACGACGCCGTCGCGCAGCGTGACGTCGCCGAGGCGCGTGCCGAGCCGTCCGCCGAACATGTAGTGCGGCGCCGTGCTCATGCTCTCCTGGCCGCCGGCCACGATGCAGTCGCCGTCGCCCGCCTTGATCGCCTGCGCGGCGAGCATCACGGCCTTCAGGCCGGAGCCGCACACCTTGTTGATCGTCAGCGCGCCGACGACCGGGTTCACACCGGCCTTGATCATCGCCTGGCGAGCGGGCGCCTGGCCCTGACCGGCCTGCACCACGTGACCCATGATGACTTCGTCGACGTCGTTGCCGGTGATGCCGGCACGGACGAGCGCTTCCTTGATGGCGATCGCGCCGAGATCGGAGGCCTTGAGCGTACCGAGCGAGCCGAGGAACTTGCCGATGGGCGTGCGCGCCGCGCCCACGATGTAGACACCGGACATGGCGAAACCTCTTCGTATGAAAGCGGGCCGTGGCCCGCGAGTGTGTGTGGCGGAGATGGGGCGGGAAACCGCGGCATACTACACGAAGGTTTCGGGCCGCGGCAGGCCGCCCGGGGCCCGGTCCGGACGCCCTCGACCGGCCACCGGAAGCCGTCACGAGGTCGCCCCGGCCGCTTCCCGGCCACAGGTCGCGTCACCGGCCGGGGCACGCGCGGCGCGCGTTCGCGCCGCGGCGGCGCGATGCTGCGCGGGCGCTGCGGATCAGGCCCGCGGCGCAGGCAGGCGGCGCCGGCCTCGAACGGCCGCCTGCACGGCTCGTCTCAATCGGGAGGATGCGCCATGCGCTTCCGCGACCGCACCCACGCGGCGCAGTTGCTGGCGGCCCGGCTCAAGGGGGAGTACGCCCCACCGTTCGTGATCTGCGGCATTCCGGGAGGCGGACTCGCGATCGCACGCGTGCTCGCGCACGAACTGCAGGTCCCGCTCACGGTCGCTCACGTCCGGCGCCTGTTCGTCCCCTCGGCTCCCCTGTCGTCGTTCGGCGCGCTCGACGAACGCGGTAGCGCCGTGCTCGACCCCGCGGCGGTCCGCGCGCTCAAGCTGACGCTCGCGGATCTCGAACACGCCCGGACCCGTGCATGGCGCGAACTGCACCGCCGATCGGCGCTGCTTCGCGACGTGATGTCACTTCGTGATCTGGCCACTCACCGCCACGTCGTCCTCACGGACGAAGGCGCAGCGACCGGCTTCACGCTGCTGGCCGCCATTCGCGCGGCCAGACGCCTGAACGCCGCCCGCGTGAGCGTGGCGGTTCCCTGTGCTTCCGAGCCGGCGCTCGAACGCGTGGTCCGCGAGGCCGACGACGTCGTCTGCCTCGGCGGATCGGACGGCTTCACGTCGATCGCCGGATGCTACAAACGTTTCGAGGAGGAAGCTCCGGAGCACGCGCACAGGCTCTCCGGCGCGGTCCCGCACGGGACCGCGCACGGCGGCGCCACGCGTCCTTCGCTCACGCCTCGTTGATGCGTGCCGGGCGGCGACAGCGTCCCGAGGGCGTCACGACGATCCCGTCGTGACGCCTTCGGTGCTCTCTCGTCCGGACGGATCTCGCGCCTCCGCCACGGCGGCAGGCGCCCGGCGTCACGACGCCTGGCGCTGCGCGTGCAGCTCGACTTCGAGACCCTGGATTTCGGCGGACATGTGGCGGGCCAGCCAGCGGCCGAGGTGCAGCGCGCTCGCGGGCGACTGGACGGCGGCACCCAGCTCACGCGTCAGGCCGCGCGATTCGACCAGCAGACGGAAACGCTCGTCACCGTCGGCATCGGCCGTGCGCTCGACGTGCAGCGAAGCCGGATGGTAGTCCTGCACCCACTCGCGGCCGAGACCCGTCGCACGCCACGTGAGGCCCTGCTCGCGCGGACGCAGTTCGACGCGGCTCGTCGCGACCCAGCCGGCGCCCAGAAGCGCGGACAGCGTCAGCGCGAGGAAGCCCGCCACCGCCAGCCACGAGACCTGCACGGGATCGCGCATGAGCGTGATCGCCGCGATCGCCGGCATCGTCGCGATCGCCACGAGCGCCACCGCGACCGCACGACGCTGACGCGAATCGCTCACGAGCATCACGGCGCCGTTCGCATCCTTCTCGACCTTCCAGCCCATCGGCGCGGCTTCGGCTTCCTTGTCGCGCTGGCGCGACAGGCCACCCGAAAGGTTCCACGCCTCGGTGAGCGCCACCTGCAGCTCGCGGCGATCCTGCGGCGTGCCTGCGACCGCGAGCGTGATGCGGCCGTTGACCGTCTCGGCGACCAGGGCGCCACGCGGTCCGACGAGCAGGTCACGCACGTCGTCGTACGCGATGTGCTTCCGGCTCGTGAACGGGCCGGCGCGGTGCGTCACGTCGAGACCGTCGGTGTTCCAGCGGACGATGTCCTCGCCGAACAGCATGCGCGCGAGTTCACGCATGCCGAGCGCGCCACCGATCGTCCACAGCGTCACCCACAGGCCCATGAAGAGCATCGCGAAGCGCGGCGCGACGTTCGCCGTCTGCTTCATCGCGGGCAGCCAGTCGAGGTGCCAGCCCGGAGCGACGAGATCGCGGAAGCCCGCGGCGAGCGTGCCGAGCACGAACACTTCGCCCGCGGCCCACGCACACAGCCACACCGACAACAGTGCGGCGGCGACCAGACGTCCCGTTCCCTGAATGGGCAAGCGCACCTGCCACGCACCACCAACGTTTTCGCGCTGAACCATGACGCAAATCCTCCTAAGCCGCCGGCTTGGCCGATGCGGCAACGGCGTCGTCGAACGGGTATCGCGCACGCAGGGTTTCGACGACGGACCGAGCTGTGAGTTCATCCAGAGCGCGCGCAAACCGCACGGTACGGTTCCGTGAACAGAATCGCACGCCGCTGGCGCCTCGGCCCGTAAAGTTCAGTCCTGCCGCCAACAAAGGTGGCACTTCGCGACCGAAAGTTCGGAGTTGAGTGACAGACAACAAGGGGTAGGTACGAGTGAACCCGACCCCGAAGATGCTCTTCCGGATGTGAATCGCGTGCGCATCCATCGTCACGCGCTCGCGACCCGCGAGCAGCCATGCGAGCCACGTCGCGCCCCAGCCTCCCGCGGCGAGCCAGAACGCGGACCACACCACGAGGAAGGCTCGATCCGCGCCGAACGGTGTGCCGGAGAAGAACTGCTGCGACATGAAGACGATGCCGTACGCCCAGCCCACGAGCCACGCGCTCATCGCGAGCGCCATGAGCGGACGGCGGGGTGCGGGCATGTCGAACACGACTCGCTCCGGTGTCTCACGAACCGTGACGAGCGCGGGGTAGCGACTCACGCGGACTCTCCATCGCCCGGCGCCACGACGGCGACGGGACACCCGCGTTATCGGCCGGGATTTGCCCGCCCGACAGGGTCAATCACGGGTGTTTTCGGGACCGCCGGGAGTCGAGCACGGCGCGGATCCGCTGCAGCAGTTCCCCGCGCGTGAAGGGCTTGGCCATCGCCTGCCCCGCGAACTCGGCCGCTTCCCCACCCGGCTCGAAGCTGCGGATGTAGCCGGTCATGAACAGCACCGGCACGGCCGGGTGGGCGGCGTGCACCCGCCGGGCGAGCTCGATGCCGCTCATCCCGGGCATGTTCACGTCGGTGAGCAGCAGCGACGGCACGGACCCGGCCGCGAGCTTCTCGAGCGCCTGCGAGCCGTGCTCGGCACTCGCGACGCGGTACCCCGCCTGCTCGAGGCACGCGAGCACGTAGTCGCGCACGAGCGCGTCGTCCTCGACGAGCAGCACGTGCTCGTCGCCGCCGGGTCCGTGCTCGACGGCTTCCTCGGCGGCCGGCGCACCGGGCAGGCCGTGCAGCGGCAGGTCCACGGAAAAGACCGAGCCCGCGCCCGGCGTGCTCTCGACCGTGATCACGCCACCCGACTGGCGCACGATGCCGAGCACGGTGGACAGGCCGAGCCCGGTGCCCTGGCCGGGCGCCTTCGTGGTGAAGAACGGCTCGAAGATGCGCTCGCGCGTCTCGGCGTCGATGCCCGTGCCCGTGTCGCTCACGCGCACGCGCACGACCTCACCGGAGCCGTCGAGGCGCGGCGCGACGTGTGACGCGATCTCGAGCCGGCCGCCGAGCGGCATGGCGTCGCGTGCGTTCACGACGAGGTTCATGAGCACCTGCTCGAGCTGCGTCGGGTCGGCGAGCACGCACGCGCGCGGCGCGCCGAGCGCGAGGCGCAGCGACACGCTCTCGCCGATCAGCCGCTGCAGCATGGGCTCGAGCCGGCGTACGAGCGCGTCCACCTCGACGGCCCTCGGCTCCTGTGGCTGCATGCGGCTGAACGCGAGCAGCCGCTGCGTGAGCGCCGCGGCGCGCAGCGCGGCTTGGCGGATCTGCGCGAGGTTGCCGCGCGCGGGCGAGCCTTCGCCCACGTGCATCCCGGCGAGTTCGGTGAACCCGAGGATCGCGGTGAGCACGTTGTTGAAGTCGTGCGCGACGCCACCCGCGAGCCGGCCCACGACCTCCATCTTCTGCGACTGCAGGAACTGCTGCTCGAGCGCACGGCGCTGCGTGACGTCGGCGACGGTGCCCGCGAACAGGCGGCGGCCCTCGCGCTCGACCGGTTCCGCGCGGATCTCGCACCACAGGCGCCGCCCGTCGGCGGCCTTGAACGCCACTTCCATCTCGACGCGTTCGCCCGAAGCGATGTGTTCGCTCCAGCGGCGGTCGAGCATGTCGTCCGTGTCGGTGTCGAACACGTAGCACCGCGGCCGCACCGACGGCACGAAGCTCTGCGGCGCGTAGCCGAGCAGCTCGTACAGCTCGTCCGACCAGATCGTGCCCTTCTCGGGATCGATCTCGAACGTGCCGATGCGTCCGGCGCGCGAGGCGAGGCTGCTGCGGCTCGCGCTCAGGCTCAGCGCCCGGCTCGCCCATTCGAGCTCCTGCCGGGCGCGGCGCTCACGCGCGATGAGGCTGTTGAGCGCGAGCCCGCCCATGGAGAGCAGCGCCACGTCGAGCTGCACGGTGTGCAGCAGCGCGACGATCTGTCCGCTCGGCAGCGCCTGCAGCAGGAACTCGCCGCGCACGACCATGATCGCGATGCACGCGAGGAACGCGACGACCGAGGCCGTCGTGCGGCGGCTGAAGCGCGCGGCCGCCCACATGACGAGCGACACGCCGAGCCCGAGCCACGGCAGGCGCAGGCGCACCTCGCCGAGCGTCGGCGCCACGAAGCCGGCGGCGCCGAGCAGCAGCACGGCCACCACGAGCGCGACGCGTTCGATCCCGCGGCCGGGCGCCAGCTTCGTGCGCCGGTCGTCCGGAGGCGCCAGCCACAGCAGCAGCGCGGGCAGCAGCACGATCATGCTCGTCGTGTCGCAGAGCCACCACGTGAGCCAGAACTGCAGTGGATTGCTCTCGCGCAGCGGGATGTCGGAGAACGAGGCGACGAGCAGCCCCACGGTGGCGCCCACCGCCGGCGCGACGCAGCCGGCGAGCAGCAGCGCGAGAGGAACGTCGCGCGCGCGCGCCATGGCCTGATTCACGCCCGCGCGGCTCAGGAGCGCGAACGCCGTGGCGCATTCGAGCGCGGTGCCGAGCGCGGACAGCGCGGGCGCCGTCAGCGGCGTGGGCGTGATCGAGTACGTGACGAGGAAGTCGCACACGAACACGAACGGCAGCGCGCGCCAGCCGAACGTCAGCAGCGCGGCGGCGCCGATCACCACGGGCGGGTACCAGAGCGTCGGCCCGATCGAGCCCTGCAGCCGGTAGACGACCGTCCCCACGAGCAGGTACGCGATCGCCCACGCGAGCGGCTCCCACGGCGCGAAGGAGCGCCGCGGCAGGAATGTGGACGAAGATGCTTCCGACGGCTCGGGGCTCATGTGAGGGATTCCGGGGCGGTGCGCCTGCATCGACGCGGACCCGCGCAGCATACCGAGTGCGAAGCACTCCCCCAAGCGGACGAGGCCGGTGCCGGGCGACGATGAAACCGGAACTCAGCCTCGCGGACGCAGGATCGCGATGCTCGCGGTGTGCCCGTGCATGAAGTTGCGCTCGCCCACGGGGCCGATCTCACCCGCGCAGAACATGCCGCTGACGGGCACGCTCGTGCCCGATGCCCCGCGCAGCGCCTGCTGCAGGCGCTCGATGTCGTGGTGCGGCATGCCGAACAGGTTCGTTCCGCGGCCGTTGCACGCGAACAGCAGCGCCGCGCGCGCCGGAGAATCGAACTCCTGCGGCGCGAGCAGCATTTCGAGGTCTTCGGTCGCGGCCTGCGCGTCGCGCACGTGCAGGCGGATCTTCTCGCGCAGCCGGACGTGATCGGCCACGGCGATCGCACCGCGTTCGCGGTCGGCGCCGAGCAGGTTGCGGATGAGCCAGTCGCCGCGGCCGCTCGCGTCGCCCTTCGCCGCGCGCCCGACGAACAGCCCCTGGTCGAGCCGGTGGCGCTGGTCCTCGGGCACCGCGCGCAGCACGGCTTCGGCGCGCTCGAGCGCCGGCTGGCCGTCGAGCGTGAGGATCACGTTGCCCTCGACGTGCGTGACGTCGAGCGGCGGCCCGACCGGCGAGCAGCCCTGGGACACGACCACGTCGGCGCGGATCGCGCCGT
>JACRIW010000008.1 GCA_016215625.1 Candidatus Eiseniibacteriota bacterium | reverse complement strand
GGCGCGCCGCCGCCGGTGCCGCCGTTCGGGGCGCCGCCGGGACCGTTGCCCGGCCCTCGCCGGGGACCGCGCCGCCGTGGCCGGGACGGCCGCGAGCCGGGTGCGCCGCCGCCTTCGCCGCCGGCCGCAGGCGCGCCGCCCGGACGCGGGCCGCGATCACCGCGATCGCCGCGGTCACCGCGAGACGGGCCACCGCCCGTGCGTGCCGGAGGCGAACCCTGCGGCGTGCGCGATTCCGCCGCGCCTTCGGAAGCCTTCGGCCGCGCGCCGCAGCCGCAGTCGCCGCTCTTGTGGTACGGGCCCGGCGGCAGGTCGCTCATCGCGATCTCGTGCTCGGCGCCCTCGTCGTCGCGCACCCACACCTTCTCGCTCAGCGTCTCGGTGCGCGTGACGGTGACGACGCCCTTGCCCGTCGTCATCTTCACGCCCACCGGCGGCAGGCGGTCGGCGCTGTCGCGATATTGCGCGAGTTCGTACGACAGGCAGCACATGAGCCGCCCGCACGCGCCGGAGATCTTGGTCGGGTTGAGCGACAGGTTCTGCTCGCGCGCCATCTTGAGCGTCACGGGATGGAAGCCCTTCATCCACGTGGAGCAGCAGAACGCCCGCCCGCACGGCCCGCAGCCGTCGAGGCGCTTGGCCTGGTCGCGCACGCCGATCTGGCGCAGCTCGATCCGCGTCTGGAACTTCGCGGCGAGGTCCTTCACGAGCTCGCGGAAGTCCACGCGGTGCTCGGCCGTGAAGTAGAACGTGATCCGGTTGCGGCGGAACGCCGCCTCGACCTCGGAGAGCTGCATGGCCAGCTCGCGCACTTCGATCCGGCGCTGGCAGTACTCGAACGCCTCGTCCTCGAGCGTGCGGTTGTGGTCGTCCTGGTCGAGGTCTTCCTCGGACGCCTTGCGGAGGATCTCTCGCGTCACGCTGCCGGGGCGCTTCAGTTCGATGAGCGTGGCGTTCTTGAGCGCCACCTTGCCGAGCGTCTCGCCGTGTTCGCCTTCCACGACCACGCGGTCGCCGAGCAGCAGCTCGAGCGATCGCGAGTTCAGGAAGAACTCCTTCCGGGTGCCGCGCAGGGCGACCTGGATGATCTCCGACATGTCCGACCTCTATGCGCGCGGGGATGGGCCGCGCGGACGCCGGGAACACCGGCGGTGAAACTCGCAGGAGCGGCGCCGCGGGTGGGCGCCGTGCATCGGGGTGCCACTATCCGGACAGGCCCGCCGTGGCGGGCTCGCGTGCCGGGGAAGATAGCAGGTGGCCCCCGGTGCGGTCGCGCGTGAAGCGCGCCTCAGCCCGCGACGTGGATGGCGCGGCGCAGGGCCTCGCACAGTTCGGAGGGGGACCAGGGCTTGGGGAGGAAACCCGCCGCGCCCTCGAACTCGGCCGTTTCCCGGCCCGAGTGCCCGCTCGTCATGAGCACCACGGCCCGGGGTGCGCACGCGCGCAGCAGCGGCAACGCCTCGGCGCCGCTCATGCCGGGCATCGTGAGGTCGAGCACGACGGCGCGCAGTTCGGCGGCGTGTTCGCGCGCGATCGCGAGGGCCTCTTCGGCGCCGCTCGCCTCGAGGACGCGGAAACCCTGTTCGCGCAGCGTGCGGCAGGCGAGCTGACGCAACACGGCCTCGTCGTCCACGATCATCACGAGTTCGCCGCGCGCGCGCGGAGGCTCTCCCGCAGGGCGCGGCGCTCCGGCCGGCTGCGTCTCCGGCGGCGCTGCCGGCAGCCAGATCTCGAAGCAGGTGCCTTTCCCTTCGCGGGATTCCACCTCGATCCACCCGCCGTGCTTGCTGACGATGCCGTACACCATCGCGAGCCCCAGTCCGGTCCCTTCGCCGACGGGCTTCGTGGTGAAGAACGGCTCGAACACGCGCGGCAGCACGTCCGGCGGAATGCCCGCGCCGTCGTCCTTCACGCGCAACCGCGCCCAGCGCCCCGGCCGCGCGTCCGGGTGACGATGGTCGGCTTCGCCGAGCGTCGCGGCGCCGGTCGTGAGCGTGAGCGTGCCGCCGCCGGGCATGGCGTCACGGGCGTTCACGCACAGGTTGAGGATCACCTGCTGGATCTGCGTGACGTCGATGAGCGCGAACGGCACGCCGCTGCCGAGTTCGGTGACGACGTGGATGTTCGCGGGCAGCACGCGGCGCAGCAGCCGCACGGACTCGAGCACCGTGTCGTCGAGCGAGGCCGGCGCGGTCTGGCTGTGCAGACGGCGGCTGAAGGCGAGCAGCCCGCGCGTGAGTTCGGCGCAGCGCTCCGCGGCGACGCGCGCCGTGCGCACGTGCTCGGCGCGCTCGTCGCCGCCGGCGAGCGAGTGTTCGAGCAGGTCGAGGTGGCCGATCACGCCCGTCAGCTGGTTGTTGAAATCGTGCGCGATGCCGCCCGCGAGCGTGCCGACGGTTTCCATCTTCTGCGCCTGGCGCAGCTGGGCCTCGGTCTCGTGGTGCGCGGTCACGTCCGCCATGGTGCCGTAGAGCCGCACCACCCGTCCGTCCGCGTCGGCCTCGAAGAAACCGCGGTCGTGGATCCAGATCCACTCGCGCTCGTTGCGCCGGTAGCGGTACTCGACGTCGAGCGGGGACAGGCGCTCGCGGCAGCGGTCGAACGCGGCGACGACGCGGTCGTGATCGTCCGGGTGCACGCGCGTGCGCCAGTGCTCGAGGGCGTCCACCGTGCGCTCGTCCTCGGCGCTGAAGCCGAGCACGAGCTTCTGGTTGCCGGTGCGGTGCACGGTGCCGGTGACGAAGTCCCACTCGTACACGACCTGCCCCGTCGCTTCGACCACCTTCTGGAAGCGGTCCTCCCAGCGGCGCAACTCGCCGGTGAGCGCGACGATCTCGTCGCGCGCCTGCACGACGGTGAGCACCGCGTCGAAGTCGGGCCCGCCCCGCAGCGAAATCGGCGTGGCGTACACGGCATGCGCGGCGCGCACGCCGTTGCGATGGCGCACGACGAACTCCGGAATGGAGGCCGGTTGCCCGGTACGCAGCGCGCGCGGGGTGGCCAGATCTTCGAGCGGCATGGGCGTGCCGTCCGCATGGAAGAACTCCTCGCCTTCGACGTGCTCGAGGAACGTGTCGCCGGCCACCATGCGGCCGAGCGCGGATCCGTGCCCGCGCGCGCTCACGAACAGGATCCTGCCCGTGGCGCGATCGGTGAGGAACACGGCGGCGGGGAGCGCCTGGAGCGCGGTCTCCAGGCGCGCACGCGAGGCGACGAGTTCGCGCTGCGCGCGTTCGATCTCGTCGGCCATGTGGTCGAGGGCGGCGCCGACACGCTCGAGCTCACTCTCGCCGCGCAGGCCGGAGCGCGCCCCGCCGTCGCCCGCGGCGATCGCGATGGCGGTGCGCTCGAGCTGCTCGGCCGGCCCGCGCAGCCAGCGGTCGAGCAGCAGCGTGATGACCGCCAGGAGCACCAGGCCCACGCCGATCGAGGGCATCGCCTCCACGGCGGCCTGCCAGCGCGCGACCGCCAGCAGCCGGCTCGCGTCCACCGCGATCACGAGCCGCTCGCCCGCATGCGGGCCGCGCGGCAGCCGCGTGGCCGCCACGACGTACGGCCGGGGCGTGGCGGGCGAGGCGGGCATGGTGTCCGCGACCGCGAGCACGCGCGCCGCGACGGGTGCGGGCAGTGTTTCGGCGAGCGGCCGATCGGTCACGGTGCCGTGCGTGCCGAGCGTCACGGTGCCGTCGTCGCGCACGAGCGCGAGGCAGAGGGGCGTGGCCGGGCCTTCGCGCATCCGGGCGTACGCGTAGTCGAGCACGTCCGCCGGCGCTTCGCTCCGGAAGCCGAGCAGCATCACCGTGCGCGTGGACAGCCGCGTCAAGCGGTCGCGCACCGTGTCGATCGCGACGTGCGCGTGCATCTCGGCCGCCACGAGATAGGCGACGAGCGCGAGCAGGATGCCGCTGGCGAGCAGGATGAGCGGAATGCGCACGCGGATCGCGCGCACATCCGGCCCGCGCATGGTCAGTAGTCCCAGCGCGCCGTGCCGTGCGAGGGCCAGGCGCCTTCGCCGAGCTTCGCGCCGCCCACGCGCGCGAGCGCCGAGAACAGCGTCAGGTCGGCGGTGATGTTGCCGTCGATCGAGCGCAGCGCCTCTTCGAGCACCATGAGGCGGCGGCGGATCTCGGTGGCGTCGGTACGCGCGGCCTCGGCGCGGATCTCGGCCTCGCGTTCCGCGAAGACGAAAGGCCGGCTGCCGTCGCCGTAGCGCGCGGAGAGCAGGTCGCGCTGCCAGAGCTGGTGGAACTCGATCGTGCGGCGCAGCGCCTCGCGACCGGCGCGCCCGAACTTGGTGGCGTCCTGCGCGGCCTTCCAGAGTCCGGCCTGGTTGCGCGCGCGCACCGGCTCGAGCATCGCCAGCGCGGCCCGGGCCTGCCCGGCGGCGTCCTCGCGCGAGAGCGCGACGGCGCGCGCGAGCGAGCCCGCGGCCAGCGCCGCGAGCGTGCGCGCGAGCGGACCCGAAGCCTTGCCGTACTGCTGCAGCACCGTCTCGACCGCCGTCTCGGGCAGCGGCGCGAACTTCACCGTCTGGCAGCGCGAGCGGATGGTCGCGGGCACGCGAGAGAGGCGCGACGAGGTGAGCACCCACAGCGTGCTCGCGCCCGGCTCCTCGATGGATTTGAGCAGCGCGGAGTACTGGTCCTCACGCATGCGGTCGCAGTCGCGGATGATCACCACGCGGCGCGAGGCTTCGTACGGGCGGAACGCGAGCTCGCGCTGCAGCTCGCGCGTGAGCGAGAGCCGCACCGAGGCGGCCTGGTCGTACTGGAAGACGAAGAGCGGATCGTCACGCATGCCCTGCAGCGTCTCGCCGATCGTCTCCTCGAGCTTCGCTTCGACGCCCGAGACCGGGAACAGGAACTTGAGGTCGGGGTGCTGCAGCGACGCCGACTTGCGGCATGCCGGGCATTCGCCGCAGGCGTCGTCGAGCAGCGGGCCGTCCGGAGCCGGGGCCGCGGGCTCGGGCGCCGCGGGCGCGGAACCCATCCCGCCGAACAGGCTCATGCCGTCGTCCGCCGCCGTCACCGTGGCTGCTGCGGGCGCCGCGCCGTGCACGTGGTCGCACAGCGCCGCGCGCGCGAACGCCAGGGCCGCCGTGCCCTTGCCCACGCCTGCCGGTCCGGTGAACAGGTAGGCGTTGCCGTAGCGGCCGCGCGCGACGATCCCGCGCAGGAACGCCGTGACGTCGGGCTGGCCCAGCAGGCCGGCGAGCGAAACGATGGGCAACGAGGGACTCCTGTGGCGCGAGGTTGGCGGGAGGTCGGAAGACCGGAAACTACCAGAGCGCCGGCCGCGGATGCGACGGCCACGCCCGGCCGCGCGCGGCCGCGCGCGGCGCTGCCACGTTGGCAGAGCGGACATGACGGCATGCGGCGCTCTTGCGGAGGGCTGGACAGGCGTCAGCGAGTCGTCCGGCGGAACCGGGGCAAGTCGTGTGATTTCGCGATGCCCGGCCGGAGAAGCGCCCCGGCCGAGCTCGGCGGCGATGGCCCGAGGCATGCTGCCCTGGAGGATCGGAGCGCGTCCTTCACGCGCCACGCCCTTTCAAGGAGATCACCATGAAATCGTTCCGCGTCGCTCTGGCCGCCCTGGCCGTGGCCCTCACGTGGGCCGTCGCGACCGCGGCGCCGACGCTTCCCGGCCTCGCCGGCTGGGAACGCGGTTCGGCCTACGACCGCCTGTACGACGTCCACTACGAAGTCGTCGCCCCCTCGACCGTGCTCAAGGTCGAGACGTTCACTCCGCGCGAGGGCATGGCGCCCGGCGTTCGCGCGTTCGTGGTCACGGGTCCCGAGTCGCTGTGGGTGCATCTCGGACCGGTGCTTTTCCTCGAGGCCCAGGACATGAAGGTCGCCGTCGGAGACCGGATCGTCGTCACCGGTGCGCACGTCACCGTGGACGGCGAACGCCTGCTGATCGCTTCGCACGTGGAGAAGGCCGGCATCACGATGCACCTGCGCGACGACATGGGCCGTCCGGTGTGGAACAACTGGCGTCCGCGCCCGAACGCCTGATCACGATCCGCGCACGAGAAAGCCCCGGGCCGAAAGGTCCGGGGCTTCGCTCTTTCCACGGGCGACGGCCGCGCCTAATCCAGCTTTTCGAGCGCCGCGTGCAGCAGCGCGCTCACTTCCCCGGCGATCGCGCGCAGTTCGGGATGCTCGATCACCTGCGCCATGATCGTCGGCTCCATCGCGGTCACGAGCCGGTGCGTGCCCTCGTCCCACACGACCACGTTGCACGGCAGGAACACGCCCACGTGCGGAACGGCGCCGACGGCGCGGTGCGCGAACTTCGGGTTGCACGCCCCGAGGATCTTGTACGGGCGCGTCTCGAGGCCGAGCTTCTTCTGCAGCGTCGCCTGCAGGTCGATCTCCGTGACGATGCCGAAGCCCTGCTCGGCGAGCAGTTCGGTCACGCGCGCGACCGCGTCGTCGAACGCGCGCGCCGTGGTGGTCTCGATCGCGTAGCCGCCGATCGTCTTCATGCGGACTCCCTTCGTGCGGCCGCGCTCAGCGCAGCCAGTTCTCGGGATTGAGCGGCGCCGAGCCCTTGCGCACCTCGAAGTGCAGGATCGGGCCCTTCAGCGAACCGCCGTCGCCCACGCGTCCGATCACCGCGCCGGGCTGTACTTCCTGGCCGTTGCTCACGAGCACGGCGTCGAGGTGGCCGTAGAGCGTGAAGTAACCGTCGCCGTGGTTGAGCACGATCATGCCGCCCATGCCTTCGTAGTCGTCGTTCGCGAAATCCACGCGGCCCTTGCCGACCGATCGCACGGACGTGCCGATCGGCGCGGCGATGTCGATGCCGTCGTTGTGGATCTGCGTGCCGAAGCGCGGGTGCGTCTCGATGCCGAAGCGCCCCACGACTTCGCCGCGCACCGGCCAGTCGAGCTGGCCCTGTCCCTTCGCGAAGTCGCCGCTGTAGGGCTGCGGGTTGCGGCCTTCGCTGCGGGCGCGGTCGCTCTCCTCGCGGCGCTTGCGCTCGAGGCTCGCGAGCAGCGACTGGATGCGGCGCGCGGTGCGCTCGAGTTCGGCCGCGGCGGCCTCGTACTGCTGGCGCTGCGTCTGGATCGAGGCGACCGTCTTCGCCTTCTGCGTGCGCAGCGAAGCGAGCTGCGTCGACTCCTTGGTCGTCTTCTTCGCGGTGGACTGCACCTCACCGATGTTGTCCTCGAGCTGCGCCTTGTTCGCCTCGACTTCCTCCTTGCGCATGCGCACGCCGTCGAGCAGCACGCGGTCCTGCTCGGCGACCATGTTGAGGAAGTCCCAGCGCGTCATGAGCTGGGCGAACGAACTCGTCGAGAGCAGGTACTCGAGTTCCCGCGCGGGACCGAACACGTACATCATGCGCAGGCGGCGCCGGAGCAGGTCGCGCTGGTTCTCGAGCTCGCGGATGCTGCGGTCGAGGTTCGCGCGCGTGACCTCGAGCTGCGCGCCGAGCGCCTTCTGGCGCTGCTGCAGCTGCAGCAGGCGGCGGCGGGAGGCCGTGAGCTGCTTCTCGGTGCGGCGCAGGTCGCCGAGCGCGCGCGTCTCGCGCGGCTTGAGCGCGGCGGCGGCCTTGCGCTTCTCGTTCGCCTGGCGCCGGATCTCCTCGAGCTCGCGCTTCTTGGCGAGTTCGAGGCTGTCCTGCGCGCGCACGGGGGCGGGCGCGCCGAGCGGCGCGAGCGCGAGGCCCGCCGCGAGCGCGAGCGCGAACAGGTGGGCGAACCGCCTGCTCATGCCCCGACCGTGCGCAGGATGCGGCCGAGCGCCGCGGCCGACGCGATCCACGCGAGCACGAGCGCGCCTCCGACGAACGCGGCGATCCACTCGAGCGGCAGGAACGTCACGCCGTCGAGCCGCTGCGCGAGCGCCTGCTGGAGGCCGAACACGAGCAGCAGCGCGACCGCCGCCGCCGCGAGCGTCTCGAGCAGCGCCTCGAACACGAACGGCGTCGCGACGAAGCCGTCGCTCGCGCCGAGCTTGATCATGATCTCGACCTGCTGGCGCCGCGCGAGCACCGCGAGGCGCAGCGTGTTGTGGAGCACGAACACCATCGCGAGCGCGACGATCAGGCCCACCGCGACCGCGGCGCGGCGGGCGCCGGCGTTCAGCGCGTCGAGCCGCTGCACCCATTCGCCGCCGAAGCGCACCGCCTCGACCTCGGGGAACTGCTCGAGCTGCTTCGCGCATTCGGACATGGCGGGGAAGTTCTGCAGCGCGGGCCTGAGCCGCACGCGCAGCGACGCGGGCAGCGGGTTCGTGCCGACCGCCTTGAGGATCTCGGGATCGCCGACCTGCGTCGTGAACTCCTCCCACGCCTGCGCACGGCTCACGAACGTGCTCGTGCCGTACAGCTCGCCGATCTTCGCCTGCAGCGCCTGCACCTGCGCCTCGCCCGCGTCGTCGTTGAGGTACACGATCATCTCGCGCCGGTCGCCGATCCAGTGCAGCGCCTGGCCCGCGTTCCAGCTCACGAGCAGGAAGACGCCCGCGAGCGCGAGCGCCGCGGCGAGCGAGAACACCGTGGTGAGCGCCAGCCCGCGATGCGCCTGGAACGAGCGCCACGCTTCACGCCAGAAGAACAGGTGCATGGTCAGGCGCCTCCCGTGTGGGGCGCCGGAGGCGCCGGAGGCGCCGCGTGCGGCGCCTGCGAAGCCTGCGCCGCCGGCAACGGCATGAACGCGTGTTCGGGCGCGCCGCCTTCGCGCAGCCGGCCGTCCTCGAGCACGATGCGGCGGCCGCCGAACGCGTCGTCGACTTCGGGGCGCGTGGTGCCGAGCAGCACGGCGGCGCCTTCCTGCTGGATGCGGCCGAGCAGCGCGAGCACTTCCGCGGCGCTGCGTGGTTCGAGCGCGCCGGTCGGTTCGTCGGCGAGCAGGATGGCCGGCCGGTTCACGATCGCGCGCGCGATCGCGCAGCGTTGGCGCTCACCGAACGAAAGCTCGCCCGGCAGCGCGGCCTGCTTGCCGTGCAGCCCGACTTCCTCCAGCGCGCGCAGCGTGCGCGGGATCACGTCGCTGTCGGCGAAGTGCCCGGAGATGCGCACGGCGAGCGCGACGTTCTCGAACACGCTGCGGTCGCCGAGGAGGCGGAAGTCCTCGTAGATCACGCCGATCGTCCGGCGCAGCAGCGCGCGGTGCGCGCGCGACAGCCGTCCGCCGCGCAGCGTGCCGATCGCGACCGTACCCGAGGTCGGCTGAGTCTCGTGCGTGATCAGCCGCAGCAGCGTCGTCTTGCCCGCCGCGCTGTGGCCGAGCAGGCACACGCGCTCGCCCTCGTTCATGCGCCACGACACGTCGTCGAGCGCGAGGCGTTCTCCGTAACGCTTGGTGACGTGCTCGAACTGGATCATCGAGCCTCCCTGTCGGCCCCGTCCTTGGAGCCAGAATCGCGCGGGGCCTTGCGGCCCCGCGAGCACGGCCGGGCGAAGCCCGGCCTAGTAGGTCCGATACTCGATCTGCGCTTTCGCGCGGAGCGTCTTCACGAACGCCTCGTACTTCTCGGAGGCCTGCGCCTGTGCGACGGCTTCGGGCAGGTCCTCGCGGATCTCCTCGATCGTGTAGTCGCGTTCCGGCTTGCGGTCGGTGACCTTGAAGATGTTGAAGCCCGACTGGTTCGGGAGCACGTCCGAGATCTGGCCGATCTCGAGCGAGTCCACGCCGGCCCGGATGTTCGGCGGCAGGCTCGGCAGCGGCATGAAGTTCACGTCACCGTCCTCGCCCGTGGGGCCGTCGTACTTGCTGTAGCGGCGCACGAGCACGCCGAAGTTCGTGCCCTTCGCGGCTTCTTCGCGCACGCGCATCGCCAGTTCGTGCGCGCGCTCGGCGTCGGCCTTGGTCGGCGTGACGCGGATGAGGATGTGGCGCGCGTGCACCTCGACGACCGGCTTGCCGTCGGCGTCGAGCGAGTCGCGGCGCGCGACGGTCTTGAGCGTGTCGCGCTCGAGCGTCTGCAGCACGTGCCAGCCGTACGGCGAGCGGATCGGCTGGCTCAGTTCGTTGTTCTTGAGCGCGAACGCGACGTTCTCGATCGCGGGCTCCATGCGGCCGCGGCCGAAGAACCCGAGGTCGCCGCCCGACTGCGCGGAGCCCGGATCCTCGGACACTTCGGCGGCCACCTTGGCGAAGCGCTCACCACCCGCGAGGCGCTTGCGCACGGCCTGCGCCTTCGCGAGGCCCGCGGCGACCGCGGTGGATTCGGGCTGCGGCGGAATCTGAATGACGGACAGGCGAACCTCGGCGGGCACGCGCGGGAACTTGTCCTTGTGCGCGGTGAAGTAGGCCTCGGCCTCGGGCAGCGTCACGGGCTTGCGCGGGAAGAGCTTCTGGCGAAGCTTCTCCATCGCGATCTGCTTGGCGAGGTCGCCGCGGAAGCGCTCGCGCAGCTGTGCCTCGGTGAGGTTCTCGCGCTTGAGCGCCTCCTGGAACGCGGCCTCTCCGCCGAGGCGCTCCTTCTGGTCGGCGATGGCGGCGTCGAGCTGGCGGTTCAGCTCCTGGTCCGTCGCCGCGATGCCCTGACGCTTGGCCTCGGCCTGCACGAGGCGGTCGTCGATCATCGCGTCGAGCACGCGGCGGCGCAGCGAGTCCACTTCCTGCCGCGACGGCTGCGCGCCGGCGCGCTGCACGAACATGTAGACCTGCTCCTCGACGTCCGACGCGAGGATCGCTTCGTCGTTCACCATCGCGGCGATCGCGTCGAGCGCGTCGCCCTCGGCCGCGGCGGGAACCGGAGCCGCGGGGCGCGCCGGGGCCTGCGTGGCCGGCGGGTTGGCGGCGGGACGGCCGGCCGGCTTCGCGGGGGCGGCGGCATGGGCGGCGAGGGTGACGCAGGCGAGCAGCACCGCGAGCGCGGCGGCGCGACGGACGAACTTCAAGACGGAACCTCCGAGAATGCGCGGCGCCGGGAGGCAATCCGGACCGCGTGATGAAGCGACGTTCGTGCGCGCGCCCCAGGGCGCGTGACCACCGGCGTCGCAGAAGATGCGGAGCGGCGCGCAGTATAGCCACGGAGTCGCACGGCCTGCACGCGAATATGCCCCCTCCGGACGCGCTATTCCCGCATGGGCACAGGCCTTTTCGCTTCGTGGACAACGCTGGGCCGAGCGCGGCCCGCGTTCGTCGCGGCGGCCCTGCCGCGGCGCCTCGCCGCGCGGCATGCTGGTCCCCTCCGGAGCCCCCTCGGTCCGGCCCGGCGGACGCGCTCCGCGCGCTCCGTGCCCGCCGCGTCCCGCCGTGTCCCGCCGTTCGACCCTGTGCGAAAGTCCACCACGTGAACCCCGTCGTTCCACGCAGGCGGTTGCTCGCCATCGCGGCCGTGCTCCTCGCCGTCGCGATCGCACTGCCGCGCTTCCTGACCCACACGCCCTACCAGCGTCTGGGTGCGTCGATCTCGTCGGGGGTGGTCGAGCGCGTGATCGGCCCGCCCGCGATGGGGCGGCTCGAGGCCGGCGACATGCTCGTCGCGCTCGACGGGCAGGAGTTCGCCGACCCGGCGTTCCGCGATTCGCTCAAGGCGCGGGGCTGGCCGCGCGAGGCGCTGCAGCTCACGGTCGAGCGCCGCGGCGAACTGCGCACGCTCGACATTCCGCCCGTGCGGCTGACCGCGTGGGAGCGGCTGCGCATCTACGCGTATCCGATCGCCGCCGTCATCGCCGCGCCCATCGTCGCGTTCCTGCTCGTGTGGCGCCGCCCCGATCTCGCGACCGCGTGGGTGTTCCTGTGGTTCGCCGCGCTGCAGGGGCTGTCGGTCGTGTGGGGCCTGTACCAGTTCCCGCAGGACGTGCCGGGGCCGACGCTGCGCTGGGCGCTGCGCCTGCACGAGTGGCTCGCGTGGCTGTACCCCGCGAGCTTCGTGCACTTCATGTCGGTGTTCCCGCGCGCGCGCTGGAGCCGCGGCCGCCGGCGCGAGAGCGTGTGGTTCTGGCTCACGCTCGCCGCTTACGCCGCGCCCGCGATCCTGTGGGCCGTGTACGCGCGCGGCGGGCGCCCGCCCGCGGACGCCGTGTACAACGCCTACCAGGCGGTCGCGCTGTCGATCGGCATCTTCTCGCTGCTCGAACGCTACAGCCGCAGCGGCCCGGACTGGAATCCGGCCACGCACCAGCGCGCGCTCGCGGTGTTCGCGTCGTTCTCGCTGCTCACGAGCGCCACGCTCACGCTCGTCGCTTCGAACCCGCGCTTCATGCCGCTGCTGCCGGACGCGACCGCGCGCTTCCTCATCACGGGCATCGCGATCGCCATGCTGAGCGCGCCGTTCGTGTTCGCCTACCTCATCGCCGGCGATCCGCTGTTCGATCCGCGGCGGCTCATCGTGAACGGCCTGCCCTACGCGCTGCTCTCGGGCGTGCTCGCGACCATCTATCTCGCCGTCGTGCTCGGCGGCCAGCGCACGTTCGCCTCGATCACCGGCGAGCAGGCGCTCGTTTTCAACGTGGTCGCGGCGCTCGTGCTCGCGTTCGCGTTCGCGCCGCTGCGCGAGCGCGTGCAGCTGGCCATCGACCGCGTGTACGGGCGCGATCCCGTCGCATTGCAGCGCGCGCTCGACCAGGCCGGGCGCGACCTGCTCGGCGCGTTCGACGAGACGGAGGTGCGCGCGGCGGTCGAGCGCGGGCTGCAGCAGGGGCTGCGCCGCCCGCTCGCGGTGACGTGGGCGGCGGACGCCTCTCCCGAGATCGCGGCGGACGAAGTGCTCGCCGACGGTGATCGCGCGGCCGTGGGCGGCCTGCTGCGACAGGCCGGCATTCGCATGGAGAACCTGCGGCTCGCCGAGGAGCGCGCGGCCGCCGAGCGCAGCGCCGTCGAGCTTCGCGAGGCCGCGACGCGCGCGGAGCTGCGCGCGCTGCAGGCGCAGGTGCAGCCGCACTTCCTCTTCAACGCGCTCAACGCGCTCGCCTACCTCATCGAGACCGACGCCGGTGCGGCGCAGCGCTTCACGGAGCGGCTCGCCGACATGCTGCGCTACACCGTCGAAGCCGGGAAGCGTCCGGCCGCGCTGCTGAGCGACGAGATCGCGTTCGTCGAGGACTACCTCGGCGTGGCGCGCGAGCGCTACGAACAGAAGCTCGAGTTCTCGTACGAGGGCGACCCGTCGCTGCTCTCGTCCACGGTGCCGCCGCTGCTGCTGCAGCCGCTCGTGGAGAACTCGCTCAAGCACGGACTCGCGCCCGAAGCGTCCGCGCTCACGATGAGGCTGCGTGCGCGCTGCGAGCAGGGCTGGCTCGAACTCGAGTTCGCCGACGACGGCAGCCCGAACGGCACGAACGCGCCGGGGCTGAGCGTGGGATTGGACAACCTGGAGCAGCGCGTGCGGAGATTCGCGGGGCCGGACGCCGTGCTGGAGTCCGGCCGGGCCGCCCGGGCCGCCCGGGGCGGCGACGGCGCGGGCCGCGAGGGATTCGTCGTGCGCATGCGTTGGCCCGTTTCGACAGGAGGCATTCGATGAGCCAGCAGGACCGGTTGCGGGTGGTGATCGCGGACGACGAGCCGCGCGCGCGTCAGTTCCTGGAGAAGCTGCTCGGCGAGCACGAGGACGTCGAGGTCGCCGGCGTCGCCAAGGGTGGCGGCGAGGCGCTCGCGCTGATCGCGCGCCACAAGCCGGACGCCGTGTTCCTCGACATCCACATGCCGGACCTGTCGGGCCTCGAGGTCGCGCGCCACCTGAAGGGCGACGACGCGCCGATCGTGGTGTTCGTGACGGCGTACGACCAGCATGCGGTCGAAGCGTTCGAGCTCGCGGCGCTCGACTACGTGCTGAAGCCGATCCGGCGCGAGCGGCTGGGCGAGACCGTGAAGCGCGTGCGCACCGAGGCGGCCGCGGGCGCGAAGCGTTCGGGCAACGCCGGCGCGGTGCGCGAGGCGCTCGCGAACGAAGCGCTGCAGCAGCACGCGCAGCCGCTGCACCGCCTGCCGGTGCGCCACCGCCGCGAGGTGAAGCTGCTCGATCTCGCCGAGGTGCCGCTCGTGTTCTCGCGCGACCGGCTCGTGCTGGCGCGCAGCGAAGGCAAGGAGTTCCTCGTGGACTACACGCTGCAGGAGCTCGAGTCGCGCCTGCCCGACGGCATGTTCGTGCGCGTGCACCGCGGCGCGCTCGTGAACCTCGCGGCGATCGAGAGCTACGGCGCCGAGGACGGCGTGCTCGTGCTGCGGCTCAAGGACGGCACGCGCGTCGAGGCGAGCGAGCGCCGCGCGGCGGAGGTGCGGAGGAAGCTGCGGTAGGGGGTGTTCGCGGGGATCGGGAGGACAACGTCGTGGTGGTTCTCGAATGGTTCTGGGTCCGAGTGGCCGCGGTCGTCGCGGCCGTCTACGTCGGACTCGCAGTGGTTCAAATGTTGTTTCGTGATCAGGAGACGAAGCGGTTTCGGGCGAGGGCGGCCCGTTACAAGTCCGCGGGGCTTTCTACGGACGACGCGCTCGCCGCAGCCTGGCTCCAGGTGGATGCGCTGCTTCTCGAGCATCGGCTTTGGAAGGTCTCGGATGTTCGATCCGAGGACGCGGATCTGGGACCTTTGGCCGTCGGGGCCGCGAGTCTCGATCTCGAACGGCTGTTGAGGCGTTTTCACGGCCCCACGCCCATCGGAATTCTTTTGTTCGCCGCGGCTGGATTGGAGTCCGTTGTCGTTGGGTGGTTACGAGTGATGAGCGGTCCTGACGGTCGGCCGATTCAACGACGCGTGTTCAATCGGTTCATGACGACCTATTGCGAGCATCGGAGTCGCAACCGTGTCGATGCAATGGCCGCGGCGATCGTCACGCTCGACATGCTCGGCGACGAGGTTCGGGAGACGTGCCTCGTGCGTTGTCTGCGTCGAGAGTGGGAGGACGTCGAGGTGACGGATGTCGTGAACTGTCTCGGCATCGTCTACGACGCGGCGTTTCACTACGACATCGACACGACGCGAATCGGCTCTCTTGCCGATGGCGGATCCGCGAGTCAGATGAAGTATCGGGAGTGGCTCACGAGGGGATTTCACGGATTCCTCGCGGGTGCGCGCGCTGCAGGAGCGCTTCGATAGCGGTGTCGTTGGTCGCGAGGCCATGTTGCGCAGCCCGCTCACCGCGAACTGTGATCCGCCCTCTTCGCAAGCCTCATTCAGTTCAGTGTCACGCAACAAAACTGGCCGCGCGGCCAGTTTCGACCAGTTCCGAGCAGTGGTGTGTCGTGCGTGCGACGCTACGGCGTCACTTCGCCCGTCGCGCCCTTCGGGGCGCCGGCGAGCGTGACGCGCCACGTGCGGCCCGCGGGCGGCGCCCACGTGCCCACGGACTGCACGCTCACGCGCACCTGCTTGTCCGCGCCGGTCACCGCCGTGAACGTCCAGCGCCGGTACTCGCCGCGCTGGTAGCCGTAGCCGTCGCCCGCGTCTTCGTACAACACGCCTTCGGCGTGACCTTCGGCATCCGGCGCGACGAGCAGCTCGACCTCGTCGAGCGGCTTCTCGTCCGAATACTGCAGGACGGGCCCGAGCGGCACGATCGCGCCCGCGCGCACGTGCAGCGTGGGCAGCAGCTCGCTCTCGCCGCCGGGCACGACCGTCACGCGCGGCCAGCGGCCGCGATCGGCGACCAGCGAGGGGCTGTCCGGCATCGGCTCCGCCCACGCCAGCCGCGCCGCGACGTCGGCGCCGATCAGGAACTCGTGCTCGACGTTCCGCAGCTCGGTGCGCGCGAGGTCCGCGAAGAACGCGGGGCGCGCGATCGGCGCGCCGGTGCGCGAGGCTTCCTCGAAGCACGTGTACAGGTAGGGCAGCAGCCGGTAGCGCGTCTCGAGCGCGCGGCGCGCGAGCGCCTCGACCTGCGGCCCGAAGCTCCAGGGTTCCTTGCGGATGTTGCCCGTCTCGGTGTGCGCGCGCGCGAACGGCAGCAGCGCGCCGAGCCCGAGCCAGCGCAGGTAGTCGTCGCCCGTGCAGGGCCCCGCGTAGCCGCCGATGTCCGGACCCGAGAACGGCTGGCCGCTCAGTCCGAGGTTGAGCGCCATCGCGAGCGTCATGTGCAGGTGCTCGTCGTTCGCGCGGTTGTCGCCGGTCCATGCCGCCGCGTACCGCTGCCCGCCGAGCGCGTTCGCGCGCGACAGCACGAACGGCCGCTTCTCCGGCCGCGCCGCGCGCAGGCCTTCGAACGTCGCGCGCGCCATCTGCTGGCCGTACAGGTTGTGGTAGCGCGCGTGGAAGCCGGTTCCGCCGAGTTCGGCGTCGGCCTCGTGCTTCGCGGTGATCGGCATCGTCTTGCCCTCGACGTCGAACACCGCCGGCTCGTTCATGTCGTTCCAGATGCCGTCGGCGCCCGCGCGCTCGGCGAAGCGCGCGGTGAGCGCGCCCCACCACTCGCGCGTCGCGCGCCGCGTGAAGTCGGGGAACACGCACGTGCCCGGCCACACGCGGCCCGTGTACGGCGTGCCGTCGGCCATCTTCACCCAGTGGCCGCCCGCGTTTCCCTGCTCGTACACGAGATCGCCGGGCTCCTGCTTGATGCCCGGATCGAGGATCCAGACCGAGCGGAAGCCGCGCGATCGCAGCGTGTCCGCGAGCGCCGCGGGGTTCGCGAAGCCGCGAGGGTCGAACGTGAACGGCTTGCGCCGGTCCATGTAGTCGATGTCCATCCACAGCACGTCGCACGGCAGCGCGCGGGCGCGGAACTCGCGCGCGATGCGCTCGACCTCCGCAGCGGGCGCGTACGAGTAGCGGCACTGCTGGAAGCCGAGCGCCCAGCGCGGCGGCAGCGGCATGTGGCCCGTCAGGTCGGCGAGCGTGGCGAGCACCTCGAGCGGGGTCGCCTCGTCGATCACGATCACCGGGAACGGCGCGCCCTGCGCGCGGAACTCGATGCCGCGCGTGAGGTCGATCGTGAGGCGCTCGGGCGTGTCGGCGAGCACGCCGAACGCGGTGCCGTCGGGGCGCACGCCGAGCACCCAGGGATGCGACTGGTACAGGGACGCGCTCGTCGCGCCGTAGGCGTACGCGTCCGTGTTCCAGCAGGTCACCTGGCGGCCGTTGCGCACGAGCGGGCCGCCGACCTCGCCGGTGCCGTGCAGCGTGGTGCCGCGCGGGACGTCGAGGCGGACGATGCGCCCGCCGCCCTGCAGCAGGAACCGCGGTACGATCGCGCCGCCGCGTTCGAGCGGCCTGCCCGCGCGCGGCTCGGCGAGCATCACGCTCACCGGCGCCGCGTCGCGCGAAGCCGCGTCGGCCCACCAACGCACGACCCCTTCGCCGAGGGACTCGGCCAAGGGGTCGGCGTGCGCGGCGGTGGCGCCGAAGAGCGCCAGCGCCGCCTGCAGCGTGCGCAGCAGGGCGCGCATCCGGATCAGCGCACGCCCACGGGACGAGGCAGGGGCCACGCCACGCGCGCGAGGTTCTCGGGCACGGGCGTCGGCTTGAACACCGTGCGGAGCGAGTCGAGGTAGAGCTCGAAGTGGCGGTTGCGCGCCATCTCCCACGCGTTCGCCTTCACGCTCTGCACGACCTCGGGGCTGAGCTGCCCGTACTCGCGCGGACCCTGCACCTTGTCCTGCAGCTGCAGCAGCCGCCAGCCGCCGGCGACCTGCTCGGGGCCGGCCCAGTCGCCGGGCGCCATGCGCAGGAGCCGTCCCTGGAGCGTCATCAGTTCGGGATCGTTCGAGGGGAAGGTCACCGTCACGTCCATCGCCTTCAGCGACGGGTCGGCCATCGCGACGGCCTCGGCGAGCGTGCCGCTGTGCCCGCCGTGCATGGCGATCTGCGCCGCCTTCGCCGAGTCCGGCACGACGACGAACTGCAGGTGCGCGCGATCGAGCTGCTCGTAGTTCGCCTTCATCGCGTCCCACGCCTCGCGCGCCTGCTCGTCGGTCGGCTGCGTCACGTTCTGGATCGCGAGCGCGTACTCGCCCTGCGCGAGGTACTCGTCGAGCTCCGCCTGGATGCGGCGGGCGATCGCGGGCTCCTCGTGCAGGTGCCGGCGGCGCGCCTCCTGGATCACGATGCGCGTGCGCATGAGGCCGCGCATCCACGCCTCGATCGCGGGCAGCACGCTGGCGGCCGGCTTGTTCGCCTCGGGCTTGTTCAGCTCGTCGAGCACGTCGCCGAACGTGAGCGTGCCGCCGTCCCACTTCGCGAGCACCTGCGCGCGCTCCGTGGCGTTCGGCGTCCACGGCGCCTGCTCGCCGACGCGGAACTGCGTGAAGTAGCGGAACAGCAGCTGCGGCGCGCCGGCGACGAGCGTGCCGCGATACGCCTTCTCGATCGAGACGAGCGCCGCGCTCATCGCCATCATGCGCTTGCGCTGGCGCAGGCGCTCCATGAGCGCGGGCTGCAGCGACTCGAACGGAGCGACTTCGGCCTTCTGGCGGCCCTTCACGAGCACGAAGAAGAACCCCTGCGGCGTCTCGTACGGGCCGCCGGGCTTGCCGATCGGCAGCGAGCGCAGCGCCTGGTCGAGCGGCGACACGAGCGAACCCGGCGTCACGAGCCCGAGGTTGCCGTTGTTCTGCAGCGCGCCGGGGACGGAGAAGCGCATCGCGACGTCGGCGAACGGCTGCCCGGCGTCGATCGCGGCCTTCGCGGCGCTCGCGTTCGCCTCGTCCACCGCGTAGATCATCTGCACGTCGGCCTTCTCGGCCATCCAGCTCCAGAGCTCGCGGGCTTCGGCCTCGCTCACCGCCACGGTGGGCGGCGCGAGCTTCTCGGAGATCGCCTGCGCGAGCACGCGCTCGGCGACCTGCTGCGCCATGGCGCGGTAGACCGCGCTCGTGTCGGCGCCGCGGCCGCGCGCGGCCTGCAGCAGCAGCTCGCCCTTCACGAGGTCGTCGAGTGCGGCCGCGCGCGCCTGGTCGGGGTTCGCGGGGTACTGCATTTCGTTGCCCTGCACGCGGCGCTCGAACTCGGCGGCGGTGATGAGGCGGTTGCCGACCTTGGCGACGGGACGGTCGCCGGCGGTGCAGCTGGTGAGCGCGAGGGCGAAGAGAAGCGCCAGCGATGCGGCGCGCGGGAAGGAGCGGGTCACGGAGCCATCCTTTTCGGCGATTGCGGTGCTGCGTGGGGTGTGAACGGCGCCACGTTAGGGCGCGGTTCCCGCGGAGACAAGCCGAGGCCCGGCGTGCGTGCCGCGTGCCGCCGTTCCGGGGGGCAGGGCCGCCGCGTCGTCCGGCTTTCAGCCGCGCAGCGCGTCCTCGAGCGCGTCCGCCGCCGCGGCGGCTCCACGCTCGGCCCGCACCTCGGCCGCGACCGCCCCGGCGCGTGCGGCGGCCTCGCGGTCGGCGAGCAGCGCGCCCAGCTCGCGCGTCACGATCGCGTCGCGCCACAGGTCACGCCGCACCACGCGCGCGACGCCCAGCCGGGCGCAGCGCCGGGCGTTGTCGGGCTGGTCGTGGCTGTAGGGCATGATCAGCATGGGGCGCCCGGAGGCGAGCGCCTGCCCGGTCGTGCCCACGCCGCCGCAGTGCACCGTGACCGCGGCGCGCGGGAAGAGTTCGGAGTGCGGCGCGTACGGCACCGCGAGCACGCGTGCGCCGTCGTTCAGGTCCGGGCGCTCGGCCGGGCCGTCGGTCCCCGTGAGCAGCACGGCGCGCACGCCGAGCGTGCGCGACACGCGTGCCGCCACGTCCCAGAACTCGCGCGCGTCGAAGACGCCCGCGGACCCGAGCGTGAACACGACCGGCGGCTCGCCCGCGTCGAGGAACGCGCGCAGCTCGCCGCTCATGCCGCCGCCCGCGCCGTCGCGGTCGTGCACGCAGAAGCCGGTGAGGGTCGTGCGCGCGGGCCAGTCGGGCTGGGGCGCGGCGAGCACGCGCGAGAACATGGCGAGCGTCGGCACGCCGTGCGAGAGCCCGAGCATCGGGTGCGCGGCCGCGCGCGGCAGTCCCATCTCGCGCCGCATGCGCTCGAACGGAGCGAACCACGGCGTGCCCGCCGCGCGCAGGACCGCGTACAGCGCGCGCCACACGCCCGGGCCCCACCGGAGCGCCTGATCGTGCAGCGGCATGCCCGGCATCAGCGGCGGATCGGTGCACGAGTACATCGTCATCGGCTGCAGCACGGAGTGCACGCGCGGGACGCCGAGCTTTTCGGCGACGAGCGGCGCCGTGAGCGTGAGCACGTGGCTGACGACGAGGTCCGCGCCCGCGCACGCGGCCATCAGGTCGTCGCGGCTCTCGGTCAGCTTCGCGAGCACGACGTGCTCGAGGATCCAGCGGCTGCCGTGGCGCAGGTCCATCGCCTTGCGCATGACCTCGGCCGGATCGCCGTATTCGCTCATGTCGGGGCGCACCGGCGCGAAACCGACGCCGACGCCTTCGACGCGCGCCCGGTAGTACGGGTGCGTCGCGATCACCGGCGCGTGCCCGCGCGCGGCGAGTTCGCGCGCGACCGCCATGTAGGGATGCAGGTCGCCGAGCGAGCCGAGCGTGCAGAAGACGATGCGTGCCATGCGCGGCGCAGCCTAGCCGAATCGCGCGGAAGGGAGTACATACGGGTGCATGGACGGACTTTCCGCACCCGGCCGCGGCGCCCCGTGGAAGCAGTGGGGGCACGATCTCGACTCGAACGCGATCGACCAGATGGTGCACGCGTGCCGCCTGCCGGTCGCGGTGCGCGGCGCGCTCATGCCCGACGCGCACGTCGGCTACGGCCTGCCGATCGGCGGCGTGCTCGCCACGCGCGACGCGGTGATCCCGTACGCGGTCGGCGTGGACATCGCCTGCCGCGTCAAGATGACCGTGCTCGACCTGCCGCTGAGAAAGCTCGAACGCGGCTCCGACAAGCTGCGCCGCGCGATCGAAACCGAGACGCGCTTCGGCGTGGGCGCGTTCTTCAAGGAGCGCCGCGACCACGCCGTCATGAGCGCGGACTGGTCGGTCACGCACGTCACCGAGCGGCTCAAGGACAAGGCGTGGTCGCAGCTCGGCACGAGCGGCAGCGGCAACCACTTCGTCGAGTTCGGCGTCTTCACCGTGAACGACGCGGCCGTCGGACTCGAGAGCGGGCGCTACCTCGCGCTCCTCACGCACTCGGGCAGCCGCGGCACCGGCGCGGCGGTGTGCGAGCACTACAGCGCGATCGCGATGGACAAGCACGCGGAACTGCCGCGCGAGGTGAAGCATCTCGCCTGGCTGTCGCTGAAGTCCGAGGCCGGCCAGGAGTACTGGCGCGCGATGGAGCTGATGGGCGAATACGCGGCGGCGAACCACGCGTGCATCCATCGGCACATCGCGGAGCACCTCGGCGCGGAGGTGCTGCTCGACCTCGAGAACCACCACAACTTCGCGTGGAAGGAAGTGCACGACGGCGAAGAGCTGATCGTGCACCGCAAGGGCGCGACCCCCGCGGGTGCGGGCGTGCTCGGCATCATTCCGGGCTCGATGGCCACGCCGACGTACGTCGTGCGCGGACTCGGCGACGCGTCGTCGCTGCACTCCGCGGCACACGGCGCGGGGCGGCGCATGAGCCGCTCGGCGGCGAAGAAGAAGTACGACTGGAAGTTCGTGAATCCCGTGCTCAAGGAGCGCGGGGTCGAGCTGATCTCGGCGGGGCTCGACGAAGTCCCGATGGTCTACAAGAACATCGACGAGGTCATGCGCGCGCAGGCCGACCTGGTCGAGCCGCTCGCGACGTTCCAGCCGAAGCTCGTGAAGATGGCGCCGGCCGGCGAGCGGCCGGAGGACTGAGGCGCTCAGGCCTTCGCCGCGACCACCACGGCGAGCGGCACGGACAGCGTGACGCCGCCGGGCGTCGCGTCGAGTTCCGCCGCGAGCGCGCCGAGCGTTTCGTCCGCGCGCTCGCCCGCGACGGCGCGCCACGCGTCCATGAAGCCGAGTTCGACGAAGTGGTGCGCGAGCACGGCGCCGCCGCTCGCGAACCGCCACGGCACGACGCGCTCGTGCACGGACGCCACCGAGAAACCGTGGCGCGCGAGCGTGTCGCGCAGCCCCGCGACCGTGGCGCGGTGCGCGACGTGCGCGCGCAGCCGCTCGTGCGCCGCGCCGTCGCCCGTGCGCTCGAGCACGCGCTCGAACGCGGCGTAGAGCTCGGCGAAGTGACCGACGAGGTTCGTCGAGAGTGCGAGCGCCCCGCCCGGCGCGAGCACGCGGCGGCATTCGTCGAACGCCGCGCCGGGATCGGAAAAGTTGTTCACGCCGAGGTTCGACGCCACGAGGTCGAACGCGCCGTCGCGGAACGGCAGGTGCGCGCCGTCGCCGCGAACGAGCGCGGCGTTGCGCACCGGCCACGTCGCGCGCTTCGCGTTCGCGCGGCGCAGTGCGGTCTCCCAGGGATCGACGCCGGCTGCGAAAGCGCGAGGGCCGAGGCGCTCGGCGAGTTCGAACAGCGGGAAGCCCGCGCCGCACCCGAGGTCGAGCGCGCGCGCGGCGCTCAAGGGCACGTGCTCGAGCAGAAGTTGCCCGGCGAGCGCGGACCAGAGCGGCGCTTCGTCGAAAAGCGCGACGTGCTCGTCGCGGGCGGGGTCGAATCGTGCGCTCATCGCGCGACCGCCACGCCGACGGACTCGGGATGCGCCCACATGCCGGCGAGCGCGCGCCGCGCCTCGCGTTCGAGCGCGAGGAACTCCTGCTTCGTGCGGTAACGGTCGTCGCGATAGACCTCGGCGTATCCGTTCGCGACCAGCTCGCGGTTGAACAGCGTGTCGCCGAGATACACGTACGCCAGCGTGCGGCCGTATCTGTCCGTGCGGCGGCGGTCGTACTCGAGCCGAACGGCACGGCCTTCGAGCCGCGATTCGGTGTACGCCGACGCGCGCCGGCCGAAATACTGCTCGGGCTTCTTCGGGTGATGCACCTCGGGCGTGTCCACGCCGAGCAGGCGCACGCGCTCGCCGCCGTCGAGCACGACCGTGTCGCCGTCGATCACGCGCTCGCAGCGCCGCAGGCCCGCGCGAGCGAGCGCGGTGTCGGGCGCGCCCGAGTGGCGCGGCGCCCGCTCCCGGCGCGCGACCGGGGCGCGCCGTTCGGGCCCCGCGTCGCAGCCGCCGAGCAGCGCGAGTGCGAGCAGCGCCGCGGCGAGCCGTCTCACTTGCCCGCCTTCACCGCGGCCTCCGCCGCGAGGTTCAGCGCCGCGAGCAGCTCGCGCGTGCGGTGCAGGAGCACGAGGTCCTCGCCCCGGATGCGCAGCCCGAACTCGCGGCCGCTGAAGAACTCGGCCTGGAAGTTCACCGCGCCCACCACGGTCGTGATCTCGACCGGCTTGAGCGGCCGGCGCAGCGTGACCTCGGAGACGTTGTGGAACACCTTGAGGCTGTCCACGAGCCCGCCCTGCTTGCCGCCGCGGCCGAGCACGCGCAGGCGCCGCAGCTCGACGAGCGCGATCGCCGGCGCGGGCAGCTGGCCGAAGCGGTCCATGAGCTCGAGCGTGAAGTCGTCCACCGCGCCTTCGTCGCGCGTCTCCGCGAGGCGCCGGTAGAGCGCGAGCTTCTCGTGCTCGTCGCTCACGTAGTCGTCCGGCAGGTACGCGCTCCAGTCCGTGAGCAGGCGCGGCTCGGGGTTGAGCGCCTCGACCTCGCCCTTCAGTTCGCCGACCGCCTGTTCGAGCAGCTTCACGTACAGGTCGAAACCGAGCCCCATGATGTGGCCGTGCTGTTCGGGCCCGAGCAGGTTGCCCGCGCCGCGGATCTCCATGTCCTTGAGCGCGACCTTGAAACCCACGCCGAGTTCGTCGAACTCCTCGATCACGCGCAGGCGTTTTTCGGCGTCCTCGGTGAGCACGCGGCGGCTCGGCACCATGAGGTAGGCGTACGCACGATGACTCGAACGCCCGACGCGGCCGCGCAGCTGGTAGAGCTGCGCGAGGCCGAGCGTGTCGGCGCGGTCCACGACGAGCGTGTTCACGGTCGGGATGTCGAGGCCGGACTCGATGATCATCGTGGCGACGAGCACGTCGAGACGGCCTTCCGTGAAGTCGAGCATCACGCGCTCGAGTTCGTGGTCGCTCATCTGCCCGTGCCCGACGCCGACGGACACCTGCGGCACCAGCTGCTGCAGCATGGTCGCGGTGTTGTAGATGGTCTCGACGCGGTTGTGCACGAAGAACACCTGCCCGCCGCGGTCGACCTCGCGCAGGATCGCGTCGGTGACCGTCTCGGGGTCGAACTCGAGCACCTCGGTGTGCACCGGCAGGCGGTTCTGCGGCGGCGTCTCGATCACGCTCATGTCGCGCGCGCCGGCGAGCGACAGGTTGAGCGTGCGCGGGATCGGCGTCGCGGTCATCGCGAGCACGTCCACCGTGCGCGTGAGCTGGCGGATCTTCTCCTTCTGCGCCACGCCGAAGCGGTGCTCCTCGTCGATCACGACGAGCCCGAGGTCCGGGAACTTCACGTCCTTGCTGAGCAGCCGGTGCGTGCCGATGAGCACGTCCACCTCGCGGCGCTCGAGGCGCGCGAGCACGTCCTTCACTTCCTTCGGGCTGCGGAAGCGCGACAGCACCTCGACCTTCACGGGGAAGTCCGCGAAGCGCTCGCGGAACGTGAGTCCGTGCTGCGTCGCGAGAATGGTCGTCGGCACGAGCACCGCGACCTGCTTGCCGTCCTGCACGGCCTTGAACGCGGCGCGGATCGCGACCTCGGTCTTGCCGTAGCCCACGTCGCCGCAGATCAGGCGGTCCATGGGCGAGGCGGTTTCCATGTCCGCGCGCACGTCCTCGATCGCCTTGAGCTGGTCCGGCGTCTCGTCATAAGGGAACGACGCTTCGAGTTCGCGCTGCCACACGGTGTCGGGCTTGAACGCGTGGCCCGGAAGCGCGCGCCGCGCGGCGTAGGCGCGAAGCAGGTCCTCGGCCATGTCCTGGATGGCCTTCTTCGCGCGCGCCTTGGTCTTCTGCCACTGCGCCGAGCCGAGCCGGTGCAGCCCCGGCTTCGCGCCGTCGCCCGCTGCGTAGCGCGACACGAGCGCGAGCTGGTGCACGGGCACGTACAGCGTGTCCTTGTCCGCGTACGACAGCTCGAGGCAGTCGGTCTCCTGACCACCGAGCGTGAGGCGCTTCATGCCGCGGTACACGCCGACGCCGTGGTCCTCGTGCACGACGTAGTCGCCGGGCTTGAGGCTCGAGAGTTCGGCGACGGACATGCCGCCCGTACGCCGGAGCCGGCGCCTGCGGCGCCGGTAGCGCGCGAAGATCTCGTGGTCGGTGAGCACCGCGAGGCCGGCGCTCGGCAGCGTGAAGCCCGCCGACACGAGGCCGACGCCGAGCGTGCCGTGTTCGTTGCCGAGCATCTCCCAGAGCCGGTCGCGCTGGCCCTGGTTGTCGCACAGAAGCACCGGCGAGACGCCGTTGGCGATCAGCTCGGCGAGGTGGTTCTTGAGCTTCTCCATCGAACGCTGCAGCGGCTCGGCGGGCGAGCAGGGCACGAACAGCGTCTTCGCCCAGCGCGAGGTGCCGCCGGCCTCGACGATCGCCGCCATCCAGTCGGCGCCCGGGCGCGTGTCGAGCAGTCCGGTCCACGCGCTCTCGCTCAGGTAGAGCTGCTCCGGCGTCGAGACCAGCGGGTAGTGCGTGCGCGCGTCCTCGAAGCCGCGGCGGATGCCTTCGCCGAGCTCCTCGACGCGCTCGGCGAGCGCGCCGGGATCGTCGGTCACGACGAGCGCGTTTTCGGGCAGGTAGTCCAGCAGCGAGCCGAGGTGCGCGTCGTAGAGCCCCGCGAAACGCTCCATGCCCTCGTGGAACAGGTTCGCACCGCCCTTGGCGGCCTCGTCGCCCGCGTCGCGCAGGCGCTGCGCGATCGCCGCGCCCTCGTCCGGCTCGACGACGATCTCGTAGCGCGGCAGCACGCGCGCGTCCTGCAGCTTCTCGAGCGAGCGCTGCGTGCCCGCGTCGAACCGGCGCAGGCTCGCGATCGTGTCGCCGTCGAACTCGACGCGCAGCGGGTCGCTCTCGCCGACGGGATAGATGTCGAGGATGCCGCCGCGGCGCGCGAACGTGCCCACGGACTCGACCTCCGGCAGGCGTTCGTAGCCGAGGAACACGAGCCGCTCGAGCAGCGCGTGCGAGTCCACGTCGGAGCCGACGCGCAGGTGCAGGACGGCGCGCCCGAGCCGGTCGGGGCGCGGCAGCTTCTGCAGCACGCCACGCACCGTCGCGACCACGACGCCGGTCTCGCCCGCGGCGAGCCGGGCGAGGGTGCCGAGCCGCTCGGCGACGATCGCCGGGTGCGGCGAGGAGGAGTCGTACGGCAGGTTGTCGGGCTCGGGGAACGGCAGCGTCGCGCCGCGCCCGCGGAACCACTCGAGGTCGTCGCGTGCCGCCTCGAAGGCCTCGCCGTGCGGCACCACGTAGAGCACGGTGCGGCCGGTGCGGCGCTGCAGCCAGGCGGCCAGGAAGGCGCGCGAGGCGCCCGTGAGCCCGCGCACGGCCACGCGCGGGCGCAGGCCGGCCGCGTCGGCGCGGTCCCAGCCGTCGCGCAGCGTCCCGAGCAGGTCCTGCAGCTCGGGCGCGCGGTCGGCCAGCTCGGCCAGCCTCACCGCCAGCTCGTTCTCGAGGAAGACCTCGGTCGTACTCACCGTGATTTGCGGCTCCTTCGAACACGAAAAGCCGCCACGGATGTTCCGGGCGGTTCGCGGCCAGTGGGTGCCCGCGGATCGCGGGCGGGCGCGCCACGCTATCAGCGCGCCTCGGCGCGGCACAACTCACGGGGACGATGGCGCCTCAAGCACGGCTCGCGGGATCCGATACTTCCGGACGAACTGCACCGCACGCCCTCGTGCGGCGCACCCGACCTCACCGTCCCCTCGGTGGAGCAGTCACCCCCATGAGCGAACCGCTTCGAGCGCACGATCCGCAGGATGCGGAGGCGTCGTATCCGCGCGCGTTCCCGAGCGAGGACGAGCTCCTCGCCGAGATCGCCGGCGCGAGCGAGCCCGAGATCGCGGACGACCTCTCCGTGGAAGAGCTGCGCCAGCGAGCGCGCGAGGCCGCGGAGGCCGAGTACGCCGTCGCCGCCGTCATGCAGCGCGAGGAGGAGAAGGCGGTCAAGCGCGCGAAGCAGGAGTCGCGGGTCCGCCGCAGTTCGCCGGTGCGCATGCTCATGGCCGCCGCGCTCGTGCTCTTCAACGTGTACCTGTGGATGGGCAGTCCGCAGTGGCTCGAGTACCGCACGCCCGCGATCCCTCCCGTCACGTACTACGAGTCGAGCTACAAGATCGCCGTCTACCTGCAGCGCCAGCGCGTCGAGGAGTTCCGGCGCGAACGCGGGCGGCTGCCGCAGGTCGCGCGGCAGGCCGGCACTCCCGTGAAGGGCGTGAAGTACACGCCGCTCACCTCGGACGTGTACGAGCTGCGCGCCGGCAACATCGTCAAGCAGGTGCGCTACGTGTCGACCGATTCGATCGCCGTGTTCCTCGGCCGCACGCTGCTGCAGATCGGGCTCGTGGCGGGAGGTGCGCGATGAACCTCCGCTCGCAGCGCGGTTTCACGATCATCGAGCTGCTGATCGTGCTCTCGATCCTTTCCATCCTCGTGCGCGTGAGCCTGCCCGCCTACAAGGGCATCCAGCGTGACGCGATCGCCACGCAGGCGCTCGGCGACTTCAACACCGTGCGCGCCGCGGCGGTGGCGCAGTACGAGGCCACGGGCGCATACGCCGCCGACGGTCCGGCGGGCATCGTGCCCGCGGGCATGGCGCCGTTCCTCCCGCGTCAGTACTCCTTCACGAAGGAGTCCTACACGCTCGACTGGGAGAACTTCACCGTCGCCGACTCCACGATGGGGCCGGGCCAGTCCGGGAGCGTGCTCGCGCTGACGATCACGGCGAGCGACTCGCTCGTGGGCCGGCAGATCCTGCACATGGTCGGGGCGAACTGCGCGCACTGGTCGATCGACAACGCGCACACGTTCGTCGTGCTGTCGACGCTCGAGGCGCCGCGCTGACGAGCGCGCGTCACTCCGGGTGTTCGGGGCGGCCGGCCGGACCGGCGGGCGCCTTCGGCGCCTCCGGCGCCGCGGCGGGGGGCTGCGCGCGCGCGAAGCCGAACTCGAGCGCTCGCGCACCGGGTTTCGCACTCGTGAGCGTGACGTGCAGCGAGTCCCCGCGCACGAGCCAGCGCATGTGCGGGTAGCGCGTGTCGCGCGCGTCCTCGAAGAGCGCCTCGCGCTCCCCGAGCCGCACGAGGCGGAACACCGAAGCGGAGTCGGGCGCTTCCCAGCCCGTCACGTCGCGGCCGAAGTGCTTCACGTGCACGCTCACGCCGGCCGAGTCGCGGCGCATGACCTCGAACTCGTAGAAGCGCGCCTCGCCTGCGCGTACGGAGCGGAACCAGCCCAGGCGGCTCTCGCCGATCGCCGCGCCCCAGTGCTCTTCCGCTTCGCTCCGGACGCCGGTGGCGTCGGTCTGGACCGCGCGCCACGTGCCCTCGATCCAGTCGAGGTCCGCGAGCGTGAACGGCCGCGCGTTCGCGGTGGCGAGCATCGCCGCGCAGGCGAGGGCGTGCAGTGCGTGCGCCGCGTGCGACGCGATCACCCCTTCTCCTTTCCGGGCCCGCCCGTGGCGGGGCGGCCGATCAGGCTCTCGGCCGCGAGCAGCAGCAGCGCGATCGCGACGAAAAGCGGCCACAGCTCACGGCCGTAGCGCGCCTCTCGCACGCGGTTCGCGAGCGACTCGCCCGCGCGCAGCACGGTGGCGCGCCCGGCCGGGAACGCCGCCATCAGCTCACGTTCGTCGGCCGCGGCGAGATCGGACTCGGCCGGGTCGGGGTTGACCGCGAAGCTGCCGCGCAGCTGGCGGCCCTGCCACACGCGGTAGAGCCCCGGCGCCTCGAGCGGCGCGGTCGTGAGGCGCGAGCCGCCCGCGGCGCCGGTGAGCGTCACGGGCACTTCGCGGCCGTCCTCGCCCACGACGCGCCATTCGCCGGTGCCCGCGCTCGCGCGCCACACGTCGCCGGGCGCGAGCGACGCGGCGGCGGTGCCGCGTGCGAGCACGCGCGCGCACTGGTGCACGAGCGGCAGGAACGCGCCGCTCGTGGCGAAGTCCGAGCTCGCGGGATCGAGCGGCGTCGCGAGCACGAGCGCGCGCGTGGCTTCGACGAGCGCCGCGTGCGCGCCGTCGAAGCGCGCGATCACCCGGGCGCCCGCGGCGGGACGCAGGGCGCGGGCGCGCAGGAAGCGCGCGGCCGAGAGCGCCTCGCCCGGGCGCGCGGGAAAGCCTTCGAGCGCCGGGTGCCCGGCGGCCTCGAGCTGGAGCCGCCACGCCGAGCCGCCGGGCGCGTTCTCGAGCGCGCCCATCGTGCCGGCCTGCACTTCCTTCAGCAGGGTCTCGTTCCACCACGCCGCGTCCGCGCGCTCGCCGGGCACGAGCAGCAGCGCGCCGCCGCCGCGCCACGCGTCGAGCACCGCCTGCAGCTCGGCCGGACCCAGGCGTTCGACGTCGCCGATCACGATCGCGTCCGCGCCGTCCGCCTGCGCGGCGAGCGCGGCCGGGTCCACCGTGCGCACGTCGAGCCCGGACAGCTCGCCGCCCGCCTCGAGCGCGAACCGCAGCGCCGACGGATCGCCGTCCTCGCGCAGCAGCACGTGCAGCGCGCCCGCGCGGCCCGACGCGAACACGCGGCGGTTGTCGAGCGCGAGCGCGTCCTCGCTCAGCAGCGCTTCGCCGCCCGCGTCGGGCGTGCGCGTGAGCGGCAGCAGCGCGCCCGACTCGCCGCTCGCGCCGAGCGAGATGAAGCCCGAGCCGAGCCGTTCGCCCGGCGCCTGCGGCGCGCCCACGACCTCGGAAGCGGAGCGGGCCTCGACCGCGAAGTCCGCGGGCGTCACGCCGAACGCGCGCGCGCGCACGTCGAGCGCCGCGCCGTTCGCGGAGGGCGTCAGGCGCGCGTCGGTGAGCGCCGCGTTCGCGCGGCTGCGTGGCGCGAGCGGCACGAGGTAGGTGCGCACGTCCCTCCACGGGCCCTCGGAGATGCGCACGTCCGGCGCGCCCCCGCCCCGCGAAAAGCCCGACCGCTGAAAGTCGGAGATCCAGAACAGTTCGCGATTGAGCGCGCGCGCCTCGCTCAGCGCCCGCGCGGCGAGCTCGAGCGCGGCACGGTGATCGGTGACGTGCGCGGTCGGCACGAGCGCCGCCGCGGCGGCACGCAGCCGGCCCGCGTCGCCGAGCGGCACGTCCGACACCGGGCGCGGCGCCCGGTCGTAGGGCACGAGCAGCAACTCGTCGCCGGGGCCGAGCGTCGCGAGCAGGTCCTCGACCGCGCGCCGTGCGGCCGCCGCGAGCGGACGGCCGTCGGGGCCCGGGGCGCTCATGCTGCCGCTCACGTCGACGAGCGCGACGAGGCTGCTCGCCGCGCCGCCGCCGTTGCCGCCCTTCACGGCGGGGCGCGCCATGGCGAGCGCGAGCGCCGCGATGGCGAGCGTGCGGAGCAGCAGCAGCAGCCACTGCTTGAGCTTCAGCCGCCGGATCTCGCTCTGGTGGACTTCGGACAGGAACTCGAGCGAGGAGAACTGCACTTCGCGCGGACGACGCTTCGTGAACAGGTGGATCAGGATCGGGATCGCGGCCGCGCCGAGGCCGAAGAGCACGAGCGGGTTGAGGAAGTTCATCGCGGCACCTCGATCCACGCCGCGGCGCGCTCGTCCCAGCGTTCGATGCGCGTGACCGGATGGATCTCCCAGCCCGTCGCGCGCGGCGCGGCGTTCTGCAGCGACCAGCTCGTCGGCACGTGGTCGTACTGCCAGTCGTAGAGCAGCCAGCCGCTCACGCGCACGCGCGCGGGGCCCTGCTCCCACGGCGTCTGCCCGCCGTGATTCGGGCGGAAGAGCGCGAGCAGCCGGTCGTAGCGCCAGGCGCCCGTGGCGCCCGAGGCAGCGTCACGGCGAAACGGCGGAGTGATCTCGGCGGTGACGTACACGGTGTCGCGCCCGCCGGGTGCGCGCGGGCTCGCGACCAGTTCGAGGTGGGCGTCCCCGTCACCGGCCATCATCATGCGCTGGTTCCAGCCCTCGAAGCTCACGGCGGTGCGCTCGCGCCGCGCGCGGTGTTCGAGCGCGATGCCGTGCGGCAGCGCCTGGAAGTCGGCGAGCGTGTACGGCGTGTACGCCTCGGGCACGGCGAGGCGCTTCTTCATCGCGCGCAGGTGGCGCGCCTCGGGTGCGCTGCCGGGCGCCTCGCCGAGGATCACGAGCGCGACCCACAGCACGGCGGCGCCGGCGAGGAACGTGAGCACGGACAGCACGCGCAGCGTCACAGCAGGCTCGCGCGCTTCTCGAGGTAGGCCAGCAGCGCGCGGTCGAACGGTGTGCGCGTGTCGAGCGGCACGTAGTCCACGCGCTGCTCGCGGCACGAGCGGCGGTACTTCTCCTGCCACGCCGCGAGCCGCTCGCGGTAGCGCGCGCCGATCTCCCACGGTTCGGTCGTGATGCGTTCGCCCGATTCCATGTCCACGAACGTCGAGGTGTCGTGGAAGGGGAACTCGATCTCGTCCGGATCGAGCAGGTGGAAGACGATCACCTCGTGGTGCCGGTGGCGGAAGTGCTGCAGGCCCGACAGCACCTCGTCGGGCGAGTCCATGAGGTCGGACAGCAGCACGATCAGTCCGCGGCGCTTCACGCGCTCGGCCAGTTCGTGCAGCACCGGCCCGAGCTTCGTGCGTCCCTGCGGCTGGCCGGAGGCGAGCGTCGCGAGCAGCACGTCGAGGTGCGAGCGCACCGATCGCGCGGGCACGAACTGCGCGGGCGCGTCCGAGAAGAGCAGCGTGCCGACCGCGTCCTGCTGGCGCAGCATGAGGTAGGCGAGCGCCGCGGCGAGGGAACGCGCGTACTCGAGCTTGCTCATGGACGCTCGTGCGGAGCGGAAGCCCATGCTGCCCGAAAGATCGAGCAGCAGGTGGCAGCGCAGGTTGGTCTCTTCGGTGTACTGCTTGACCAGGTAGCGGTCGCTCTTGGCGAGCACCTTCCAGTCGAGGTTCTTGAGCGGGTCGCCCGGCATGTACGGCCGGTGCTCGGCGAACTCGACCGAGAAGCCGTGGAACGGCGAGCGGTGCATGCCCGAGATGAAACCTTCGACCACGAGCCGCGCGCGCACGTCGAGGTGCCCGAGGCGCGCGACGACCGCGGGGTCGAGGTAGCGCCGGATTTCGGCGCCGCCGCCGCGCGCGACGCCGCGATCGGGCTGCGCGCCGCTTCTCGCGGCAGGCCCGGAGGGCCCGGAGGTTCCGAACGCGCTCACGCGCTCGTCCGCGGACCGCGCGAGCGGCCCTTCCACAGCGCGTAGACCGGGAAGCCGAGCAGCGCGATGAGCACGCCGAGCCCGGCGCGCGGCACGAGCGCGAGCACGGCGGCGAGCGGGCCCGTGACGCCGTCGAACTCGAGCGGCGCGCTGGAGGTGAAGTCGGCGTAGATGATCGCCACCGTCGTCACGATGAACAGGATCGGCGTCACCGGGAAGAGCGGCGTGCGGTACGAAGGCTTCGCGATCTCGCCGCGCGCTTCGCGGCCGCGCTGCACGAAGATCGCCGCGGTCGTGAGGCCGTAGAACATCCACGACGTCGTCACGAACCAGCCCGACACGTCGTCGAACCCGCCGGCCACCTTGAGCCACACGATCGACAGCACGGCCTGCACCCACAGCGCGAGCGACGGCGTCTCGCGCTTCGGGTCGAGCGCGGCCATCGGCTTCCACAGCAGGCCGTCGGCGGCCATCGCCTGCGTCACGCGCGGGCCGGTGAGGATCGAGCCGTTCGTGGTGCCGAACGTGGACACCGCGACGAGCACGGCGAGCGCGCGCGCCCCCCAGTCGCCGAGCAGTCGGTGGATGGTCTCGGAGCCGACCGCCTCGTACGAGCGCACGCCCTCGGCGCCGAGCACGTGGAAGTACGCGAAGTTCGTGAGCACGTACACGCCGATCACCGCCCACGTGCCCCAGACGATCGCGATGGGCATCGTGCGCTGCGGGTTCACGACCTCGCCCGCGACGTACGTGCTGTCCGTCCAGCCGTCGTACGCGAACAGGATGCTCACCATCGCGACGAAGAACGCGGTCATGAGCGGCTTCGTGGTCGCCTCGGCGACCGCGCCCTCGGCGAGCGCCGAAGCGGGGTGCGTCGCGGGCAGCGCGAACGCCGCCGCGCACAGCCCGAGGATGCCGACCACCTTGAGCGTCGTGAGGATGCTCTGCGTGCGCGTGCCTTCCCGGACGCCGAGCCAGTTCACGAACGTGAGGAACAGGATCGCCGCGGCGCCGACGCCGAACTCCGCGCCCTTGCCCCAGCCCGTCACCTGGCAGAAGTAGAGCGCGAACACGCTCGTGATGGAGGCGACGACCGTCGGCTTGATCACCCACAGGTTCGCCCAGCCGAACACGAACGCGAACGCGTCGCCGAAGCTCTCGCGCAGGAACACGTACAGCCCGCCGGTCTTGGGATGCGTGACCGCGAGCTCCGCGAGCACGAGCGAGCCGCAGATGGACAGCAAGCCGCCGACGATCCACGCGGTCAGCACGAGCGGGAACGTGGTCAGCTCGGCCGCGACCGAGTGCGGCGAGCGGAAGATGCCCGAGCCGATGATGTTGCCCACCGTGATCGCGGTCGCGGCGTAGAGCCCGATCTGCCGCTTCAGGTGCGTCGGCTGCGTCTCCGCCATGCGGATCTCCTCGAAGTCGGACGTGAGGGGCTGCGCGTCAGTCGGTCGGGACGTTCTTCAGCAGGTCCGCGATGATGCGGTCGGGCTTCACGCCCTCGGCCTCGGCGGTGAAGTTCGTGACCACGCGGTGGCGCAGCACGGCCGCGGCGACGGCCTGCACGTCCTCGATGCCGGGCGCGAAGCGGCCGCGCATGACGGCGCGCGTCTTCGCGCCGAGCACGAGGAACTGCGAGGCGCGCGGTCCGGCGCCCCAGCTCACCCACTGCCGCACGAAGTCCGGCGCGCCTTCGCCGCCGCGCGTCGCGCGCACGAGGCGCACGGCGTAGCGCACGACGTGGTCGGTCACCGGCACGCGGCGCACGAGCTGCTGCAGCGCGAGGATGTCCGCGCCGCCCAGGACGCGCTCGAGCTTCGGCACCTGCGCGCTCGTCGTGCTCATGACGATCTTCTCTTCCTCGGTCTGCGACGGGTAGCCGACCTGCACGTTGAACATGAAGCGGTCGAGCTGCGCCTCGGGCAGCGGATACGTGCCCTCGAGTTCGATCGGGTTCTGCGTCGCGAGCACGAAGAACGGCAGCGGCAGCGAGAACGTCTGGCCGCCGGCGGTGACCTCCTTCTCCTGCATCGCCTGCAGCAGCGCGGCCTGCGTCTTGGGCGGCGTGCGGTTGATTTCGTCGGCGAGCACGACGTTCGCGAACACCGGGCCCTGGATGAAGCGCATGGCGCGCCGGCCGGTGGTGGCGTCCTCCTCGAGGATGTCCGTGCCCGTGATGTCCGACGGCATGAGGTCGGGCGTGAACTGGATGCGCTTGAACTCGAGGTCGAGCACGCGCGCGAGGCTCGAGATGAGCAGCGTCTTCGCGAGGCCGGGCACGCCCACGAGCAGCACGTGGCCGCCCGCGAACAGCGCCGTGAGGAGCTGCTCGATCACTTCGTCCTGGCCGACGATGGCCTTGCTCAGTTCGGCGAGGATGCGCTCGCGCGCGGAGGCCAGCTGGCGGATGGCCTGCAGATCGGAGTCGTTGCTGCTCAAGCGAACCTCGTGCGGTGCGGGAGTCGGGCTTCCGGCGCCTCACGGCGCCCTGCGGCGCGCGGTGCGGCGGCGAACGGGCGGCGAAGGTAGCACCCGCGTTTCGCGAGCGGCAAAGCCGGACGGGTGTACGCGCCGGTCCGCGGGACGGACGCGGCGCGAGCTGGCCGGCGCCGGCTCAACGCCGGGTCAGGCGCACCACCCGGAGGTGCGAGCGCTCGTCGGACTTCTCCTGCCAGACGGCGTACGCGAGCCGCGGCGTCGCCCCGGCGATCGCCGCCGTGCGCACCCCGACGCCGAGGAAGAGCCACGGCGTCCATGCGCCGTCGAGTTCGAGCGCGCGCCCGGCGAGCAGCCGCCGCGTGCTGTCGGAGCGGGAGTGCGCGATGACGCCGGCGAGCGTCGCCGCGCCCATCGCGCTCAACATGGGGCGCTGCGGTTCGCGCAGGCTGTCGCCGAGCGAGCGGCGCGCGCCGGCCGCGCCCGCGGGCGCGCGCCACGGCACGACGTACACGCCGGGCTGGGTGACCGCGTTCTCGGCGCCGGTGAACCACGCGTAGTGTCCGCCGCCGCCGCGCTGGATCGTGATCGCCGGACCCATGGACGGGCACGCGGGCAGCAGCCAGCCGTCGGGCGAGACGAGCGTGTCGAGCGCGAACGTCGCGCCGCCGTCGCCGGAGACCGCGAGGCGCGGGTCGCGCAGGTCGGCGCGCGCGCCGCGATACGCGATCGCGACGTGCCCGAGCGAATCGGCGCGCAACGCCAGCCGGCAGCACGAGCACACGTCCGTCGCGACGCGCGTGTTCGGTCGCCACGTGTGGCCGCCGTCGTCGCTCGTGGAGGACCAGATCTCGCCGCGCGCGGGTTCGGTTTCGCCCGCCGAGGCGCGGCCGTCGATCCATGCGCCGATCAACGAGCCCGCGGGCGTGATGTCGAGCGCGAGGAAGCCGTGGTAGGTGGAGCGCGGATTGCCGTGGTCGTCGTTGAGGAACGCCTCCGGCGAGAACGTGCGCCCGCCGTCGTCGCTGCTGCGCGAGACGAGGTCGTCGGCGTACTCGCCGCTGTCGCGCGCCGAGGCCCACGCCACCGTCACGTGCCCGGCCGGCCCGAGCACGACGAGCGGGCGGCTCTCGGCGTACGACGACACCTTGCCCGCGCGCGTGTCGAGCTTCTGCGGCGCGGAGAAGTGCTCGCCGCTGTCGGACGAGATCGCGAACCACACGTCGGCCCCGGCCGAGTCGCGCGTCACCCCCGTGAGCGCGACGCGCCCGTCGGGCGCGGCGGCGAGCGAGGGCTCGACCGCGTCCACGCGCACGAGCGCCTCGGGCGTGAGGTCGCGCACGAGCGCCCATTCCGGTGCGCGGCGTTCCGGCGCGCAGGACGTGACGGCGGTCGACGACAGGACGGCGAAGCTGGCGAAGCCGGCGAATGCGGCGAGAGCGGCGAGAGCGCGGGAGCGGGTCATGTGCGCATGTTGGGTGGGCGCCGCCGCGCGTTCAAGCGCGATTCAGCGCCCGAGCTTCACGACGCGCGTGCGGAGCGTGCCGGCGCCCGGTGCGGTCCAGGTCACGAAGTAGAGCCCCGGCGGTGCGTCGCGCCCGTCGCGGTCGCGCCCGTCCCAGCGTGACGACCCGTCCGTCGCGTCCCATGCGCGCAGCACGCGCCCGCTCACGTCGAGCACGCGCACGTGCCCGGCGCCCGGGAGCGCCAGCGCGAGCGCGCCGCGGAACGGGCTCGGCCCGGCGCGCACCGCACGGGCGGCGGTACCGTCGGCGTCTCCCGCGGTGACCGGCGGGCGAGCGCGGTTCACGCGCCCGATCACCGTGAAGCCGAAGCGCACGTACTCGGGCGGCAGCGGCACCCACGCGTCGGTGCATGCCGCGCACGTGTCGCCGTCGGCGCGGTAGAGCCAGCCGCGCAGCGTGAACGTGCGGCCCTGACGGGAAACCACCTCCGCCCCGGGTGTGAAGTACGGCAGCTGGAAGTCGCCGCGCGCCGCGAACGTGCCGCCCACGCGCGGCCACACGCGCACCGAGTCGGCGAACGAGTCCGGCAGCGTCACGGTGGCGTAGGTCGCCCAGCGCGTCGCGGCGAGCAGCCCGCGGAAGCGGTCGAGCGTGCCCGGGCCGTCCTCGCCGATCGACAGCGTGCCCGCGCCCGCGAGCGCGACCGAGTCGGCGCGCACTTCGTCGTGCCAGATGCCGTACTCGGGGCCGACCGAGGCGAGCGCGCGCCCGACGTTGAGCCGGCCCCACGCGGTGCGCTCGTCCCAGCCGGGCAGGTACACGTCGTCGGCGCTCTCGCGCAGCACGTGCTGGAAGTCGTTTTCGATCAGCTCGGGCCGCGCCGCGGCGAGCAGTCCCACCGCGCCCGCGGCGATCGGCGCGGCGAACGACGTGCCCGAGGCGGCGACGAGGCCGTCGTACGACGCGCCGGCCGAGCTCGGGTACGTCATGAACGTCGTCCAGATGTTCACGCCCGGCGCGACGAAGTCGAGCCCCGGGCCGTACGACGAGAAGGTCGCGCGGTCGTCGAACTGCGTGCTCGCGCCGACCTGGATGCCGAGCCCGTCGGCGGCGTACGCGGCCGGGTACATCGGGCGGCGCGGATTGTCGCGCGCGCCCTCGTTGCCCGCCGCCACCACCACCACGCAGCCGCGCAGCAGCGCGTACGTCATGCACAGGCGCTCGAGCCGGCTGCCCTCGTAGCCCGCGAACGACAGGTTCATCGCGCGCGCGCCCACGTCGGCCGCCCACAGCATGGCGCGCGAGACCTCGAACGAGCTCGACTCGCCCGAGTGTCCCGAGGCGATCTTGATGGGCACGATGCGGCAGCCCGCCTCGAGCGCGCCGTCGCCGCCGCACACGCCCGCGACGCCGCCGCTCGCGAAGTGCGCGCCGTCGTTCGTGCGCGCGGCCATCGCGCCCGCGACGGGCGTGCCGTGGCCGTTCGAGTCGGCCCATGCGTCCGCGCCCTCGAACGTCACGGACACGGGGTCGGACAGCCGTGGCGAGCCGTCGGGCATGAGCCCGGCGAGCTCGGGCTGCGCGGGATCGATGCCGGTGTCCGCGACCGCGAGCTTGAGCGTATTGCTGCCGGTGGTGACGCGCCACGCCTCGACCACGTGCGCGTCGGCGCGCGGCACGCCGCCGTAGAAGCCTCCGCCCACGCCGCCGACGTTCCACAGCCCCCACTGCCGCGTGTCGCGCAGCAGCGGATCGTTCGGCAGCGAATCGAGCGCGGCCACGGCGGCCGGTCGCGCGCTCGCGCCGTGCAGCTCGGTCATCTGCAGCGCTCGCGCCGCCAGCGGTTCGACCCAGTCCACGGCGCCGCCTTCGACGAGCGCCGTGCGCGCCCGCGCCGCGAGCGCCGAGTCGGGCGCCTCGAGCAGCACGATCCGCTCGGGCGCGAAGTCGCGCAGGGCCGGGTGCGCGAGGACGGCGGCGTCGAGCCGGGCCGCGCGGGCGCGCATCGTGCCGTCGCGCAGCGGCGCGCGCACGGTCAGCCCGAGCGCGGCGAGCCGTTGCGCCGTCGTGGTGGACGCCAGCGCCCCGGCGGGCGCGGCATCGGGAGCTTCGGCGAGTTGCGCGACGAGGAAGCGCGCCGTGCCGCCGCCGGTCGCGGCCCGGGCGGTGCCCGCGGTGTGCGGGACGGCGAGAGCGATCGTGAGGGCGAGCGCCGTCGGCGCGAGGAGTGTGTGCAGCGGTCGCATGGGAGTCCGTGTGCGGGGGCGCGTGCGAACGGGAGGCGCGAACGGACGCGAGGCTACCGTGCCGGCGGGGCGTCCGGCCACGGTCACGTGGCGCGCGTTTCGTCCACGGCGGTGACGGCGGTCGTCCGCCCGGCGTCCGCGGTGCGCGTCACCGCGCCGGCGCCGACTCGAACGACGTACGCGCGGCGCTCGAGAGCCGGACCTCGTCGAGCAGCCCGTCGAGCAGGTAGTTCAGGTTGCGCGCCCGGATCGTGTCCACGCGCAGGTCGCCGCCGAAGTCGGTGAGGCTGTGCGAATCGAACGTGCTGCCGAGCGTGAGCGGCACTTCGGCCGTGCGCATGAGATAGGGCGAGACCACCTGCGAGTCCATGCGCCCGTCCACGTAGAGCGTCACGACCTCGCCGTCGAACGTCGCGGCGACGTGCACCCAGCGCTGCACCGGCAGTTCGCCGACCGACACGAACGTCTGCGGCTGCGTCGCCTGAGCGGAGCGGTACGCGAACACGAGGTGCATGGGCGAGGCGTTGGTGAGCAGTCCCGCGTAGGCGCTCGATCCCGCGAAGTCGTCCACGGTCGCGCCGCCGATGCCGAGCGTCCAGAGCTGCTCGTTCACGATCGGCGACCAGCGTGCGGCGATCGTCTGCAGCGGCGCGAAGCGCACCGCGTTCACGTACACCCACGCCTCGATCGTGAAGCGCCGCTCGAGGTCGAGCACGGGGTTCCACGGCACGGCGACGAAGCTCTGCGCGCTCGCGGCGAACTGGCGGGCGTTGCGGAAGCGTCCGAACTCCGGACGCGTGTCGGTGCCCGCGGTGCCGACGAGGCGGAACGGGCCGGCGTCGGCCACCTGCAGGCCGAGCGTTTCGTCGAAGCGCCACAGTCCGACCGTCACCGAGTCGGGGCGCGGCGCGACCGCGGGTACGCGCGGGGCCTTCGGCTTGCGCTTCTCCTTCGCCGCGTGCGCGGCGCCGGCGGGCGCGAGCGTCGCGAGCACGGCGAGCGTGGCGAAGAGCGCCGTGCGCAGCATGCGCGCCGCGCTCACGGCCGCATCCCGCGCGCGCGCAGTTTCGCGTCCACGGCGGCGAGCGCGGCGCCGTCCTTCGTGGCGGCGAACACGTCGTGCATGCGCGACAGCGTGCGGACGTCGTCGGTGTACTCGATCAGCGGGCGCCACCAGCGTCCGGCTCCGGCCGGGTCGCCGTCGACGGCCGCGATCCAGCCGCGGATCAGGGGCACGCGCGGGTCGCCGCTCACGAGGCGCTCGGCGCGCTCGAGCATCGTGCGTGCAGCCCCGGGGCTTCCGACCTGGGTGAGATTGTCCGCCGTCAGCAGCAGCACTTCGGGATCCTCGCCGGCCCACGGCAACGCTTCGTCGAGCAGCTTCTGGGCGGCCTCCCAGCGCTCGAGCCGGCGTTCGTACAGAGCGACATACACCCGGGCCTTCCAGTCGGTTCGATCGATCAGCAGCTGGGCCTGGGCCCGGTGCAGTTCACGGATGGCGGAATCGATGAACCAGCCCGGCTCGGCGCCGAAGTCCGGCAGGATCTCGTACAGCACCGCCGGGTGGTCGTGCGTCGCGCGCACGACGCGCAGGCCCGGCACCCGCGAGGTCGTGTCGAGCAGGAACGACACGGCCGGGCGCATCTCGGCTTCGGGCCACGAGAAGTACAGCCAGCGCACGCCCTGTTCGCGCGCGACCGACGCGATCTGCGAGAGCGAGTCGGCGAACGGGAACGGCACGGGGGTGAGCCCGGCGTAGAACGCGAAGTGCGGCTTGCGCGCGATGACCTTGTCGCCCGGCCGGAACTCGCTCCGCGACTCGAGCGCGAGGGTGCGCGCCTCGTGCGGCAGCAGCGCGAGCGCGCGGCGCTGCAGCGTGGCGCTCTCGCGCGCGGCGAGCACGAGCGGCAGCGCGAGCAGCAGCGCCTTGAGCCACACGCGCCGGCCGCCACCCGCGTCGAGCGCGAGCGCCGCCCGCGGCGAGGAGAACGCGAGCGCGCCGAGCGTGACCCATGCCGGCAGCAGCGCGAGCGAGTAGCGCTCGGAGTGGAACGCGGGCACGAGCGCGAGGAACGTGAGCGCCGCCGCCGCGAGCACCGGCCACACGCGCTTGAGCGTGCCGTCGCGCCACGCGAGCAGCGCGCCCGCGGCCGCGGCGATCGCGAGCGGCAGCCCTGCGACCTTCTGCGCGTCGAGGCGGAAGTGCTCGGCGAGGTTGATCGCCATGCGCGCGAACACCGCGCCCGGGTCGCGCGCGAGCACCGACCAGGGCGTGGGGAACTGCGGCTGCATCTCGCGCTGGTAGGTGTCCCACGCGATCCCGCGCGAGCGCGCGAACACTTCGTACGCGATGTTGTGGTGCAGCTGGAACGCGAACTTCGTGCCGCTCGCGAGCGAGTAGAGCAGCCACGGCGCCACCGGGACGGCGAACCCCGCGGCGAAGGCGAGCGCCACCTCGCGGCGGCGTTCGCGCGGCGTGTCGGAGCCGCCGAACAGCACCGCCGCGATGCCCGCGGGCAGCAGCGCGACCGCGCTGTAGCGCGTGAGGAACGCGAGCCCCGCGACGGCGCCGGCGCCGAGCGCGCGGCGCGGCGTGAGCGTGCGGCCGAGCAGCAGCAGCAGCGCGAGTGATTGCAGCGCGAGC